>CAYNCI010000020.1:0-57539 GCA_964396065.1 uncultured Mesohalobacter sp. | reverse complement strand
CTGATTTATTGTGTTTTTGATTCTCATCACAAAGTTCTAATACATAATCCGGGTTAAATGAGGTACTAAGCAGCTATTTCTTTATCAGCTTTTTTGTCAGAGTTCCGTTGGGAGTTTCTATGTTCAATATATATGTTCCATTGGCAAGCGGAGTTACATCCACAACATTACCTTCGGAAATATCTAATTTAGTTCTTTTTCCCAGAACATCTATTGCTGTAACCGTTGATAGATTTATTCCGCTAGTCAAATTAAAAATGATATTGTCCGCTGCGGGATTTGGATAAAAGGAAACTTTAAAATCTAAAATGTCCTGAGTTGAGAGTGCACTGCAATTTGCACCAAAGTAAAGTTTTCCAATGAGTTCGCCACTGTTATTATTCCCTTCTAATTCTACCCTTCCAACTTCTTCATCTGAAATGAATCCAAAAAAAGTTTGAGTATTCGTAGGTGTATTTACATTATAAGAATTTATCAGATTACCCGAGTTGCCATAGATTCTAATTGCTGTAGTAGGATCATCGTTTTCCCAAACGTCAAAGGCTACAGCATACACAGCTGGTGTAAATGTTACAATTGTAAAATCAGCAAAAGAAATTGCTCCAACCAACGGGTCTGCATTGCCTATGGTTAAGGAAGATATAGACACAACATTGGTATTTGCCATACCATCTGAAGCAGTGATGATAAATCCGGCTTCCAACTCTCCGGCTGCAAAACAACCGTCACCAGCGCTACTCACTGACGTACCACAATCCATAACATCAGATGGTCCATTCGAAAAATCTTCTAAAACCAGAGTGGCATCACTACAATTGGCAGTGATATCATTTTGAAAAGATGTTAAATCTGTGTAGGTCGCAATAATGGACTGAGCGCTACTTGCCAGACTGGTTACTAACGCAGTACCCTGACTAGCATTTACACTGTCGGTTATGGTAACTTCAAGATAATTTTGTGGAATTTGTGCTATCAATGAGGACACGCATAACAAAAATAAAAGTGTAATTTTTTTCATAAGAATAGAGTTTAGGTTAGTACATTAAAATCAAACATATAAAAAAATCGCCTATAAACTAATATACAGGCGATTCGTTTAAGAAATAAAATTAATAGCTATAACTAAAAACAATACTTGTTTTCTGCTTTAACTTTTTCTGCAATCGTATTTCTTAGTTCTACTACATTCGGATAATTTGTGTATTTAGTGAAACGTTTTAGTCCCATTAACATCATTTTCTGCTCATCGCCTTCAGCAAACGAGATGATGCCTTCCATGGCATTTTTCTTTGTAATTTCAACGGCATTAAATAAATATAATTTTGCCATAGCGATTTGCTCTTTTTGTGCTTCTTCCCCAAAACGTTTAGCGTTTTTCTCTGCTCTAAGCAATGCAGATTCTGCCAAATAAATTTCGATTAATATGTTAGACGCATTTAGTAAAATTTGCTGATGCGATTCCAAATCTGTACCATATTTCTTAACCGCAGATCCTGCCACCATTAAAAAGACTTTCTTAAGCTTTTTGAGCATGTCTTTTTCTTCAGCAAATAATTCTGAATAATCCGGAATATCAAAAGAAGGAATGCCTAAAAGTTCATCTGCTACTGCAGTCGCTGGACCTAATAAGTCTACATGGCCTTTCATGGCTTTTTTCACCAACATACCAACAGACAACATTCTATTAATTTCGTTTGTACCTTCATAAATTCTGGCAATACGCGCATCACGCCATGCCGCTTCCATTGGTGTATCTTTAGAAAAGCCCATTCCACCAAAAATCTGAATTCCTTCATCTGAGCAATTCTGAATATCTTCTGAAACGGCCACTTTCAATATAGAACATTCTATAGCATATTCTTCAACACCTTTTAACTCTGCTTCCTGATGCGTATTACCTGAATTTAAACGAATAGCTATTCTATCTTCAATATTTTTGGCCGCTCTATAAGAAGCTGCTTCTCCGGCGTATGCACTTGTTGCCATCTCTGCCAATTTTTGCTTTATGGCACCAAATTCGGCAATAGGTGTTTTAAATTGCTTACGTTCGTTAGCATATTGAACACCTGTGGTGATTACTCTTTTTTGAGAATCTAAACAGGCTGCAGCTAGTTTAATTCTACCTACGTTTAGAGCATTCATTGCAATCTTAAAGCCTTCGCCTCTGCCCGCTAACATGTTTTCAACAGGCACCATTGTATCATTAAAGAAAACTTGTCTTGTTGAGCTTGCATGAATACCTAACTTATGCTCTTCTTCACCAAGTGTAATTCCATTTTCGGGATTATTTTCTAGAATAAATCCAGTAATATTCTTATCGTCTTCAATTCTTGCAAAAACAATAAAGAGGTTACAGAATCCAGCATTAGAAATCCACATTTTCTGGCCATTGATTTTGTAGTGCTTGCCGTCTTCGGTTAATTCCGCTGTTGTTTTACCTGAATTTGCATCACTACCAGCACCAGGCTCGGTTAAGCAATACGCACCAAACCACTCGCCACTTGCCAATTTTGGCACGTACTTCATTTTCTGTTCTTCTGTTCCGTAGAGCGTAATAGGCATTGTACCAATACCAGTATGAGCACCAAAGGCAGTACTAAACGAGCCTGAACCACTTGAAATATATTCACATACTAACATTGTGGAAACAAACCCCATACCCATACCACCATATTCTTCGGGTACTGCAACACCTAAAAAGCCAAGATCTCCGGCTTTTTCCATGCACTCTTCTGTATATGCATAGTCTTTCTTTTCAAAGCGTTCTCTGTGCGCAATCACTTCGCGTTCGTTAAACTCCATGACCGCCTCTTTCATCATTAACTGCTCCTCGTTAAAATCTTCTGGAGTAAATACATCCTCACAGTTCGTTTCTTTGACAAGAAATTGTCCTCCTCTCAATAAATCTTTTTGTTTTTCTAGTGTTTCCATAATCCTTTACCTATCCTCTCCAAAGGAGATTGCTTTTTTAGGGTGTTTTTTTAGTTAATAAATAATTTTATCCTTTTCAATTTAAAATAATCTTCCCAAAGGGTTAATTTTGATGGGATTTAGTTTAAAAATTCAAATATCCCACATGCGCCTTGACCTGTTCCAACACACATTGTTACAGCACCATATTTGTTTTTCATATCTCTTTTTCGCATTTCATCAAAAAGTTGAACAGACAGTTTTGCACCTGTACAACCTAGCGGATGGCCTAATGCGATTGCTCCGCCATTTACATTAATAATGTCCGGATTAAGATCCAATTCTCTAATCACAGCTAATGACTGTGAGGCGAATGCTTCGTTAAGCTCTATTAAGTCCAAATCTTTTTGTTGAAGCCCGGCTTGTTTGAGAGCTTTTGGAATAGCTTTTACAGGACCAATACCCATAATTCTTGGTTCTACACCTGCTGCTGAATAACTTACTAATCTTGCGATGGGTTCGAGATTTAATTCTTTGACCATGTCTTCACTCATGACCATTACAAATGCGGCGCCATCACTCATTTGTGAGGAGTTTCCTGCAGTTACACTACCACCCTGAGCAAAAACAGGTCTTAATTTGGCTAAAGCATCAAGGTTTGTTCCTTTTCTTGGACCTTCATCCTTAGTAACGGTATAAGTTTTTGTGGCTTTTTTCCCGTTTTCGTCAAGATATGTTTGCGAAACGTCTATGGGAACAATTTGGTCTTGAAATCTATTTTCGGCTTGTGCTTTTAAAGCCTTCATGTGTGAATTGTAAGCAAACTCGTCTTGGTCTTCGCGAGATACTTTAAATTGATTGGCCACTGCTTCTGCAGTATTACCCATTCCCCAATAGTACTCTTCATGCCCTGCCTTAACAGTATCGTAATTGAGTTCCGGTTTAAAACCTGTCATTGGCACGGAGCTCATACTTTCGCTGCCGCCGGCTATGATACAATCGGCCATACCTGTTTGTATTTTTGCTACAGCCATACCAATAGTTTCCAAACCAGAAGAACAAAACCTGTTGACAGTTACTCCGGGAACATCTACACTATTAAGTCCTATTAAAGAAATAAACCTTGCCATGTTAAGCCCTTGGGAGCCTTCCGGCATAGCGTTCCCAACCATCACATCGTCTACTCTTTTTACATCCAATTGAGGAAGCTCTTTCATCATATGCTGAATAGTTTCTGCGCCTAACTCGTCTGCACGTTTAAATCTAAACAGTCCCTTTGGTGCTTTTCCAACTGCTGTTCTGTATGCTTTTACTATATATGCGGTTTTACTCATTGTATTAAGATTTTATGTATTAAGTATTAAGACTAGGTAAGTGATTTTTGAAGTGAATAATTCATCTTTGTCACTTCAACAACTTGATTTATAATTGGTTTAACTTTTTCGTTTGTAATTAAATTTAACCTTTTTGAAAGGTATAACAGTGTAAGTAATTCAAATGAAGAACCATTAGCTATTCCTAGAAATTGTTTAAACTCCCCATTCGTATTTCTACCGGCACCCTCGGCAATATTTGAAGGAATTGAAACTGAGCTTCTTCTTAGTTGAGATGTTAATCCGTATTTTTCTTCTACAGGAAACTCTTCGCTTATTCTATAACAGTTTTCCGTTATATCCATGGCTTTTTGCCAGATCTTAAGTTCTTCAAATCGATGCATTTTATTCTATTTTAGATACATAATTTTAAATATTCCTATTATAGTTTTATATTTTCCGCACTTGATACTTTATACTATGTACTTTGTACTATTTACCCATTTCTAATTTCTTAAAGGCTTACCTGTTTTCAACATATGTTGAATTCTTTCTAAAGTTTTTCGCTCTGTACAAAGTGATAAAAATGCTTCTCGTTCTAAGTCTAACAAGTATTGTTCTGTAACCATAGTGGGTTCTGACAAATCGCCACCAGCCATAACATAAGCAAGCTTATTTGCGATTTTCTGATCGTGTTCGCTGATGTAGTGACTAGCATTCATCGCGTCTGTTCCTACTAAGAACATCCCAAGCGCTTGTTTTCCTAATACTTTTATGTCTTTTCGTTTAACAGGTTTAGTATACCCGGCATCGGCCATCATTCTTGCGTGGGCTTTTGCCGTGGCAATCTGACGATCTTTATTAACCACAACGATATCTTTTCCTTTCTGTAGGATACCTAAATCATAAGCTTCGTAAGCGGATGTTGCGACTTTTGCCATACCAATGGTAAGGAAATATTCCTGAAGCACATTTAATTCTACATCGCCTTTATGGAAAGTGTCCTGCGCTCTAAGCGCCATTTCTTTCGAACCACCACCGCCAGGGATTACACCTACGCCAAATTCTACTAATCCAATGTATGTTTCTGCAGCTGCAACCACCTTGTCTGCGTGCATAGACAACTCACAACCACCTCCTAAAGCCATACCATGTGGCGCAGCGATTGTTGGGATAGACGAATAACGCATACGCATCATCGTATCCTGGAAATACTTAATAGCCATATTAAGTTCTTCGTATTCTTGTTCTACAGCCATCATGAATATCATTCCGATATTTGCACCAACAGAGAAATTAGCTGCTTGATTACCTACAACAAGCCCATCAAAGTCTTTTTCAGCTAAATCGACTGCTTTATTTAAGCCTGCAAGAACGTCTGCTCCAATGGTATTCATTTTAGATTGAAACTCCACATTAAGAATACCATCGCCTAAGTCTTCTATTACAACACCTTTGTTTTTGAAAACTTCTTTTGTTTTACGAATGTTATCTAATATGATAAACGATTCCTGTCCAGTTTTTTTAGTCTGTGCTTTCGCCGGGATGTCATAATAATAAGTTGCGCCGTCTTTTACAGTGTAGAAAGATTTTTCACCTTTTTCAAGCATTTCTGTTACCCAGGCTGCAGGTTCTTTACCTTCAGCTTGCATTAACTCGATACCTTTTTCTATGCCAACTGCATCCCAAATTTCGAATGGCCCATTTTCCCATCCAAAACCGGCTTTCATAGCATCGTCTATGCGGTATAATTCGTCTGAAATTTCTGGAATCCTATGCTGAACGTAAGCAAACATTGCTGCTAAGTTTTTTCTATAGAATTCACCCGCTTTATCTTTACCTGTAATAAGCACCTTAAAACGGTCGATAGGTTTATCAATCGTTTTAGTAAGTTCTAAAGTTGAAAATTTTGCCTTTTGGCTAGGTCTGTATTCTAGTGTATCTAAGTCTAAAGCTAAAATTTCTTTTTTGCCTTCTTTAGAAACTGATTTTTTATAAAATCCTTGTCCTGTTTTGCTGCCCAGCCATTTGTTCTCCATCATAGAATTGATAAAGTCGGGTAACTTGAACAAGTCGTGTGCCTCGTCGTCCGGGCAATTGTTGTAAATTCCATTAGCAACATGAACAAGGGTGTCCAGCCCAACAACATCAACCGTTCTAAAGGTCGCTGATTTAGGCCTTCCAATTACCGGACCCGTTAACTTGTCTACCTCTTCTACCGTTAACCCTAATTCTTTAACCTGATGAAAAAGAGACTGTATTCCAAAAATACCAATTCGATTTCCTATAAATGCAGGAGTATCTTTAGCCAAAACCGAAGTCTTACCTAAAAATTGCTCCCCATAATTCATTAAAAAGTCGGTTACTTCCTGTTTACAATCAGGACCAGGAACAACTTCGAAAAGCTTTAGGTATCTTGGCGGGTTAAAAAAGTGTGTGACAGCAAAATGTTTTCTGAAATCTTCCGAACGGCCCTCGTTCATAAACTGAATAGGTATTCCAGAAGTATTAGAAGAAATAATTGTGCCAGGCGTTCTGTATTGCTCTAGTTTTTCAAACACTTGCTGTTTGATGTCCAGGCGCTCCACAACGACTTCCATGATCCAGTCTACATCTTTTACCTTGGCAATATCATCTTCAAGATTTCCTGTAGTAATTCTATCTTTAAATGAGGCATGATAAAGTGGCGCCGGTTTAGATTTGATAGATGCTGTTAACGCATCATTCACGATACGGTTTCTAACAATTTTGTCTTCTAAACTAAGACCTTGAGCCTTTTCCTTTTCGTTTAGTTCTCTTGGTACGATATCCAGCAAAAGAACATCTACACCAATGTTTGCAAAATGGCAAGCTATACCGCTACCCATAATACCAGAACCTATAATGGCAACTTTGTTTATTCGTCTTTTCATATTTTATTAAACTTTTTGTCTAATGAATTTTTTATTGGAAACAATTTCAATTATTGATTTTGCTACTTTTTTAAATGTCTCTAAATCGTTTTCGCTTATATGAGCTCTTACAGTCTCATCAAAACCTAAAACAACACTTTTGGAGTACTCTCTCATCTCAATACCAAATTCTGTGAGGCATATTAAAACACCCCTTCCGTCTTCAGGATTAGGTTTACGAACTATCAGATTCTTATCCTCCATCGTTTTTAGTATTCTCGAAAGAGAAGTAGACTCAATTCCCATTTTTGGACCTAAAGAAGTCGAAGGTGTGCCACCTTCGGGATCTATGTTTAACAGCACAAAACCAGTTGCCATTGTAGACCCTTTTTTTCCTGCTTCTTCGTTGTACATTTTGGATACGGCTATCCAAGATGCCCTCAGAACATAATCTATCGTTTTATCTCTCATAATTTGAAAACTTTCCAAATGTAATAAAATTTATTATGCATGCATAATAAATTTAAAAAATTTTTTAAGTTTTGTTTTAATGAAAAAAAAGATTTAAAAGTAGATTAAGGTCTAAACATGTCCCAATCCAGTTTAAGAGAGAATATATTAGAATTTAGACCTAAACTTTGGTCTCCAATATCTGTAAAAGCATAGTCGATTTGTATGCCCTTGTATTTAAAACCAATGCCAAAATTTGGCTGAAAGCCCACACTTTCGGTACCATCAATTTGAGCAACATTTTGAAAATTACCCATACCGGCTCTTAAATACACCATATCCAAATAATCTGCTTGAAATCCTAAGGCCGGTGTAGCGCTCATAGTTTCAGAATTTAAAATATCATTGGTTTGAGTAAATCTAACATCTAAATTTAAAGCAGTTTTAAGGCCAAAATCTCTATTCAATTCAAATTTTCTAGCCACACCTAATTGCAACTTTGGCAATGTAATTTCAGTATCTTCCGGCAATTCCTGGTTTTCTCCGGGTACTGCATTTTGTATGGTAGCAAATTGCTCTTCATCAATAACCCAAGTATTATATGTAGTTGTGATGTCTCTTGCCATAACACCGAGTTCCCAGTTGCTTGGCGTATATTGTAGCCCTACATCAAAGCCAAATCCCCAAGCAGAGGCAAAGTCGCCAATAATTCTTCTTATTATTTTGGCGTTTACGCCGTAGCTAAAATCTTTCATTAAAGCCTTTCTGGCATATGAAATGGTAAACGCATAATCTGCAGTTGAGAAAAGGCTTATCCTATTGTAATCTATATTACCCTGCGCATCTATAAGTTGAGTAGTGTTTAGGATATCGTCGACCCCAAATCTGATAATACTAAATCCTATTGCGCTTCTTCTGTCTAAAGGCTTGGCTCCTGCGACGTAATCGTAGTTCGCAATATTGGCAAAATAACTGGCGTGCATAGCAGAAAATTGCCAGTCTTCTAGATGTACTAGGCCCGCAGGGTTCCAATAAACAGAATTTACGTCTTTGGAAGAAGCCGTTACTGCATTTGCCATACCAAAAGCAGCAGCATCTACTCCAATATTCAAAAATTCATTGGAGTAATTCGCAGTCTGAGCGCTAGAAATAAATGTTGATAGTACAACTAAAATGAAAATCCTGAACAAAAAACTAAGTATTGGTAAAACTTTTATTTATGATATATAAAACTTATTTTGCCTTTTCATATTGCGCAAATACGTCTTAATTTTAAAAAATAATACATCTTGCAACAAAATTAAGTATTTTAAAAACGGCTTTTGCAAAACAAATACTAAATAAATTTTTAATACACTTATGAAAGCATTTATACCAAACCTGATTACGCTCTTAAATTTATTTATGGGATGTATAGCTGTTTATTTTGCTGCAAAAGGCGATTTAATTTCTGCTGGTGTATGTTCTGCTATTGGTATTGGGTTTGATTTTTTCGACGGATTGGCCGCAAGATTATTAAAGGTGAGTTCTGAACTTGGAAAACAATTAGATTCTTTAGCTGATGTAGTGACAAGCGGAGTTGTTCCTGGTTACGTTATGTTTCAACTCATGCAAATGAGCTTTTCCGGTGAGGGAGACTCATTTTTGGCGTCGAATAGCCTTATTTTCTCGTTTTTTGGGTTTTTAATCACATTAGCTTCAGCTTATCGCTTAGCAAATTTTAATATTGATGAAAATCAGACCGATAAATTTATTGGATTACCTACACCTGCAAATACCATTTTAGTATTAAGCTTTCCTTTTATTCTAAAATATGAAGGTACGATATGGCTGAATGATTTGATTCTATCACCCTATTTTTTAATTATTCTAACAATTTTTAGTGCTTATTTACTTAATATGAAACAAGAGTTGTTTTCATTAAAGCTAAAATCATTAAAACTAAAAGATAACGTTTTGATTTACTTCTTTCTGGCCTTATCCATAACTCTAATCATACTGTTGAAATTTATAGCAGTTCCTTTAATCATTCTTACATATATCATTCTATCTTTTACTAATAAAAAAATCGGTTAAAGCATGATGCCTTAACCGATTGGTTAAAAATTATTTTTCAAGAATTAGTTTTGTTTGTGTAAATGTACATCCATTTGTGGGAATGGTATACCAACACCTGCTTTGTCAAACTCCTTTTTAATATGCTCTTGCATATAGAAATGTACTGCCCAGTAATTTTCTGTTTTTGCCCAAGGTCTTACGGCAAAATTTACAGAACTATCAGCTAATTCTGATACTAAAATATCAACCGGTTGAGAGTGGTCTATTTTGTCACAACTTTTTACAACTTGCTCTATTACTTTTCGAGCTTTGTCGATATCATCCGCATAACCAATACCAAATGTCATTGGTACTTTACGCATAGGGTTTGCTGTTAAATTTTCTAATGGATTGCTCGTAATTGCACCGTTAGGAATGATGATATTTCTATTGTCTAAAGTAGTAAGGATGGTAATAAATATCTGAATTTCTTTTACCGTACCGGAATACCCATTTGTAACAATAAAATCGCCTACCTTAAATGGCTTAAAGAATAAAATAAGAATCCCAGCAGCCATGTGGCTTAGTTGGCCTTGTAAAGCTAAACCTACCGCGAAAGCTAAAGCACCTAACATGGCAACGAAAGATGTTACTTCGAAACCAAACATTGAAGCCGCACTAAATAAGACTAGAACTTTAACAAGGATTAGAATCAAAGACGTTAAGAACGGAACTAAAGACGCATCTACGTTCTTACTTTCCATAGCCTTTCTGGCTTTAGAAGATAAAATTTTGGCTAACCAAAAACCAATAATAATCGTTAATAAAGCTCCCAATGCCTTTGGAGCGTACAGTATTAACATTTCGTAAGCACTACTAATGTAATTTTCATAATTTTCCATAATATTTGTTTTTTGTTAAAGTTTGCAAAATTAGATAAACCTAAATAAATACCAAAAAAAAACTCACATCTTTAGGATGTGAGTTTTAAAATGTAATGCTTGATAATTAGTTTTTTACCAACTTTGTAGTATGAAATTGGTTACTTTCATTTTGAATTTTTGCAAAATAAATACCATTTGCTAAGTCAGTAGCGTCTATGGAGACACTACTATTGTTAACATTGATAATCTTAACAGTTTGTCCTAAAGCATTTAATATTTCAACATTTTGAATATTGCTATTTTCAAGTTGAATATTCCAAGAACTATTTGTTGGATTAGGATACACACTAAAACCTGCAAGATCAAAAGAATCAGCCCCCAAAGTATTTTGAGTTAGTAGGATATTATCCATATAAACGATACCATTGTTATCTATACTGTTATTAAGCGGGCTGGTTTTCCATTGCCACAAGGCCGTACTTGCAAAGCCTATATTGGTAAAGAAAGACATTGGTACTTGAACTTTGGTCCAAGCTTCATTTACTATTGGTTCATCTACGCCAACCTGATAAACGTGTTCTGTTACTCCACCATTATTACTGATTAAAACAAAGTCAAAGCCTACTACACCTGCTCCAGCCCAATAATCAAAAGATACAAAATTGTAGGAAGACACATCGTCTGGTCCACCTTCACCTTGTCCCCAACCGGCTACTCCAAAATTAAATTTTAAAGCTTTGTTTTCTGTAGCAGAAGCGTCTAAATCCGGCTCACCAGATAGTGTTCCAAATGGGTAAACAACTGGGAAAGTTGTAGAGAAACCGTTTGTGTCGTTGTAAATGCTATACACTTCAGAATCTGGAGCACTTGGTACAGGTGCTGGTCCAGCTGGTATTGGGTCAGGTAAAATATCTGCGCCATTTGGCCCATCTATAACGTCAATATAATATGTTCCTGTAGCTGTATTATTTGGACCTGAATCTGCAAAAAGGACTAAAATAGGGTAATCATTTGCTAAATTTGGTCCAAAGTCTAAAGCAATTGTCTGCCAACCCGGTCCTGTTGTATTAAAGTATAATTCTGTTGCTGCTGTGCCATTTGTAGCACCTTCTAATTTTAATAAATGTGTTCTTGTTGTTGCATCGGGTGTCCAGAATTCTAATGTAATAACGTTGTTATTATCGTCAGACAAATCTATATAAGTCCCTAAATTGATGGAAGCACCATCGAAATCACCACCATTACTAGTCAATTCTAAAACAGAATTTGTTCCGTCTGTCGGGTCTGTTACCACTGTTGCAGTAGCACCGTTAAAGGCAGCCCATGCATCATCTTCGGGTACCTCAAAATCTAAGGGTAATGTTTGAGCGTATAATGCGATAGGCAGAATAGCTAGTAAGCTTAAAAATAATTTTTTCATGTGTTTGTTGGATTATATTAGAAAAAAAGCTGTCTCAAAAACAAGACAGCTTCACTTTTTGTTTGTTACAACTTAAATTACTTTTTAATTAATTTAACTGTATTTGAATTTGAGTTTTGACTATTAATTTTTGCAAAATAAATACCGCTTGCAAAGTCATTAGCATCTATACTAATTTCTGATGCATTTACCTCGATTGACTTAACTAGTCTTCCAAGTGTATTGAATATTTCAACTGTTTGGATATTTGTATTATTTGTATCTATGTTCCAAACATTACTTGTAGGATTAGGATATACAGAGAAAGTAGCAACATCAAATTCGTCGTTACTTAAAGTTCCTCCTGAAAGGTAAACATTATCGTAATAGAATTGGTTACTTAGTGTTCCAGCAGTAATTACAAATTCGTCAAAAGTATCAAATAAACTCAAGTCTACAGGTACACTTAGTGTTACCCATTGCCCAGCAACAAGAACTGGTGTAGATGCATCTGTAAGAACTATGTCGATAACATCATCAGGATCTGCCCCATTCGTATCTACTAATTTTAAGCTTACAACTTTTCCTACAAAATCGGTTACTGCAACATCTATGTAAAAATCAAAATTAAATGTTGTAAAAGAGCTGGCATCGACAGGGGTATTTAATTGGATACCCTGACAAGCATTACCCTTATATAATATAGTATTATTACCAGCAACTTGAATTTCTTCTACAGAACCGGTACCACAAAAGCCTGCATCAAAATTTAAAGGTTGTTGCGCATAAGCATCACTGTAAATAGAAATGATTTGGTTATCAGGTGCAGCTGGTGGTGTTGGAGCTGCAGTTGTTGGTGGATTTCCAGTAGGTCCAGAAGCTATAGATCCTTTTACCCCTGTAATGTTGTCGAAGTAAAAAGTACCATCTACTGGAGTGTTCCAAGCTGTACCGTCCGAAGATCTGTTTGGAAAAAACACCACTTTGTTATAAAGGCCATTAGCTGTTGCTGTTCCGTCATCGCCAGTATTAAATGTGTAGGTTAGAGTTTCCCATCCACTACCAGTATGACTTTGTGTATTTGCAGAAAAAGGTGCTGCTGTTGCAGAACCAGTAGTTTCTACTTTAAACATTGGCGAAAATGCAACTGTTGACCATACATCAACACTTACAGTAATATCTGAAGTTAAGTCCAAAACGCTATCGTCGGCCAGAACAACTTCCGCACCTTGCCATGGATTTCCTGTTGCTGAAGTCACCAGTTCAAGAACTTGACCATTTCCAGCCGTGGAAGGATCCGGCACAATGGTAGCCGACGCTAAACCTTCAAAACCTGCAATGGAAGGTGAGTTTTCAAAATCTTGCACAACTTCTTGTTGAGAGAACCCAACGAAAGAAATCGCAAGCGCAATTAATAATGTAATTTTTTTCATAATTTTTTAAAATTTAATTAATATGATTATTTGGCTAAAATACAAAAATTCAATCGTTATAGTGTTAAAACTAACTATACATGACTACTACATCATGTATAATTACGTTAATATTTCAGTTTTTCATCTTTATCCCAAATACCCCAGTAAGCTCCCACGTCTCCTTCGTCGCCAACTTTCCAAGATTCGTCAAAAGAAGAGAAATACATACAATCTATTCCTGCTTTTTGACACCACAATTGTGTATTGATAAAATATTTAAGGAAATTTTCGTCAGAGGGTTGTGCAGCTCCTAAGCTTTCACCTTTACTTGGCCAACCTGTTTCAGAAATGATAACTTTTTTACCTCTAGCAGCGCCTAATACTTGACCGTACATTTGTTGCATATGGGCTAATGAATAATCGATATCACAGCTTTCCCAGAATGGGTAACAATTTGTTAGAATAACATCACACATTTCTGTTAAATCCGGATGTACAGAAAATTCATAATAAGCGTCTACGTAACTTACCGGAATATCTGCCGGAATTGATGCTCTTACCTTTCTGATGTGTTCTTTAAGTTCTTCTAGAGGAATATCATTTCTGTAAAGTACTTCGTTTCCAACAGCAGCAATGTCTACAAGGCCATTATTTGCCATTTCGATAAGTGCATTTACTTCCTGTTCGTTCTTTTCTCTATCGTCTCCAATCCATGCACCTACAAGGGTTTTAATTCCTAGCTCTTTAGCTACCTTAGGCACAAATTCGTTTCCTTCTATACATGAGAAAGATCTTACCCACTCGATATGAGGCTGGAGTATTTTCATTCTTCTCATGACTTGCTCCTCAGTAATAATATCGCCGGGCTGTTGACCGTCTTCGTACATACTAAAGCAAATCCCTGAAAGTCCTGCTTTTAGTATTTTATGATATAATTTAACCAACTCATCATAAGATAATCCCTTAGTATGGTTGTGTTCATCAAGAGAGGCTAGAAATCTTCTATACTCTGCCGTTAGTTCGTAATCCTTTCTGTATGACATATTTTAAAATTTAATTAATTTACAAATCTATTCTTTTCTCTTTCTTAGTTCTAGTATTTGGCGTATTTCTGTAGCCCTTTTTTCATTAATATTATAATTACGCATTATAAACATTGCTAATAATGTACCCAGCAAAGGGAAAAAACAAAAGAATGCGTGTAAACCATCTACAGCAGATTGCTGTTCTATAGTTGGAACACCTTCGCTAAATCCAACAACAGTGATGATTATTCCACTTAAACCACCGGCTATGGCAAAACCGATTTTAACCATCCACCAATAGATAGCGCCAAAGACACCTTCTCTTCTTAAACCTGAATTAGCTTCGTCCAGGTCGATTACATCTGCCGTCATAGACATCATAATAGTGAACAGGCTCCCTATACCAAAGGAAAAGAAGGGTAAAGCAATTATATAAAGCCAAGGTTTACCCGGCACAAACAAAAACCATAACAGCAAATACCCAACGATAGATATACTTTGTGAGATCATAAACGCCTTTTTCTTCCCAAACGCTTTAGACATCCAGGCAACAAGAGGAATAACAAGCCATGTTGTACCTAAGGCTCCTAAACATCCAAACCATGCTACCCAGTATCCTGCTGCTGCAGTATCTCCATTAAAAAGCTTATAAACGATTACAAAAAAAGTTAATGCCGCAACAGTATTGAAGGCATTAAAAATTAAAAAAGTAGCTCCACAGAGTTTTCTAAATTCTGCGATTTTAAAAGCTTCTACAAAACTTTGCTTGATTTTTTTCAGGCTATTTGTGATATTAGAAAAAACTAACGGTTCATAATCCTTGTCAAGAGTTGGCTCACTTTTTATAAAAACAGCAGGCACAATTGCGCAAAGCGCACAAGGTATAGCTACCCAAATCGCTAACTCCCTTACAGCAACATCAGCAGATGGAAACCATTCCGGGTCGTACATTATTACCCAAAACCAAGGTGCAATAACCCAGGCCCATTGTCCAATCCATTGTGCTACTGCCATGATGTTGGTTCGCTCATGAAAGTCGTCACTCATTTCATAACCCATAGCCACATAAGGCACACTAAAAATTGTAAGGCCTAAGTAAAAAACTATGGACCATAAGAAAAAATACCAAAAGTTGAATTCCAAAGAATTTTCTCTGAATAACTGCCACATAAATATATAAGCGACACCCATCAAAACACCTCCAATAAATACATATTGGCGTCTTCTACCCCATTTAGATTTTGTATTGTCTGATATAAAACCCATTATAGGGTCTGTAATAGCATCAAAAACTCGAGGAAAAAAATAAATAAGTGACCATGCCCAACCAGGGAATCCCAAATCTTGAACCAAAACAACCATAAATATACCTAATATGGCGGGAAACATTTGGTTTGCAAACATGCCAACACCAAATGCAATTTTCTGACCTAGCGGTACTTTTAAAGTACTATTTTTATTCAATCTAAACGTTTTCTAAAATAAAATTTTAATACAAATTATTGAAGAAGCATATTATATGCATTTCATTATTAAATACATTGAAAAGCTTAAAATACACCTCGGCAGTTTTTTGAAAGGTAAACCACAATTCTATCAACTTCTTTAGCCCCTTCAGGTATTTCAGCTGTTTCAAGACCAGGATATTCTTCTGTTTCTTTCCACTTTTCAATTGTAGATGAAAAAAACTCTGAAGCTTCCGGAGTTGTTTCGTAAACAATTAAATCATAAGCTTCGCCTTGATCTCCTCCAAAACGGGTAACAACCTGCCACTCGCCATCTCTTTTAAATGAAGTATTGGTATGATCCGACTGTGGATAATACCTGTCATCCTGAGGATGAAGAAGAACCCAAATGTCTTTGCTATGCCCTTCAGGATATAATCCCATGGTTAGGATTCTACACTTCACGGAGTCTTGAGCAACTGGAGAGATAATTTTTATATTTTTTACAGGTTCGTTGATAACTAACTTATTTCCTGTGGCTACCTGCTCAATTTTGGTGTTGTACATTACCATATCTGAAGAATAGGCTCCATAAAATACCATGACTACTCCAAGTATTCCTATGGCAATTCCAAATCTGGTGTTCATAACTTTTTTGATAACACCCACAAGTGAAACTCCAACAAGAACAGCTCCTATTAAAATGATAATTAATTCTATTGACATAATTACAGTATTAATTTGTTTATAATTAAAATATTACAATTAGAGTTTCCCCCTTCTTTCCTCAAGTTTTTCTTTTATTTCTTGTGATCTTTCTTCACTTAAACTATAGCTCCACATGATCCAAATAGCAAGTCCGGCAGTCACTACGGGAATAACAATATCAGCTATTCGTAATTGCGTAAGTGTTTCGGCTGTTTGTGTTGCTGCATCTCCATCAAAACCAATAAGTTTTAATACTAAACCACCTGCAACTAGAGCTATACCTTGTCCTAATTTTACAACCCACCAATACAAAGCACCAAATGTACCTTCTTTTCTAGGCATTCCATTTTCCAATTCGTCTAAATCACAAACATCTGCTGTCATACTCATCATAAGTGTAAATAAACTACCTAATCCAAAGGACATTAAAGGAATTGGTATAAAAGACAACCAAACATTTTCCGGGGTAAATGACCACCATTTTAGAATATATCCTACTATTGAAAGTGCTGTAGAAATAATAAATGCTTTCTTTTTCCCAAACTTGGAAGCCATAACAGATACGATAGGTATAACTACAAATGCAGATACAACAGCACCTATAGAACTAAACCATGCCGGCCATGTAGCTGTGGCATCGTAACTACCATTAAAAATGTAAAACACAAAAATAAAGAAGCTAAACGATGCTACTATCTGGTAACCGTTAAAGACCAAAAATGTTGCACCACAGAGTTTCATAAATGGTTTGTTTTTTACGGCTTGTCCTATACTGGACATTAAATCTTTTAAATTACTTAAAACCGTCTTAAAGGACAGCTTTTTTCTATTATCCATATTTCCTGTATCCATACCTCTACAAAAAATGGCGGGTAATAAGCCTAAAAAAAGACATGCTATACCTACGTAAACAGCCATCGTTCTAACACCTTCTGCCTGATTACTAAAAATATCAGGATCGGCAATAATCACCCAAAACCAAGGTACTATAATCCATGCAATCAGTCCTACTGTTTGAGAAAAGGCCATTAATCGAGTTCTCTCATTATAGTCTGAAGTCATTTCGTATCCCAAACCAACAAGTGGTGTGGCAAACATTGTATTCCCTATTAAAAATACAAGGGACATGATGAGAAAATACCAAAAATTAAAAGTAGATGAGTTGTTTTCATCTAGCTGCCAAAGCAATACAAACGTTATAGCACTCAATATACCTCCAACCAAAATGTAAGGACGTCTTCTTCCATACTTAGAATTTGTATTATCTGAAATAAAACCCATTATGGGGTCTGTAATAGCATCAAAAAATCTTGGCAATCCACCTAATAGGCCGGCGTAAAAAGGGTCCATTCCAAATGCTGTTAAAAGGAAAAACATAAAGAACCCTAAAGCTCCAGGATATAAATTTAAAACTAAATGACCTGCCCCAAAAGCGGCTTTTTGGCCTAATGGAACTCTATCTCTTGATAATGTCTTTGTTGTTGGCATAATTTAAATTTTGGAATTATTCTAGTTAATAATAATACTCTGCAGTGCTTGAGCACTTATACTTATAGTTTTATTTAGATCATTAATCTTAATGTCAAAACTTTTTTGTTTCTCAGTTGGATTAAAAACGATTAAAACTATTGAACCATCTGGATTTTGAGCGGCTGTTATCTGCAACTCTTTGTCCGAATGTTCATGAGCAATTCTTTTTGCTCCAGGTCTTACAAACTTGCTAAAGTGGGACATGACATAAAATAATGGTGTAAAATAGACTTCATCTGCTTCAGGGTCTACAATAACTGGAGCTATACACCAGTTTTTAAACCAGTTTGGACCGCCTTGTTTGTCAAGTACCATATTCCAATCTACCCAACCATCTACCCAATTATTCATACAACCTATAATATCTCGTGCATATCTATAGGCCGGGCTATACTTAGGATGTAAATGCTTATCTTCTTCCGGTGCCCAATCCCAACCCCAGTCGGTGGCTTCTTTTCTCCAGTACCAATCATCATCTTGCCAAACAGGCACCTCTGCATCTATACACCCTTCAGTTTCGATTAAGTATTTGTCCGGAGCTAAATTATGAGCATACTGTAACTCTTCAGGATAAATTTCGAAAGTACTGTCATACCAATGTACAGCAGTACCATCAAAGTATTTTCTGGATTCTTCATCTCTGTACATTTCGTCTACCCATTCTAATAGATGAGAGCGGTTTTGGTCGTAGCCTAAGATTACTAAATCTCCTTTTCCATCTTTTTCAAGTTGAGGCCCTAGATGATTTACAACAAAATCTGTCATTTCTTTTGGTGTATAATGCATACTTTCCCAATTGCTACTATTACCTAAAGGTTCATTTTCCACCGTAAAACCCCAAATATCAATTCCTTTTTCTTTATAGGCATCTACATATTTAGAAAAAAATAAGGCCCAGGTATCGTAGTAATCTTCTTTTAACTTTCCGCCAACCCATTTGTTGTTATCTTTCATCCATGGTGGGGCAGTCCAAGGTGAGGCAAATAGTTTAAAGCCCTCCTCCGAAGCAGCCATAGCGTCTTTAATCATTGGGATTAAATCAGACTCGTCTTCCTCTACAGTGAAATGCTCTAAATTAACATCTCCTTCCACAGGTGCATATGAATACTGTGATAAAGAAAAGTCGCAAGAATTCATATGTGTACGCTGAAGAGAATATGCAGCACCATCGTTGCTAAAATAGGCTTTGATGATTTTGTCTCTATTTTCAGGGCTTAGCTGGTTTAGCAAATATGCCGAAGACTCTGTAAAAGCACCTCCAAAACCTGTAAAAGTCTGAAATGTCTTTGAGGTGTCTATTGCAATCTCTGATGCAGAAGATGCTGTAGTTAAACTATCTAATTTTGTAAGTTTATTACCAGATCGAGATGTTTCAAAGACTTGGATATCTAAAGCCAGCTCTTCTTCGACTGTCTCTTCCTTTTGTGTTTTACATGATATCATGAGTATGATAGTTAAGGTCATAAAAAAGTTTAAAATATTTGTGGTATTTATGCTTTTCATGCTTAGTGATTTACTGTAATATCCTGTTTTTCGTGTGGCATATCGACATCTATAAGTAAATCCTCAAGACTACCATTATAGGTCTTGGTGATTTCATGATTATCTCGTTTCAAATTTTCAAATGTTCCCTCGTCTACTTTATCCCATAATACATATTTGGCTTTACCATCAACAGTAAATAATCCAAAATGGTTTTCTGAACCTTTGTCGTTATGGTAGTCCTTCCAAGGCTCGTCAAAGGCTTCAAAATAAAAACAAGAAACATTATTTTCATTGGACCATTTACGCATCTTGTTATAAAATAAGGCTTGCTTGTACTCGTCACAAGCCTTTGAGCCTTTTGGTCCGTAATGGCCATTAGAAACACTTGCCCAACCCGTTTCGCCAATATGCACAGGTTTTTTAACCCCTATAGAATTCATATAACTTACGACACTATCGAATTGAGAAACGGCATAATTTAAAGACCTTTTCATGACATTATCTAATTTTTCGCTATTAGGTAAGCTGGCTTCCTTGGGTAAAACACCCCAAAATACCGGATTATAATGGGTGTCGTGCATAGGATAAGTATGCACAGATAAGAAATCTACAGCTTTTACTAAAGCCTCTAAGTCCGGAACATGGTATTCTGCACTTCCACCACCCCAAGAAGCAAAATTATCTGAAGACGTAATCCACAAATCTTTACTTAAATTGCCTTGAGCTTTTTGGTCCTGAAGATAGTTTACCCATTTTAAAATGACATTAGGCTGAACAAAGTAGGATGTAGCCCACTTTACCATAGCTTCATTTCCTACTGCTATAACTTTTACAATATCAGGATACTTGTTTGCCAAATCCATGGCTCTTTTAATTTCATCTTCGTTGTAATCTGCTTCCTCGTTATGGTTAACAGGCATATCGGTCCATGCATTTTTACAATCTATCCATGCACCTAACATCACATACATTTCAAAATTAGAATCCTCATTTTTTAGCTCTTTGATTGCTTTAAGAACATTTGAGGCATGAGCTAGTCGTACGTTGTATGTCCTCAGCACTTTAATATCTAATTCGTGGAGGATTTTTAAATCTTGCTTTAACTGTTTGATTGTTGGCTGAGAATCTCTTGTCTTCTGTCTATATCCACCATATGATATAGCTTGATAATCAGGATTGCCTAAGATTTTCTCTGCAGTTAAATTTCTTGATTTAACGGGTTCTGAATCGTTTTCCATTGTACTTTTTTCTTGTTGTTTTCCACACGAAAACAGTAACACTACTATTAAAAATACTGCTATGTGGTTTAATTTTTTCATAATCAATTATTTCAATATAGATTCTTGAATAAATACGTGTAGATGACTCACTTCTCCTTTACGTTCAAAAATCAAAGTACTTATCTCATGTGGCACTTCTAGACTATCAATAGTCTGTTTTTCTTGATTTGTAAAGTAAACATCAATTTTACTATTGTCTGCAATACTATAGATTACAGGAACTTGACAGATTGAAAAGCACATAGACCCTTTATCAACATGAATGTCTTTAGCATTGTGGTTTACATCTATAAACTGTCGTGTTTTGGATTCGTCGAAGAATTCGTCTTTTCTTAGCAAATGAGGTTTAAAAGCTAGTTTTCCATCATGAAAAACAACACCTAATTCTCCAAATCTACTAAGGATATCTTCTTTGACTTGCCCCGTCATACCAGGTTGTTGAGCCCCTTTTCCAAATGGTGTATGAGAATAAGGATCTGTAGAAAATGCGCCATAAAGCTCCGGAGATTTATGAACACCAATACCTTCGTTTATTTCGTAATAGTGTTCTAAAAGTCTTCCTACAACTTCTGCACTTTCCCCATCATTTATCGCCTTAACACAAGTTTCGAATACTGCTAACTGAAGTTTAGAAACCATGTGCCAATAGATAGACCCTAGGCCTTCATAGCCATAAAATGTACCTGAACGACCTGTAAATGCTTTATGATTAAATACTTCTTCGTAAATATTTAATACCTTTTCGGCTTCTTTTTCAGCCAAATCAGCATATTTTGATTCTTTTAAATTCTCAAGCTGGATACGTAAGTTTTTGTCATTATTGAACTTAGAATTGAAATGGTAACCACCGCTGACATTCTTTTCAATTATACTTGTATCGCCATCAGAAAGGAGTTGTTTTAATAAATCTGATGAATTTACTAACTCCGAAGGAATAGAATTTCTTTGAAGGTATCCTTTTAATTCTTTATTTGGGTATAACAAATAACTGTACTGGTCTTCTCTAAATAACTTGCTGGATTTCATAGCATCTAGCAGGTTTAGCGCATCTGCAGATGACAGGTATTTTGAACTTAAAGCACCCACTTGGCCTTCCAACATCTCTTCTAGATAAGATACCGAAATACTTCCGTCCTTATTAACCGTCATTAGATTGTAAGCATGATACAAATTGTCTGCTCTTTTATTAGCATCTATAGATTGTTCCATAAATGCTAAAGAAGTTTGGATAAAGGTTTTTATATCTTTTGCTTTTACTGAAGATTTTTGTCCTGAGAATCCGTTTTCATAAACATGTACTCGGAAATTACTTGCAGGCATAGCAACGGCATCTAGCAGCTCTCTTCTATGGCTGTCGGTAATTTCTCCATCCAGTAAGCCCTTATGATTTTGAATACCAGCACTAATTGCATCAAACATTTCCTTAAATTCTACAGAAAGTTCAAAACTTTTATCGCTGTCTATATTTTCAAAAACATCGTTAAAGAATGACAAGAATCTTCTCAGGTAACATAAAGTAACCATCGAGACCCCGTTACCTACAAGCGCATTATTGGCATCATTCCATTCCGGACGTTGCGTATTCATCCAAATACCCGCTTCCGGTATGAAGTTTGAAATTTTGGCTAAGGTTGTCGCTAAGATTTTTTCTATAAAATTAACATGTATCGTATTGCCTTCACTGTCTCGAAGTAAAGCACCATCTGCTCCAATTTTATCTCTTCTTTCTCTTATTGCAGAGTCTTCATCAAAATCAAAATCTATAGTATCTTTAGGATTTTTAAGTGTGTCTTGGTAAGATTTTATTCTGTATGGCACATTAGCATACACAAAAACATCGGTTTCGAAGAGTGAAGCCAGTTTGCCCGGTTTTAGGTTTTCTAACTGCTCTAAGAATTTTTGTAGATAGATAATCTGATGGTCGCCCCAGTATCCAATGTAAGACCATGGATCGTCCGGTTCTATAATTTCCCAATCAAATCCATCTTTTGTAACACGATAAGGGTTGTAGCCATCAAAAGTAGAGGCATTTAAGAATTTAAAAATCATGTTCTCTACAAACTCAGGATAGGAATAAGACAAGGCTTCCCAGTTTTGGAAAATATCCCTCCAGTTCCCTTCGTAATCAAGGATTTTGTTACCGTCTTCGTCTTTGGTATTGATTGAAAACTTATTCCAAGGACGACTCGGGTCACCATGACGACGACTAAACTTTAATGGTAAATATTCGACTGCTAATCTTACGAGGTCTTTGTCCTTATGGTTTTGTGCAAAAGTGTTTAAATCTTGTAATGTAAATACTTCGCCTAGCTTATCGATCTCGATTTCAAACGAAGTAAAAACGTTTAGGTTTGCCTTTTTGATATATGTTTTAAAATCATTCCTTTCGATTTGATAGTTGTAATCGAAAATACCACCACGCATAATATTATACATCGTGTTAGAATAATGTCTTATATCCCTAAGCTCGTCGCTAGAATACTGTAAACCGTCTGCTGAAGCATTGATGTCTATAAGCTTTTCTGTACCATGAGCAATATCTGCTTCTATTTTTGAATTTAAATCATCGTCTGTTTTTATAGAATGAATAATTTCAAAAACTTGAGAATGGTCAAAATTCACATCGGCAACTATTTTCCAGGTTTTCGATTGCCCGGCATCTAAATTGAAAGCTTGATGAATAAAATAGGCACCTTTTTCTGCTTTTACATCAGTTTCTTGAACTAAAGCATGATGATTTCTGAATTTTTCAAGCTGAAGCGAAGAGACTAAATATGTAGGGTTTTGCACGCCTATTGACCAAACAATATTGGCCTTTAAGGCTTCACTAGGTTCTGCTTTATCAACTGGCACGGCACTTAACGCATAAATACCCAATCCAGTTTCCGCATCGAGTTCATTTCTTTTGTAAGCATCTACGAGATTGCTTTGTCTGGTCTGTAAATCACTATTTACAGTTGCCGGTAAAACGTTTTGTAAACCGTCTAAAATTTCAAACGAAACAGCATTTGATGAAAGGTTCTCGACTAAAACATCTTTTACAAAACCATATTTTTCACTTGAGGAAAAACGATAAGAAAATTTCAGTTCTAATTCTTCGTTTATCTCTTCAAATATAACTTTGTTGCCATAAACATTTTTATAGATGTTGCGATGCAGTGTGTATCTATCAGCAAATCGTTTCGCAAATGGTTCCCAAAAGTTGATTTCATCATTTTTGGAGACTTTAAATATAGTTTTGCTGCCTGTTATATCGGCTGATTCCGTGATTTTGTCATCTGTATAGTATGGAAATAGAGAATATTCCGCATTTTTTCTACCAGCTGTAAGACCACCATTACTGGATAAAAACATCCAATGGTTATAGGGGCTTACAATACTCATAAAAAATGGACGAATATTCTGACTATCCGATATTTTCAAAAACTTTTCACCATTAATTTTTACAATCTCTAGTTGTTTATTTACTGAACTCACGTGTTTGGATTTAGCTTAATTTTAGGTTTGTTAGAAAAGCCTAATTTTACAATTAGGCTTTGCATGATTTGTATGAATACTAAGGTTTAATCTGCAGAATAAACTCTAACGTAATCTACTAACATTGTTTGTGGGAAAACGGTGTCCGGACTTGGACTACCAACATAAGAACCACCCACAGCGACATTAAGAATAATAAAGAACGGCTGATTGAAAACCCATTCTGTTTGTCCTTCAACATCTTCCAAGTCTTCCGGCGTTAGTCGCTGATATAGAGTGTCGTCTACGTAATAATTGATATAATCCTCACCCCATTCTATACCGAAGATGTGAAAATCTGTATCAAATCTTCCGTCTTCTAATTCAAAATCTTTGGTAATAGCCTCTGCTGCCGAGTAACCCGGACCATGGATACTACCAGCGATAAGTGTTGGTTCTTGTCCACGATTTTCCATGATATCTATCTCACCACACTGCGGCCATCCTACCGTATCAATATTTGCACCAAGCATCCAAAATGCCGGCCATAGGCCCTGACCCCAAGGCAACTTGATTCTTGCCTCTACACGTCCATATTTTTGACCAAATTTTCCTTGGGTAAGGATTCTACCTGAGGTAAAAGTTGCCCCTTCAAAGTCTTCTTGAATGGCGGTGATTTTAAGCATGCCATCTTCTACAACAACATTTTCCGGTCTGTCTGTGTAATACTGAAGTTCTTGGTTTCCCCAACCATCCTGGCCGCGGCCAATATCAAAATTCCATATGGCTGGATCTAGAGCACCATCTTGATCGAATTCTTCACTAAGTGTTAGATTATTAAATCTAGTAACTTGCTGTGTTTCATCTAGATCGCAACCTGTAACAAAGAAGGTCATTAGAAAAAGTATCCCTAAAACTTTACTATTCATAATTTTCATATTAATATTTTTATTCATGATTATCTTACTAATTTTCGGTGTAGAAAAAGATGTTATCTAATGATAAATTTGCTATTGTTCCATCTGAAACAAAAAGCATCATCCCTAAAGCATCTCTTGCACTTAACCCATTAAAACTGGACAATGGAATATCAAATGGAACAAATTCTCCAGGCGTAAGCTGACTTCCTGAGATTTGGAATGTTCCAGACACCTCTGATGGTTGCGTAAAGTTGTTATGTAAGGAGATATTTAAATAGTCGGCAGCCTCTACAGCTTCATTTGCTCTCACGTCGATATGAAGGAATGTCATATCTGTTGCGTCTACAGGTTGAACTCCACTACCATCTCTACCATAAAATTCTATCGCAACAAAGTTAAGGTCTGTATATGTTATTATATTATTTGAACCTTCTAAGACTGCTCCACCTTCTGTTTCCTGAAACGGCTCATAAAAGCCATTGTAATTGTCCACAGGAACATTTGCAAAGAAATCGCTGAAAATGGAAATGATATCTAAGTCGACTGATTCTATTGTTATAGAACCTTGCGCATCTACACCGCCTAGTGTTGCTGTAATAGTTGCTGTGTTCTCAATTTCACCAGTATCTGGATTAAGTTCTCCAGGACCAACAACTTCGATAACCCCATTTTCATCAACTTGTGCTACAAATGGATTTGTAGTAAAAAAATCATAATATGCCGGAGTAGTTGTAACAGTAATATCACCTTGTGTGGTGTTAAATGTCTGGCTTAAACCACCGATAGGCACAGTTGTACCTATATTAGCTTGTGCATTTTGGTCCTGACCACCAAATATTCTTGGTCTTGGTTGGGCTACAGTTCCTAATTTTTCAAAACGTATTTCATCTATCCACACAGTGAATCCCTCGCCATCTGTACTTTGGGTTCCCGTAGAAAAAAGAAACATTCCTTTTTCTTGAGTAAGTTTTGAAGGATCTGGAATAGGAATTATAACTTGTCGCCAATCTGTAGACAAAGGAATATCTCTTCGTTGTACTGCAAATTTATTCTCTTCGAAGTCAACTCCAAAACCAACCTGATCAAAAGTAGCTGTTCTAGAAGCTTTTATCCAAAAAGTTAGGGCATCATAACTAGTTAAGTTTCTACCATCGCCTCTATCTCTAAAAATTCCACCAATAAAACCTCCGTCCGGGTCTAATGGTGCAGGAATGTCAAGACGGATAGATGAAGTCCCTAAATACGCTTCCGTGTCATCTGTACCAAAAGCTTCTGTGTTAGCACCAAGAGCAGGGTCGAAAGACTCGAAAAACTCGTTTGTTAAGCCAACAGGATTATCTGTGTATATATCTGCTGTAGTCGGAAAGGTAGCTAACACAGCTTCATCCGAAAGCCCTCTTTCGCAATTTGTTATACCTAAGCAAAGTAAACCTAACAAAGGTATTTTTATAAGTTTTTTTAAACTAAATTTATTCATAGTATTTAGGTTATTTATTTTCCAATATTAATATTGATGTATGTCATAATTTCCCACTCTGATCCATTAGGGAATCCAAATGGACTTAATGGTGGGTCTTGATTAAAGGTCCCTATTGGTGTGGCATTAGGTGCAAATCTTGGCGAAAATTGATTTAAAGATCTCCAAATTCCTCTTATTCCCACTTGTGTACTTGGTAAAACGTACCAATCTGGTTTTCCTAAAGTTGTAGACAAATCAATCATCATTTGTAATGGGAATGTAAGGTTAAAGTCTCTATGGTAGTCAAATGGCCCCCAATCATTAACTTTTATATCACCTTTTATCCAGTATTTCTTATACCTCACGTCTAGATTGGCCCCAAATCTATCTGTTACTAATCTTTGATCATCACCATTTGCCTGGCCATTACCGTAATAGAAAGAACCTACAATACCAAATTCAGGACTGAATCGAGAAACAACTCTTGCATGCGCTTCCCATAAATCTTCAGCTGGAGCGGATCTTGCGAAGGCAAAAAATTCACGAGTATCTAAGAAACCAATATGAGCATCCATGGTAGTTGGTAGATGTCTATAGACAAATCCGGCGCTCATGGCAAACTTAGCATCTTCAGCTTTATTATTATTCCACTCGTACATATAGGTTCCAGGTGTTGGATCGAATGTAAGTAAGATTTCTGCTGCAGTAGTTTCTCTGTTCCAACGAACAGCAAACGGATCGTCTATAAAGTTTCTTAATCTACCCGGTGCCGGACCATTGTCTGGCATTGGATCTACAAGAGGTTTTTGCCATAAGAAGTTAGGTGCGATTTGCCATTTTCCAGCATTAAAGGTAAAACCTGTTAAGAAGTTTGTTTGGTTACCACTACCGGTATCTTTAAGTTTCCATCCTGTAAATGTTAGAGTTTGATCTGCACCACCATTTGCTACTAGTCCCATAACAGCACCTTGTGCATACCAGTTGAACTTACCACCTGAATACATCACTTTGGCTTTACCACCCCAGTTGTCATCAGAATTCACTTTATCTACTACAACAACACCATTGTCTGTTACATCTTGGAATGTACTTCCATTAAGCGGACTACCTGCCCAAATACCACCAAGCATTACGTCGAACTTACCAAACTCTCTTTCGACAGCTACTGTAGCTCTTTCTGTAGGCCATGGTGGAATTACACCAGAACGTACTTGGTTTTGATCTAAGACTCGACGACCATTTTCATCAAACTCTAAGTCTGTTTCCAAATCTCTGTGGTAGATACCTGTAACCTCCCAATGTGCAATATTTGTTGAGTATTTAAACAACATAGTTGGGTTGGCACCCCACCATAATTGTGGACCAAGTGCTGCTTTTAACCCTTTAAGCGCTCCTTTTCCATCTACTTCAATACCAGAAATGATACCTCCATAAATATCTAAGTTAGGGCCATAGTTTGCTTCTGGATATAATCCAAAAAAGTCTCCTTCATATCCCCAGTGGTAATGTCCTGTTCGGAAAAAACCTCTTAAATCAAAAGCCTCGTGATTCCACTCGAACTCTGCTTGATAAAGGTTTAAACGATTATTATCTTCTAAAATAATTTCACCATCTGGCGAATTGACTCGAACTGGTCTAGCTCTATTTTCCCAGAAAATTTCGTTTATAGGATTTTCAGCGACATCGCCTATAACATTAAAAGTTACGTCGAATCGCACATCCGGAGATGGGCTTCCACCAACACCTATAAAATAAGATTGCATTTGATCAAAACCTTGCTGGTTTGGATATGAATTTGAATCCGGGTCAGGATTGTTTGGCGTAGTGGTTAAACTTCCACCTGTATAGAAGGTCGACAGTTCTGCAGAAAGTCTTGTAATTCCTATAGATTTTCCATCGCCTGAGCCGCCTGTAGCGATTGCTTTATCACCTCTTGCTCTTAGCACGGCGTCCATGAGATTTAAACCATCAAAATAATTGTTGACGAAATCTAAAGTTACGCCTTCTGCGTATGGATCTAAAGCGTGCGCATCTTTTAATAAGTAATAAGAGGCTCTTGGATATAATGTGTAAAGTCCTCTTTCGTTAGTTGGACCTTTTGCACAAATACCAAACCACTCTTCGTTCATGTTGTTAGCTCCTGGATAAGCTTCGTCCCAAGAATATCCACCTGCATTCCAAGTAGATTCGGTTTGATGTGTATCCGCATCTGCTCTATCGTCGAAACCGGCTTTCCACCAGCCATCAGAGAATTGAAAGGTGAAACCACCAATAGAGTTATCTGCTAATCCTAAGCCGGCAGCATTTTGATAAATTTCTTTCCAGTTATTCTTGTTGTAATACGCCTGCATTTGCTGGTCTTCTCTATTTTCTTTGGCATTATATGCATCCGAACCAAACTCTGTAAACATGATAGGTTTACCATATTCGTCTCTAACTCTTTGGAATGCGTCTCCGAAAGAGAAACCACGATACATATTAGTACCATAGATATCAACATCTTGACATTCTTCTATAATAATTTCTAAGAACAGAAGGTCACCATTACAAATGGCTACAGGGTGATTAGGGTCTATAGATTTCATTTCCTTAGCGGCTTCGTTCATCAATCTATACATTGGACGTCCTCTTAATTCCCCTACAGCATTTATTTTCTCTTCGCCTTCCGGGAAATCTTCGGTCTCAGCACCTTGCCAAAATAATCCGTAGTTGTTTTCATTACCTATTAAGTACATCAAAATACCAGGCACATCTTTATACTCAGCCACCATATCTGTAATGGTAGTCATAAGCAATTCTTGTGTTCTAGCATCATTATAATCTGTAATAGGGGTCCAAACACCATCTATAGTAAGACCGTAACGACCAAAAGAATCGTTTAACATAGTGTAAATACCATAGTTCTCATAAATGTATTTAACCCATTTGGCAGGCACTCCGGTATATTGTCTAATTACATTTACATTCATGTTCTGTAAAAGAGACATTTCTGCATCCAAGCCTGCTTTGATGATGTCATCTGGTTTTTCATAAAAACCAGCATCAACTACATTGGTTCCAATAGGGACATAATCCCAGTTCATACCATTGATCATGAACTTTTCACCATCAACAGTTAGGTATTGTCCAGTTTCGTCTGAAACAACCCGTACATTTTGAATTTGTGCATTTATTGACAAATAAGAAAGCACTAAAATGACTGTTAGTATTATTCTACTCATAAGAATTAAATTGTGTTTGTTAACAAACTTAATCGATTTCGTTAGAAAATCCTAATAAAAAACTTAACAAAAAATATACATCTAAAATTTTAACATAAGTTGAATCTAACAAATGCTATTTCAGGATATAACTTATTGTATTTCTGAAATTTATTATCAGTTTGCCATTAAAGTCCGTAAATTAATTCAAGCTTATGTATAGGTGTTGTAGTGTTAACGAAATGTTATGTAGTGGTTAAATGCTAAGGATATAGTCTGTGAGACTTTGATCTCTGTCTAGATTCATCTTTTTACGCAGTCTATAGCGTTTTATCTCTACACTTTTTGTCGATATATTGAATAATGGCGCTATCTCTTTCGAGCTTAAGTTTAACCTTAAATACGCACAAAGTTTGAAATCGTTATGTGTTAATGATGGATGATATTCTTTTAATTTCTTAAAGAATTCTTTATCGGCATTATTAAAGGCCTTTTCAAAAAATTGCCAGTCATCCTGACTATCTATATTTTTATCAATAGATTTAAGAACCTTTCTGACCTTTGGATCAGGGTTTTTTAAAGTTTTTAAATCACTTTTAATGTTAGAAAGAAATTCGTTTTTCTTAATAAGACTCATTGTAGAAATAGCCAACTCTCTGCTTTTGTTATCTATATCTAGCTTAAGTTGCTTATTATTAAGGTTCATGAGTTCTTTTTGACTCTCAAGCTCTTTCAGTTTAAGTTTTCTATCAGCTTCTTTTTGTATAGATATCTTTTGCTTTTTATAATATATTTTATAAAGCATATGAACACAAAAGGCAAAAACTATCAATACAAACACATAAACAAGAATCATTGATGTCGATAAGTAAAATGGCTTTTCTATTGCAAATTGGATTTTTTCTATTTCGCTAATGCTGTCTTCACCTACTCTACTTTTTACACATAAAGTGTAGTCTCCAAAGGCTAAATTCTTAAAGGTTATTTGTGCATTTTCTTGCCAAGAGCTCCAGTTTTCATTATAGCCTACTAATTTATATTGGTATTCACTTTTAAATAAAGGGTTATAGTTAAAGGAACTAAATTGAAAGGATATATTATTAAATTCGTTTTTAATATTTGACAGTTCAAAATCTTTTAAAGTAAGGTTTTCTTTATTTTTGACAATTACATCTCTTAGGTATACTTTGGGATTTTGCTCAAAGCTCTTATTCGAGTTAATTTCTATAAAACCATCATTCCTTCCTATTAAATAGGCATCTTCCCCATTAAAACTGATGTTTTCATAACCTGAAATTTGTTGGCGTAACTCACTTTTTATAGGAATTTTATTTATCAAGTAATGGTCTTTTAACGAGCTTATAGATACATTGATGACGTCTGTTTTATTAAATAACCAAAGCTTATCGTCCTGGGTTCTTATCATTACGCCAGTTGTAAAATTTTTCTGAGAAATTATTTTAGATAATATCGTGTCTTTTTCAAAAAGTGAATTGTCTTTCCGGTACTTGAACACGCCATCTTTATAGGCGTAGTATATGTTGTCCTGGAACTTTACAATGGATGAAAATAATCCTTTATCAACAGATTTTATAGTCTCATAGTCTATTACCTGAGTAAGTTTTTCGTTTAAATTTAGTTTGATTATACCTTTATACTCGTGATTTACGAGAATAGTGTTAGCATCTACAAACTCGAAATACTGTGTAGAAATATCAAAGCCGGGAATTTTTCTATCTAATTTCCATTTATCGTCAAAAACATAAAGATATAGTCCATCATAATTTCCTGACAAAACAGTCTTATCATCGCTTACTTGGAATGCCCAGGTCCCTCTTGTGTTTTCAATATATTCGGAGGTGTAGCCATTTATAATGAATGTACCATTGTGGTGACCACAGAATAATGTGTCATTAAAGCTGAACAAAGACCACACCTGCCCACTAGTACCGTAGACTAAAGAAAATTTATTATTAGCCGAATCAAAATAAAAAAGACCTTGATTAGAGCCGACATATAATATGCCATTATGTGTTATGGAGGTATAAATAGTTCCTAATTGACCATTCTTATCATTATAAATCAAAATATCAGAATCGTCGTCGATAATATTTATGCCATTATCTAAACCTAACCAAATATTGTTAGAATGATCTTTAAATACACTTAATACAGTATTGTTTGATAGAGTGTTTTTTTGGTTAAGGTTATATACAATACTATCCTTAGATATTTTAAATAAACCATCGGATATTGTCCCTAAATAAATATCACCATCGGATGTTTGAATACTGCTGTAGACTGATAAACTGTCCCAAATGTTTTCTGAATTAGAAGGTTTATACTCTAGGTTTGAGTACAAATTAATAATACCATTAAACTGCGTTTGTGCGTAATATTCATTATTAATGCTATAAATGTTGATTAATGTACAGCTCTTTATTACTCTACTATCATTAATAAGAACTTTTTGACCATTTATTAGTTTGTATAAGCCGGAATTTTTAACATGAAAATACAGTTCCTTATCTACAATTACCATTTTAGTAATCTCTCCTTCTGCTTTAATAGTATTGACGCGTTTATTTTGCGTATCATACATATAAATTGCATCTAGAGACTGAAATATGATGTTGTCCTCTAGTGAAGAAATGGTCCAAAACTGCTCGTCTTCGATTAAATCTAAATCTTTTGAAAGAGAAGTATACACATAATTCCCGAAGGTATTCTTTTCCCATATTCCAAATTCCATATAAGCACCTGAATAAACTTTGTTATCCACGGCAAAAACAGAACGAAGAATTGTATTATTAGGAGATCCCAACAATTTCCAGTATTCTCCGTCATACATTAAAAGCCCTTTCCCATTAGCAAAGAATAATGTATTATCCTGTGTTTGGGTTATAGACCAGTTTTGATTGTCTGCTTGATAGTCTTCAGTTTGAAAATGAGCAACTGGTGGAAGTGACTGTGCTGAGCATAAATAAACAGATAAAACAACTAGTATTATAAGGTTTATAGCAGGCTTTAGCACTTTCAACATGTATTTTTAAGCTAATTTATGTACTATTTCTTATACTTTATAGTAAGTTCTGCAATTTTTACAATTACTTCTGTCGCTTTTTGCATGCTTTCGAGAGGCACATATTCGTATGGGCCGTGAAAATTATGCCCACCTGCAAAGATGTTAGGACATGGTAAACCCATGTAGCTTAACTGCGAACCATCAGTTCCGCCTCGAATAGGCTTTATAATCGGCGTTATATCACACAATTCCATAGCTTGTTTAGCTATGTCAACAATATGCATTACAGGCTCAACTTTTTCTCTCATGTTAAAATATTGGTCTTCAATATGAACATTTACGAGATCTTCATTATACTTAGAATTGAAATGCGCTGCTAATTCTTTTAGCTTTTCTTTACGTTGCTGAAATAAGCCTTTGTCATGGTCTCTTATGATAAATTGTAAGTGAGTAGAAGTAACATTACCATTAATAGAAGTTAAATGAAAAAAGCCATCTCTTCCCTCTGTTGTAGCAGGTGTTTCATCTGCAGGAAGGAGGTTTACGAATTCGGTTGCCAGCAGACTGCTATTAATCATTTTACCAATAGCATAACCCGGGTGAACGCTTTTCCCTTTAATTTCAACTCTAGCTAGAGCGGCATTAAAGTTTTCATATTCTAATTCGCCTATTTGGCTTCCATCCATTGTGTAAGCCCATTCGGCACCAAACTTTTCTACATCAAATTTATGCGCTCCACGTCCAATCTCTTCATCGGGTGTAAAACAAATTCTGATTTTACCATGCTTGATTTCAGGATGTTTAACAAGGTATTCCATAGCAGTTACTATTTCGGTTATCCCAGCCTTATCGTCTGCTGCTAGAAGTGTGTTTCCATCTGTTGTGATAATAGTTTGCCCTACATATTCTTTTAAATCTTCAAAATAGTCCGGAGAAAGGACCATGTTTTTGTCTTTATTCAGAACAATATCACCACCACTATAGTCGTGGTGTATTTGTGGATTTATGTTTTCTCCTGTAAAATCTGGTGTTGTATCAAAATGTGAAACAAACCCAATACATGGGACTTGATGCTCAACATTACCGGGTAATGTCGCCATTACATAAGCATTTTGGTCTATTGTAACATCTGAAAGACCTATTTCTTCAAGCTCTTGCTTAAGCAACTTTGCAATATTCCATTGCTTTTCTGTGCTTGGCGTTGTTGAGCTTTGAGGGTCGCTTTGAGAATCAATCTTTATGTATTTTAAAAATCGATTTAATACAACATCTTTACTTATCATAATAATAACATTTTCTTGAATATGTAAAATTAGCGATATAATACCACTTAAAATAAAAAAGGAGACCAATATTTGATCTCCTTTACTTTTATTAAGATATTAGATTGTTACTGTTTTACAAATTTAAACTTCCAGAATCCGATTCCACCAAAATTGATATCCAGTTCTAGGCGAGTATTGTTTTCAGACAATTCTGCGATATAAGTAATAGAATCTACAGCGCCACTTGGATTGGCTAATTCACCATCGTTGTTCACTTTAGAAAGCCCCATATAAGCACCTGTTCCTGAAATCGTAAGCGAAGATCCATCAAAAGACCACGTTGCCGGGTTTGAACCATCATGAGGAAATACAGGAGCTCCACAACCTTCCTCAGCGCCTTGCCATGCTTCTAACCATGTGTCTGCACCAAGAATATTTTGGAAAGTTCCGTCTGCGCTAAAGACGTATTCGTCATCGAAAAGACAAGCTCTTGTTGTAACATCATCTGAAGAGCTAGAGAACCAAGACACGTCATCTTGTGCAGGTCCAACTGCAAATGCTCCAGATTCCGGTGCTAATTTCCATGTACCTACGATAGGAGACTCTTCAACTTGTTTCACAAATTTAAACTTCCAGAATCCGATACCACCAAAGTTGATGTCTAATTCTAAACGTGTGTCATTTTCAGACAATTCTGCTATGTATGTAATAGAATCTACAGCTAGAGACGGATCGCTTAACTCTCCGTCATTATTTACCTTAGCTAGTCCCATAAAAGCACCTAATCCATTAAGGGTTAGTGAAGAACCATCAAATGAGTAAGTTGCTGGATTTGAACCGTCGTGAGGAAATACTGGCGTACCACAACCTTCGGTAGCAGCACCTTGCCATCCTTCTAACCAAGTATCTGCTCCTAACACATTTTGAAAAGTTCCGTCTGCATTGAATACGTATTCGTCATCAAATAAACACGCTCTTGTTGTCACATCGTCAGATGAACTTGAGAACCAAGACACGTCATCTTGTGCTGGTCCAACTCCAAATGCACCGGATTCCGGAGCTAGTTTCCATGTACCTACGATACCTGTAGGCGTATCACCACCATTGCCGCCACCTGGTCCCGGGTCTGGAGCTGGCACGTATACAATTGTATGGTCTTTAGTCACGATAACATCATCTTTACCTGATAATGCTGCTGTTACAGTTATAGTGTAAGTAGCAGTTTCTAACGGATACTGGTAGGTTACCAAAGGCCCGCTAGTTTGAAAAACGTCTTCATCATCATTTGGGTTACCAAAATCTACAGTATAAACAATTCTTCCATCCGGAATAGCTGTTTTAGGCAAAACACCTGTTTCTGTGCCATCTTCATTTAAAGTAGCAATTACAAAATCTAAGCCTTCTATGATGTTTAATTGATCATCATCCTCACAAGAGAATTGGATGCCTAAGGCAAAAACAAGTATAAAGCTCGTTATTATTCTTTTTAAATTCATTTTTATTATTTATTTAGTTTAACATGTAATTAATATCCTGGATTTCCCCATCTTTCTTCAGCTTGAGCTAATTGTAACTCAATAAGTGGAATTGGGAATACCTCGTTTTTATTGTTTGTAAATCCAGGAATTGTAGTAGCTGCTCTTCCTGTTCTTACGAGATCAAAGAAATAATGACCTTCGCCGGCTAATTCTTTTCTTCTCTCTAAATATATGGCGTCTAGCAATGAGCCCTCCGAAGCACTGTAATTATTACTTTCATTTCCATATGCTCTAGCTCTTACTAGATTTAAGTAACTTTCTGCATTAGAAGTATTACCACTTTGAGCCTCAGCCTCAGCAGCCATCAACAATACATCTGCATATCTTATAGACCTGTAATTATTGGCAAAGTTAAGCGGGTCTGCACCTTGTCTGTCGTCTTCTTTTCTTGGTAAATATTTTAAATTAAACAAACCAGTGTCGTCTCTACTTAGAGAATAGTTAATATCACCACTTCTTAAATCGTAAAAAGTAACATCTCTTCTTGCATCGTTGTCGCTAAACAAATTATACAAATCTTCTGAAGGTAAGCAGAAGCCCCAACCTGAATCGTAATCAGGATTGTCGTAAGGCGAACGTGGCCCGCAGAATTTTGGGAAATACGTTCCTTGGCTACAAGTAATACATGCCCAACTAGCAGGTTGTACTCCTGTATATTGTATTTCGAAAACTGATTCTGTTCCATTTTCACCAGCACTATTAAATAGTTTTTGGTAGTCTTCACCATGTGTTAAGCTGTATTGACCACTAGATATGACACCATTTAAAGACGTTGCAGCATCTGCAAATTTAGACTGGTCAAACGTACCATGGTACAAATAAACTTTACCAAGCAAAGCCTGAGCAGCTCCCTGAGTTACTTCATATGGCAATGTTTGAGATTGTGGTAAATTTGGAATAGCTTCCTTTAAATCTTCTTCTATAAGCGCGTAAGCTGTTGCAATATTTGCAACTCTTTCCATAGAAAATTCGTCTTCCGGGTAGATACGCTCATCAGAAATTCTTAAGACACCGTTTTTCTCAACTGTTTTTAATGGTACATTACCAAAATGTTTTACCAGCTCAAAAGTAAAATATGCTCTTAAGAATAGTGCTTCAGAAATTAATTCATTTTTGGTTGCAAAGTCTGTTTTATTTCTGTTTTCCAAAATAAAATTAGCTCTATTGATACCAGCATACATTAAGCTCCAGATATCTCTTAACTGATTTTCATCTGAAGGGGTGTGTATCATTAAATTAATATTTTGAAGCGTTGGCTGGTCATAGTTAAATGGATCTCCTCCAGCTGCATAATCGGGTGACGCGATGATGTCTACCAGCACATTCCAAAACGTTGCTTGTAAGATATCATAAGCACCTATCAATGCATTCTCATAGTCCTCCTGATTGTTAAAAAAATCAGCATCATTAAATCCGTCTGGTTGAACTTCCACAAAGTCATCACTGCAACTAACTGTAAAAATCAACATTAGACAAGCGAAAAGTTTAAAAAATTTCATCATAGTTTTTAAAAGTTTAAATTAATTCCTAATAAATACGAAGAGGCAACAGGGTAAAACCCATTATCGATAGCACCACCAAGTGGATTACCACTATTTGCCGAAGGATCGTATCCTAAATAATCTGTAAATGTATGTATATTGTTTCCAGCTACATATATTCTAAATTTGGTTACACCTAATTCTTCATTTACGTCTTCACCAAATGTATAACCTATTTGGACATTTTGTATTCTAAAGAAAGACGCATCTTCCACATAAAAATCATTAAAATTATCAGAGTTTATATTAGCACCGGCAATTGCTCTAGGAACGGTGTTACCGGTTCCAAAACCTTGCCAACGATCTAACATATAAGTTCCTCTATTGGCAAATAAATCTGCTCTTTCGTAATTTCTAATCATATCATTACCTATAGAACCAAATCCATTAGCGCTAAAATCAATATTCTTGTACGTAAAGCCAATATTTAAACCAAATGTATAATCTGCGATAGGATCGCCAATGTTTGTTCTATCTTCTGGTGTAATTTGTCCATCACCGTTAACATCGACAAACCTTAAGTCTCCTGCAAATACATCCTGAAGGGTATTGTTTGCAGCAGCAGCTTCTGCATCGGTTTGATAAATACCATCTGTTCTGTAACCAAAGAAGTGACCTAAAGGTAATCCTGGTTCCATTCTTGTAATATCTGTTATTCCTAAACCTACTCCAAACTCACCTGCAACCGGCGTCTCTCTTCCGTTAAGAGATATTACCTCATTGTTGATAGTTGAAAAGTTTACATTAACATTAAATTTAAAATCGTCACCAATGTTATCGTTATATCCTAAAGCCAATTCTAGACCTTGGTTTCTTACAGTTCCTGCATTTACGAAAGGTACACCCGAACCCGGAGCCGCACTTCCTGTTACACCTGAAGCCTGTGGCGCTAAAAGAAGGTTTCTGGTTTCTTTTCTGTAGGCATCTGCGGTAAAACTTACTTTTCGATCAAACAAGCTTAAATCGACACCAAAGTTTGCTGTCTCCTGCTCTTCCCACTGTAAGTCTGGATTACCAATTCTACCACCGGCTAGACCGAACAATAAGCTACTTGTATTGGTGATTCCTGTTCCAGGGTCTATAACAGCTTGACCGTTAAGCCTTGTAATGAATGGGAAATCTGCTACAATTCTATCGTTACCTATTACACCGTAACTGGCTCTTACCTTAAAGTTGTTTATCCAATCTGCTTTTTGCATAAAGTCTTCGTCAGACACATTCCAACCCACAGAACCTGAGGGGAAGTAACCTACATTGTTGTTGTTCTGAGGCGAAAATCTTGACGAAAGGTCACGTCTGATAACTGCAGAGAATAAATATTTTCCTTTATAATCGTATTGTACTCTTGTAAACAAAGAAGATAATCTAGAATCAAACCAATCTAAGCCATTTTCTAAATCTGCCTCTGTAAATCTTGGCTCTATAGTCATTCCTGGATCAAAAACAGTTTGTCCTACTTGATTAGTACCTACATCAGTAAATCCAATATTACCATAAAAATCACCCCATGTTCTGTAAAGAGATGTACCAAGTAATACTGTTAAATTGTGATCATCGTCAAAAGTATTAGAATATTCTATCAAGTTATCCCATGTAAAATCGTAATAATTGGCTCCAAAATCTACAACTTCGTTTGTGATATTATCGTCATTTGGATCACCTACGTTCGCCGATTTACCATTTCCATAAAATTGTTCAGGTCTAAACACATCGTCTAAAACGTTGGAGAGGTTACCTTGAATTCTGGATGTAACTTTAAAATTATCCCAGAATTTATATTCTGCACCTAAAACACCACTAAATCTTGAGACTCTTGTTGTGTTAAACGTATTACTTATCTGTGCAACCGGGTTTATAATTTCTATCTGAGAAATTTGGTTTGCAAGGGTAAAGTCTCCATTTGGCTCTCTAACCGTTGCATTAGGGTTCATGTTAACCGCGTTGTAAAGAACAGCTCCAATCCCACCTTCCGGTAAATTTTGCTTTGTTGATAAAGTATGTAAACCATTAAAGGTAATTTTAAGATTATCCAACACATTGTAATCTGTATTGATACGAGCTGTAAAACGTTCAAAATTGTTTTTACCACCGCCAACAATACCATCTTGTGTAAGATAAGAAACACTACCCGAATATGCAAGTTTTTCTGTACCACCTGTAGCAGAGAAGTTTACACTAGACATGATAGCCGTTTCGAAAACTTCGTCTTGCCAATCGGTACCTTCTCGAGGATAAACTAAAAATTGATTACTATTTGATGCATCATTTACATATTGTGCAAAATCAAAAGCATTCATCAAATCAATTCTCTGACTAGTAGTCTGAAAACCAGAAAACGTATCAAGTGTAAATTTAAGTTCTGAAGATGTTCTACCTGTTTTTGTGGTAATCAAAATAACACCATTGGCACCTTGTACACCATAAATACCGGCTGTAGCATCTTTCAGGACGTTTATAGACTTAATGTCATTAGGGTTTAAGACAGAAAGGTCTTCAATTCTGTTTCCATCTACAAGAATAAGTGGTCTGTTATCACCATTGGTAGTAATACCCCTAATTCTAATGTTAAGGCCGGAACCTGGAGAACCGGAGTTTGATGTAATGTTTACACCGGCTATTTGTCCTTGAATAGCTTGCTCAACTCGTACTGGATTCATTTTTTCAATGCTTTCAGAATCAAGAACACTTACAGCACCTGTAACCTCTTTCTTACGTTGTGCGCCGTAACCAATCACAACCACTTCTTCTAAAGCTTCGGCAGAAACTTCAAGTACTATGGTAATGTTGTCTTGACCTGTGTAAACAATTTCTGAGGTTTTAAAACCCACATAAGACACTTGAATGATTTGATTCATTTCGATGCCTGATAAGGTGAAATTCCCGTCAAAATCGGTTACTGTACCAATTGTTGTGTCTTTAATTTGAACATTGGCACTCGGGACTGGAATATTTGCATCGTCGAGAACTACCCCAGTAATAACATTCTGGGAAAACGCAATCGATGTAGTGACCAGCAAAATCAATGTTAAAATCTGCTTCTTCATATAGTTATTATTTTGTTAAAACAAAACTAAGCCTTAATAGATTAATAACAGACATTTTTCACTATACATTTCCTATAAATTTTTTTGTATTGAGTAAATTTCAACAAATATAATGTAATTACTTGTTTTATATACATTTATAGTGCTGCAACAAATACTAATATTAAATTAATGTAAAGGTTTTGTATAGTTTATATTTTACTTAAATAGGCTTTTTTGCAGATAATTTTATTTTTGAATCACACTAAAACTATAAAATAAACTTAAAATAAAACTGAAAAGTCTCTAAGTCTTGTGTAAATTTTGTCTTCTAAAATAGAATTCTAATTTTATCGTTTTTGTGTAATTCTCGAGTTTAAATTAATTACTTTTATAAAAAATTAATGCGTTATGTATAAGTGGTTAGTTAGACCATTGTTATTTCAATTTGATCCTGAAAAAGTACATTATTTTAGCACGAGTTCTTTAAGGATTTTACTTAAAATTCCATTATTATCTTATCTATTTAAAAAAAGCTATCAGTATGAAAGCCCTTTGATTGAGAAGGATGTTTTTAATATTTTATTTAAAAACCCTGTTGGTTTGGCTGCAGGATTTGATAAAAATGCTGAATTCTATAAAGAAATGCATGCCCTAGGTTTTGGATTTATAGAAATTGGAACCGTTACACCATTGCCACAGGAAGGTAATCCTAAAAAAAGACTATTTAGGTTAAAGCAAGACAAAGCCATTATTAATCGCATGGGGTTTAACAACAAAGGTGTAAAGGCAGCTGTAAAGGCCCTAAAAAACAAGGGAGATATTATAGTTGGTGGAAATATTGGAAAAAATAAAATTACACCCAACGAAAAGGCTATAGAAGATTACGACATTTGTTTTAAAGCACTTTTTCCCTATGTTGATTACTTTGTAGTGAATGTAAGTTCTCCTAATACACCAGATTTAAGAGCATTACAAGACAAAGAACCATTGCTTAAGATTTTAAGTCATCTGCAAAAACTGAATAATCTCGAGCCAAAGCCTAAACCTATATTATTAAAAATAGCACCCGATCTGAATGATTCTCAATTAATTGATATTATTGATATTGTAGAAGAAACCAATATTGCCGGCGTAATTGCGACAAACACGACTATAAAACGAGACAATCTGGTATCGCATAACAAAACAGAAACAGGAGGATTAAGTGGCAAGCCTCTATCCAAACGCTCTACAGAGGTGATTTCGTTTTTAAAGCAGAATTCTAAGACCAAATTTCCGATTATTGGCGTTGGCGGTATACATAGCGCTGAAGATGCCCTGGAAAAATTTGAAGCCGGAGCAGAACTGGTTCAGCTCTATACGGGTTTTGTATACGAAGGGCCTGCTTTGATTAAAAAAATAAAAAAAGCATACGCCACATTAAACGCTAAATAATCAAAACCCTTATGAGGTATTTAGTATAAAACAAGGAGTTAATATCCATTATTTGAACCTGATATTTTGGAAAATTCAATAGTAGAATTTTTAGTAGCATCGATATTATTAACCATCTCTCCTGGTCCTGATATCATTTATGTCCTTATCATTAGTATTCGGAAAGGATTTAAATCCGGTTTTTTATTGAGTAGTGGCCTGGTCTCTGGAATTATCATACATACAAGCTTAGTTGCTTTTGGTATTTCGGCCATAATAAAGGCCTCAGAACATTTATATCTTGCTATAAAAATATTTGGTGCGGCATATCTTTTTTATTTGGCCTATAAAGTATATAAAAGTCCTGCTGAAATAGATTTTAAAAGCCCTAAACAAGGTGAAAAAAAGGGAAACCTATTTGTACAAGGCTTTATCATGAATGTTCTCAATCCTAAGGTGACTTTATTTTTTTTGGCCTTTTTCCCATCTTTTTTATGGGATATGGATGGCAATAAAATTTACCAATTTTACACGCTCGGGTTCTTATTTATGGTACAAGCCCTAGTCATATTTGGCTTAGTAGCATTAATGTGCCAACAACTGTTCAATTACTTAAAAAAGCACTCGAAGTCTGGTCTTGTTTTAAAATATCTTCAACTTATTGTTTTTATATTCATCGCTATATACATACTTTTAGATCATGAATATTGAAGAATACAGAACCTATTGCCTATCTAAACCGGCTACAACAGAATCGTTTCCATTTGATCAGGACGTTTTGGTCTTTAAAGTTATGGACAAAATGTTTACACTCACGTCCTTAAAAAAGTGGGAAAATGGAGATTATAGCGTAAACCTTAAATGTGATCCCGATAAGGCGCTTGAACTGAGGGTGCAATACCCCGAAGATGTGTTTCCGGGCTACCACATGAGCAAAAAGCACTGGAATACTGTAGTTATCCAAAACGGAAACCTAAACGACGACTTCGTCAAAAAGCTTATAGATGATAGTTATATGCTTATCATCAAAAGCCTTCCTAAAAAGAAACAAGCTGAATTTAAAGAAATTAAGAAATTATCTTAATTCTGCATTAAATTCTTTTTCGAAGCTAGATTTAAGTTTATTCATCACTTTATCAACTTGCTTATCAGTTAATGTTTTGTTGTGATCTACAAAAGTGAAACTTACCGCATAACTTTTTTTCCCTTCAGGTAAATTATCACCTTTGTATACGTCAAAAAGATTAACATGCTTAAGGAGCTTTCGCTCAGTTTTTTCGGCAACAGCTTTGATAGATTCGAAAGTTATGTTATTGTTTAGCAGTAATGCAAAATCTCTATTTACTTCTGGATACTTAGGAATTTCGCGAGGTTTAAATTGGTATTGACTCACGTACTTTAAGACTTTATCCCAGTTGAAATCAGCATAAAGCACTTCTTCTTTAATACTAAATTTACTCGTAATAGCAGAACTTAATTTTCCAAAAGACACAATAACTTCATCATTTACCTGATAGCTTAAGCCTTCTGAAAAAAGATCTGAATCTATTGCAGTATGAGATGTGTGAATATCTAATTTTGACAGAACTGCATCTATCATTCCTTTAAGGTAGAAGAAGTCGGCATGAGTATCTGAGTTTATCCAGTTTTGATTTAAAATTGAACCCACACAGGTAATTGATAAATGCTTGTTTTCAGTCGTAGTTTGCCCCTCTCTATGGTAGGTTTTACCAAACTCAAAAATCTTTAGGTTTTTATTCTTCCGGTTAAGGTTGAATTTAACATTTTCTAGAGCAGAAAACAATAAGGACTGTCTCATAACAGCCAAATCCTGACTTAACGGGTTTAAGATATCTACATTAGCTTCTTCTGAAATTGTATCCGTTAATTTCGTGTATTCTGCAGATGTAAGGGAATTTGACATTGTTTCATAAAAGCCTCGTGAGACTAGAAACTCTGCTACTTTGTTCTGAATTTTATAATCCTCATACTTTGTAGAATTAGAAACCGAAAGATGAAAGGTATTATCTAATTCGACATTATTGTATCCATAAACCCTAAGGATTTCTTCAATAACATCCACTTCTCTATCAACATCTACTCTGTATGCAGGAATTGTAAGGCCCATACCACTTTCCGAAACATTGTTGACTTTGATGTCTAAAGATGTTAAAATAGACTTTATATTGCTTTTCTCTATGGTGTTTCCAACTAAGGAATTAATCTTATTATAGGTTAAAAAGACTTGCTTATCTTGAAATTTCTTAGGATACACATCGTCTATATCGCTTGTGATTTTGCCTCCGGAATATTCGGAAATTAGTAAAGCAGCACGTTTTAATGCGTATTTAGTAATCATTGGGTCAATTCCCCTTTCAAATCTAAAAGAAGCGTCTGTATTTATGCCGTGTCTTTTGGCGGTTTTTCTTATGCTAATAGGATCAAAATACGCGCTTTCTAAAAATATACTTTTGGTTTGTTCGCTAACACCGGAATTTAACCCACCAAGAACACCTGCTATACAAAGTGGCTTTTCTGCATCGCATATCATAATATCTTCTGTGGTAAGCTTGCGTACGACTTCATCTAATGTTGTAAAGCTTGTTTCCTTGTCTAAGGTTTTCACAACAATAGTTGAAGAATCAATTTTGTCTGCATCAAAGGCATGCAAAGGTTGTCCAAGCTCATGCATCACATAATTTGTGATGTCTACAACATTGTTCTTGGGTTTTATCCCAATAGCCTTTAGTCTGTTTTGAATCCACTCCGGAGAATCTTGGATTTGAATATCAGAAATGGTTACACCGCAATACCTTGGGACCAAATCTGTATTTTTAACTTCAATTTTAATACGGTTTGATCGCTCTTCAACATGAAAATTACTTGTAGAAGGCGTGTTAATGGGTAGAGATTTTCCCTGTTGCTTTATACCGGCTCTCAGATCTCTGGCCACGCCCCAGTGGCTCATAGCATCTGCTCTATTTGGTGTTAAACCAATTTCGAAAACATGGTCTTTTTCAACCGGAAATACTTCATTTAGAGGCTGGCCAACTTTGAAGTCTCCTTCTAATACCATGATGCCGTCGTGAGATTGCCCAAGACCAATTTCATCTTCAGCACAGATCATGCCCATGCTTACTTCACCCCTTATTTTGCCTTTTTTTAGTTTTAGGCTTTCTCCATCGGCGTTATAAATGGTAGTTCCTACTTTTGCCACAGGAACCCACTGGCCTTTTGCAACATTTGGTGCACCACAAACAATCTGTACCGGTTGCGCTTCTCCCAAATCTACTTTAGTTAGCTTCAGCCTGTCTGCGTTAGGGTGCTGTTCGCACTCTAAAACCTTTCCTACCACAAGACCTTCTAAAGCACCGGGAATACTTTCAAAAACCTCAACACCTTCAACTTCTAAACCTAAATCAGTCAGCAATTTTTCTGTATCTTCAACAGGTAGTTTTACATCTATAAAATCCTTTAACCAATTATAAGATATCTTCATATGGGGTGATATTTTAAAAAAATAAAGCGCAAAGATAACAAAACCTTAGACAGGGTTATCAACTAAAATAGGTAATATTGTAAAGTAAATCTTGGTATTGTATGAAAGTAAAGTTATACTTTGGCTTATTGCTAATTTTTCTTTTAGGTTGTGTAGATTCTAAGAAAGAAACTCCAAACGCTCAAAATATTGTTGATAAAGCAATAGAGGTTTCCGGAAAAAAGAAACTGACCTACTCGAAACTTAAATTTAGGTTTAGAGGCATTAGCTATACGAGCGAAGGCAAATGCAACCACTACATTTACGAAAGACAAATTATTAAAAAAGATACTTTAATAAAAGACATCTACAATACACAAAAGCGCCTGAGTCGATTTGTGAACGACACTTTACAAACGATTGCCGATTCCACAGCTTTTAAATACGCAGAGTCTTTAAATTCTATAAACTATTTTATACAGTTGCCCTATCGCTTAAACGACGAAGCTGTAAAGAAAACCTACATTGGCGTAGATACTATAAAAGGCAAGGAATACCACAACATAAAAGTTGCTTTTAGCGAAGATAACGGTGGCACTGATTTTCAAGACGTCTATTATTACTGGTTTGAAAAAGACAGCTACAAATTAGACTACCTAGCCTACAGCTTTGTGGTAAATGGTGGCGGCATACGATTTAGAGAAGCTATAAACGAAAGAGTATTACAAGGCATAAGGTTCGTAGATTATAAAAATTATAAACCTAAAACGGATAAAATAACTTTAGATAACATCTCTAAAGCTTATGAAAATGGCAACCTTGAGCTGCTTTCCGAAATTAAAAATAAGATTGAAAGCCTAGATGTTCAAGATGAGTGTTAATTAGTGGATTTGATTAGGACATTTTCAAACGTATCTTTTGCCACAAGACCAGTTTCATCAATAACAACTTTATAAACCCTGTGATTTATGGAATCCGGAATTTGCTCATACTTTTCTTTGCCAATGATTTGATTCACAAATTTTGGAGTTGTATTACTGTGGCCTACTATAATCGTATTTGTGCCATAAGTGCTTTCCCAAAAGGCCTTCGTAAATAACGAATCTTTGGCTTCGTAGAATTCAACTTCGCCTTTAAAAGGATACACAATAGGTATTAATGTTTGAAAAGTTCTCATGTAATCGGTGGTATAAAACTTTTGAAGCCCTTTATCTTTAAAATAGTCGCCCCAAAACTTTGTCCTTTCAAACCCCTTGGCATTTAGTTGCGGGTTTTTATTAGCAGGGTCTGTTCTATCCTTTTCTGCATGACGAATTAAGTAGTAGGTGGTCTTTGCCGGGGTTTTACCTTCCGGGATAGGAAGTATTTTAGGAGAGTTGTCCTCAGCGCAGGAAAACAATACTATTAAACTAAAAATGTAAAGGAATTTTTTCATAGGTTAGTTTTTTGATAATTCTAATAAAAGGAACTGGTTGATTTGATTCCCAAAAGCGTTAAAATTATTATCACTCATCAAAATTAAACTTTTATTCCCGTTTTTTAAATCAGGGCCGAAGGATATCCCTTCAATATTATCTATAAACTTATACTTGAGCTGTTTTCTGATGTCTTTAGAATCGAAGATTAAAGTTTTTTCCAGATTCTTAGACTTGTGTTTCTTTAAAGAGGATAGATTTAATACATCTTGCTGATTGGCTATATCCACTAAAAATATTTTCACACGATTTCCTTTAGATGTATGGCCTGCAGAATAGGCACGTTCTAAGACGAGTAAGTGGTTTTTATCAAGCTGTAATAATTCAGTAGCACCATTTAAACCAAAAGGTAACAAAGGTATTTTTATCAAGCGATCCAAATCATAACTAAATTGAATATCCGGCTTGGATGCATTTAATTGATAGTGCGTTAAGCGCACAGGCGAATTGGTATTGATAAGCATGGGTCTTTTACCGTCTTGTTTTAATGGGAGTTCATTTACTATCCAAAAACCGGTTTTGTCGTTATCTAAGCTTAGGCCTTCGAAGACGCCATTATGCCTTAATCCATGAGTTAAATTAGCTTGAAAATGATCCGGAATAGGATAAGATTTGAAGCATTTACCTGAACGATCTACTTTTAAAATAATGGGGTCGTGTCCTTTATTTGCGTTTCCTTCACCCGCAATTAAAAATTGGTCTTTGTCTAAAAGGTATCTTACACTTTCAGTATCAAAAGACACTACAGAATCGCATGTTATTGTAACGGCGTCTATAAAGTTGATGCGTTTTATTTTGGGGTATTCGATTTCAATTGCTGCTTTATAAAGGACTGGTTTTTTGGAGTGGTCTGAGATAAGTATAAAATCCTGACCATTGTAGTCTATACCTGACAAGCCACCAACCTGATGTCCATCTATGCTGGCGTTGTCTTCTACAATATATTCATCTAAAAATTTAAGACTATAAGTCGAGTCTTCATTTAGCTTAGACACACTACAGCCGACTGTAAAATTTAAGCAGAAAAAAACTGCAACAGGTATTAAAGCTCTGTTGCAGTTTATGGTTTTAATGCCTTTTAGCATTATTTAATATCTACTAATTCTACATCAAAGATTAAGTATGCATTTGGTGGAATAACACCGCCAGCACCTCTAGGACCATAACCTAAGTCTGGTGGAATAACAAGGGTTGCTTTTTCTCCTTTTTTCAGTAAGGCTATACCTTCGTCCCAGCCGGCAATAACTGCTCTTTTTCCTAATGGAAAATCGATTGGTTTATTTCTTTTAAAAGAACTGTCAAATACTTTCCCGTCTAGTAATCTGCCTTCGTAATGAACGCTTACTGTTTTTCCGGCTGTAGCTTGTTGACCTTCAGGATTTTCTTTGGTAATTACATATTTTAAGCCGGATTCTGTTTCGGTTAAGTTTGGAAACATCGAATTTATTTTGTTTTCTAACTCTTCCTGAGCTTTAGCTTCTGCTTCTTCCGCTTTTTGGATGCCGTTTTCAAAAGCAGCCACTGCGTTAAAATCTTTGGCTTCACTTCCTTTTTTAATAATTTCTAGTGTATTGATCACTACAGGTTTGTTAGGTTTTTTCATTCTATCAACCTTAACTTTACCAATGCTATCAACAATATTTTGACCTTCAACAATTTGACCAAATACAGTGTGTTTTCCGTTTAACCAAGAAGTAGGCGCCAAAGTGATAAAAAACTGACTGCCATTGGTATTTGGGCCTGAATTGGCCATAGACAATACACCGATGGTATCGTGTGTTAATTCCGGTTTTGTTTCGTCTGGAAATTTATAGCCCGGGTCTCCCATACCTGTTCCTAGCGGGTCACCTCCTTGGATCATAAATCCATCAATAACCCTGTGAAATGTTAAGGAGTCAAAAAACTTTTTCCCTTTGTATTTCTCATTTGCTTTTGGGTTATTACCTTCTGCTAAACTCACAAAATTTCCTACCGTCATTGGTGTTTCCTGGTAGTGTAATTCTGTAATAAATTCACCATAATTGGTATTAAATTTTGCGTAAAGACCATCGTCTAGATTGGGATACTTATCTGCTTCACAAGACATATTTATAATAATTAAGTTTAATAAGAATAGTTTTAAAATCGTTTTCATTTTGTTGTCTGTTTTATTGTATTGAGTTGTATTGTTGCTTTAAGAGGAACATCGGAGCCTATTCTGTTTTTATCGCCATAAAACCCATAAGCTCTGGACGATGGGATTAAAAAGGTAACAACCTCTTTAGATTTCATGAGCTTTAAACCTTCACGCAAACCTGTCATAAGCCGTTGCTGGTCCATCAAATAGGTCTTTACACCTACCTCATCCATAGAATAGATGGTGTCTTCGTTAAAGGTTCTTAAATTATAGGTAAAAGTTACCTGATCACCAAATTGAGGTGTTATTGTATCAACAGTATTTCTAATATTGTAGTGGTACCAAAGCCCATCTGAAGAATTTAAATACGTATGTAAAGAATCGCGCTTTATGATTTCGAAAATAGCTTGCTCTTCCGCTTTTAGCAGGGCTTTATTTCGTTTTACAGACTCGTTAAGAAAAGAACCAGTTGTGTAACTCACAGGTTTTCTGGGTTCTGGTTTATGACAAGCCAAAACAACACAAGCTAATAAACTTAGTATTGAAATCTTATTCAGCTGCATTTAGTCGTTCATTTTGGCTTTTACTAATGACTCAAATTTTATAATCGTATCTTTTAAAGACAATTCACTTTTTCCGCCGGCGGCATTTTTATGTCCACCACCACTAAAATGTTCTCTAGCTATGAGGTTAACATCTAAATCGCCTTTAGACCTCAAAGAAATTTTTACAATACCTTGTTGCAAATCTTCTTTGAAAATTGCTGCCAAATTTACATTTTTTATTGATAATCCATAATTTACAAAGCCTTCTGTATCTCCTTTTTGAAAATGGTGTTGGTCTAAATCGCATTGGGAAAGCGAAATATAGGCGGTATTGTATTCTTCCATGTAAACAAGATTTTCCATGGCTTTGCCTAAAAGCTTCAACCTGCTGTATGAATTTGAATCAAAAGTTTGTTGTTGAATTTTGGCAGCATCAGCGCCTTTGTCCATAAGATTGGCAACCGTTCGATGCGTTCTAGACGTAGTTGAAGGGAACTTAAACGAACCGGAATCTGTCATAATGCCTAAATACAAACAACTTGCGATATCTTTATCAATCAAATCGGTCTGCTCCAAGCTTTCGATTACCGCATATACAAATTCTGCAGTAGAACCAAATTTAGGATTAGAAAATGTTAGCTCGGCATAATCATCGGGTGCTAAATGATGGTCAATCATGACAAAAGATTTTTCAATCGCTTCTAACACCTGCTGCAAATCTTTTCCAACCCGTGATAAGCTATTAAAATCTAATGTAAAAATAAGGTCTGAATCTTGTATAAACTTGTTTACATCCTCTTTTAAATCACTGTGAATAAGCATTTCCTCCTGATGAGGCACCCAGCTTAAAAAATCTGGATAAGCATTGGGCAAAATAATGTTAACACGATGGCCTAATTTTTTTAAAAATAAACTCCAAGCCATACAGCTGCCCACAGCATCGCCGTCTGGGTTTATGTGTCCTATAACAGATATATGTTTTGGTGTTTGGAGAAGCGCTTCTAAAGCTTTTATATCATCTTTATACATGCCACAAAAATAGAGCTTTTAATTTTAAAAGATTGGATGTAACGATTAAAGCGAAACCACCGCATTTCTGGTGTTTTTCGCTTTGCCTTTAGTGAGGTAAAAATCAATTCGGCCTAAATAAAGTCCTGCAAAACCCACTTGGTTTACAATTGTGTCTTTACCGGATTTGTTTTTCACATAAGTTGGCTCTTTTAAAAACGTATGCGTGTGCCCTCCAATAATCAAATCGATATCCTGAGTCTGCTGCGCTAACTTTATATCATCAATTTTATCCGATTTATATTGATAGCCCAAGTGCGACAAACAAATCACCAAATCGCATTTGTATTCATTTTTTAAGGTATTTACTTGGTCCTGAGCAATTTCAACAGGATTTAAATAAACGGTTTCCTTGTATAAATTTTTGGCTACCAAGCCTTCCAGTTCAATACCTAAACCAAATACACCAATTTTCACATCATCAACTTCATAAATTTGATGCGGTTTCACCAATCCCTCTAAACTGGTGTTGCTAAAATCGTAATTTGCACTTAGCATATCGAACTTGGCGTGTTCCATTTGAGCAGCAATATTATCTATACCATTGTCAAATTCATGATTTCCAATAGTGGAAGCATGGTAACCCATTTTGCTCATGAGTTTAAATTCCAGCTCACCACCGTAAAAGTTGAAATATGGTGTGCCTTGAAAAGAATCGCCGGCATCGAGGATAAGCGTATTTTTATTTTGTTTCAAGACCTGCTTGATGACATGAGATCTTCGGCTTACACCTCCTCTATTGGCATTTCTGTAATGGTCGGACGGAAACGGGTCTATCTGGCTATGCACATCGTTGGTATGTAAAATGGTGATATGCTTATCATAAGGTTCCTTATAATTAAAAGATGATACAAGTGGCAACATGCCGGCCATAGCCGTAGCCTTAACAGATTTTTCTAAAAACGCTCTTCTTTTCATAATATCACAATTTTATAAACCTGTTATCAGAGGTGTAATTTATGGTATCTTGCTCTGTAAAATAGTCTATGAGTAGATTTCTCAATTTATAGTCTATTTCATATATTTTTTTTGCTTTTTGAAAAAATTGCATGCTGTCTCCTCCATTTATCAAGTAATCGGTTGTGGCTACAAAATAGGTTTTGTTGTCGTCCAGTTCTTGTTGATTTACCTTAGCTTCCATTAATTTTCCGTCTTTATCTAAAACTATATTCAAATTAGAAAACGGATGTGCACGGCCTCTTGAGAGATAGTTAAACATCTCCTGCATGGCACTAGCGTCTAACTCGGCAATGACCACAAAATTTTCAAAAGGCATAATGCTGTAGGCCGTTCTTGTAGTTACTGTGCCTTGGCTCATGCCTGCGCGGATACCACCGTGGTTTAACAGCACCACATCTATCGAGTCCTCAAATCTTGAATAAAAAACCGGATTGGCCAGTTCGAAAACAGCATCCGCCATCATATTACCAATAGCCGTGTTGTATGGCGTATCGTTTTTAAACATCGGATTGGCATTGTAAGCCAAAGGCTTATCCATTTCGCCCTTAATTTTATCGCGATAAGGCGAAATGATGTCTTCCATGTTCTGATCGTCAGGAATAGAATCACTAATGGTAATACGCTGATGTTCTTTGTGTTCAACCTGATAACCTTCTCTACAGCCTAAAAAGAATAAGATGGAAATTATTACTACAAAATGAGGTTTTATATTCACTATAATTTAGTTTTTATTTTCTAATAGAGGAACGAATCTAAATTCGCCAAAAGTATGCTTCTCAAATTTACTAACGTCTACTCTTTCCAAGAGTGTCATGATTTGAGGGTCTTCGCCAACCGGAATAACAAGTTTTCCGCCAACTTTAAGTTGAGCCATCAAGGGTTTTGGGATAAATGGCGCACCTGCCGTGACCAGAATTTTGTCGAAAGGCTCATAACTTGGCAGGCCTTTGTAACCGTCGCCAAAAGATAAATATTTAGGACGATAGCCTAATTTTTCTAAAAAACGCTTTGTGGACTTATACAATTTATGCTGACGCTCAATGCTAAACACTTGCGCACCTAGTTCGCATAAAACTGCTGTCTGATAACCACTTCCAGTGCCTATTTCTAAAATTTTATCGCCTTTTTGTACGTCCAAAAGCTGAGACTGAAAAGCCACAGTAAAGGGCTGAGAAATGGTCTGCCCTTCGGCAATAGGAAAGGCTTTATCCTGGTAAGCAAAGTCTTCAAAGCTGCTGTCCATAAACAAATGCCGAGGGATCTGATTGATGGCATGTAAAACCGCATGAGAAGTTATCCCTTTGGTTTTCAGCTTATCTACCAATTGTTTGCGTTTGCCTTGGTGTTTGTAGGAGTCTTTCAATTACAAAAAAAGTTGAGGTGCTGTAAATGTAAAACTTATACCATAAATTACTCCAAAATTTAAGATGATTTTTTTTATTTGAAGAAGACTTGTAAATTGAAATAGGTATGTTCAGAACATAAACTAGACTTATGAAATTTTAGTGATTATAAGCAATACGAAGATTTTCGGAATATTTTATAAAAATGATTGCCTTAGCTTATGATAAATCTTTTACTATAAGCTAAGGCAACAAAGTATAAATACCTGAAATCAATCTTCAACACAACGACAGGACCTTCCAACATTCTTATTGTTATATAGACTGGTGAGATTGTCACTCGCGTAATCCAAATAGTGGTACCAGGCTTCGTTTGTGTAAATATCGTTTTCTGTAGAACTCCAAAAGTAGGCATAGTAGCCAACACCACTAAAGCTACCATTACTAGAAAGAGTTCCACCTGGTAGCCCTGAAAAGCCACTTGCATTAGTTGCTCCATAATTGGCATCCCATCCTATTGTAGATTTCATTTTGCCTCCTGCTACAAATGAGCCTCCCAAATTGTTTGCAAGTTGTTCCCATTCCGCTTTGGATGGTAAATGCCAACCTGTTGGACATGCATTAAGAGCGGTTTGCCAATCGTATAAACGGCCATAGATATCACAATTGGCAGAGTCGCTATCGTAGCACCAGCTGTTACCTGTCGCGTAATTAAGATTTGCAGCCATCCAGGTTTGATTACCAATAGTGACCACAGGATAATGAGTTCCTGCCGCATCTTGACATGCTACAAACTCAGAATCGAGCGTTTGAGATTGGGTTGGAACTAGAGTGCTCACTCTTGTGTGATCATTACCGTAAGCTGTAAATAATAATATTTCACCTGTATTGTATTGCATTTGTACTACGTTATTTGTGGTATTGGACCATGCTGTTTTAGGTAAAATTTGTGTTTGGCTCTTTTGCTCAATTAAGGGCTTTTGGTTGTTACTCCCTACAGTAACAAACCTAACAGATTCTTGCCAGGTGTTTGTAGATAGCCTCGCAATATAGCTCCCTGAAGGAAAACCGGAAATTTCAAAACTGTTTTTACCCGGTTTCACTTGGCCTTTTTCTTTAACTATAACTCTGCCGCTAACGTCATAAATTTCTAACGTGATGTCTTCATCTCTTATAGAATTAAATTCTATTTTACCAACTTCTCGTAAAGGATTAGGATAAATATGTATATCCGCATTTAGACCCTGAGGATTTTCTACACCTAAAGTTTGAACAAGATGTAAAACATCCGTACCTAATAAGGAGAGACTAGTATTTTGTTCAAGGTTTCTTACTTGAACACTGTCTACAGCTGTACTTAGACCAGACCCTGTAAAACTAATTTGATAATCCTGAGCTTCAACAAGGCCTGTAAATAATGTAAAAACAAGGATAAAAAATGTGTTTTTCATGACAATGTATTTAAGATACTCAAAGTTAAATAATTCTTAAATAAAATACAATAAATTAATTTTTAGAATGAATAAAAATTGAAATATGAAACTATTATTACTAACTTAATTTAATGACTATCAGACAACTCTTCTATTTCTTCAAAATTGTTCAATTCGGATAAATGTCCATGAAGTTATTTATAATTTCAATTTTGTTTAAGCCTCTTAAAGAAACATATTATAGTAATCTGAGTTCGATTAATATTCTTGCTATAAAAAAAGAATATCAATGTTTTGCCTTTGTCAGGCTGAGCGCAGTCGAAGCCTTACTAAAATTATAGATAATAAAGCACCCTTCGACTGTGCTCAGGGAGACAAAAACTCTATAATTCTAATATAATCAAATGAATATAAATGATATAACAATCGAACTCAGGTTAGTAATTATTTTGACATCTCGTCTAGATTCAGCATGACATTTAAATAAAAAATGTCTACACACAGCCTCAATACAAGCTCTGTTTGATTCAAATTTAAAATTTCCCTTAAAATATTTTTTAGACTTACCTAATTTATTACTTTTGCTCGTATAATTTTTTATTTTGATTGATGAAATTAAACTTGTATTTGTGTGCCATAATTTTAGTATTATCAGCCTATTCATTTAATGCAAATGCTCAAGGTGGGAACATTTCAGGAAGACTCTATACAAAAGATACACCCATCGCTTTTGCAGACGTGATTCTAAAAAATAGTAATTATGTGAGCACAACCAATAGGAATGGTGAATACAGCTTCAATGATATTCCGGCGGGAACTTATACTCTAAGCATTAAATACTTGGGGTTTATCACAATCAATGAAGACATTAGCATTCAAGATGGACAGTCCTTAGTTAAAAATTATGAGATGCAGGAAGATGCCTTGAATTTGGATGGCGTTGTTGTTTCTGGTACACGCTATTCTCAAGACCGTGTAAACAATCCGATTGTAGTTGGTGTTATGGATGCCAAATTGTTTAATGCTACACAATCGATGGCTATTTCGGAAGGCTTAAACTTTAATCCGGGTGTGCGCGTAGAAACTAACTGTCAAAATTGTGGGTTTACACAAGTGCGATTAAACGGATTAGAAGGGGCGTATTCTCAGATATTAATTAACAGCAGACCTATTTTTAGTGCGTTAAACAGTGTTTATGGACTGGAACAAATCCCTACCAATATTGTAGATCGTGTCGAAGTGGTTCGCAGTGGCGGATCAGCACTTTATGGATCTAACGCTATTGCCGGAACGGTAAATATCATTACCAAAGATCCTGTGGTGAATAGCTGGGAACTAAGCTCGAATACAGCCATAATAGATGGCGATGCTCTAGACCAGACCTTCAACCTAAACACTTCTATTGTAAATGAAGAACTCACCAGCGGTGTGACCATTTATGGTATGAGTCGGAGTCGCGACAGTTATGACGCAAACGATGATGGTTTTACAGAATTAGTAGAATTAGAAAATACAGTCTTGGGCGCAAAAGCATTTTTAAAACCATCTGATTACAGCAAAATTACTTTAGATTTTAGTGCTTTAGAAGAATACCGTCGTGGTGGTGATCGTTTAGACTTGGCTCCCTATTTTACCGATATTACAGAAGAATTAGACCATAATACCGTTTTTGGCGGGCTCAACTACGAGCAATGGAGCAAAGATTACAAAAACAAATATACCGTTTACGCCTCCGGGCAGCTCACTAATCGGGATAGTTACTACGGTGGTTTAGGTGGTGGAAGAACTGCTCCAGATAGCACACTCGCTATTAATGCTTATGGCGTTACAGACGATATAGCTGTGGTGGCTGGTATTCAATACAACCATTATTTTAAAAATAGCGATGTGCTTACCGCAGGCGTGGAAAATCAAACCAACGATACTCAAGACGAAATCGCTGGTTATAACCGATTAGTGGACCAAAATGTAAATTCAACCGGGATCTATGCACAGTACGAGTGGAAACCCAATGATAAATTAACAACGCTCTTAGGCGGCAGATATGATGTCTCTGTAGTTGATGGCGTCTATACTGTTGGCAACTTAAACCGATCTTCGGATGTGAGTGTTGGTGTCTTTAGCCCGAGATTTTCACTATTGTATAAGTTTAACGACAACTTGAGATTTAGAGGTGGCTATGCAAGAGGCTTTCGTGCGCCACAGGCTTTTAATGAAGACTTACACATTTCCTCTGCCGGTGGCGACCAAGTATTTGTTATTCTTTCCGAAAATTTAGACAAGGAAACCTCAGACGCTTTTACAGGTTCGCTTAATTACACTAAAAGTATTGGTGTCTCTCAACTTAATTTTTTAGTTGAAGGGTTTTACACTAAGCTACACGACCCATTTACACCTGTAAGCACAGGCTCTCAGGGCGACATTATTATTGAAGAAGTCGTAAACGGTGAAGGTGCAACTGTCGCAGGTATGAATTTTGAAGCAGGCTATTCGCCTAATGAAAAATTTACATTTCAGCTGGGCGGAACCCTGCAGCAAACGGCCTATGATGAGCCACAAGAATTGTTTAACGATAATAATGGCACTGTAATAACTGTTGACGAATTTACAAGAAATCCTAATGTTTACGGCTATTTTACCTCGTTTTACAAGCTTACAGAAGACTTTAAAATAGATTTTACAGGAACTTATACCGGCTCTATGATTGTACCGCGGGTTGTAGGCGAAGATGGGTTTATAAACCTTATCGATTCTGAAGCGTTCTTTGATGCAAACTTAAAACTCACCTATAATTTTAATCTTAAGAATTATTTTAATTTAGAACTAAGCGGTGGGTTTAGAAACATATTTAATTCTTATCAAGATGAATTTGACGTAGGACCAACAAGAGATTCAGATTTTATATTTGGACCGGTAGCTCCGCGTTCTGTGTTTGTAGGAATTAAGATTGGCGGGTAGATAAGAGCCCCTCTCGGTCTCCCCGGATGGGAGAAGTTTTGACTTTTTGAGTTTGGGTGATATGCTTAATTAAAAAGGTAAATTTGGCTTTTAAATAAGAATAGGAAATGGGTAAAAGGGTGTTGATGTTTTGTTTTTATATTCTTAGCTTAAGTGTGAATGCTCAAGACAAGGAAACTATCAATTGGTTGAGTTTTGAAGAATTGGAAACCCAATTTAATAAAGCACCAAAGAAGGTTTTCATAAATTTTTACACCGATTGGTGTTCCTACTGTAAAAAAATGGAGAGAAAAGTCTACACCAAACCCGAAGTAATCCATATATTGAATAACGATTATTATGCCGTTCGTTTTGATGCGGAATCTGCTAAAGAATTTCAATTTGGCGGAAAACGCTTTATCAACGACCAAGTGGGTAAAAGCAGAAATCCTCTACATCAAATGGCACAATTGCTAGCCTTAAGAGACAATCAATTCGTAGCACCAACGCTGGTGGTTTTGGATAAAGATTTTAAAATAACAGCGCGGTATTTTGAATACATGACAAGT
>CAYNCI010000019.1:0-59096 GCA_964396065.1 uncultured Mesohalobacter sp. | reverse complement strand
AATGTTGAATTCCAAGTATTCCCCGGGTATGGCAATGATCTTCCCGTAATTAACTTCGATGACCATGAGTCTTAGGGGAACGACTCCTGTGCCGAATATCTTCTTAGATGATCGAATGGCAACACTTTCTTCATCAAGTGTACGTGTGTATTTGAAGATTATACGAAACACTTTAGGCTGGAGAGATCGTTCAGGTGGACATAAGCGAAGAGACTGGATAGCCCACTCCCAATTTGAGCAATGTGGCGTTTCCAGTCGGAGTGTTACCAAAGCCGTTGAAGAGTTACTCAGTTCAGGACTCATACGAGTGACCAATGAACAAGGACAAAGCCTGAAGGACCCTAAACAACGAAAATTAACCCACAGAATTTACTACGCTCCTATCCTTGAATCCAACGAAATAGATACCTTCAACACCGCACATATTGACCATACCAACGCAAATAACGCCCCAGAACCAAAGAAATTTTTACCTTCTACAAAAGACAAAGACAAAAGAAAGTACTACGCAGATAAACGTATACCAGACCACGAACGACTCAAAGAAATCCTTATGGATGAACAGCTTAAACAACGTCATCGTGACAACTGGTCATCATAACTAAGCAGATAAATACAGAGAGGCTACCTTGAGGGTAGCCTTTTTGGGTTATATTGCATAGTATAGATGATATAAGCCAATAGATTTAATTTAACATGACTATGAATGCAATAAAACTAAATGATGTATTAAAAATTGAAAATATAGATAATACTAAAATTAGATTTAATCTCATGTTTGACGATAACTGGAATCCCATAGAGTTATTCAAAAATGGTGATACTCAAACAATGTTAGAAGGTCACTATTATAATTATGCAAAAAGAAAATCATATAAAGTTGGTCAAACAACAATTGGATTTATTAAAATTAAACCAAATGAAAATTTATGGTTATTATTTCATGTCGGAAGAGTAACCCGAGATTTGAACATCCAAAATGGTGTAGGTTATGAATATGAAAATTTAATTGAATATGATAAATATTTGGGACGGCTTATTATAAGATTTGATAATAAATCCCAAAACATGATCCGCAATGCTACTTCAGTAATTGGTGATTGTTTTGTGTCGCAGATACTTCCAGATAAATTTGATGATGACTTATTTCCTGGGTATGAAAATATCAATCTTTCATGGTTTGACTTAGAGAGGGTGGTTGACAAAAACAACTGGAAAACTGCACTTCAAAATCAAAAAGGAGTTTATCTAATTATAGATACCTCAAACGGGAAAAAATATATTGGTTCAGCTTATGGAGAAAATATGATTTTAGGAAGATGGAAAAACTATGTGAAAACCGGTCATGGTGGCAATAAGGAATTAAAAACCTTATCTTTTGATCACATTAAAAATAATTTCAGGTATTCAATTCTTGATATTTTTAAATCAGCTATTGATGACAATGTTATTATTCAACGAGAAAATTGGTGGAAAGAAGTCCTTTTGACTAGAGAGTTTGGTTATAATCTTAATTAATCGTGGTTGCCAGAATTCAAAATAACTTTGAAAAAAATACATTCAAAAGGCTATCTTTGGATAGTTTTTAGATTACTTATCCTCTAGGCATTTCTTATGTAATCGAATTATCATATAAATAATATTTGAAGACTAACTACCTCTACAATTGTAATTTTTTATTTTTTTATTAGCATTATTTTTAGTTTAATACCCTATCATCCTTCCAGTCTAATCGGATACATAATATCCTTTGTTTTTTATAATAATTATCTAAAATAGTCTTATCAATTTCAGTGATTCTTAAAGAGTCTTGAGTTGCTAATTCTTCACAACCCAATAGTTTTTCTGACTGAAATTTATATAAATAAATATTTCCTCCAATAACATCCTGCCTATAATTTACCTTTTTAAGAAAAATATTGGAAATATCAATAACCTCATCATGAAGACCTTCTGAAGTAAAATAAGATAAACATTCAAAATATATACAGTTGTGACTAAACTCAAATGGAGGAAATTCGTGTAATTGCTTTTTAAAAGCATCTCTACCTTTGTATTTTAAAAGAATTCTGGCTTTTAAAAAATGAGCATATATATCATTAGGAAAACTTTCAAGAAATATATTAATATCTTCAAGCGCATTTTTATATTTATTCATTTTGTACAAAATCTCGCTGCGATAGTGTTTAATTCTAGTTAATTGTGGTTCCATCTGGATAGCCTTATTTATAAAATTAAGTGAGATAGAATCTTTTCCCATACTAAAGAATATCTGTGCTAGATTACTATAAACATAAGACTTACCATAACTGGATTTAACATTCTTCAAGGATTTATTGATAGCATCATTATCTATACTATCCTTTTGAGACGCAAAGTAAAATGCCTTAAAATAATAGTTCTGCCAGTTGTTAGGTTGTTCTTTTATGAGCTTTAAAACTCTATTTAGGTAGTCATTTTCACCAAGTTTTATATCAATATACAAATGAACAGCATCTCCAAGATAATTATTTTTATCTTTTTCTTTAATATAACGCATATCCCTTACCGCATCTTCTGTATAGCCAAGTAATTGAAAGATTTCAGATCTAAAATAACGAATTTCTAATTCGTATTCCAATGTTATTTCTCCAAATTTAATTCTATCTAAATAATTTAAAGACATAGTAGGATTAATATAAAAGACAGCCAGTGCTGCCTGAACATAGATTTGCATATCTATGTTCTCTTGAACCAAACCTTTTGATATTTGTGGTATTGTTGCCGGTGAAAAATTGCTTTCAAAAGTAATTGGTTTGTTTGTAGCTTGTACTGGTTCCAGCATATAGCCTAAACAGATTTCATCTTGCCCAGATACGGAGCAGTTTTCCTCTCGTGTCCTACCATAAATCAATTGATTTACATGATTCTCTTCAATAATCCTTTGATAATAATGTGTCCAAGATGAATCTTTACGTGTTTTTATCAACTCAAAATCTTCTACATACCTTACATTAAGGTTCAAGTCATCTTCTGCGCTCAATTCTTCTAATCTAAGTTCGATGACCTTACCAACATTTTTCAGAGATCCATCATGCATGCATTGTTGGTCAAAAGGGAGTATCAAAATTTTATAGCGTGTATCTTCAGGATCAAAAAAAGAAGTATTTTGGTTGAAACTTCTTGTATAAAATATAGCCCCTATAACTAATATAACCATAGTAAATATAGCAAGTAATAAAAACTTATTATTGGTTAGAAAATTAATAGAATTTGGATTATTAAAATCTTTAAATAATTCATCAAAAAAACTTTTTCTTTCTTCAGTTTTTAATCCTGCTTTTTGATCTTCTTGTTTAACTGCTATTGTATTTAATCCGTCGGTAAGGTTTCTATCATCATCAATTAGATTGTTATTTGTATTATTTTTTGATATTTCTGTTTCTATCTCTTCACAGTATAACTCCAATTTTGGAATTGTATCTTTTTCGTAATTGAGCTTTTCATGATCAAAAAAAATACTCCTTAAGGTGTATTTTGACAGTCCATTATTTTTTTCATTACCATTAGCATCTTTAGTACTGAATCTATTTTGTAAATCTATTTCTAACCTTTTTATAAATGGATTTGACTCTGATGTACGTTCACTTTTTAAATAACCAAGTCTCTTTTTGTCATGCCTATGGGTAAAAGCATAACATTTCTTAAGTCTACTTCTTATGTCTCTAAGTCGATTAATTTCAAAATCCATATTGCGAATTTCAGTTAAGCAATATAGTAAAAATGATTTTTTTCTTACTTCTGATGAGTTCAGATTAGTTCTGATTGTTTGTTACAACTTCTGATTCTTATTTGTGATATCAAAGGCAGAAAGCTTTTCGTTTAGGCGTAAAAAACCACCTAAATGAATAGGTGGATCGCCAGCGATATCAAAACCATACTTTGACATCTTGACTTATTCAATTGAGAATCCGACCTCTCAATCGAATCCTATTTACTTTAAATAATTGAAGTATTCTGTCAAGCTTTTAAAGTGGTTTTGAAAAAATAATGTTTAACTAAATTTTCAAAATCATGGAACAAGAGACACAACAAAACCCAAAAGAAGCCAGAAGACAATTAAATGCCATTGAATGTTTAATCAAATCTGAAACCTACAGAGAAATGGGTATACAGATGATAGAAGACATCGATACGGACAAGATTCCAAATGAACTTAAGGTTAAGAAGTATTACCTACAAAGCAGATACCGTTTATATAAGTATAAAGCCACAGGCGATATTGATGAATTAGAATGGGCAAATGATCTCTTAGATGATGCTTTTAAAAAGGCATATACTTATGATCTTAAATTATCAGACCCTAAAATTTATTATTCTCGTGCATACACAAAATTTCTTTTGTCTACTCATATAATAGATGATAAAAGAAGAGAATGGCTTAACAAAAAAGCTGAAAAGATTACCAAAAAATATTTAAGCTACGACCCAAACAACTCAAGTTTTTTATGGCTAAAAGCCCAGCTTGAAAACTAAATTTCCTAAGCACACTCAAACAAAGAGTGTGCTTTTATTTTATGGTCAGCACCTTAATGCTGTGGAACTCTTACATGCCTGAAGCATGAATACAATTTTTTCAAATTAAATAACTAGAAACCATGAAAACAATTTTTAAAAAACAAACCCCAGAACAAGATTCAGATTTATCAAAAATCGTAGATACTCAGTTGACTAAGTATATAGATGACCGATGTAATGAGTACCAGCAAAAGCATAAACAGACAGCTCAGAAGTTGGCGACACTCAATTATAAAACGATGCCAAAGGGAACCAGCATTAAAGAATTTTTAGGCCCTCCAAGAGCGGATCACCAACACCTCATAGACCATATAGAAAAGACATGTAACGGTGGTCTTCAAAAAGCCAAAGGTAAATCTCACATTTCAAAAGCCAGTGAAGATGAAATTGCCTTAGATCGAAAAATAGAAGCTGTTGAAGTCAAATTAACGCCAAAGAAGGGTAAGTTTAATGAAGACGCAAAGAAGTTCAAACCAGAAATCAGAATGTGGTTTTTCTTTTTTATACCGGCACTTGTTCTTATTTCGGGAGTTGAACTTATAGCTAGCTATGATGTTTTTAGTTCACTTGGTGGAAACCTTTTATCTTCAATTGGAACTGCAGTTATCGCCATGATAATCACCTTTGGTTATGCTCATTTTATACCGGGTAAAATTAGAGAGCTAGCTCCAAAAAGTGCAAAAAAAAGATTAGCACTTTTTGTGCTATCAATTCTGCCAATAGGGTTGTTATACCATACGTTTTCAACAATACGGATAGATTACTTGTTAAATATGAACCCCGAATTAGATGGAATCATAAGTAATTCACCATGGGTTTTTACAATTATCAACTGCCTCGCTTATGTTATATGTTGCTGGATTATATGGGCGTATAAGCCTGGTAAAGAAAAAATATTGGCTTACAAAAAATACCGAAATGACAAAAAAGAAATTGAGCAGCTTGAGAATCAAAGAGAAGAACTGTATGCTGAAAAGACAAACCTTCCTGCTAATTTAAGAGGGAAGTTAACTAAGCACTACAATATACTTCTCCTTGGAAAACAACATGAAGAAGAAGTTGTTACCAGATACCAAAGGTGTTTTGAGGAAATAAAAATGGAATTATACATGCAAACAAATGGAGCTTGTGCTCCACTGTTTACTGGTGATATCAATGAAGATTTGCCACCTCTAAAATTAAACTTCACGAAGGAAGAGATTCATAAGCCCTTAAATTCTACAATGTCACAGTTTATGGGTATTGTATTGTTATTACTAACCTTGGTTGCTTGTTCAACTAAAAATCCACCATCACTAGCACTTACCGTAATGGCTGATTATACTGATGAACACATACAATCACCTGACTTAGATATGATTCAACCTTTGTTTGCTCCTGTAGCAAAACAAAATGGTGCTTGCGCATTTAGGTTTAGTTCTATAACTCACAGTAGTTTAAACCCAAGTTTTGAGGCAATTCTTAAACCTAAAGACCGATTTGGTAATAGCTTAGAATATGTGACAAAAAAAAGAGAATTTTTTAAACAGATAGGATCTTTCATGTCTCTAAAAAGTGATACTCTAAGGAGCTATCCAAATTCCAATATTTTGAGTCCGGTCTTGAGAGAGCTAATCTTACTTAAAGATAAACCTCAAGATAAAAAGATAATGCTTCTCTTTAGTGATCTGCACGAAGCTTCTCATCTGATTAATATATACAGAGGTAAGGATCGTCATGAGCTGATGACCAAGCCTGACCGAATAGTAAAAAAACTATCCAATCAGCTTAACATACCTGATGATTTAAAAGGTGTTCAATTATACATCGTGTACTATCCGAAAGATATTCATGAAGATTATGCCTTTAAACAAATGGTGCATGTATGGACACAACTTTTTGATAAGTCTCAACTTGAAATACACCTTGGTATGGCAAAACCAATTCAAGCAACACAAACCCTAACTATAAAATCGAAATCAATATGAAGAAGTCTCTCAATATGATTTTGAAAATAATTTGGACCATCTGTAAAGAGGTGATAAAGATCTGCTTATTAATTATTCAATTTATAGCATCATGTACTGAGCTGGCCGCAGGTCAGCTCAGCAAACTCATCAACCTTACACTCACAAAAAAATTTTAGACCATGTTATTAAATATAATTGAAGGTATTTCAGAAGTTTTTGAAAGCATTGATCTTTCAAACTCAGATACTAATTCCAATAAGCATCACTTAAAATCTAGATTTGGTAATGCTTCAGAACTCATGTCCCGCTTTAACAAAGGTTTCTCTTTAACCGGGCATAAATTTCTTACCTCAAAGAAATCTTACGAACATCTTCTCTATTTCGGCCCTTCGGGTTCAGGAAAGACAACTGTGAGTATTATCCCTAGCGCCATTAATATAGCCCGATATGGCAACAGCAGTATGATACTTAATAATCCCTCAGGTGAGCTTCAAAAGCTTGAGGGTTATTTAATATCAAGGGGATATACCGTTATATCCTTTAACCCTAATAATAAAAATAACTCAATTTACTATAACCCGTTTTCTAGAATAAAAAATAAGGCTGATATTCAGAAAGTAGCGACCATTCTAGTATTAAAGGGTAGTAAAAAATCACCTGACTTTTGGCAGATTAAAAGTATAGAACTAATAAGCTTGATTATTGAATTTTTGTTAAATCATTCAGCGAAAGTCTATCAGAATTTAGGTAATGTATATCACCTACTTCAAAATCTTGCAGGTGATGAAGATACGGTGAGTAAACTCTTTGCATCTGAATCTTCTGAGAAGGAATGGCAAGCATATAAAGCAGTTATTAATAATTCTGATAATACCAAAGCTAGTATCATATCTTCAGCTATATCGAGTCTTTCTTTTATAGGGAATAACCCTGAACTAAGCGATATAACATCAATTGACAGTTTCGATTTTCAACGATTACGATCTGAAAAAATCTGTTTATTCTTGAACATAAGAACCATGGATATGGAGTTCTACAGCCCAATCCTCGGACTTTTCTTTGAACAACTCTTTTCCGAGCTCATGAACGATATTCCAACGAAAGAAGACAACAAACTCTACATCATGATTGATGAGTTGAGTAGCATCCCTTTACCGTCTTTACCAACTGTTATTGCCAACGCCAGAAAGTACTTTGGCATCCTTGGTGTTCTTCAAAGTGAAGCTCAGCTCTATAATAATTATGGAGAGCATTCTGCTAAAGCCATACTCAACAATGCCACCAAGGTATATATGAGTGGCTTAGATGCAGAAGCAGAACGATTAAGTAAAGCACTGGGGCAATATCAGTATTTTGAGGATAAGGATCAAAAGGTTTTAAGGACAAGATCTCTTATGACTGCCAATGAAATCAGGTTTATGCCGCAGGACAGGGTGATCATCATGCCCAATGGTGGTATGAGACCTATCTACTCTGAAGTTGTACCATTCTACAAAAGTCTTCGATTTCACAATTGTATGGATATGGAAATTCCGGATAGCGAAGAATGTCAAGATAATATCCAATATAGCATTCAATACCTACCTCTTGATGAATATAAAAACCAAGACCAATGAAAAAGAACAATCACAACTATCCACCTTTTTTTGAATGGGCTGAGGGTGGTCTTGAATTTGTCTACCAAAAGTCCAAAAAGTTTAAAAACAAAATCCTTAAAAACACCAAAACGAATAATATGAAAAAGGTAAAAAAGAAAAAACTCATAGATAGAGGTCAGCGGGATGATGCTGATGCGCTTACCGCTAATTATCTAATGAGCAAAAGTCAAGCGAAAGTTGAAACTAGACTTAAAGGTTTAAAAATCGATAATAAAGACAAAGAAATAGCCAGATAAAAATTAAATACTATGAAACTTATAACGAAAGAATTAATAGACAGATTTGATGAAGTGGGCGATCAATCAGAAACTGATAACCCTACATTCATTGCAAAATTTTTTGACCCCGCAGGCTCTGCATCGTGGTATGCAACAGAATATTGCAAAGAGACTAATATATGTCGAGGGTACGTTACCGGTCTTTATGAAGACGAATGGGGTAGCTTTTCAATCTCGGAACTAGAGTCGATCAAACGTCCTTTTGGATTAAGCATTGAACGTGACTTGTATTTCAAAGAAACTACATATCACGGTTTATTCCCTGAGAAGCAAAGACTTAACGAGCTTTCAAAAGCTAAAGAACAGAACAATGAAAAGGGAAGAGAAAGAGGATAATAATCATTTTAAATACAAGAGCGTCCATGAATATTTGGATGCTCTTTTTAAACATTCAAACCCTTCTGAAGAGGAGATTGTAAAAGCCAAACAGGAGTACCGGAAGCAATACCTTAAAAATTATTTAAAGAGCTACAAAGAAAACAATATTCAAATCAGTTTTAGATTAACTAAAAAACAATACCACGATTTAAAGGTAAAAGCTGAAAAACAAAATTTAAAGCCCGGTTACTATGTAAGACAACTCGTTATTAATGGAAATAGCGGTAAAACAGCAGAATTGAGGATTACCATCCTTGAGATTATTGATGAAATTGACGAGTCACGTTTTAAGGGAACTCAAATAGACTCTGAATTACTTCTACAGAAATTAAACCAACTTGAAGAAATACTATGATTGTTAAAGCCATATCTCATAAGTCGAATAACAAATCAGCCATGAAAAAGCTAATTCATTACTGTTTTGACCCTGAAAAGATGGAAGACAAGTCATTGGGCAGAGAGAAGATAATTGTAAAAAAATATCTTAAAGGGTATGACATCTCAAGTTGGATCGAGCAGTTTAAATTGAATGATGGAGCACGAGTGTTTCAACATGCAAAAAGGACGGTATTAAGGCATGAAATCATTTCATTCTCTCCGTTAGATACTGATAAGATTACTGAAGATATGCTTGAAGATATAGGAAAGTGGTACTTAAATAAGAGAACCCAATCTCTGGGAGCCTGCACGGTGCACTGGGAAAAATCTATTCACTTGCATTTTGTCATTGCCGGTGTTGGATTAGATGGAACGTCAACTCGTATTTCTAGGCAAGACTTTAAAAAATTTAAGGTAAAACTACAGGAATACCAAAGAGAAAAATACCCTGAACTTAATAATTCCATTGTCAATCATGTAAAAAAAAAGAGCTAACACTACAGTTAACGCAACAGGAACAGCACATGAAAAAGACACGAGGTGTAATCTCTAACAAAGAAACAATTGCTTTAACTATTCAAGAATTAGCTAAAAAATCTAAATCTCTGAGTGACTTTGCAAAAATGCTTGAAGAGGAAGGTTTTCAACCCTATTACAGAAATGATAAGCTCTCAGGTATATGGATGGGGAACAGAAAGTATAGATTAACAACCTTGGGCGTCGATAAATCTAAAATAAAGGAACTGACCCTAGAAGAGAAGAGACTAAATCAGCTTTTAAAAGCAAAGGGAAGAGATAGGCATATTGATAAAGAACTATAAAATAACATTATGGATAAGAAGACCTTCTGGAATATCATCAAACAATCAAAACTGAACAAAGATAGCATTGATATGAACCTTCAATCAGATGCCATTATGGACGTACTACATACCTATGAAAAGGAAGATCTGTTTGAATTTCAAATACTATTAAATCAGTATCAACATGAATTAAATACCGCACATCTCGAAGCCGTTGCCTCCACTATTTTAGATGTTAGTTTACCTTCTGAACACGTTAAAGAAGGCTTCATCAATTGGGTTATATGTCTTGGGGAAGACACTTACAATAAAGCTAAAGAAGACCCAATGTCCTTATTCCATATCAGTGATAAGAAACTCAAGGTTTCAGGGCGTGCGTACCTGCCTGAATTAAGCCAAGTCCCATCTGCCGTATTTTATGATACCGATGACGACGCCGATTGGGGTGTTGAATTTTCTAGGTATAAAAACCTAAAAAGATTGAGGGAAATTTCTAAACAAGGGAGAGATCGACCTAATGACGTAGAAAGATAAATCAATACTCAAAATACAATTAAAAAATCACTTGTTGAAGACTCAGCAAGTGATTTTTTGTTTCAGGGATTCCAAAGGTCTCCTTTGGCAAGATAGCAAGTGCCCAGGACATGGTAATGTTTGTAGCAACTTGCAATCTTGCAACGATGTCGCTAAAAGAAATTGCCAGTTTATTTTGACTTACGTCATTGTTTATTTCTGTTCAAAAAGATTTAGTATAAATCGACTTTGGACAGAAAAATATCTTATTGAATTATTAAAGACAATCCCAGCTTTCTACTATATAATTAGAATATGGAATTTTGGCTTTTACTTTTCATATTACTGATTATCTTTAATCAAGATATTATAAGAGATAAATTTGATAGTTAAATTATTCATTTTTAGCTAAAAACAAGCCACTTACCTTATCTTCCTTCAACATACTAATACCTCAAAAAACATGTAAAACAAAAACACTAAAGTTTTACATATGTTTTACATAAACTAAAACAGGCAGTCACTTTTTTAGTGTAACTGCCTGTTTTTTAGTGTAGCGAGGAGCAGAATCGAACTGCCGACCTCCGGGTTATGAATCCGACGCTCTAACCATCTGAGCTACCTCGCCAGAGAAGCGAATATGCTTGTCCCGTTCGCACAGGAAGCTACTCGCCAAATTTTCGGATTGCAAATATAAAATTTAAATTTTATTAAACAATCAATTAAAAGAGTTAATCTAAGTATATCCATAGAAAATTTATACTCAAATGTATTTTTATGTTTAAATTTGTAAGCTAACTATTTAGGATTATGAAATACTTAACGCTAAGCCTTTTGTTTTTACTGAGTTTACAGATATATGCTCAACAAAACAAAACAGTTGATTTATTTGACTCCATTATATCTTCTAGCAACAACTACAAGGATAAAAAAATAATATCCCAATCCCGATTAAAAACCTTTAGAGCAGAGTTTATTAGTCATCTTGATTCCTTAAATGCAGACATCGCTCGTTTAAGTGCTGATATAAGCACAAAAAATCAAACTATTCAAAGCTTAAATTCTGAAAATGCGACTTTAAAAAAAGACTTAGAAGAAGCTAGAGCATCTATAGACAGGATTGATATCTTAGGCCTGGGTTTAACAAAAATGCAATACAGCATTACAGTATGGGGAATTATCCTCTTATTGCTAGCTGCTATTGGAGTGATTTTGGTTACGCTGAGAAAATTTAGAATCGTAAATGGCGAGTTGAAAGAAAATCTTCATAATATTAACCAAGAATTCGATGCCTATAAAATAACGACCTTAGAAAAACAGCAAAAAATGGGTAGGGAGTTATTGGACTTGAAAAAGAAAATAAATTAAATAAACACCTGTGAGGTTAGACATTATAAGTGTTGTTCCAGAAATTTTAAAGAGTCCTTTTGAAGCTTCAATTTTAAAAAGGGCGATAGAAAAAAACCTCGTTGAAGTTTATTTTCATAATTTAAGAGACTATTCTAAAAACAAGTATAATCAAGTTGATGATTACCAATATGGTGGTGGTGCCGGCATGGTTCTGATGGTTGAACCTATAGACAAATGCATCTCCAAATTAAAATCAGAAAGAAATTACGACGAAATTATCTACCTAACGCCTGATGGAATAACTTTAAACCAAAGTATGGCCAACGCACTATCGCTTAAAGGCAATATCATGATATTATGTGGGCACTATAAAGGCATAGACCATAGGATAAGAGAAATGCATATAACTATGGAAATTTCTATTGGAGACTACGTTCTTTCCGGTGGAGAAGTTGCTGCAATAGTCCTTTCCGACACCTTGATAAGGCTTATACCGGGTGTTTTAAACAACGAAACTTCTGCTTTGACAGATTCTTTTCAAGACAACCTTCTCTCCCCTCCTATTTACACCAGACCAAGAGAATACAAAGGCCTAGAAGTACCAGAGGTATTATTAAGTGGAAATTTTAAAAAAATTGACGAATGGAGAGAGCAAAAAGCCTTCGACATCACCAAAGAAAGAAGACCGGATTTGATTAAAAAACTGAATTGATATGAAACTTAAATTTACAGTAATTGCGTTATTAACCTTTTATTTATCAATTGGCCAAAATTGGTTAGACGACAAATGTTCCGGAATTATTGAAGAAGTAAACCTAGTTGAATTTGAAAGCTCCAAAAGCAGAAACATTCTTGATATTGTAATAGATCAGTCTGAGGAAATTGTTATTAACGGTGAAGTTTCTTCAAGCTTAAATTCTGAAATTCGATTTAAAGAATACATCTTAGATTTTGTATCTAACCCCAATAAAGCTAAAGATAAAGCTGAAAATCCTTATAAAGCTTACATTAGAATAAATAGCTACAATAAAAATTTAGAAAAGTTAAACAGGCTTGAAAGCTATATAAAAGATGTTTATGTATTTATGTGGGATACCGCCGCTGAAGAAAAATACGAGTCGACTTACCTAGCGCTTAATTGCAAAAAAAGAGAAAAAATCTACAAATCCTTCCCTTATCAAGTAATTAATCCACTTGGTGCTCCAAAAAAATCAACTAATACCAGAAAGAGAATGGGTGTTGGCGTTCCTCCTTTTGGAGGTGACGTAAAAAAACAATAAGGCTATTATCGCTTTAACGTAAAGTTGCCCGTTAAAACTCTACCATTGCTAAGCTCTATCCGATACCAATAGTCTTGCGACGGCATAGGAATACCATTATATCGGCCATCCCAGCCTTTATCCAAACCTATAAAAGATTGCAGAAGTTTACCATACCTGTCGAATATGTAAACCGATGCAAATGCTTCTTTGTTGTTTAAATTTCCTCTAAACGTCCATACATCATTTATGCCATCTCCGTTAGGCGTAAAGTATTCCATAATACCTAAAATACCGAAAGGCTTTGAGACTACACCACATCCGTTTTTGTCTCTAACATATATGTCATAAAAGCCGGAAAGCAAATTTTCAAAAACATTGCTATTCTGGTATGGCCCATTAGCATTAATCGCGTATTCATAATTTCCTAAACTATCTTCCAGAACAAAAACTGTAATCGAATTTCGTTCTTCTTCAAATTCTTCAACTTCAAACTGAAACTCAGCAAGACCGGACTCTACTACTTCTATAACTCTAAAATTTGTACAACCTGTCTCCACACTTGTTACAGCCACCTCATATTCGCCGGCTGTATTTACCTCAATTTCTCTTGTTGTTTCTCCGGAAGCCACCCAAAGGTATTCAAAATTGTTAGCCAGACTTTCTTCTATTCCAGCCGAGATAACAATTGGATTTGGAAAATCTTCAACACAATAGTATACCGTTTCATCAATAACCGGTGGTAATGTAATTACCTCTAAGGTTAAAACACCTAAATCATTGCAGGGTGTTTCGTTTTCTATTCGAAAAAACAAATCCTGCACATAAGGGTTATTTATTTGATAATTTGAGGGGTTAATAACGGCGTTAATTTCATTTAAAGCATCATTTTCAGTTAAATAAAATGCATCTACCTGAATGTTTTCTATGGTTTCAATTTCAGTTAAATCAAAAGTTTGAATGCCATTTTGTTCATCGTCACAACGTTTTAGCTCAAAACCTTCAAAAACATCGAATCCAACTATATCTAAAGTAAGCTTTGTGGTATTGATACATTTTGTATTTGTATTTTCTATTACAACTGTAATCTCCTGTGGCGTACTTATATTGGTATAATTCTGTATGTTTTCAATTGGGTTTTGGTTATTTTGGGCGTCCAATGCTGTCTCAAAATAGGTAAATGTATAATCCGAAACCTCCGTTCCGTCTTCTATCATTTGTGCATTGGCCTCGGTTAAATCGAAAACAGTAGTATTTAAATTAAAGTCGGTTGTACATTCGTTAATAAATCCTTCATTTAAATCTGGTGGTGGGTTATAAGTTACATTTACAGCTCCTAAGGTTGGACAACTCCCATCATTAAAATCAACCGTTAAAGTATAAGATTCTGAATATGGCAGTGCGACGCCCGGTGGTTGTGATATGGTTAGACTAGATGAAGTATCGTTAGGTAAAATATCGCCATCTCTTCTCCATTCGAAAGAGGCATTAGGTGTATCTTCAAAAAACAGAGTAAACGCTTCTCCATCGCAGAGGTTTAAATTTTGAGAATCTAATCCTGTGATATCTACACGAGTGGAAAATAAGGATTGAATAAAAGGTGGCAAGCCTAAAGTCCCTGTGTTAGCACCTAGAGAAATGGCGCCCTGTGCCAAACTTTCGGAATACCCAACTGCAGGGCCTGGAGCTTCTGGATTGTTTATAACAGCTAGTCTATTTATACCAAAAATAGTCCTGTAAATTTTACCGTTTGGAGCAAGCTGGATAGCTCCTGTAATTTGAGAATTTACGGGTATTATAAATGCAGACCCCGGAACATCAGCGGCCTCAAGGTCCCACTGCGTTAATTGAAAAACACCATTGTTCTCAAGCGTAGCATAGGCTTTTGTTGCTGCCGGAGAAAATTCTACTCCATAAGAACTTACATTACTGATAAGTTCCAAAGGATTGGAGACTACACCCGTATTATTGTCAAAATCGAACAACATGATATTTCCATTACCTGAATCTTGGTTAGTTACAGGGTCGAAGTCGAAAGTTTGATTCGCACAGATAAGCCTATCGCCATCCGGTGAAGCCTTTAAGTAGCCTATGGCTGCTCTTCTGTAATCGTCTGTGGAAGCTAATGGTCCAACTTGAGAAATGACCGGTGTTTCGTCTATTCCATTTTCATCTATCTTAAAAGCGTAAAACGTATCTTTAAAATGGGTAATAACCCAAACCGATTCGCAATCTTCACCTCGAACAGCTGTAATTTTTTCGCCACATTTATATTTCAAATCCTCAGGATTATTGGGATCGTAGGTGATAAGTTCAATATTCTTTTGCGTTGGTACAACGTCGCCTAAACCACCGTTTAAAGTCATATCTACGACTGAATAATTGAATCCATTATTAAACCCATCATCGTCTGCCGGGACAGTATCTCCTGTATCGCTATAAGTATTTCTTGGAGAACCATCCGGGTTTGCAGGGCCTTGGTTGGGGTATGCAAATCCATTATTGTGATGTGGCTCATCTACTGTAAAAACAAAATATAAATTTTCTTGTGTAGGGTGAGGAACAATCAATCCACTAGAGGTACTTGACGGGTCTCCATTTAAACCTGTTCCTCCAAAATAATTGGCATTAGGCATAATTTGATTGTTGGCGTCCCAGATATTTCGACCATCTGTATAAAACAATAAATCGCCATTAGGTGCTGAAATTGAAGAGCAACCCTCATTTGTAAATAATTGGCCATTTAAAGCGGAAGGTGGATTGGTATTAAAGGTTAAGCCTGCTCCATTACCAAAATACCAATTGTTAGCTTCACCTTGTGCTAGGCTAAAATTTGTTGAAAGAAATATACTACAAAAAATTAGTAAAAATCTAATATACCTGCTATCCATAGACTAACAAATATATTGGTTTTTACTACAAATCTCTTGTCTTTAACAATTTATAAGACCCAAAAACCAACAAGGCTGTCCAGGCTAAAACTGTAATAATATTTGAGAGTTTAACTTGATAATCGCTAATAATATCTGCCTGGAGTGTCTTGGCGGCAGTTTTAACGGCATCAAATCGCGTAAATGGTTGTTCTATTAAGCCCCACATGGAATTTAATGGTGTATAATCACTTATAAAGCTAAACCAATATTCGTTTATCGAAGCACCTAAAATTAATTCTAAAATCCAAAGAAGTAACAAAAAACCTAAAGCAAATGCAGATCGCTTTACCAGTAATCCTAAGAACATACATAAGGTAAAGAAGCCTAAAAGCTTCACAAAAAAGGCTACAAGATATTCTAAATCTCTAAATATAATTTGAGCTTCGGTGTAATCTGAAAAAATCAAACCCAATGTTAGTACAACTACAAACAACACAACAGTAGAAACAAGCGCATAAATCACAACCACATAGAACTTCGATAAGATAAATTCTTTCTTACTAAGGCCGTCTATGAGATTTTGTTTTATTGTTCTATTTGTATACTCACTCGACATCATAGAAACGATAACTATGGCTAAAATAATTTTTAGCAGTGCTACCATAAAACTCATGAAATGCCAGGTAAATGGAAAATTATAAATCCCCTGATCTGCAAGCCTAAACTCAACAGAACCAAAACTGAATTTAATTGTAGATAATAAGGCTGCAGAAAGAAATAAGCTAAAGTAAAGTATGGTCATCACCTTAGCAGACTTGCTGTGTCTGAGTTTAAAAAGCTCTATATTGATAAGTCTTAACATTGTAATCTATTTTGTGAGTTGTAAAAATTGCTCTTCTAAGCTCTCTTTTCGTTTCAAGAGGTGATTTAAAACTATACCTTTATTAAAGCATAGCTTATTAAAATCTGTTGCCGATATTTCTTTGTTTAAAGTAATTTTGATTATACCGGTAAGTTCATTTTTACTGATTGAACTAATAAAATCGAATTCATTTAAAAGATTAAGTAATCCTGAATGGTCTTCGGATGAAGTTTCTATAAATCCGTAAGAGGCGTTCATTTCATCTACTTTTCCAGCATAGAGTTTTTCCCCTTTTCTAAGTACGACTACATGAGAACAGATCTTCTCTACTTCATCTAATAAATGTGAGGCTAATAAAATGGTTGTCCCTGTTGCAGCTATTTTCTGAATTATGGATCTGATTTGATGAATCCCCTTAGGATCTAAACCATTAGTTGGTTCGTCTAAGATTAAAATTTCCGGTTTATTAAGCAAGGCAGAAGCAATGGCTAGTCGTTGCTTCATACCTAAAGAGAAGGTTCTGAAATAATCGTCTTGTCTATCGTGTAATTCTACAGTGTGTAAAACATTACTTATATTGTCATACCCACATTGTTTAATCTTACTTACGAGTTGCAAATTTTTGTAAGCCGACATGTTTGGGTAAAAGTTAGGGTGCTCAATTATTGCACCTACTTTTTTTAAGGCATTGTGCGTGTCCATGGTATTATTAAACCATTCGTAGGATCCTGACGTAGGATTTACAACGTTTAGAACCATCCCCAGCGTGGTAGACTTCCCACTACCGTTAGGCCCTAAAATGCCATAAACGTTACCTTTTTCAATAGAAAAACTTAAGTCTTTTACTGCGTATTGTCTGCCGTAACGTTTAGTTAGATTATTTAACTTTAATATGGTTTCTGTACTCGACATTAGAGATTTTTATTGTTCGACGATTAAGTTAAGAAAATGTTACAAATAATCTTTAAGAAAATAGACTCAATAAAAAAGCTGTTTAGAATTATGACTAAACAGCTTTTTTTTGGTTTAGCAGGAAAATATAAGCTACTGATTTAACCAAGCATTTCTTAAAGACAATTGGGTTTCTGTAGCATCTTCGTTTTCAACTAGTCTGTAAGTTATCCCTTTAGCCTCGGTTAGAGTTGTTTCTATTGTAATTATTTCGCCATCTCGTTGCAGTTCCATACTAATATCTTGACCTGGCTGCCATCCAAACATGCCCCCTATGATTTGTTGAGCATTGCTTAAACTTAGCTCCTGGCCATTCACTTTTTTAATAATATCACCCGCTTGGATACCTTGTGAGGCCCAAAAGGTATTATTAAGTGCTGTATTTGAAAAGAAAATTGTGCCTTTAGCTTGGTCTGCGTCAAAAATGATGTTTTGTCCACCAGCAAAAATGTAATTTGTAGGAACTTCGTCTTTAACGGTTGTTAGACCGGCAAGGTTAAAAAAGTAATCGTAATCTATTGGCGTGTTTCCTACAACATGTGTTTGTAAAAATTTGCCAACACTTGGGTAAGTCATTGCCGTAATTTCGTCTATAAGTTCTTCATCTGAAAATGGCTTATCTTTTCCGTATTTTTCAGATAATTCTTTCATTAAAGACAACATACTCCTTTGACCATTGCTTTCTTTTCTCATCAAAATATCGATACTCATTCCAATCAAAGCACCCTTCATGTACACGTTAATGTAATTAGATTTATAAGGCTCATCGAGTATATTTTCACTCATGACAGTAAAACTCATGCCATCTTCAAAATTCTTTGACATTGAAATTTTTTCCATCACTGTAGCATAAAAATCTTGTGGTTGTACAAGACCTTTATAAACTTGAAAATGTTGTGCAAAGTATTCTGTAACCCCTTCGTACATCCATAAGTGTTTCGAAAATGAAGGCTGATAATAATCAAAATAATGCACATCTTCGGAGTGAACAGAAAGAGGTGTTACAATGTGAAAAAACTCATGAGCAACAACATCTACCATTGAGTCTGCAAGCTCTTCTTTACTTAAGCTCTCCGGCAGAACAACAACAGTTGAAGTATGATGCTCTAAGGCACCCATGCCTTTTGGCGATTTCTCGTCCATCTCTGAAAGATACAGGTAAATATCATATCGAGAAGTAGAATTGATATCGCCTAAATAGGATTTTTGAGCCTCCATCATTGTATAAATGGTTTCTTTTAGGCTGGCAGCTGAATGTTTTTTGTTAGGAGAATAGACGCTCAGTACGATTTGAATATCGCCAACCATAAATTCTTCGACATCCAATTTCCCATACATCATTGGATTGTCTGTAATATCAAAATAACGTGAACCAAAATATTTACTCTTAGTGTATTTTCCTTCTTCTACAGTTTCAACACCTGTAGATTGAAGTGCTGAAGTTCTATTGAAGTCTGATGGTGAAACAACCTCAAGCTGATACGGATTAGACTTAAGTTCTTCAAAATAGCCAACAAAGCCATGAAGGTTTAGCACATAATTTTCAGGTTCAATATTTGTTCCTGCCGGCGAAAATGGTACTTCTCCTCCGATACCACCACCTTGACCTTCTATGTCATAAGTGTCGTTCACATAATAAGAGACTTTATCCAAATCTTTAGCATTATATACCGTCCAAGTATTGGTATCAGTTTTTTTATACTCAAGTTCTTCTCCTTTATAATTAAACGCTTTAAAATCTTCAACATATTTACCAAAATCACTTACAGAGTAAGTGCCTTGAATTACTCTTGGCAACCTAAAGGTGACGGTATCTTGTATAAATCTACCCGGGTTTATGGTTACAGGAACTTTATCGTCTGTTACATTTGATAAATCTAAACTAGCATTAATTGGATTTTGAGTTGCTAAATCGTTTACCGGAATGTTTATAGTACTACACGCCACTAATAAAAATGCAGCGAGTAATGGAAAAATGTGTTTCATAAAATGTTTTGTTTTATAGGACGATAAAAAAATAAAATTGTTACGTATTACTTAAGATTAATACCAAAATGAATATTAATAGGATTCCTATGATAAAAGACCAACTACTTTCTACACAATCTTTAAACTTGGTTTTAAATCCCTTTAATACAAATAATAAAATGGCCCCTAAAAAAGATATTGGTCTGTAACTCATATTAACAAAAAACTCCTTGATATTTCAAGGAGTTTGTAATTTATAGTATAGAAATAATTCTAGTGATTTAGTTCTTCTTCATTATCCTGAAGAGGTACATTTTGAGGTATGTAATCTTGACCGGCAATTACATAATCTGTACCATCATTATTTAATTTACTGTAGTCATAAGACCATCTGTAAACTTTTGGTAATTCGCCGTACCAGTTACCGTGTATATGTTCTACTGGTGCTGTCCATTCTAGTGTAGTTGCTCTCCAAGGGTTTTGAGGTGCTCTTTTACCATAGAAAATAGAACTTATAAAGTTGTAAATAAACACAATTTGTGCAGCTGCTGTTATGAATGCAAATACAGATATTAAAACATTTGTATCAGCTAAATCATCAAAATATGGGAAGGCAGTGTTTGTGTAATATCTTCTTGGTAATCCTGCCATACCGATAAAATGCATTGGGAAGAAAACACCGTAAGCACCAACTGCCGTTACCCAGAAATGAACATAACCTAAATTTTTGTTCATCATTCTACCGAACATTTTAGGGAACCAGTGGTATACACCTGCTAGTAATCCATATAAGGCCGAGATACCCATTACCAAGTGAAAGTGTGCAACTACAAAATAAGTGTCATGTACATTTATATCTAGGGTACTATCTCCAAGTATGATACCGGTTAAACCACCTGTAATAAATGTTGATACCAAACCAATAGAAAATAACATCGCAGGGTTTAGCTGCAAATTACCTTTCCAAAGTGTTGTGATATAGTTGAAGGCTTTAACCGCAGAAGGGATAGCAATTAACAGGGTAGTAAATGTAAACACAGAACCTAAAAATGGATTCATCCCTGATACGAACATGTGGTGACCCCAAACAACTGTAGATAAGAAAGCAATTGCAAGAATAGAAGCTACCATAGCTCTGTAACCAAAAATTGGCTTTCTTGCGTTTGTGGCAATTACCTCTGATGTAATACCTAAAGCAGGTAGTAAGATAATATATACCTCAGGGTGACCTAAGAACCAGAATAAGTGTTCATATAATACAGGTGATCCACCTTGATGAGCTAATACTTCACCTTGTATGTAGATATCACTTAGGAAGAAGGATGTTCCAAAACTTCTATCCATCAATAATAATAATCCTGCTGATAATAAAACCGGAAATGAAACCACACCTATTATAGCTGTTACAAAAAATGCCCAAACTGTAAGAGGTAATCTTGTCATAGACATCCCCTGCGTTCTCAAATTAAGAACAGTTACAATATAATTAAGAGATCCTAACAACGAAGATGCTATAAATATTGTCATGGAGACTAACCATAAAGTCATTCCCATCCCTGAACCACCTATAGCTTGAGGTAAAGCACTTAGCGGAGGATACACTGTCCAACCTGCTGAAGCCGGTCCGGCTTCTACAAACAAGGAGGATACCATTATTACAGAAGACAAAAAGAATAACCAGTAAGATATTGCATTTAACAAACCGGATGCCATGTCTCTAGCACCTATCTGAAGTGGAATTAATAAATTACTAAACGTACCACTTAATCCAGCTGTTAATACAAAAAATACCATAATGGTACCATGTATAGTTACAAGTGCCAGATAAATTCCTGGGTCCATTACACCATCTTGGCCAAATTTACCTAAAAAGGCTTCAAATACCCAGAATTTCTGGTCAGGCCAAGCTAATTGTAATCTCATCAATAATGACATCGAAATACCTATAAAAGCCATTATAAGACCAGTAATTAGGTATTGCTTAGCAATCATTTTATGATCTGTACTAAAAATGTACTTTTCTATAAACGATTGCTCGTGGTGGTGATGTGCATGTGCATCATCGTGGTGATCTGTATGTGCTGCTGTTGCTACTGACATCTTTTAAATTATTGTTTATTTATTGTTTTGCTAATAAATCTCCGAACGTTTGTTGTTCTTCCATCCACTTGTTAAATTCTTCTTCTTCTTCAACTACTATTTTCATTTGCATGTTGTAGTGTGTAACACCACAAATCTTATTACACAATAAATAGTATTCAAATTCATACTCATCTAACGGCTGTTCACCATTTGAAATTAATTCTGTACTTCTTTCTTTACGAATATCGTTAATACGCTTAACTTTTTCAACCATATATTCGCTATTTTTGATTTCTTTAGAAGTTATTGTAGGAGTAAAACCAAATTCGGTAATCATACCCGGTACAACATTCATTTGAGATCTAAAAAACGGGAAGTATGCAGAGTGTAAAACGTCTTGTGATCTAAACTTGAAAATTACTGGTTTCCCAACCGGCAAATGAAGTTCATTTACAATAACATCATCTTTTCCGTATTCATCAGTTTCGTCTACACCAAGTTGGTTTATACCCTCTATAAATCGAACGTTTGCTTTACCTAGAACATTATCATTTCCTGCATATCTTGCTCTCCAGTCAAATTGATAAGCATAAATCTCAATTACAAGAGTATCCTCATCAATCTTTGGATTCATGATTTTTGTCCAAGATACCAGACCATATATAATAAGGCCTGCTAAAACAAAAACAGGAATTATGGTCCATATGAATTCTAAGGTATTGTTGTCTGCAAAGAATAAAGCTCTTTTACCCTTTTCACCTTTATATTTGAAGGCAAAGTAGTGAAGTAGAGCTTGTGTTATGACTTGAACAACCATGATAACCGCTATTGATATAAACATTAACTGATCGTATCCCGGTCCATGCTCTGAAGACGCTTCAGGTAAATAAAACTTACTTAGACTTACAAATGAATAAATCATAATACCATAAAGGAAAATCATGAAAAGCAACATTATTTTTGCTTGCTTAGAGTTATCCTTGTTATTGGCTATTACCCCATCATCGTCTGTTGGTTTTGACAACTTGTATATTTTTGATATTTGCCAAAACGAAATTGCTAAAAGCGCTAAAACTATTATGATTAAAAATGCTGTCATATGACTTTTATCTAAACTAGATTAAATATTAATAATGAAAATGTTTGCTCTCCTTTAGGAAAGGTGAATTCTTAGGCACAAGTGGTAATTTGCTGATGCCTGAAAAAATAAAGTATAAAAATAAACCTGCAAAGAATAAGACACTTCCTATTTCTGGTATACCAATAGACCAAGACTCTCCAACAGTTCCAGGCATAATTAATAAGAAGAAATTAAAATAATGTCCTATTAGGATTAATACACCTGTTAGCACAACTAAGAAGTTTACACGTTTAAAGTCAGAATTCATCAAAATTAAAAGTGGACCCACAAAGTTTATCGCTAATGTTGCAAAGAACATTAACTTATAGTTTTCTATTCTTGATACAAAATACACTGCTTCTTCCGGCATATTAGCGTACCAAATAAGCATAAATTGAGAAAACCATAAATAAGTCCAGAAAATACTGATACCAAACATAAACTTGGCCAAGTCATGAATATGACTGTCGTTTACATGCTCAAGCAATCCTTTAGATTTAAGGTAAATTGTAACTAATGCTATGGTTGTAATAGCTGAAACAAACATGCTGGCAAAAACAAACCATGCAAACAAAGTTGAATACCAGTGTGGATCTAAGCTCATGATAAAATCCCAAACTAACACAGCCTCACTGAAAATAAAGATCAACAAAAAGGCAATTGAAATTTTTATGTTTTTCTTATACAAGGATAAGTTTAATGTTTCGTCTTGCTTTAAGGAATTGCTAACTAAAACTTTTCTGAATAAAATCCAACCCCCTAGAATTAATGTCATCCTTGCAATAAAGAAAGGTACATTTAAATAAGCCGTTTTTAATTGTATAACCGCATCATTAGCAACGGTTTCAGGATCCATCCAAATGTAAATGTGATTAAAATGAAATGCAGATAAAATCATAAACACATATATGGTTATTGCTCCAGGGACCATGTAATTTGATATTCCCTGCATAACACGAAATAATAAAGGAGACCAACCGGATTGAGCTACATTTTGTATAGCATAAAATACTAAAGCACCTACAGAGATAAGAAAGAAAAATAACATCGGAACCATCACCGCAGACCAAGGTCTATTTGCTAATTGATGGTAAACATGTTCTGCGTGTTCAGCATCATGTTCACCTGCAGCATGAGAATCGCCTGCTACAGCATGACCATCTCCATGATGAGAATCAGCATGAGCAACCAATTCCATAGCTTCTTCAGGGCTTGAAGGAGCCGAAATGAATCCATATGCTATTCCTAATATACCGACTACTACAAGCACAATTGCTGTTAATCGGAGTTTACTGGACATTGTATACATAATATTTAAATTCTTTAATATTAAGATTAGTATGATTGGGTTTCATTAGAAGTCTCAAATATGGCTTCAATTACTTCTCCAGTTTCTTCGTCAGTTATTTCAATAATTTCTGTATTGTCAAAACTTCTTTCAGATTTGCCTTCTAGTGCATCTTTAAGTTTCATAACATAGTGGTCCACTTGCCAAAGTTCTTTTTCACTCATTTGAGAAGCATAAGACCCCATTGTATTGATACCATAGTACATTACGTGATAAACACTACCTTCTGTAATAGCACGACCCTTATCGTCATAAGAAGGTACACCTAAGATTTTTTCTCTTTCTACTAAGTAGCCTATACCGTCACCTTTCTTGCCGTGGCAAGTAGCACAATATATTTCGTATAGTTCTTTACCTTTAGCTATATTTTCTTCTGAGTAAAGAATAGGGTTTTTAAGTTCCACTTTTGCCATAGCATATCCATCTGCATTATCATCATACTCGTATGGTAACCAGCCTCTTGTTATTGTACCATCTACAGGTATCATAGCCGTTTGTTCGTTTTCAAACAATTCTGCTTCAGAGTAGGTTTCATAAGCTAATGATTCATACATATCAGGGAAATACTGATAGTTCGGGCTTTTTTTATCTGCACAAGATGCTAAAATAAAAACTAGTGATAATATGTATAAATTAGATAATTTCATAAGTTAAGACTGTTTTAGTTTTACTTCCTTAGCACCGGTGCTGTGTAAGAATTCTGCAATAGATTGTATGTTTTCTTTAGTAGCACTAACTTCCATAAGGAAATGATCGTCTGTTGTTCTGGGATCTGGATTTTCAGCTTTTTTGAAAGGCCAAATTTTTGAACGCATATAAAATGTAATCACCATTAAGTGAGCGGCAAAGAATACAGTCATCTCGAACATGATAGGCACAAAAGCCGGCATATTTTCTATATAGGAAAAACTTGGTTTACCACCAATATTTCTTGGCCAGTCTTCTATCATCATAAAATTCATCATCCAAACTGCAACACAAAGACCTGTAACACCATATAAAAAAGCATTAATTGCAAGTCTAGTGTGAGGAAGACCCATAACTTTATCTAAACCATGTACTGGAAATGGTGTGTAAATTTCTTCGACATGATACTTTTCAGCTTTTGTTTCTTTTAAGGCCTTTACCAGATGATCATCATCATCGTAGATTGCCATTAAAGTATAATCTGCCATAATTAATTATTATTTAAAATATTAGCTTCACCAGACCAAAACTTGGTTTTAGACTTTGGAAATTTACTTATCAATTGATCTAATATAGAAAACTCTTTCTCAGACATATTCATAATCTGATTATACGTATATATGCCGAGTTGGTTTAACTTTTCTTCCAAAACCGGACCTACACCAGATAATCGTTTAAGGTCATCTGCCATATCTTGTGTGGCTTTGCCTATATTCAACACAAGGGTTTGGGCTAAATTTCCATTTTCATCTGCAATCTCTTCGTTCTTGTTTTCAAGATCTGCTATTAATTTGTCAAAATCTTGTAATGGCTCTTGATCAGGTAATTCATACAATTGTGCATTATCACCATGTTCTGCTCTCATGTTTTTGTAACGATCTCCTGATAATTTTAAAATACTTTTTACCTCTGCTTGTGCAATTACAGGGAAACTTCTAGAGTATAATAAGAACAATACAAAGAAGAATCCAATAGTTCCTATAAATATACCTACATCGACAAAAGTTGGTGAGAACATTGCCCAAGTAGAAGGCGTTCTTCCTTTACTTAAACAAAGTACAATAATATCGAATCTTTCAAACCACATTCCAATATTGATGATTATTGAAAGAATAAACGTCCACATAATATTTCTTCTTAGACTTTTCCACCACAAAGTGATTGGAGCAATCATGTTACAGAAGATTAATGCCCAGAATGCCCACCAGTATGGACCAGTTGCAGCACCAAAAGATAAATAAGTATAATCTTCATAAGCGCTACCTGAATACCAAGCTATGAAATATTCGATTATATAAGCACCTCCTACAATACCACCTGTAAGGATAATTACTTTATTCATTAACTCGATGTGGTCTATAGTAATATAATCTTCTAAGTTAGATACTTTACGCATAATGATAAGCAGTGTTTGCACCATGGCAAAACCTGAGAAAATTGCACCTGCAACAAAATAAGGCGGGAAGATTGTACTGTGCCAACCCGGTACAACAGACGTAGCAAAGTCAAAAGATACAATAGTGTGAACAGAAAGTACTAATGGTGTAGCCAAACCTGCTAATACAAGAGAAACTTCCTCAAATCTTTGCCAGTCTTTAGCTTTACCACTCCAACCGAAAGATAATATTGAATATATTTTCTTTTGAAAAGGTAATTTTGCTCTATCTCTGATCATTGCAAAATCTGGTAATAAACCTGTATACCAAAATACTAAGGATACAGATAAATATGTAGAAATTGCAAATACATCCCATAAAAGCGGTGAGTTAAAGTTAACCCATAATGAACCAAATTGGTTTGGTATAGGCAATACCCAATATGCTAACCATGGTCTACCCATGTGGATAATTGGGAATAAACCGGCTTGTACAACAGCAAAAATAGTCATTGCTTCTGCAGAACGGTTTACCGCCATTCTCCAACGTTGTCTAAATAATAAAAGTACCGCGGAGATTAATGTACCTGCGTGACCAATACCAACCCACCAAACGAAGTTAGTAATATCCCACGCCCATTCTATGGTGTTGTTAAGACCCCAAACACCTATTCCTGTTGATATTGTATAAACAATACATCCTAATCCCCATAAAAAAGCAGTTAAAGCAATACCAAACACGATCCACCACATTTTATTTGCTCTACCTTCAATCGGTCGAGCAATATCCACGGTTACGTCATGGTATGTTTTATTGCCTGTTACAAGCGGTTTTCTAATCGGAGCTTCGTAATGAGACATAATTTATTTTCAGATTAATTGATTAATTTAACTGTTTGTTACTTTAGTTTGATAAAATACATTAGGTTTTACACCTAAATATCCTAGCAGATAGAATTTTCTATCGTCCTGTAATTTTTTGTACACTTCACTTGATTTGTCATTCACATCACCAAAAACAAGTGCTCCACTATCACAAGCATTTGAACATGCTGTCTGGAATTCAGAATCTTTAACAGGACGTCCATCTCTCTTGGCATCAAGTATAGATTTCTGAGTCATTTGCATACAGAAAGAACATTTTTCCATTACACCTCTTGAACGTACAGTAACATCCGGGTTAAGAACCATTCTACCTAGATCATTGTTCATATGATAATCGAACTCGTCATTTTTATTGTACTTAAACCAGTTGAAACGTCTTACTTTGTAAGGACAGTTGTTTCCACAATATCTTGTACCGATACAACGGTTGTAAGTCATTTGATTTTGCCCCTGACGACCATGACCAATAGCACCTACAGGACAAACCGTTTCACAAGGTGCATGATTACAATGCTGACACATAACCGGCTGGAAAGCCACTTGAGGATTATCGAAAGATTCAACTTCAACATTTCTGTGGTGATCTAAAGCTCCATCATCCTCGTAACGTTTTTGCTCTTCTTTAAATGTATCACCGGCGGAGTAATATCTATCGATTCTCAACCAGTGCATGTTTCTGTTATTTCTAACTTCAGCTTTACCTACTACGGGTACATTATTTTCAGCGTGACATGCAATAATACAAGCACCACATCCCGTACAAGAATTTAAATCTATAGACAAGTTAAAATGATGTCCAATAGAACGGTCAAATTCCTGCCAAAGATTTACTTCTTTAGAATCAAATGGATATTCGATATGGTCTTTTGAGAACATCGGCGTTGGATTCCACTCCTCTTTACCTTTGTTTACATAATCGGCTAAAGTAGTCTCAACAATAATGTCTTTTCTACCTGCCATTGTATTTTGAAGCTGAAGACTGGCAAATTCATGATTTCCTTCAACTTTTGAAATTTCTACACTCTGAGTAGTTGAAAAATTGTTGTAAAGCGGATAAGCATTTACACCAACTTTCATTTCTTCCTGAAGACCATCAACTTGACCATACCCTAAAGCTAATCCTAAAGTACCTGGCGCTTGACCCGGCTGAACCATGATAGGAACATTTTTTACAGTAGTGTTACCCATAGTAACATCAACAACATCCCCATCGATAGCACCTTTTGACGTTACTCTGTTTTCTAAACCTAGAGCATCAGCATCTTTCTTAGAAATAGTTAAGTAGTTATCCCAGGTATTTCTGGTTATTGGATCAGGGAACTCCTGTAACCAAGGGTTATTAGCACCTTTTCCATCACCCATTGCTACTTTAGAATATAAAGTAAGCTCGAATGAACCACCAGCAGTATTCTTTAATAATTGAGAAGCCATTTGAGAAGCAGAAGCTGATGTTGAACTCATGCCCTCTTCCTCTGTTATAGATTCTAAATCTGTTGATGTAGAAGATTGGAATACACCATCATGAAGCGCGATATTCCATGATGTTCCGTTTGAATATGATGAAAAACTAGACTTTAAATAATCGTAATAATTGGATTGATTTCCAGTCCAAGTTAATAAACAATCTTGAAATTGTCTTGTATTAAATAGCTTTTGAATTGTGGGTTGCATCAATCCAAATTCGTTTTTGGTGAATTGAACATCACCCCAAGACTCTAAGTAGTGAGGTAAAGCACCTACATATTTAGAAGCTGCAGCTGTTTTGTTTTTCTTAAGCGCAAAGCTTACTGTAGTTTTAACTTTCTTTAAACCTGCTAGGAAATTATCAGCATTTGGTAAAGAGTAGGCAGGATCTACACCACATGTAATTAAAGCACCTACTTTACCGGCATTCATGTCTTTTACAAGAGACATGACTTCTGCATCGTTACCTTGTCTTACTAATCTATAATTTTGTGTATCAATTACATCCGAACCTAAAGCTTCATTAATTTGAAGTGCAAGGTACTGAGCAGCTTTATCTTGTAAACCTGTAACAACAATAGCTTTGCTTCCGGATTTCTTTAAATGCTTAACAGCATCTGCAACTTTTTCTTTTAAGTCTGATGGCAGTTTTGATGAAACAGCATCTCCGGTAACTTGTTTGTAGATTTCAACTAATACACTTTTTTGTACAGATGGGCTTGCAGGCACTCTAATGTCTGCATTACCACCGGTTTGTGTAAGGTTAGCCTCAAATTGATAGTGCTTAGACATTTTACCATTTGTAGGCGTATGGGATTTAGCATAAGCTGAATCAAATCCACCTCCTTGCCAATCGCCAAGTATGTCGGCACCTATAGAAACAATAGTTTCTGCTTTGGTAAAATCATAATTTGGTAAAGCTCTTACACCATACTTTACTTTAAATGCTTCCAAAGTAGCATGTTCTGAAATCGCATCGTACACAACATGCTTTGCTGTTGGATATTTTGCTTTAAATTCTTCTATCAGTTTTGTAGTACTTGGACTGGCAAAAGTTTGCGTTAAAAGTACTATTTGTTTGTTCCCAACCGTATCTAGTTCATTTTGAACAGATGTGTTAAATGTTTTCCAAGTCACATCTGCGCCATCAACCAATGGGTTTTGTAAGCGCTTGGTATCGTATAAGGATAAAATTGAAGCGTGCACTCTGGCACCACCGGCTGCTTTTGCAGTAGCCTTATCATTCCATTCTATCTTGATTGGTCTTCCTTCTCTGGCCTTGACAAGTACGCTTGAAAAATCGTAACCATCTGCCATTGTTGTTGCATAATACTCAGCAACACCCGGAACTATTCGCTCTGGCTGAAAAACATAAGGAATAGATTTTACAACTGGACCTTCGCAAGCAGCAATTGTTGCAGCAGCAGTACTAAAACCAACGTACTTTAAAAAATCTCTCCTTGATGTTGAATTATCATCAGATGCCTCTTCCTCTCTAATTTCTGATTTACTAGGAAGATCTTCTGCAAATTCATTCTTTTGGATTGCCTCTAATACAGGACTGTCTGCATTAAGTTCTTCGGGGTTGCTCCAATATTTTTTATCTAAAGACATAGTAAAACTAAGTATTTCTAATTTTTATTAATAATGACATTTACCGCATTCTATACCACCCATGTCAGCAGCGGTAAACTCTTCAATATTATACTTCTTGGATAATTCCTCATGAATTTTCGTGTAGTAGTCATTGTCTTTTACCTGAACATTTGTTTCTCTGTGACAATTTATACACCATCCCATAGTGAGAGGAGCATTTTGATACATATATTCCATCTCTTCAACAGGACCATGACAAGTTTGACACTCTATGTTACCAACAGAAACGTGTTGAGAGTGATTAAAGTAAACGTGATCTGGCAAATTATGTATTCTAACCCATTTAACAGGCTTAGATTCTCCAGTATAGGACTGAGTATTTCTATCCCAGCCTACAGCTTCATATAATTTTTCAATCTCTTTATTGTAATCTACATTAAACTCCTCTTTACCTTCTGCTAATGTTTCCGGCGCAACTTCTGCGATTTGTTTATGACAGTTCATACAAACATTTAGAGATGGTATTCCTGAGTGCTTAGAGACTCTTGCAGAAGAGTGACAGTATTTACATTCAATTTTATTATCTCCAGCGTGAATTCTGTGAGAATAATGTATTGGCTGAATTGGCTCATATCCTTGATCTACTGCTACCTGCATAAGGTAACCGTAACCAAACCATGCAGTACCTAGCAAGAATACCACAACAGTAACCAATAGTAAGAATTGATTTTCTACATAGGCTTTCCACAAAGGCTTTCTACCTGTTGTATCTTCTCGTAACTGCACTCCATTTACCTCTGCAAAACGGTTAAGTGTTTTGTTAACCAGGTAAAGAATAACCACAAGCAACAACAACACAAATGATAAAATACCAAGTATTAAATCGGTTGAAACTCCGGTACCGGCACCTGCAGCACTTGCTACTTCAGTTCCTGCAGCAGGAGTTGGTGGTGGCGGTGGTGGCAATTCAACATAAGCAAGAATATCATCCATATCCTGTTCGCTTAGCTGAGGAAATGCGTTCATCGCAACCTGATTGTACTCGTTGTAGATTGCATTTGCACGAGCATCACCTGATTTGATAAGCTCAGCAGAATTCTTAATCCATGCGTACAACCACTCAAAATCTCCATCGTATTTGTCTACCACACCATGAAGAGCTGGCCCTACCGCTCTTGCATATGGCTTATGACAAGCAGCACAGAGCGACTTAAACAATTTTTCTCCGTTTTCCGGGTTACCATTAGGTACAGGACTTTCGACAGCAGCTGTTTCTGCAGGCTGAGCTTCAGCTACATCTTGTGAAAAGGCGTAAACAGTTGTGAGAAGAAATAGAGTAATTGCAAATAAATAAGGGCGTAAAATCACCTTTCTCATAATAATTTTCAATTAGTTTGAATCGTTAAAATTTGAAATCCAAATTAGCGCAAAAATACGATATTACCGAGATTATGGAAACATCACATTTGTTAATTTCTAATTTAAAATGAATCTAAATAATAAAAATGCACGCAAACTCAAAAAAAGTTAAATTTGCTTCAAATTAATATAAAACCTATGGTATTTAAAAAATCTTTGTTTGGCATATTATTGTTCTTTAGCTGTTTTGTATACAGCCAAAATTTTGAAATAGATACTCGTAAAGTAGATTCTATTTTAACGATTAAGAATAAAATGATGAAAGACCATAAAATAAAGTCTTTTTACACCATACAGCTATTTTCCGGAAAAAAAGAAAATGCGATAGAGGTAAGAGAAAAATACTATGAAAAAGAATATCCTTACAACGTAACAATAGAGTTTGAAACACCTAATTATAAAGTTTGGGTCGGAAAATTTCGCACAAAACTTGAAGCTGACAAAACCTACGATCAATTGAAAGAAGATTATCCATATGCCCTTATTTTTATGCCTGGCAGATAAGTTTTTAATTTTGCTTTTCTAATTATTTTAGATTGTAAATCCACCTCTGTAATTCGGTTTATTCTAGTTATTATACTGTCATTTTTAAGCAAACTGAATTTCCCAAATTTTATATTAAAACTTCTGTACAATCTTTAAAATACTAATATCTTAGCTACTTGTAATTTTTAAATAAAAAATGAATGAGTAAGTCTTATTACGATCCGAATGATTTAAAAAAGTTTGGTGAAATAACAGAATTTCAAAAAGAGTTAGGCGAAAATTTTTTCAACTATTACAATAGTGTTTTTAAAGATGCTGCGCTAACAGCTAGAGAGAAAACACTCATAGCCTTGGCTGTAGCACATACTGAACAATGTCCATACTGCATAGATGCTTACACAAAAGACAGCTTACAAAGAGGTATTACACGAGAGGAGATGATGGAAGCTGTTCATGTTGGGGCCGCAATTAAAAGTGGAGCAGCTTTAGTCCATAGTACGATGATGATGAACAAAGTAAAAAAACTTGAGGGATAATCTCTTATGGCAAAACTTAAACTAAAATCTTTACAAAAAAGGCAAGATAAGCTAGCAGATCCTAAAAATCAGTTAGACTATTTGTCGAACGGCATTTTTAAAAATGGAGATCTTCCATACTTTAAGGACAAAATAAAATCCTCTGGTTTTGAAGTATTTAAACCTAAACCACTTGAAATATTTCAAATCAATTTAGGTTATATGTGCAACCAAGTTTGTACACATTGTCATGTAGATGCCGGACCGGATCGAAAAGAAATCATGACAAAAGAAACCATGCAACTTTGTCTGGATGTTATCGAAAAAAGTGGTGCACAAACCTTAGATCTAACAGGTGGTGCCCCAGAAATGAACCCAAATTTCAGATGGTTTGTAGCAGAAGCCTCAAAAAAGGGGATTAAAGACTTTATAGTACGTTCTAATCTTACCATTATCAAGGCTAATAAAAAATACTACGATTTACCTGAATTTTTTAAAAAGCATAATATTCACGTCGTTTCGTCCATGCCGCATTGGACAAGAGGTAAAACTGATAGACAAAGGGGTGAAGGTGTTTTCAATCAATCTATTGAAGCTCTAAAGTCGCTAAACGAGGTAGGCTATGGCATGCCTGATAGCCCATTGAAATTGGATTTGGTATACAACCCGTCAGGAGCCTTTATGCCCGCAGACCAAAGTGATTTAGAAAAAGACTTTAAAAAAGCACTTCTAGACGATTTTGGCATTTGTTTCCACAATTTAATGGCAATTACAAATTTACCGATTTCAAGATTTTTAGATTTTCTTATTGCCTCTGACAACTATGAGGACTACATGACCACTTTAGTGGAGGCATATAATCCTCTGGCTGTTCAAAATGTGATGTGCAGAAACACCCTATCTGTTGGCTGGGATGGCTATCTGTATGATTGCGACTTTAACCAAATGCTGGACATGAAAGTAAATGGAAAACCTAAACACCTTAAAGATTTTGATTTGCAAAGCCTTCAAAATAGAGATATTAGAGTTTCTCAGCACTGTTATGGCTGCACTGCAGGGGCTGGAAGCAGTTGCCAAGGCACCACAACTTAAAGTAAAAATACCGGTTTTAAATTATATTGATAAATAAGCTTGTAAATTTTGCATATTTATAATTATATACGCTTATTTCAGGATTAACATCAAAATGTTTAGTAAATTTGTATCATAGGTTTTTTCAGCACTTTTCATCACTCTGACTTATAGAATTTATAATTTTATACAACATGGTTAGCTTTGAAGAACATTTCAAACTAAAACCTAAAAAGAGGTTATGTAATGGATAAATGTCTGCTCATTTTCATACGAAATCCAGAACTTGGAAAAGTAAAAAAAAGATTAGCTTCTTCAATAGGTGATGAAAATGCGTTATTAATTTACAAGAAACTTCTCTCCCACTCTTTTGAAGTGACCAAAACGGTTCAAGCAGATAAACACCTTTGGTACACCGATAAAATTCAGCAGGACGATATTTGGAATCCTAAAATCTATCAAAAACATGTACAACCTCAAGGCGATTTGGGATTTAAAATGAAGTATGCCTTTGAGTTTGCTTTTAAAAAAGGCTACAAAAACGTAGTCATTATCGGCTCAGATTTATTTGATGTAGACAAATCTTTGATTGAAAAAGCCTTTAAATTACTGAAGCTTTACAAGATTGTTATTGGACCTGCAACGGATGGCGGCTACTACTTACTGGGTTTACAAGACATGAACGCAGCTGTTTTTGAAAATAAAATATGGAGTTCTGAAACGGTTTTTAAAAACACTTTGAATGATATTAAATCTGAAAGCGTCGCAATTTTAGAATACAAAAACGATATAGATTATGTTGAAGATCTGGAGGAACATCCGGAACTCTTAAAACTCATAAAACGATGAAGTACTTAAAAGAAACAACAACATACCTCCAAGAAAAAGGATTTGAAAACCCTGAAATTGGCATTATTTTAGGCACAGGACTCGGGCAACTTATAAACAAAGTTGAGATTATAAAAGAAGTAAGCTACAACCATATCCCTAACTTTCCTACTGCAACTGTAGAATTTCATAAAGGTAAACTAATCTATGGTCTAATCGAAGGCCGAAAAGCTGTGATTATGCAAGGGCGTTTTCATTTGTATGAAGGTTATGGCCTTTTAGACGTTACTTTTCCTATCAGAATTATGCATGCCTTAGGCATAAAAAAACTACTCGTTTCCAATGCTGCCGGAGCTATAAATCTCGATTATAACAAAGGTGAACTCATGTTGATAGACGACCATATAAATTTACAAGGAGGTTCGCCGTTAGCATTTAAAGATGTGTCTAAATTTGGAAATATTTTTGTAGATATGAGCTGCCCTTACGACAAAGCGATGAGTAATAAAATGCTAGAAATAGCTGATCATGAAAACATTACATTACACAAAGGGGTTTACGCTTCTGTATTAGGACCTCAACTTGAAACAAGAGCTGAATACCGATACCTCAGAACAATTGGTGCAGATGCTGTTGGCATGAGTACTGTTCCAGAAGTAATAGTTGCAAACCACCTTAAAATTCCTGTTGTTGCAGTATCTGTACTAACTGATGAGTGTGATCCTGACAACCTAAAACCTGTTGATATTAAAGACATCTTAGACACTGCAGCAAAAGCTGAACCTCATATGGTAGAACTATTCTGTAAGTTGATTAAAAGTTTTTAGAAACTGAAAATCTACTATTTATGCCTATCTAAATTAATAAGTTAAGGTTTCAAAATCAAACTATTAACTATTTTGGTAAGGTTAAAGTAATTACAGTTCCTTTATCGGGTGAACTAGCAAAGTCTATTTTTGCTTTTAATTTACTTGACCTGTTCTTCATATTTTTAAGGCCATTACCTTTTTTAACATTATCTAAATCAAAGCCTTTGCCATTGTCTTTAATTTCAACTTTTACAGCATCCTCATGAGTAAAATTGACTTCAATATCTGTAGCTTCTGCATATTTGATGGCGTTATTTACTGCTTCTTGGATTATTCTGTAAATATGAATGCCTTCTAAAGCGCTGTAAGACGTACCTTCTTGGATGTTCTCTACTTCATTAGACGTGTTTATGCTAATCGTTTCTGAAATACTGAGCCTATTAATGAAGTTTGTAAACCTGGAAATGAGTTCTGAAAGCAAAATTTCATTTTTATTCATCGCCCAAATCGTATCCCTTAACTCATGTATGGTTTGCTGCGTAAACTCACCTATGCTTTTTACTTTTGTGCGCACGCCGTCTAAAGTCATATCTTTTTGATATTCTATAAATTGTAATCCGGAAATAACAAAAGTGAGCTGACTGCCAATGTTGTCATGTAGATCTCTGGATATTCTTAAGCGCTGCTCTTCCAGCTTGTTTTGAGTTTCTATTTTGGCTAAAGCCGCTTTCAATTCAAGCTCTTTCTTAAGTTTCAAATTTTTTGTGCGTTGCTGTTTGTAAATGAGAAAAGCTATAATCCCAAATAAAATAATGCCTCCCAAAGACAGGTAAAGCAAAAAGTTTTTCTGCTGAATTTCGATTTTAGATTCAGCCAAAGCGAGCTCTTTTTTTTCAGTTTCATAAGCAATGGTGAGTTCTGAAATTTTAGCTTCTTGAGATTCGGTAAACATTTGGTCTTTTAAATCGACATATTTTTTAAAATAATAGAGCGCTGAATCCGCTTGGTTTTGTTTTTGAAATATTTTGGATATATAATCATAATTGAATTGTTCCAGCTTTCGGTATTCCTTTGCGATAGCTATTTTTATAGACTGCTTGAAGAGTGGCATGGCCTCGTCTAATTTACCATCATCGTAATACACCTCAGCCAGTTGAGTAAAATTTTCGCCTAAGCCAACACTATCTTGAAGCTGAGTTCTGAGCTGTATGGATTCTTTTAAAAGCGAGCTAGCCGTATCATGCTCGCCTTTAGCCAGATATGCACCTGCGAGATTGCTCAAACTGTAAGGTATGCCAAAATCGTCTTTTTGCTCACGCTTTATTTTTAATCCTTCATTAAAATAATAAACAGCACTGTCCACTTCGTTTTTCCATTGTTTAAGCACACCATAATTGTTGTATAGGTCTTTGAGTTCGTCTTTAAAATTGTTATCTCTCGCAATTGCAATTCCACTTTGCATGTATTTTATGGCCGCATCTAGGTTAATACGCTTCGAGAACCAGCCAAAATCGCCATAGAGCTCTGCCATTTTTTGCTTATCACCTAAAGACTCATACATCCTAATCGAAGCCAACAAAGCCTCTGTAGATTTGTCATAGCTATCTCCGCGATAATTATAAGCTGTTGAAAGTTTACTTAAAGCCTGTGCTTTTCCTTCAGCATAATTTAATTTTTCGGCGTCTTCTATGTTTTTTTTAAAGATTTCAATAAGTTCGTCTAGTGGAATTTTTATTTCTTCAACAACAATTGTGTTTATGGAGTCGATTTTGGCTTTGCTCTGAGAAAACCCCTTTTGAACAAAAAATAACAGCGCTGTGAATAGTATTAAAATCCTCATTTTACATCAAATTAAGTTTTGTCTTCTGGCGCGGTCTACTGCTTCCAGCTTATTGTGCACCTGAAGTTTTTTATATATGTTTTCTATATGTTTTCTTACTGTTGAAGGCGATATAAATAAATTTTCGGCAATTTTAGTATAGCTCAAGCCTTTACCTAACTGCTCCAAAACATCTGTTTCTCTGGAAGTTAAAGACACTTCTTTAGATTTCTCTTTGTCTGTTATACTTTCCGGATTTCTTAAAAGTTTTAGGGCTTTAAGTGCTATTGAAGGATTCATTGCAGCACCGCCATTTAATGTGTCTTGAATACCTTTATATAGTACCTCCGGGTTTACATCTTTAAGCAAATAGCCATCTGCACCGGCTTGTATGGCTTTAAAAATATTCTCATCGTTATCAAAAACGGTAAACATGACCACTTTTATCTGTGGGTATTTTTGCTTAACAATCGCCGTAGTTTCTATACCTGATAATCCGGGCATTTCAATATCCATCAAGATGATGTCGTAATTGGAGTCGTCTTCCAGTTGTTCTAAAAGAGAAGAACCGCCATGGTTGGAAGATTTTACTACAATATCACTAAAGAGTGACAACTTTTCTTCCACGCTATTAAGCATAAAAACATTGTCGTCTACAAGTCCGATGCTAATTGGTTTGGTGCTCATTTGTTTTTCATTTTAAAGATTAGGTAGGTATTGATAAAATTATGACACTTCCTTCACCTTTATTAGATTCGATTACTAATTTGGCGTTTAGGCGTTCCGCTCGAGCTTTCATATTCTTTAAGCCATTTCCTTCTTTTACAGTTTTTACATCAAAGCCTTTACCATCGTCTTTAATCGAAATGTTCAATTTTTTTTCTTTATCCATAATGATAGTAACATGCTCTGCTTCAGCATGTTTTACACTATTGTTTATGGCTTCTTGTATGATTCGATACAATTGTATGCCTTCGATGGCAGAATAGTTTATATCTTCTATACCTGCTTTTAATTTGTCTGTAGTAACCAATGTGATGGATTCTCTTAAGCTTAGCCTATTTATAAAGCTGTTTAGCCTGGAAATGAGTTCAGAAAGTCCTATTTCTTCCTTGTTCATCGCCCAAATGGTATCTCTTAAATCGTGAATGGTTTGCTGGGTAAATTCGCTTATACTTTTCACCTTAGATTTTAATCCCTCCGGGCTAATGTCTTTCTGAAATTCTAAAAATTGAAGACCGGAAATCACAAAAGTGAGTTGACTACCGATATTATCGTGTAAATCTCTCGAAATACGTAGTCGCTGTTCGTCAAGTTTATTTTTAAGCTGAATTTCTGCTAATGCTTTTTGCAGTTGGGCTTCTCTTTCAAGTTGTTTGTTCTTAAGCTGTTTTGCTCTTATGATTAAGTAAGATAAAATGATTAACACCGCTAGGGCAGAGACCCCACCATATATAAAAATATTTTGTTGTTTTACTTTCAACTCTTTTTCAAGAAGCTGATTTTTCGTTTCAGCTAATTCGGCTTCTTTTTCTTTGGTTTTTAACTTGGTTTCAACTTCTGCTATGGCACTTGCATTTTGTTCTGAAAATAAGCTGTCCTGTACTTCTCGATACTTTATAAAAAGCTCATCTGCCTTTTCCTTTTCCCTTGTGGCGTAAAAGGTCTTAGCACTATTGATGTAAAAAGAAGCAGAAATCATGTAAAAGGTTGAATCTTGGTCTATTAGTCTTTGGCCTTCCTTATATGCGGCTTTTGCTTTGTCATACTGACTGGTCTCATTGTAGGCATCTATGATATTGGAATAGATGATAAATTCGTTTCTAGAATTTCTATTCCTGTATTCCTCCGGTACATTTAAAGCCACCAGATAAGCCTTAATGGCCTCATTGTACTTTTTCTGATCATTAAGAATATTACCCAAATTATCGTGAAACTGATAGAACTGCTTGGGTTGCTCTGCTTTTTCAGCATAAAGAATCGCTTCTCTTATGGTTTCTTCAGCTTTTTTATAATCTCCTAAATTTCTATAACAAATCGCCAAGTTATTTTTGGACCTAGCCATGTCTTTAAGATCATTATATTTTGTCCTAATCGCCAAAGCTTTGTTATGGTATTCAATGGCTTTTTCAAACTGCCTTAACTCCTGATATATAAGGCCAATATTGTTAAGGTATATGGCTTGTCCGGCTTCGTTTTCAGGGTTATGGGTTAAACTAAAATCTAATGCATCATAAAAATAATCAATAGCTTTGCTAAACTCTCCATTATTCCAATTAAACATCCCTAAATTATTAATACATCGTTCCTGCAGACTTAAAAAACCATTGGTTTTGGATAGCTCTAGAGCTTTTTCAAAATACACCTTAGAAGAATCCTTTTGGCTTAAAACATCAAAATAAATTCCCCTAGTGTTGGTTAGTTCAGTATAATTAAAATTTTTCTTCTTTAGTTTGGCATAATTTAATGCTTCTCTCAAAATACTATCCGCTGTTGAAGGTGTTCTAAAAATATAATGAAAAGCCAGATAGTTGGCCGCAGTAAGTTTTAAAGAATCGTTAGTTTGCGTCTTGTAAGCCACCCATAAACTGTCTAACGCCGATGGGTTCTGAGCCGTTGTACTATTAAAATTTATTAAAAGTGCAAATACTAGAATACTTAAAAAGGTTTTCACTTGTATTGTTTTGCTTTAAAAATAATGAAAAATTATAACTCTATTTCCTTCTGTATCTTTAAAGCTACTTTTAAGTTATACAATTCAAAATCATATTGGTTTAAATCTTTTTGTCGTTTCGCTATGCAAGATTTATGAAAATATATTTTTGAAAGATATTGATTTTCAGTATTTGAAAATGTACTTTTAAACAATCTATCTGTAAAATCTAACACACAAACCAAGACCAGAATTGTAAAAAAAATAAGAATAATAAAACTAAATTCTAAAGACATGATAAAGTAAATAATCATTAAAAAAGAGGATGCCTGGAAACTAAACTATCCAAAAAAGTAATTTTATTAATGAACGATCTAGGTATTTTTTTTATGAAATCCCTATAGAAATTACTTCTATACTTAGATCAATTTTTATAAAGTTTCAAGGCATCTTTTTAAAAAACTAGGATGCGTTATTTTGTTAGTAAATAAAGACCGTTGATTACACATCAACGGTCTTTTTCTAAATCATATTTTAAAGATTGAAACGGTTTGACTATCACTAACATAATAAAGATAATCATCTATCTCATCGATAATATACTCAGGCTTTTTGTCTTTGGTGGTAAGTTCCTTTTCAATTTTACCAGTATCTTTAGAAAGCTTTAAAAGTCCAACGCCATTGTCTGTTTTAGTGAGTAAAACATGGCTGTCTTTTGTTGCGACCGAGGCTCTAAAGCGTTTTGCCATTGCAGAAAATGAAGCTGTTGCTATGCCTTCGAACATGTCGGCATTACGTTGTGCTTGAGCGCCTACTCTATTGTACTGTCCTAAGTAATTTTTGTTAGCTCCTGCTACTGCAGCCTCATGCGCCATTAAAGCTGTAGAGGCGACAGCCAATGCGCCTAAAGCAATTTTTCCAAAAGTACTTATGCCAGGCGATTTGTAATATTCGTGGTAAATTTCTTTTCCCTCGTTATCAAACAAATACATGTTCTGATTAGAACTTAGGTAAATGTTGCTTCCTCTCATTTCGATATCAGTTGGAATCTCCTTTTCATCAAATTTATAAGATGCAATTTCTTTAAAATCGCCTGTGTTTTCATCTATAGCAAACATGGTCTTATCTGTGGCAATAATGTATTTTCCAGAAGCTTCGTCGTAAGTAGAAACAACACTTTCAGATCTTTTGAATTTTAGTGGTTTTTTCCAAACCGTTTCACCCGAATCTAAATTAATAATATTTGCGTCTTCAGAAGTGATGTATATCAAACCTTGTGGCGAAAGCGCCATAGTCATGATGTTTTCGCCTGTTTTAAGTGGTTTTTTAAAAAGACTTTTACCATCAAAACTAATTTTATTAATACCGCCTTCCATTATTCCAAATAAAAATCCGTCTTCAACTTCATAAAAATGCTGAACATAACCTTTTGTTTTGGGTGCTTTATCCCACAAATCTTCACCTGTAGCTGCATCCAGGAAAGCAATTTCAGACTCAGCCTTTTTAAAGGAAATCGTACTTGAGCCGCCTTCTTTGTCGGAAACGACAGCAATGCCTTGGTCTGTAATCTGGAAATTGGAAATTACACCTTTTATTTTTACACCGTCTTCCCAAGATTCTTTACCATTAATATCCATTTTGTAGATCTTGTCTTTAGAAGATCCTCTTAAAGCGCCAGATTCTATTCCATAAATGGTCTTTGTCTTATCATCTACATAAATATTAGTGATGTTTTTGATGCCGTTTTCCCAAAGTGTCTCTCCGCTAAAAGATTTTGCGATTACACCCTGAGAAGTAGGGATTATGATTTTATTGTCCCACATCACAGCATCGCCAGTTACCATAAATGCCTTCATTGTTACTTTACCCGGTTCGGATAAAAAGAAAGAGAAATCCTCTTCACCAGTTTCTAAATCGTATACTGCAACTTTGGGTGTTACACTTTCTGCTTGATTACCAGTTTTTTGAAATCCACTGATAATTAATTTATTTTGAGGTATGGCAACAGTCTCTGTAAAAACTTGCCCCCAGTTTTGATCTTTAGATTCAAAGATTACTTTACCGGTGAAGTAGTTTAAAACAGCCTTTTTCTGTTTCATGCCTGCAAATCCACCATCTGCAATCATAAGATAAGGACTATTGGGCACTAGGTAATACGAATCTTCTTTTATTTTCCCGTATTCAGTAAATTCGAAAACAGGTTCTGAGTTTTCATAGTATACTCCTACAAGTCCATCATTGGTATTAAGGAGTACTGTTCCTGCATCTGTTAACTCTAATGAGTTAATCTTTGAAGATACATTTACTATAAGGTCGGCAGGCGTTTTTTGAGCATTTGCTACTAAACCTGCAAAAACGCAACATATAAATAAGAAGTAATATTTAGTTTTCATAATCTGAATGATTAATAATTAATGTTGAAAGAACCGTTTGTAACATTTACAATTGTAGAGCCACCCATATTGTCTTTAGCCGTAAACTCGAACGTTCCTTGCATATTATCACCGCTATCTGCAGTAATTGTAATTGTTCCTCTTACAGCATCGCCATCGTAAGGCGAAGCAAATGTTTGTGAAGCAAGTGGATTGTTTACATCTACAAGAACCCAAGTAGCATTTACCAAAATGGTGTTAGCTCCGCCAATATCGTAAGAACCTTCTCCGGCATACCCAATAATTTGTAAAGTCATGTTGCGACCTTGTAAGTCTGTGGCTGTAATAAACATGGTTGTGTTTCCACCTGCATCTACTACAGTTAAGCTTGTAGCCATTTCAGAACTCTCAAAACTAGACCCGTCTACCGTAGCCTTAAGCGTACCCATCGCAGCAGATCCGCCACCGCCGCCACCATCGCTATCATCACTACTACAAGATGTTGTAGTAGTTAGGATTAAACTGAAAAAAATTGCACAAATCGTTAAAAATTTAGATTTCATAATAAAAAATTTGAATTAATTAATATTTAAATGATGATACAACAAGTCATTCTGTTATATCTTGGAACAAAGATGTGCAGTAATTAAATGGTAAAAAATAGGGCAATTGTCGTATATTTTAAAAATCTGTTAAGACTGCTAAACCCAACTTATGAAAAAAGAAATGAATACTCAGATGAACGATTTGTACTTAAGTAGGTTATCACTAACCTTGAAAATTCTTTTACTTCGCTATTCGATTAAAGTTATGATACAACTGTAAAAGTTGTCTTTGTAAGGAGAGTTTTAGAATCTTATTTGTTTGTAGTCAATACATTTTGACTTCGCACACGTAAAATTTTGAATATAACAATGAATTTTGAAGCTATCAGCAAAGACAGTTTAAGCTTGGATTAAAACTGAATATTTGGGAATTGGCTAACTAAGTTGTCTATGAGCTGCTTAGTTTGTTGTTTAAAGTGAATTGAGTCTTTGGATTCCGCTCGAAAAAATTTATGTTGAAGTCTTTTGTTTATCTTTTCGACTTGCTTAAGCGTAAGTTGTGTTTTGTCATCAAAATATGTTGTTATGAGTTTTGACCACACATATTCTAAGGCCAAATCATTAGGATGTACAAGGTCCTTTTTATAAAATCGATAATCTCTTAGGTCGTCTAAAACATATTCATAACTTGGAAAGTAAATAGCCTTTGGATTTTCAGAAATACATTTTTTGATAGAAAGGTACAATAGAGCCTTGCTTAGTTGATTTTCTTCAAAGCCATCCCTTAGATACCGCACCGGAGATAATGTGAAGACAATTTTGGCTTTAGGGTTTAATGTTTTAATCTGGTCGATTATTCGCTGCAAATCATTTTTTATTATTTCTTCGGTTAGCAGTCTTTTCCTAAATTCTTTCTGCGGAATTTTATGGCAATTGGATACAATCTCTTCACTTTCAATATGTTCGAAAACAAAAGCTGTGCCAAGCGTGATAAAAATAAAATCAGAGCCTAAAATGGAATCTTTCAGAAGTTTAGACCTTTCATTAAAAACAGTTATGAAATTATCCTTCTCCGGCTTTGACAATCTCGAATGCACATAAAATGAGGTCCACAAGTCATTATAATGTATAAGAGAATCCTCAATTGTAAAAGAATCGTCTAGGGCAATGGCAATAGCATTGGAAATGGCAGATGAGGAATACAGCGTTCCAAATGGATTTAGAGTGGTTTGAAACCTGTAAGTTTTAAAAAAGCTGCCCATATTTTCAGCAAAACACGACCCCAAAAACAGTAACTTACTGTTGTAATTTATTTTATTTTTAGCTGGTATGGCTTGTAGCTCTGTTCTGAATTTCATTTTTAAAGCTGCTTTAAAAACTTAAAAAACAACTCATTACCTTGTCTTTTTTCAAATGAATTATAGCATTCTTCGAGTAGTTCCAACTGAAATAAAGTATTGAAGTAATTCACGTATTCGGTTTTTGACCCTCCAAAAGGTGGTCCATTTTCTGTTAGTGGAAATGTGAATAACAGCCCAACTAATTTTCCGCCAGGATTTAACAACTCATGCATTTTTCGAGCATAATTTGGCCTGGATTGTGGTGGTAAAGCACAAAAGAAGGTTTGTTCTAAAATAAGATCATATTTATCATCGTGCTCAAAAAAATTCTGATGAATCAATTGATTTTCAGGAAATTTAGATGTTCTATTCTTAAAATTTTCGAGTGGTGCATGGGCAAAATCCAAAACAGAAACATTGCGAAATCCTTTTTGGTATAAATATTCTGCCTCGTAACTGTTTCCTGCGCCGGGAATTAATATTTTTATGGACTTATCTTCGAGCTGGTCTACATAAGCCTTAATTGGAGGTGAAACCTCACCTAAGTCCCAGCCTGTTAAATGATTTTTATAGCGCTCCTCCCAATAAGCGCTTTCCTCAATCCTTGTTGTCATTGTCGTTATCGTTTTCAAACCAATCGTCTATATCTCTTCTGTCTTTTTTTGTAGGCCTTCCTGTTCCCTTTTTTCTATAATACTCCTGGGAATATTTAAGCGCTTCTATAGTTTTAAATGCTTCAGCTGGTGTCTTGTCTACCCTGTAAATATTTACAAGTTTGGCTCCAACTCTGGAATCCGGAATATCTAACACTTCAATTTGGTAGTCGATTTGATTTTTTCTTACTGATATTTTATCTGTTGGATAAACCTCTCTAGAAGGTTTTACCTTATCTTCATTAACTTTTATCTGTCCTTTTTTGCATGCTTGAGTTGCTTGACTCCTGGTTTTAAAATACCTAACACACCAAAGGTATTTGTCCACTCTCATACTTGCAGGCATAACAATTTTTTTTGAAACAAAAATAATAGAAAATTGTATCTTGCGTTCCTTAATTAAGTTATAATGACGTTAATGAAATTATTCAAGTATTTAGTTTTAGGTCTAGTTTTAATTGGACTTACAGCATCATGTGGTGATGACGATGATAATGGCGGTTTCTCCGTTGAAGTAAGAGACCCCGAAGAAGTCCAAATTGAAAATGCAGCTGAAATTGAAAGCTTTTTACAAACTCACTACTTCGAGTTTATAGACAATCCTTTACATCCTAACTTTCAAGAATTTGTTTTTGACAGTATTGTTGAAGGTGATGATAGAGAACCTATTATAGAATCTGATCTGTTGCAGTCTAAGCAAATAGTACAACAAGGTGTTGAGTATACCTTGTATTACATGGTAATTAGAGAGGGTAATGCTCAAGAAAGAAAACCATTCTTTTCAGACTCTACTTTTGTCACTTACAAAGGCATTACTATTGACAATAACACGTTTGACAGTAGCCCAAATCCAATCTGGTTCGACTTAACTAACAGTATTAGAGGCTTTTACGAGTTATTACCTGAACTAAGAGGTTCTTCTGGATTTGTTGAAAATTCTGATGGTACAGTAACCTTTAATGACGATTTTGGTATTGGTGTAGTTTTTATTCCTTCAGGTTTAGCTTACTTTGCTTCTCCTCCATTGGGTTCAGGAATATTAAGATACCAACCCATTATTTTTTCAGTCCAACTGTATCAATCTAAAGAAGCCGATCACGATCGAGACGGTGTACCTTCTCATTTAGAAGATGTTAATAACGATGGTAGGGTTGACGATAGAATAGATGGAGAATTTTTTGGAGACGATACCGACGAGAATGGCATACCGGATTTTCTGGACGTGGACGATGATGGTGATGGTGTATTAACCAGAGATGAAATTTCTGATGAAGATGGAAATATTATTTTCCCCTACCCAGACTCAAACGCAGATGGAATTCCGGATTATTTAGATCCTGATTTCCCTGGAGAAACTACCTAAATGTTTTCAAAAACATAAACTTAAGGCTGTTTCAATTATTCTAAACAATAATTATTACAACAATAAATTTCTGAATTGAAAAAAGATATTCATATACCTGTCGTAAAAGATGTCTACATAGCGGCAATTTATGAGCCGGTCCAAGACAGCGATACTCATGAATGGAACGTTTATATTCTAAATAACAAGCCGATTGGTTTAGAATTGGTTATCATAGTTAGCGAAGGTTTTTCAAAGCACAACAAAACGTCAACACTTCGCAAAACAATCAATTTCTTGCCAAAAAAGAGTTATGCGAAACTAGAAATACTTCCTGAAGAATTGTTTAAACTAACTAACCACTATAAAGTAAGCTACTTTGAAGATAATCAGCTTTTTGATAAAGTGTTTACATTTAAAGAAAATAGCATAAAACCCTCTGCATTAACTGAAATTCCTTTACTAAAAAAGCAAGGTATTTTAGCTTTCTAAAGCATTACACATGGATAAACTTGAAACATCATTAGCATCTTTCTATAATTATTTACACGTTGGAAATAAAAGTAATTTAAAAGTCTCTGCCGCACCTGTCTTTTGGCATCTTGAACATATCTTACTGGTTATAAATAGTATTGCTAAGGCTTTGGAAAAATCCAACCCTGAGGAATACAAATCAAGTTTTAGCTTAAAAAAGTCGATTATTTTTGCACTGAAGAAATTTCCAAGAGGTAAAGCTAAAGCGCCTAAGCAAGTCCAGCCTGCAGCTAATATTACCAAAGAGTCTGTAAATCTTTTGTTATATCAAACCAAGTCCAACTTAAAGAAATTGGAAACCCTATCTGAGAAAGCCTATTTTAACCATCCTGTATTTGGCATGTTAAACAAAAAAGAAACAGTTCAATTTTTTGAAATACATACACAGCATCATTTAAAAATCATAGACGACATTATTAAAGCTTAATTTAGCTTTTCCAGTGCTTTATGAGCTATATTAAGTGGTCTTAATGCATTTTTTTGTTTAAAACCGTGAGATTCCATTCTGATTAAGATATTTTCTAAAGTTCGAATGGCATTATTTATAAATGGTCCTTTGTTAAGCATAACACATTCAGCATGAGCTCCAGATATTGCATCACTAATTTCTGCTCGAGTAGGCAGGCCTGTTTTCGCAAGATTTTCTAAGACTTGAGTTGCCCAGATGACTGGAATATGGGCTGCTTCGCATATCCATAATATTTGATTTTGAACTTCCGAAATACGTTCAAATCCAATCTCGACAGCCAAATCACCTCTAGCAATCATTACTCCAATACTATGATGTTTCATCCCTTCAAGCAAAATATCAGGTAAATTTTCAAAGGCGTCTTTGGTTTCAATTTTAAATACAACACCCAAATTATCTGTATTGTATTGTTCTAGATATTTAAATAAAGCCGATACATCTTCCTTGGTCCGCACAAAAGAATACCCTACAACATCTGCATATTGGCATACAAACTCCAAATTGTTTATATCGTCCTTAGTCAGTGCAGGCATATTATAAGAGCTATTGGGAAGATTAATGCCTTTATGAGAAGACAGCTTATGCTTATAGCAATCTATCAAAACCAGTTCTGCATCAGTGTCTGTTTTGGCTATGGCCTTAGCTTTTATCATACCATCGTCAAACATTACAACATCGCCTACCGAAATAGCATCAATAATTTCATCGAGTAAAACACCTATTTCTGCTTTTTCAACTTGGCCTCTTTTTTTGGAATACACTGAAGACTTCCCTTTGGTTTCCCGTTTAGTTAATATAATATGCTCACCTTGTTGAATGGGAATTTTATCCTTTAAATTGCCTTTTTTATCTTTAATTTCAATTTGAGAAGTTCGGAATTTAGGACCTGACAAGTCCATGTAAATTTTAATATTGTGATGCGTCTTGTTATTTATCTCTTTAATAAAACTTACCATTAATTCCCATTCCTGCTGTGTGCCATGACTGAGATTAATTCGGGCAATTTCCATCCCGCTATCTGCCATGTTTTCGATAATAGATTTGTCTTTCGCTGCTTCTATGGGCAAGGTCACCATTATTTCTGCGAAATGCTTTTTTTGTTGTCGCTTAAATAATCGATTCGTATTTTTCTTAAGTTGTTTCTTACTTTTTTTAAACCCTATAAGTTTAAATTCGTCTATGAAATTTTCTTCAATATCCAGATAGTCGTCTCCTCTAAGTAACTTCAGATTTCTTATCACATTACACAAATTGCTATAAACATAGCCTTGAGATGTTCTTATGGAAGACACACCAAGTTCTGATAAATTATCATGGTATTTCCTTAGATCGAAGGTTCTTAATATCAAATACCGGTAAAGGTTATGTGCACTTAAATTATAATGAGGATACACGTCTTTTGCCAAGTCTTGGATTTGAAAATCTTTGCTTTCGATAAATTCTTTTATTCTGCTCAGATCAGAAATGAGCTTATTGATTTTCATGATGTCGTATAAATAGGATAAACTTCAAAGGTATATTGAGAATAAGCTAATTACAATGATATTCATCATGTATAAGTGAATGGAATTTTAAACTTTATCAGTTGAGGACATTAACATCAAAACCATCTGAAATAGAATTTAGTGTGGTTTAATGCAGATATGTTTTTAAGCTTGGCCTTTTTACTTTAAAATTTTTAGCTTAACATTGTTAAGAAAATCTAAACAAGCATTATGAGGGAATTGAATGATTTTTTATCAACTCTAGATAGTTATATAGGTAGCTCATGGTGGTTCCCTTTTGCATTATTAGGAACAGGCTTATTTTTTACCATCTATCTTAAATTTCCACAAATACGGTATTTTAGATTTGCTTTTAAAGTAGTAAGTGGTCGTTTTGACAAGAAAGGAAATGAAGGAGACACAAATCATTTTCAAGCACTTACAACAGCACTTTCGGGTACGGTAGGTACCGGAAATATTGCTGGTGTCGCTTTGGCCATTCATATTGGTGGCCCAGCTGCCGTATTTTGGATGCTAATGACAGCTGCAGTTGGGATGTGTACAAAATTTGTAGAAGTTACGCTTTCGCACAAATACAGGGAAAAAGCCGAAGACGGCTCTATAGCTGGCGGACCTATGTATTACATGAAGAACAAACTTAATATGGGATGGCTGGCAACAATTTTTGCCGGGGCAACTGTATTATCATCATTTGGCACAGGCTCACTACCGCAAATTAACTCCATTGCAAGCTCCCTTAATTCAACATTTGGGCTAGATGAAATGTTGGTTGGAGGTATTTTAGCTTTGTTACTCGGTTTAGTGATCATTGGAGGAATTAAACGAATTGCCGCTGTGACCTCAAGACTTGTCCCGGCAATGGCTATCATCTACTTTATAGGTGCTTTTGCTGTTATCTTCTACAACTATCAAAATATTATCCCGTCCTTTATATCAATCTTTGCAGACCTCTTTACTGGTTCTGCTGCTTCGGGAGGGTTTTTGGGGGCTTCCATCGCTTTTGCTTTTAACAAAGGTGTTGGTCGTGGACTCTTTTCTAACGAAGCAGGACAAGGTAGTGCACCTATCGCCCATGCTGCTGCTAAAGCCAATCAACCCATGTCTGAAGGTTTGGTAGCGATATTAGAACCATTTATCGACACAATAGTTATATGTACTGTGACTGCTTTGGTCCTTCTATCCTCCGGGGTTTGGAAAGAAAAACTTACAAATAAATTTGACTATGTGGATATGCAGATTTTAGAAGGTGTTTATACTGATACAAATGAGGATGGTGTAATCCAACTTTCTAAACATATTTCAGAAGAAGAAAGCCTACCACTATTTAACGGACCGCTGGAAGTTGAAAATGGAATAGCTCAAAATCAAGTCTCTTTTATAAATGCTCGTTCTTTAGCTGAAGATGTAGTGATAAAATTAAATGAGGAAAGATTTAATGGAACAGTTGATGTTATAAATGGTAAACCTAATAATGTAGATGTTGTTTTCGAAGGTAAGTCGCTTGTTCACAGTGCGCCTCTAACTGCAGAAGCCTTTACAAGAAGTTTTTTTGGTGTCTGGGGACAATATATAGTTTCGATAGGCTTATTACTGTTTGCCTTTAGTACCGCAATTAGCTGGTCTTATTATGGCGACCGAGCGATGACCTATCTGTTCGGCTCAAACTCTGTTAGGTATTACCGCTTAGTGTATGTGGCTGCCTTCTTTGTAGCCTCGTTTGCAGATACTACGATTATCTGGACACTTTCCGGTATTACCATTGCATTAATGACACTGCCAAACTTATTTGGCATTCTTATTCTAAGCAAAGATATGAAAGCTACAGTGGCAGACTACTGGACCAAGTTTAAAGCAGATTTTCCTGACGAGAAAACACCAGAGTAGTCTTATAATTCAAATAGACTAAATCTTTGTTATAGAATAGTCGCGGTAGTTTTTAGAAAGCACTGGAATGATTATAATAAGCTTACTTGTTATTCAAAATACTTTCGCATTTGTGTCTGTAAGTCTTTGGCTTTTTCGCCAGCCGCTTCAGCAAAATCTTCTCCGGATGATGCATAAATAATACCTCTCGAAGAATTTATAAGTAAGCCGTAATTACTATTTAAGCCATATTTACAAACTTCATCCAAACTGCCACCTTGAGCACCAACACCAGGCACTAAAAGAAAAGAGTCGGGAATTATTTTCCTAATCTCTGCCAGGTATTCTGCTTTCGTAGCACCAACAACATACATAAGATGTTCAGAATTATGCCAGGTTTTTGATGTTTGTAACACCTCTTTGTATAATTCTTGATTGTTGTTAAGTTGTTGTGTTTGAAAATCAAAAGCACCCTGATTAGATGTTAAAGCGAGTAAAATCGTATGCTTGTCTGAATAAGACAAAAAGGGTTCTACAGAGTCTTTGCCCATATAAGGTGCTACTGTAATAGAATCGAATCGCAAATCTTCAAAAAAAGCTTGTGCGTACATTTTTGAGGTATTTCCAATATCACCTCTTTTAGCATCTGCTATTGTAAAAACCTCGGGGTAATTATCGTTTAAATAATCAATTGTTTGTTTTAAAGCTTCCCATCCTTTTATTCCAAGAGCTTCATAAAAGGCAATATTTGGTTTGTATGCCACTGCATAAGCTACAGTATGGTCTATGATCTTTTTATTAAATTCGAATATCGCATTAGGATGGTCTAGAAGATGTTTGGGCAATTTTGCCAAGTCGGTATCTAAACCTATACACAATAAACTCTTTTTTTTATTGATTTGTTCAATCAAATATGAGGTAGTCATGAAATGATAGATGTTTGAAGTAAATAAGCCTAATAATTATAAGGATTCGCCCATTCTGGCAAGTTTTTCGGTATTGTCTACCAATTTTAACTCGTCTATGATTTTCTGTATATCGCCATTAATGATGTTATCTAGATCGTACAAAGTTAAATTAATACGATGGTCTGTAACTCTTCCTTGAGGATAGTTGTACGTCCTAATTTTGGCACTTCGGTCTCCGCTCGTCACCATGCTGCCTCTCTTTTCAGCATCTTCTGCCAGCTTTTTTTCAAGCTCTAGGTCGTATAATCTTGAACGTAATACTCTAAATGCTTTTTCCTTGTTTTTATGTTGAGATTTCTGGTCCTGGCACTGTGCTACAATTCCTGTAGGCAAGTGTGTTAATCGAACAGCAGAATAGGTTGTATTTACAGATTGTCCACCCGGACCTGAAGAACAGAAATAATCTATTCGTACGTCTTTAGGGTCGACTTCCACATCAAACTCCTCTGCTTCTGGAAACACCATAACTGTTGCTGCACTAGTGTGAACTCTACCTTGAGTTTCCGTTTGTGGCACACGTTGTACACGGTGAACACCAGCTTCATATTTTAATGTACCATAAACACTATCGCCGGTAACCTCAAATTGAATTTCTTTAAACCCACCATTGGTACCTTCGCTGTAATCCACTGTACTTACGCTCCATCCCTTAGATTCGCAATATTTGCTTAACATACGAAAGATATCGCCTGCAAAAATACTGGCCTCATCACCGCCGGTACCGGCTCTTACTTCTACAACGGCATTTTTGTCGTCTTCGGGATCTTTTGGAATAAGCATAAACCTTATTTTATCCTCTAATCGTTCAATTTCAGATTCTGCTTCCTCCAATTGAAGTTTTGCCATTTCCACCATTTCTTCATCATCTCCGTCTGACAAAATCTCTTTAGCCTCTTCAATGTTATTCTTAAGCTCAATGTATTTTAACCTTTCTTCGTTAATTTCCTTTAGGTCTTTATATTCCTTAGTTAAAGACACATAACGTTCCCTATCGTTAATAATATCGGGTTGAATGATTAAATCGCTTACTTCATCAAAGCGTTGCTTGAGCATATTTAGTTTATCTATCATAAAAATCTGGAAAAGTACAAAATTAAGAAAAGTTAGATGAAAAGTGGATTTTATCTAAAAGCATTACAAATAAAAGTTCCAAAGACACTTAGTATTCAAACACCCCATGTTCGGAAGAAATGGTCAACTTTTTTGTTGTTGCCTCTTCCACTCTACCAACAATCTGAGCATCTACGTTATAAGACTTTGAAATTTCAATAATTCGTTGAGCATCTTTTGGGTCTAGATAGATTTCCATTCGATGTCCCATATTAAACACCTGATACATTTCTCTCCAATTTGTATTACTCTGCTCCTGTATAAGTTTAAACAAAGGTGGGGTTTCGAATAAATTATCCTTTACAACATGAAGTTGATCTACAAAGTGAAGGATTTTTGTTTGAGCGCCACCACTACAATGCACAATACCATGAATATCTTTAGCTGAAAATTCATCTAAAATAGTTTTGATTATCGGCGCATAGGTTCGAGTTGGAGAAAGCACAAGTTTACCAACATCCAATGAGGTCTCTGTTGTATCTGTTAATTTTTTCTGTCCGGTATATATTAAATCTTCCGGTATGTTATTATCAAAGCTTTCCGGGTATTTTTCAGCCAAATAGTTATGTAATACATCGTGTCTAGCAGAAGTTAAGCCATTACTTCCCATACCGGAATTATATTCATGCTCGTAAGTAGCTTGTCCAAAAGAGGCTAATCCAACGATACAATCTCCTGCCTTTATGTTGGCATTATCTATCACATCTTCTCGCTTCATTCTAGCAGTAACTGTAGAGTCTACTATTATGGTCCTTACCAAATCCCCAACATCTGCGGTTTCGCCACCGGTTGTTATTACATTTACACCTAGCTGTGTAAGTTGTTGAACAATTTCTTCTGTTCCGTTGATGATTTCGGCTATAACTTCACCCGGAATTAAAGATTTATTTCTACCAATGGTGGACGATAACAATATGTGATTATCAATAGCGCCGACGCACAACAAATCGTCAATATTCATAATTATTGCGTCTTGGGCTATGCCTTTCCAGACTGAAATATCTCCTGTTTCCTTCCAATACATATAAGCTAAAGACGATTTTGTTCCTGCACCGTCTGCGTGCATAATAATACAATGCTCTTGACTACCGGTTAGGTAATCCGGAATAATCTTACAAAACGCTTTAGGAAACAGCCCTTTATCAATATGCTTTATTGCATTGTGGACATCTTCTTTTTGATGAGATACACCTCTTCTAGCGTATCGGTTATCCTTGTTGGTTGTCATTAAAATATATTTGTATAAAAATAAAAAAACCGCAAGTAATTGCGGCTTTATTTATCAAAGAATAATTTAATTAATTAATAGATTTATCCAAATCTTTAATTGCATTAGTAGCTTCTTCTTTTGCATCTTTAGCCGCTTTCTCAACTTTTTCAGCAGCATCTTTGGTTGCTTTTTCTACATCTTCAGAAAGTTCTTCACCGGCTTTTTTTAAGTCTTCGCCAGCTTCTTTTAAACCTTCAGCAGCTTCTTCGGTAGCTTTTTCAGCATCCTTCATTACTTTTTTTGCTTCTTTTTCCACTTCCTTGGAAACTTCTTCTACCTTTTCAGACATAGAGTCTTTCGCTTCTTTCTTTTCTTCCGGTTTACATCCAATGATTGAAAGAATGAAAGTTGATAAAATAAACAAATTTAAAAATGTTCTTTTCATATTATTAAAGTTTAAATTGGTTTTAATTACTATTTGCAAATCGATTATGAAAACATGTCTTTTACTTTTTCAAAAAAGGATTTATCTGTTTTTCTTGGACTAGGTGTAAAGTTCTGGTCATTAAGTTGACTTTGAAAGAACTGTTCCTGTTCTCTATTCAGACTTGTTGGTGTCCAGACATTAACGTGAACCAGGATATCTCCGGTACTGTATCCATTCAGACTTGGAATTCCTTTAGATTTTAACCTTAAGATTTTTCCGCTCTGCACACCAGCTTCAATTTTAATACGAACTTTACCGGTTAGCGTTTGGATTTCTTTATGAGTACCTAAAGCCGCTTCAGGGAAGCTAATGTACATATCGTAATGTAAGTTATCTCCCTCGCGCTTCAGGTGTTGATGTTCGTTAACTTCGATAAGTACAATTAAATCACCGGCCATCCCATTTCCTGGCGCTTCGTTTCCTTTTCCGGTAACTTTTAGTTGCATGCCGTCCTCGACACCAGCAGGTATATTTATACTTACAAGTTCCTCTTCTACTTTTAGGCCCTGAGCATCTGTTCCTATGCCTTTTTTGTCTATTATTTTACCGGAACCCTGGCAGGTACTACAAACAGAAGATGTTTGCATTCTACCAAGTATTGTATTTGTAATTCTTGTTACCTGGCCACTACCATTACAGGTTGTACAGGTTTTATAAGTGGTATCTGATGCTCTTTTTTTGCGCTTAACTTTAATTTTCTTTTCAACGCCTTTAGCAACATCTTCCAATTCGAGTTTAACTCTAATTCTAAGGTTGCTTCCTCTGCTTTGACTTTGTCGTCCAAAACCACCAAAACCTGAAAAGCCGCCGCCTTGACCACCAAAAGCAGAACCAAATATATCGCCAAATTGACTGAATATGTCATCCATATTCATGCCACCGCCGCCAAAACCTCCAGCACCATCGAAAGCAGCATGACCATACTGATCGTATTTTGCTCTTTTTTCGGCATTGCTCAGGACTTCGTAAGCTTCCGCAGCTTGCTTGAATTTAGCCTCAGCTTCTGGGTTATCCGGATTTTTATCAGGATGGTACTTTATTGCTAATTTCCTGTAAGCTTTTTTAATTTCCGAAGCGGATGCACTTTTAGAAACTCCTAGTATGTCGTAATAATCTTCTTTCATTGTATAATTTTTTGGAGTTTAATTTATTTTCCGGTAACTACTTTTGGAAATCTAATGATTTTTTCGCCTAGCGTATAGCCTTTTTCTAGTACATCAATAATTTTACCTTTTAATTCTTTATCCGGAGCAGGAATTTGCGTTACTGCTTCATGAAGATCGGCATCGAAAGCGTCTCCTGATTTTACGTTCATCACCTCAAGACCCTTAGATTTTAAAGTTTCTCTCAGTTTATTATGAATTAAATCTACACCTTCGGTAAGCGCTTTGTCTTCAGATTTTGAAATTTCCTTCATAGCACGATCAAAATCGTCTAAAACGGGTAACATTGCTTGCATTACTTCCTGAGAAGCCGTTTTAAACAATTCAATTCGTTCTTTTCCAGTTCGTTTTCTAAAGTTTTCGAACTCAGCGAAAAGCCTTAAGTACTTTTCTTTTTGCTCTTTTAATTTAATTTCAAGTTCCTCTTCTTTGGTGAGTTTAGGTTTTTCTTCAGAAGATGTATCCTTAGCGTCTGATGCTTCGCCGTTACTATTCTCTTTTTCAGATGTATTTTTACTATCCTCTGCCTTCTGCTTAGCCTCATCATTAGACTTGTTTGATGCTTCAGATTGAACGTTTTTAGCGTCCTTCGCAGAATCGTCTTGTAATTCTTCTTTTATATCTGTTGTGTCTTTTGCCATTTTACTAAAGTTTCTATAAAAATAACAAAACAATTGCCAATTGGTTTGTTGTGCCAAATTGTCATTTATATATTAACCGAAAATTTAAAATTAAGGAAATGAAAAAGAGAAATTTATTAGTAACTGTTTTTTGCATGGGTATTTTCTTTACTTCTTGTAAATCTGAGAAAAAAGAAAAAACAAATGAAACAACTGATAAAGAGGTAGTTGTTGAAGATAATTTTAACCTAGCAGGCGAATTTATAATAGATAATGAAGCTTCTTATCTCAATTGGATTGGAAGTAAGCCGGGTGGATCCCACAACGGCAGCGTTGCAGTTGAAAGTGGCGTCATGACGTTTGAGGATGGAAACCTTGTTTCTGGAGAATTTACCATTGATATGACAAGTATAAATGTAAAAGATTTAGATGGGAATGAAAAAGAAGACCTGGAAAATCACTTAAAAGGCACTGTTGAAGGTAAGGAAGACCATTTCTTTAATGTTCAAAAGTTTCCAAAATCTAAATTTAAAATCACTAATGTTGTCGTAAATAATGGTAAAAGTAAAATTACAGGCGACTTAACTATTAAAGGTCAAACAAGTGAGATTATTTTTGAAAGTGAAGTCTCTGCGGGAGCCAATCAGGAAGAGATTAAGTTATTAAGCCAACCCTTTAAAATCGACAGAACTAAATGGGGAATAGAATTTATGTCAAAATCTATTTTTGATGATTTGAAAGACAAATTCATTGATGACGAAATTGAACTTTCAATCATGGTAAAAGGCAAGAAAAAAGCTTAAGTGAATTTTATGCTATAAAGAAAAAACCCTGACGGAATCCGTCAGGGTTTTTCATTTTATGCTTCTGCAGCAGGACCGAAATTGAGTGGTATATTCTGCTGCTGATCGTCTTTTATGCTTCCGTGGGCACTCTCGTAACGTTTTATGTTTTCTGATAGTGCGCGAAGTAAACGCTTAGCATGTACAGGAGCCAAAATCATTCTCGATTTAACTTTAGATTTTGGAACACCTGGCATAACGCTAACAAAATCAAAAACAAACTCCGTTGCAGAATGATTTATGACAACCAAATTAGAGTATGATCCATTGGCTATATCTTCATCCAGCTGAATATTTAACTGTGGCTTGTTTGATTTGTTATTATCGCTCATGACTTTATTAATTAAAATTTACACTTACATTAGGTTTTACTTCATCAGAATTCATCATATTATTTAATTCTTCTTCAGAACCTACTATAATATCATCAAATTCTCTAAGTCCAGTACCTGCAGGTATCTTATGTCCAACAATTACGTTTTCCTTAAGGCCTTCTAGGTAGTCTACTTTACCGCTTACAGCTGCTTCGTTAAGTACTTTTGTAGTCTCTTGGAAAGATGCTGCTGAGATAAATGACTTGGTCTGAAGCGAAGCTCTCGTAATACCTTGTAGTACTGGCATAGCTGTAGCTGATTCTGCATCTCTGGCAACTACGACATTCTTATCTTCTCTTTTCAGTTTAGAGTTTTCATCTCTTAATTCTCTTACCGTTACAATTTGTCCAGGTTTTAGATTTACAGAGTCTCCGGCGTCTTCAACTACTTTCTTACCAAAGATATTATCATTTTCTTCGATAAAATCTTGTTTGTGAACCAGTTGGTTTTCTAAGAATGTGGTGTCTCCAGAATCTTGAATCTTAACTTTCTGCATCATCTGACGAACAACAACCTCAAAGTGCTTATCATTAATCTGTACACCTTGCAGTCTATACACTTCCTGAACCTCGTTTACCAAATATTGTTGAACAGCACTTGGCCCTTTGATGTTTAGAATATCGTTAGGCGTAACCGAACCATCTGACAATGGACTTCCGGCTCTTACATAGTCATTTTCCTGTACCAAAATCTGATTAGAAAGTTTAACTAAGTACTTTTTAGTCTCACCTAACTTAGATTCGATTATTATCTCTCTGTTACCACGTTTAATTTTTCCAAATGAAACTACACCATCTATTTCGCTAACAACAGCAGGGTTGGAAGGATTTCTAGCTTCAAACAACTCGGTTAATCGTGGAAGACCACCCGTAATATCACCAGCTTTGGAAGAGCTTCTAGGTATCTTCACAAGAATTTTACCTTCTTTAATCTCTTCTTCATTATTCACTATTAAGTGAGCACCAACCGGTAAGTTATAAGATCGTATGTTTTCACCATCTTTATTCTGAACGTGTAGTGTAGGAATCTTACGTTTATTTTTAGATTCTATAATTACCTTTTCCTGGAAACCGGTTTGTTCATCTGTTTCAATATTGTAAGTTAAACCTTGTTCAATATTTTCAAATATCACTTTACCAGAGAATTCAGAAATAATTACACCATTATAAGGATCCCACTTACATATCACTTCGCCTTTCTTAACCATAGTTCCAGGTTTAACAAACAACTGGGAACCATAAGGTATAACACTGTTAGATAGTACTAATCCAGAATTCTTATCAATAATCTTAAGTTCTGAAGTTCTTGAAATAACAACTTTAATGTCATTTCCTTCGCTGTCTTTGGAATCTACTGTTTTAAGATCTTCGATTTCGGCTCTACCACTAAAGTTAGCTTCAAGCTTATTCTCTTCAAGAATGTTACCTGCTGTACCACCAACGTGGAATGTTCTTAAGGTTAACTGAGTACCCGGTTCACCAATAGATTGTGCTGCAATAACACCAACGGCTTCACCTTTTTGAACTGTTTTTCCTGTAGAAAGGTTTCTACCATAACACTTCACACAAATTCCTTTTTTGGACTGGCAAGTTAATGGAGATCTCACCTCTATACTAGAAAGTGCAGATGCATCGATAAGGTCTGCTGTTTCTTCGCTGATTTCTTCACCAGCTTCAGCAAGTAACTCACCGCTTATAGGATCTACAACATCATTAAGTGATGTTCTACCCACAATTCTTTGTGATAGTGTTTCAACTATTTCATC
>CAYNCI010000018.1:0-61910 GCA_964396065.1 uncultured Mesohalobacter sp. | reverse complement strand
GACTCTATACCGTCGATGAAAACGATGTGGAAACAGAGTTAGTGGTAGTAGACACCCCAATAACCAATGGTTGGCAAACCTGGGAAACGGTTTCAGATAATCTGTTTATTGAAGAAGGGCCACATAAACTAAGAATGAAAGTTCTAAGCGGTGGATTCAACTTCAATTGGTTTGAATTCGATTTTCCCGACAGCGATGGCGATGGAGTGTTAGACAATAATGACCTCTGTCCTAATACTCCTCAAGATGCCATTGTAGATATTAATGGTTGCGAGATTTTTAATATCTCGCCTGATAATTATACTATTAAAGTGTTTAGTGAAACCTGTCGTTCTGAAAACAACGGGAGGATTGTGATGACAGCTTTAGCAAACCATAATTATAACTTGACACTAACAGGTAATAACTTTTCAGCTAACCAAAGCTTCACAAACGAAGTTAGTTTTAATGATTTAGAAGCAGACACATATACCTTATGTATTACTATTGAAAACCAACCCGAGTATGAGCAATGCTTTACAATTGTTGTAACTCAACCTGATGAATTGGTAGTAATTGCTGGGAGAATTGCAGACTCTTCAAATTTAGAAATTGAACTGAAAGGTGCTGATCTGTACTATATTACTTTAAATAACAATACTATAATCACAGAGGAAAGTAAAATTGAGTTACCACTGGCAAAAGGGGTGAATGAATTGAGTGTAAAAACCAATAAAGACTGCCAAGGTATTTTTAAAAAAACTATTCTTATTGATGACAAACCAATGTTGTTTCCCAATCCTGTAAAAAAAACGCTTTTTATATCAAAAAACACTTCGACTGATGAAAGTTTACCTGTTGAAATATTCAGCATTTCAGGAAAATTAGTATGGTCTAAAACTTTTGAATATGGCGGAAATAATCAGATTGAAATAGACTTAGCTGACTTAGAAAATGGCATATATATTTTAAAGATAACATCAGAAGGAAAAATGCATAATTATAAAATCATAAAGCAATGAAAGTGTTTAACAAAATAATTTCAATATACTTACTATTAATCATAGTATCATCTTGCAGTGATGATGATAGCATCGCAATGAATGATACAATAGCGCCATCGGCTGCAAATCTTATATTCCCTGAAAATAATACAATTTGCAATGAAGGAACTATTATCTCAGAAACAGAAACTGAAGTCTTATTTGAATGGCAAGAAGCAGAACATACAAGTTCCTATGTGCTTCAAGTTGTGAATCTAAATGATGGCTCTTCCAGAAACATAAATACCCCTTCAACAGAGTTTTTATTGCGTGTTATGCGAGGAACACCCTACTCCTGGTCTGTAAAATCTATTTCTGGTAATAGCAACGAAACCGCGGAAAGTTCAGTTTGGAGTTTTTATAATGCCGGACTAGCAACAGAAAGTCATGCCCCGTTTCCAGCAACCTTAATTAGTCCTCAGTCAGGTTCAAGTGTAGATCAAGGCTCAATTTTATTAGAATGGGAGGCTTTTGATCTGGACAATGATATTTCAGATTTTACAGTATATTTAGATACAAGCAACCCGCCCGAAACTATAATTGGAACCACAAGTATTTCAAACATGGAAGTTTCAGTTGTATCCGGCGCTGTATATTATTGGAAAATACGAATTACCGATGCAACAGAAAATACTTCAACTTCACAAGTATTTCAATTTTTAGTGAATTAAATATCCAAATCAGTTTTAATACAAACCAACCTAAACCTCGATGGTATGAGTAGAGATTATTATTACATAATATTAAGTGCTTTACTGGCAGCAAGTAGTATGCTGTCGTCTAGCTATAGCCCTAAAAAAGAATATCCGGAATCCCAAAAGCAATCAACAGTTTGGGAGGTAGATTTTATTGATGAATTCGATACGTTTAACCCGAACAATTGGCAGGATCAACGCATTTGGGTTAATAATGAGACCCACTGCTACGTCCCTAATGGCGAGTTTGGGACTAGAGAAGTAAGTAATGGTAGTTTGAAATTGAAAGTCATAAACTTAAATGAAAAAAGAAGCTGTGATAATTTTGACAAGCATGGAAACCAACACCCGGCGACGGAATATGTTGCTGGACGAATCGCTTCAAAAAACAAAAAAGAATTTATAAAAGGAAAGTGGACAGCTAGGTTAAAACTGTCAAACAGTGGAGAACCAAGCATGTTTCCCGCCTGGTGGCTTTTAGGTTCAAAAAATAACGAATCGCCGGTACAGGAAGCCGATGAGAATATTTGCTGGCCCTTAACCGGGTCTGGTGAGATTGATATTTTCGAACACCACGGAGACCATCACAAAGACAGATTTACAACAGGTGCTATTAAAAGTCTTGATGAATGCGACAAAGGCGATTGGTGGTCCTTGCGTAAAGATTTTGCCGTTACATTAACAGAATACCACGAATATTCGGTTGAGTGGGAAGGTAGTGACCTTGTATATCGAGTAGATAACAAGGAAATTTATCGAAATATTGGTCAAGGTGATAAATATCCTGAACCCATGTTTGCAATCTTAAACTTTGCCAAAATAACCGATTCGCCAATGACAAGTGATGAATGGGTTATGGAAGTGGATTGGGTAAAACATGAGTTTCGCAAAAAATAATCTGGTTATTAAAAGTATAGATTTAAGTTAGAAGATATACTAACCTGTGGTAAATGGAAATTAAAATAGCTCGACAAATAAACACAATGCCAAGTGTAACAATATCAAATATTTAATTTTTATATTTGTTTATCCACCATAACGTCATTCATGAAAGTCAAATACCAATTTTTATTATTTAACCTGCTATTTTTATTATGCTTTTCGTGTAATGATCCAGAGCTAACAGGTCCTGTCTCCGATAATGTAACTGAGGAAATATTAGCAGAAAACAGGCTACCTAGAGTAGAAATAAATACTAATGGTAACGAAATAGTGGACGAGCCCAAAATAGATGCTCAAATGCTAATAAAGGTGAACGATGTTACGGATTACGAAGGCATGATTGGTATTGAAATACGAGGCAGTAGCTCTCAGATGTTTCCTAAAAAACAGTTTGGTTTTGAAACCAGAGATGAGCAAAATGAAGATTTAGATGTTTCATTATTAGGTTTTCCAGAGGAAGAAGATTGGATTCTTTACGCCCCTTATAGTGATAAAGCTCTTTTTAGAAATGTTTTAATTTACGATTTATCCAGAGATATAGGGCGTTATGCAAGCCGTGTGCAGTTTGTTGATGTCTACACCAACAACAGTTATAATGGTGTTTATGTACTGATGGAAAAACTAAAAAGAGATGACAATCGTATAGATATCAACAAGCTGAAGGTCGATGAAAATAGTGGCGAAGATTTAACGGGTGGTTATATTTTAAAAATAGATAAGGCAGATGCCGGTGGCACAGACTATAACAGTGCTAATTCTTTCGCTTCCCAACATTCCCCTAATGACTCTAGCAGTGGGCAGCAAATATTTTTCTTATACGATACGCCGGACGAGGACGATATTACGGCCGAACAACGCAGCTATATACAAGAGTATATGGCTAGTTTTGAAAACGCCCTGGCGGGAGATGATTTTACAGACCCGGATAGTGGCTATGCCACGTATATTGAACCACAGAGTTTTATAGATTTCTTTTTGTTGAATGAATTAGCAAACAATGTAGATGGCTACAGGCTAAGTACATGGCTGGTTAAGGATAAGAATGAAAAGTTGCAAATGGGCCCTATCTGGGATTTCAATCTGGCCTTTGGCAATGCAGACTATTGTGGTGGTGGCTCGACAAGTGGATGGGCTTACAAATTTAACGAAAGATGTCCCGATGATTTTTGGCAAATTCCTTTTTGGTGGGATCGCCTCTTAGAAGATCCGGCGTTTGTTTTGCAACTACAATCACGCTGGCAGGAACTTAGAAGTAATGTGTTTTCTGATTCTGCATTAAATCAAAAAATTGACACCTATATTGAAACACTCACTTTATCGGGAGCTATCGAAGAAAACTTTCAGAAATGGCAGATTTTAGACCAGTACGTATGGCCAAATAATTTTGTAGGAAATTCCTATAATGCTGAATCGGAATATCTTAGAAATTGGGTGTTAGACAGAGTAAACTGGTTAGATAGTGCCATAACTAATTTATGATTCTATTCTGTAAACATAGAATGACTAAAAACATGAAATAACTTAATCAATTCATTGGGTTGATTAGGTGAAACACCATTATTATAAATATTTAAAATTATGACTCTAAAGCATTTTAAACTCATTGGCCTATTATTTCTCATGGTAGCCTGTAACAATACTAAGAGTGAAAAAACAGCAACTTCTGAAAATCAAGAAGTTTCAACACAGGAAAGCGACAATTATAAGACGCTAAAAGTATATACGACTGCAAAAGATACAAAGCTGAAATTGAAAAAAACAGCCGAGCAAGTGTTTACAGAAAAGGTCCAGCCTTTAGAAACAGAAGTCTCTGTTTTTGTAAATCCCGGTAAAACCTTTCAAACCTTTTTAGGCATAGGCGGTGCCATTACCGATGCTTCGTCCGAGGTGTTTTCAGCACTCCCGAAGGAGCAGCAAAATAGACTTTTAAATTCGCTTTATGGTGAAGATGGTATTGGCTATAACGTCATTAGAACAAGCATACACAGCAGCGATTTTGGACTTGGAAGCCATACATATATAGAGGAAGGTGATGCTGAACTCAAGACCTTCTCCATTGAAAAGGATAAAGAAAAACGTATTCCCTTTATCAAACAAGCTATTGATTTGATAGGAGATGACTTGGTGTTTTATGCCAGTCCATGGAGCCCGCCAGCCTTTATGAAAACCAACAATAATATGCTACAAGGCGGGAAATTACGTCCTGAGTATCGCCAGAATTGGGCAGATTATTATGTCAAATTTATTAAAGCTTACGAAGCTGAAGGCATACCAGTTTGGGGATTAACCATTCAAAACGAACCCATGGCGGTACAGCGTTGGGAATCTTGCATTTACACGGCTGAAGAAGAACGCGACTTTTTAAAAAACTATTTGGGTCCAACCCTGGAAAAGGCAGGTATGGGAGACAAAAACATTGTGGTATGGGATCATAACAGAGATTTGATTTCTGACAGAGCGAATACCATTTTTGAAGACCCTGAAGCCTCAAAGTATGCCTGGGGCATTGGTTTCCACTGGTATGAAACCTGGACGGGTGGATTACCCAAATACGACAACTTAAAAAACATAAAAGAGTCTTTTCCTTCTAAAAATTTGTTGTTTACAGAAGGTTGCCAAGAAAAATTTGATACGGAAAGAATGTTTTACTGGCCAAATGCAGAACGTTACGGAAATTCTATGATCAACGACTTTAACTCCGGCGTTGTAGGCTGGACGGACTGGAATATTTTATTAGACGAACGTGGCGGTCCAAATCATGTTGAAAACTTTTGCTTTGCTCCCATTCATGCGATTACTTCAACTGGAGAATTAATCTACACTCCAACTTACTACTACATTGGACATTTTTCTAAATTTATAAAACCTGGCGCTAAACGAATAAGTACGACGACTAGCCGAAGTATACTAGAAAGTACCTCTTTTCAAAATCCAGATGGCAGCATGGTTACCGTTGTAATGAATCCCACTGATAACGAAATTCTTTATAAACTTGTGGTTGGAAACTCACAATCAGAACTTAAAATTGAACCAAGAGCAATGCAAACCTTAACCTATAAGTAAAGGTTGTTGTCCATTTATAGCTTGTTTTAAATATCTACAAATACAAGAAAAATGAAGTTTCTTAAAAAATAAAACTTGTATTTAAGTATCTATAATCTAATGCTTAATGTTCCTTAATACCTTAATGTTTCAAAGAAAGCCACTAATGCACGTATTTTTCAAGTTGTCTTGTGTCTGCTTATGAATTTTCTAGATACTTAAGCACTGTATGCTGCAGAACACAACAATTTAAAAGCGGTTATCGCCATCCAACAAGTCGCCTAAACCGCCAAGGATACTACCTTCGCCTTTGTCTTTGCCACCAGCTTTTGGGGCAGAAGCGATTACCCTATCTGCTAATCGACTAAATGGCAGGGATTGGATATATACTTTTCCTGGTCCACGAAGCTTTGCAAAAAACAAGCCTTCACCACCAAAAATAGAATTTTTAATGCCTCCAATAAATTCAATATCATAGTCAACGCCTTGGGTGAATCCCACAATACAACCTGTATCTACTCTTAACACCTCACCGGGCTGAAGTTTTTTTTCAGCTAAAGTCCCACCGGCGTGGACAAAAGCCATGCCGTCACCTTCAAGCTTTTGCATGATAAAACCTTCGCCACCAAATAATCCGCGGCCGAGTCGTTTAGAGAATTCAATTCCAACACTAACGCCCTTAGCTGCACATAAAAAGGCGTCTTTCTGGCAAATAAACTTGCCGTTGTAAGCCATCAAATCGATAGGTACAATTTTACCGGGATAAGGCGAGGCGAACGAGACTTTCTTTTTTCCGGGAATAGTGTTGTAAAAAGCCGTCATAAAGAGACTTTCGCCTGTAAGAATACGCTTACCCGCACCTAATATCTTACCAAAGAAACCGGTATCCTTTTGAGAACCGTCGCCGAAAATGGTTTCCATTTTGATGCCGTCCTCCATCATCATAAAACTCCCTGATTCAGCAATAACACCTTCTTGTGGGTCGAGTTCAATTTCTACGTATTGCATTTCTTCGCCGTAAATGTGGTAATCTATTTCGTGTGCGTTCATTTTATAGTAATTAGTCGTTAGTAATAAGTGTTGAATTTTTATATTAGATTCAACAACTTTTGAAAAGTTGTCGAATCTTCAGGCAACGATTTTATACAATGCCATTCAATCTTCTAAAAATAATCATTTTCAGATGCTTTCATATTTCTTGAATATTCTAAATGGCAATTAATAAAATTGTCTAAATCATCAAAATAATTTCTAATTAATTCATCTTTTAGCAATTTAGTTTTTTTTGATGAAATTAATGTTCTGTAGGATGACCATTTCCAATGTATAAAATCATCCACCAAATTGTGTTTTTGTGCATTGGTATTAATATAACAAATTAGCTCTTTGAAATAACGCTCTTCTTTAATTTTTACACGTTTAAATGGTGTTTGAAAGAGTGTTCCAATCCTGTTTTGCTGTTTATTAAAAGCCATAGCATAACTTTGAAAAAACTTTCTTAATTGATGACTTACAATATCATGCGTTGTTCTTTGCTTTGTATTTACAGGCATGTCACTCGCATTTGCTGAAGTTAACTCCTTTATTTTAATCAAAAAATGGAAATGGTTACCTAATAAACAATACGCATATATATGTATAAACTCAGATAGGTACTTATCAAATTTACGTATAAAAAACATGTAGTTATCTTTCGAAGTAAACATAGGTTTTCTATCAACTGTTCTGTTATAGATGTGATAAACACCACCGTCTTCAAACCTCGTATAATAATGTTCTGTTTTTGCCACTTTCAGCGGTTTTAGAGATTTGATTTAATGATTTGAATCTTGTTTTATATATGTAAAAATAATTAAAATTTTTACACAATTTAGTTGGAAAACTATCCCTTTAGAATCAATTCAACTTCGTGACTTTATTCCTACCTCGATTTGTAGCTACCCAACCGATGGTGAGATTAAGCATTGGCCCGTGACCGCTTTGTATGCCACCGATGCCTTCATAATAGCCATACCCAAATTCCAGGTTGTAATTAAAGCCTTTATCATTGGAGCGCTGGATGCCATAAACGCCACCCCAAAACACTAAAGTATTTTCAGTTGGCCCGTCAATATTGGTAAAGAATTGTAAAGGTTCCCAAAACATGCTTTGGGCAGCCGCAATATAATCGGCGGAATTGTAATTTATATTTTTACCTTTATCGTATCTGCTGTCAAAGTTGATATAAAATCGAGCTCTGGTATTAAAGGCGTAACCAAAAGTATACCCATGCTGATAAAGTGCATATGAAGGCACAAAGGAACCGGACAAACTCAGATTTTTAAGAATACCTAACTCGTATGTAAATCCTGGCCCAATAAGGTTTAAAGTAAACTGATGCCGTTCCAAATTTGGCGCACCATCCCAGCTTTCAACAAATTGCTGGGCATAAGTTGAATTAACAGAAAAACAAAATATTAAAATTATAAAAATATGTTTGGGATTTTTCTTCATTTCTTTTTTTTGATTGTTTTCATATGCGTTTTTGGACTTTTCAAAAACAATTATAAGTTTTAAAATTAATCTTTAATCTTTAATTCATTATGACTTACAAGTAAATTATTTAAAAGTTGTAGAGCGTAATATCGGTTATTGTCAAGTAGGTCTTTGAAGAGAGGTCTTAATGCTTTCACTAAACCTCTTTTTTTAGCTGTTAACAAAACACCTAAAGTTCCTATGCAATTAATCCCAAGACTTTCGGCAATCTTACGAGCTTTTCTATCATCAACCAATAAAAAATTGGCATTCAACTCTTTATAAAGAACAACAGATTCAGACTCTCCGTAGTCCATTATAAATGTCAACTCATTAAAGCCTTCAATTCCTCTTACTTTGTTCTTAAAAAAGAGTTCTAATTGGTTGTAAAATTTGGTGGTTTTGTCCCTTGTTATTTCATTCCAAACAGCTTAAGGAATTTTAACTTCATCAAAAATCTGATTTAGAAGTTCAAGTTTATCTATAATTGCTAATGAAAAGATAGGGCCTGCATCTGCAATAACAAGTCCATTTTTCATTATTTCAATTTTTCAATATCATTGTAAACATCTTCTGCGGATAGAGTTGAAATTGGAATTTTGTGTTTAGATAATTCATTTTCAAACTCTAACCGATTCAAACCCGAAAGCTGAGCAGCTTTACCTATCGTCAATTTTTCAGACACGTATAACTGAATTGCTAAAGTTAGTTTAATTCTATCCTTTAATTCACTTTCCGACTCATTCAAAGCCAAAAGAATATCATTTGGAAACTCTATAGATATAATCTGACTACTCATTTTAATTATCTTTATCTAAATATAATTGAAAATTATGAAATAAGCATAACCAAAAGAATCATTTTGTATTTTATTTGTAGCCTAATGGGTTTTATTTGAAACTAAAAACACAACAATTGGACATCAAAATCAATCAGCCAGCAGACTACCTTTCAGGCCACATAGGCACTGATTTTTATCAGGTCTGCATCATTGGTGGCGGCTTGGCCGGATTGGTTTCTGCTATACATTTAGCTCAACAAAACATTGAAGTTGTTCTATTTGAAAAACACAAGTATCCACGCCATAAAGTTTGTGGCGAATATGTCTCTAATGAAGTTCTGCCCTACCTTAACAGCTTAGGTATTGATGTTTTTGAACATGGGGCTAAAACCATTTCAAAATTAAAACTGAGTCACCAAAACGGCAAAACTCTCGAACAGACTTTGCCTCTTGGTGGGTTTGGGATAAGCAGGTATGCTTTAGATCAGCTATTAGCTGAACAGGCTTTGAAAAATCATGTAAAAATCATTCATGATGAAGTTATAGAGGTTAAATTTAATGACGACACATTTGAAATTGAAGCCAAAGCACATCACATAAAATCCAAATTTGTAATAAGTGCACATGGGAAGCGGTCTTTATTAGACAAGACCTTAAATCGAAAATTTATTACCCAAAAAACACCATGGATTGGCATAAAAGCACATTATAAAACCAATAGCTTTGATGAAAATTTAGTTGAACTCCACAATTTTCAAGGTGGTTATTGTGGCTTATCTATGGTAGAAAATGGGCATATCAATCTTTGTTACCTTGTTCATCAAAATGCTTTTAAAACATACAAATCCATCGAAAAATTTAATGCAAACGGGTTAACACAAAATCCTTATTTGAAAAAATTCCTTAGTCAATCGGAACAGGCTTTTGAAAAACATCTAAGTATTTCTCAGATCTCCTTTCAAAACAAGCCTAGTGTAAAAAACCATATCCTTTATGCCGGAGATGCTGCAGGGCTTATTCACCCGCTTTGTGGTAATGGAATGGCGATGGCTATACATTCAGCAAAACTTGTATCAGATGAAATTGTAAAGTATTTTGAGGATACACATGTAAACAGATCTTCAGTTGAAATGGCTTACGAAAAGCAATGGCAAACCAACTTTAACAAACGACTGTTTTTTGGCAAGGTCATTCAACAGATATTACTAAAACCTAAACTATCTTCAACACTAATTAACTTATTATCCGGTTCACCTTTTTTGCTCCAACAACTGATAAAACAAACCCACGGCAAACCTATAAAACTATGATTTTCAAAATGTTTCAACATAGAACCAACAAAGCCGAAATCATGGACGATTTTGAACTCAAAGGGCATGAGCTTGAGGTGGTTTTAAAAGATTTAAACAACGTCAACAAACGATTAGGCGGTTATAAAATTACCATTAATGGTATTAAAACCCTATTACCAAAACAAAAACAATCCCTTAAAATAGCAGATGTGGGTTGTGGCAGTGGAGAAAACCTTAGGCAAATTGCCAAATGGGCAAAACAGAAAAATATTTCAGTTGAACTTTATGGAATTGATGCAAACCTGAACAGCATAAATTTAGCCAAAACACTTTCAACCGAATTTCAAAATATTCAATACATTCAACAAAATGTATTCGACAAAAATTTTGAACAGTACCAGTTTGATATCATCTGTTTGAGTTTAACCTTGCATCATTTTAAAGACAAGGATATTCTTAGGCTTTTACCCATTTTGTATCGTAATTCTAATTTTGGTGTTGTCATCAACGATTTGCAGCGGCATTGGCTGGCGTATTTTTTATTTCAATTGTACAGTGCGTTACTGATGAAAAGTAAAATCGCCAAACACGATGGCAAAGTGTCCATCTTAAGAGGTTTTAAGAAAAATGAGCTCGAAAACTTTTCAACATTTGTTAAGCCTAAAAATCTACACTTGGAATGGTGTTGGGCTTTTAGATATTTATGTATATTTCAAAAATGAACATAGTCTGTATCCATAAAGTTGCCACTCAACTCCCGAAATACTCTCAGCGTACGGAGGAAACTATCCCTTTGCTTAAAAACTGGCTGAAAGACGAAAACGAACGCTATATCCGAAAAGCTGAGAAAATATTTGAAGGCGCGCAAGTTAATCAACGCTTTGCCATCATGCCTCCGGAAGACGTGTTTACAAAGACCTCTTTTGAGGACAAAAACAATTTATACAAAGAAGCGGCTAAGTTGTATGGTAAGCAAGTTTTAGAAAAAGCCTTACAACAATCAGGCTGGGCAGCAGAAAGTTTAGATTACATCATAACGGTGAGTTGTACTGGGATTATGATACCGTCTTTAGACGCGTATTTAATTAACGAATTAAACCTCAAGCAGAGCATTGTCAGGTTACCAATAACCGAAATGGGCTGTGTTGGTGGTGTTTCTGCGATGATTTATGCCTATCAGTTTCTAAAATCCAATCCTGGTAAACGCGCTGCAATCATTTCTTTTGAAAGCCCCACTGCAACGTTTCAATATGAGGACAAATCGATGGTAAATATTGTGAGTTCTGCCATTTTTGGTGATGGCGCGGCCTGTGTTTTAATGAGTTCAAATCCCGAAGATAAAGGGGTTGAAGTCGTTGCAGACCAGATGTACCACTTTTTTAACCAAACCCACATGATGGGGTTTGATTTGGTAAACACAGGTTTAAAAATGGTATTGGACATCGAAGTCCCTGATAAAATAGCAGAGCACTTCCCAAATATCATTGGTCCGTTTTTACAACAAAACAACTTGGACATCAGCGATGTAGACCATCTCATTTTTCATCCTGGCGGTAAAAAAATCATACAAACGGTAGAAGACTTATTTGGACAATTAGGCAAAAATATAGACCATACCAAAGCGGTTCTAAAAGATTATGGCAACATGAGTTCGGCTACAGTTTTGTTTGTGTTAGAGAAATTCATGTCACAACCTCAACCCAAGGGGTCTCATGGAATGGTGCTGAGCTTTGGCCCTGGTTTTACAGCTCAAAATCTATTACTAAAATGGTAAGCAACTCCTCTTTTTGGGCAATTATTGTTGGTGGAAGCCAAGGTTTAGGCTACGCTGCTGCAAAATATTTGGCTCAAGATGGGTTTAACCTGATCATTATTCATCGGGATTTTAGAGCTAAATTAGAAGGAATAAATAAAAAATTCGAGAAACTAAAATCGAATGGTATTGACGTGGTCTCATTCAATAAAGATGGGACTAAAAGTGAGACTATTAAGGAAGTCTTTGATTTTGTAAACCAAAAAAAAATAAGCATAAAAGTATTGTTGCATAGCATTGCTAAAGGCAATTTAAAACATATGACCGGTGATAATGCATTGAATTTGAATGATTTTCAACAGACCATACACGCCATGGGTATCAATTTTTACGAGTGGTCCAAAGCATTAGTAGACTCTAAATCTTTTGCAAAACACTCAAAACTACTCGCATTTACCAGTGAAGGCAATACGAAAGTAGGCTTAGGCTATGGAGCTGTTTCCACCGCAAAGGTTTCTTTGGAAGCAATAATGAAACAAATGGCGGTTGAGTTTGCCCCTTCGGGTTTTACAGCCAACTGCATTCAAGCGGGAATGACGGATACAGAGAGTTTTCGAAAAATTCCACAATCAGAAAAGTTAAAAGCATATACCATAAAACGTAACCCTTTCAATAGACTTACTACACCAGAAGATGTGGGTAAAGTGGTAAGCCTTTTGGCCAGCGATAAAGCCAACTGGATAAACGGATGTGTTATTCCTGTGGATGGTGGAGAACGATTAAGTTAAGTATGAATTTTAAAACAAACATTCTGCCCTATTTACCTTACAAAGAGCCATTTCTCTTTGTCGACGATATTTTGGAATGCAAAGAAGGAATGATAAGAGGGACATACAGCTTTCCAAAAGATGCTTTTTTTTATCAAGGCCATTTTAAAGACAATCCCATTACGCCAGGGGTTTTACTTACAGAATGCGCGGCGCAAATCTGCTTAGCCTGTTACGGCATTTATAAATTAAAGGATTTAACACATATTCCTAGTGTAGCGATGACATCCAACCAAATGGAGTTTTTTAAAATAAGCACGCCTGAGGAAAAACTCATTGTTACCGGAACAGAGGTTTATTTTAGGTTTCAAAAACTAAAAATGGCGGTTGAGATTCGAAATGACAATGAAGAACGCATTGCCAAAGGTGAAATTTCCGGCATGGTTATAAAATCAACATCCAATGCATAAACGTGTAGTTGTCACAGGACTTGGGATAGTATCTCCAAATGGAATGGGGATACAGGCGTTTCATCAAAACCTTGTTCAACTAAAAAGTGGGATTACGCACCATAAAGTATTAGAAGAAAAAGGCTTCAGTTGTCAGGTAGCAGGCACACCCGCTGTCGAACAAGAGCATCTCGACCAATACTTTACCCCTCTAGAACAGCGAGGCTTACGCGCTAACGGCCTGATTTATGGTGGTATTGCAGGTCAAGAAGCCTGGTTGGACGCCGCACTTAAATTTAATGAAAAAACGGATTACGATTCCGGGATTGTATTTGGTACCGGTATTCTTGGAGTTGACAAGCTTAAAGAAGCCTTTGATAAAATAGATGCCAAAAACGTACGCCGATTAGGTAGCCAAAGCGTTGTGCAAACCATGGCGAGTGGCATCAGCGCCTTTCTGGCTCAAAAAATTGGTGCTGGCAATCAGGTGACGACCAACTCCTCTGCTTGTGCCACAGGAACCGAAGCCTTACTTATGGGCTTTGAACGCATTCAATCCGGAAAAGCTAAACGCATGTTGGTGGGCAGCACCAGCGACTCCGGCCCTTACATTTGGGGTGGATTTGAAGCTTTACGCATCTTACCTCATCAATACAACGACAAACCAGAAGAAGCTTCAAGGCCATTTTCTGAACAGGCAAGTGGTTTTGTGCCGTCTTCAGGAGCTGGAGCCATGGTGTTAGAAGAATATGAATCTGCTAAAAAAAGAGGTGCAAACATTTATGCGGAAGTCTTAGGAGGGCATGTCAATTCCGGTGGTCAACGCCAAGGCGGTACTATGACTGCTCCAAATTCATTAGCTGTACAAAAATGTATTTCAGAAGCCGTCAGAAACGCTGGAATTTCTTCTGAAGATGTCGATGCCATTAATGCCCATTTAACCGCAACAAAAATGGACAGTACCGAAATTAAAAACTGGGCTAAAGCTTTAAACAGAAAAGGGAGTGATTTTCCTTACATCAACAGTTTAAAGGGATTGATTGGTCATGGCTTGGCGGCTTGCGGCAGTCTGGAGTTAGTGGCATCTATACTTCAACTAAAGCATGGATTTGTGTTTGGCAATCTTAATGCCTCCCCTGTTCATTCAGATATTTTAGAAACCGTCGATGCGTCTAAAATACCTATGGCAACCATTAAATATCAACCCAATATCTTGGCAAAAGCCAGCTTTGGCTTTGGAGATGTGAATGCGTGTGTGGTTTTAAAAAGATATTTTAATTGAAACTCGTATGACCAGAATTTTGAATTTTATTTTAATATCGGATAAATAATTTTTTTAGTACAACCGATTATATGTATCTTTGTGGGATGTGGAACATCGATTTGACATATAGAGAAAAATTACAATCTAGCTACGATAGACTCTACGAAAAAAGAGAAGCTTTAAATCGAAAAAGGCCTCTTCCTGAAATAGCATTGCGTAAAATTAAAGAATCCCTTGGCTTAGAATGGATTTACAATTCCAATAGTATTGAAGGCAATACTCTTACCCTGCGAGAAACACAATTAATCCTCCAGGAAGGAATTACCATCAAAGGAAAATCCCTTCGAGAACATTTTGAAGCCAAAAACCATGAACTTGCTTTAGAGCACCTTTACAGTTTGGTAAAAGAAGATTATACTCTGAATGCCAGAGATATTTTAGATATTCACAGATACGTTCTTAGGAGTATAGAAGAAGATTTTGCAGGTAGATTAAGGACCGGTGGTGTTCGAATTTCAGGCGCAAATTTTATTCCTCCAAATGCACGTAAAGTACCTGAGCTTTTAGACGAACTTATTGAATTTGTTTTACAAAACCCTTTAAACCTCAATGACATCGAACTTGCGACGATTTTTCATCATAAATTTGTTTGGATTCATCCTTTCTTTGACGGAAATGGTCGTACTGTTAGACTAGTCATGAATTTGCTTTTGCTCAATGTAGGATTTACGCCAGCCATAATTTTAAGTACCGATCGCAAAAAATATTACACTGCACTAAATGCTGCCAATAATGGTAAGTACCACAAATTGAGCCTTTTGATGATTCAAGCTTTGGAGCGTACAATGAACATCTACCTTAGTGCTCTACCTTACTCCGATCTGGATTATAAAGAAATCTCAAGTCTGGTTAAAGAAGAAAACTTACCCTATGGCCAGGAGTACATCAGTCTGCTTGCTCGACAAGGCAAAATAGACGCTTATAAAGAAGGTAGAGCTTGGCTGACCTCCAAACAAGCTGTGCTAGATTATGTCTCGCGTCGCAAAAGGAAACGATAATGATTTTAAACCTAAACCTTATTGATGTATTTATAACCTAAACCATCAATTATTGTCTTAACTTCTGCATCAGTTATATCTCCTTTTAGAGTAACTTTTTCGTTTGACAAGTTGACTTCAACAGACTCTACTCCAGAAGCGGCTGCCAGATTTTTCTCGACATTGGCAACACAATGGTTGCACATCATTCCTTTAACTTTATATGTTTTCATAATTTCTTTTTTAGATATGTTATTTGCTTTTGGGAAAAATCGTAGTATTTCTGCGTTAAGCATTAGCCCAATCAAAATTATAGCAGAAGCTAAACTGAGCCAGTGTGGTAAAAAATGGTGGTGTGCATCCTGGTATTGGGTGATAAGAAAGAGTGAATGCCACGACGCAGGAAAAACATAATCGATAATCACTCCAAAAAATAAAGCACCTACAATTATTGTAATGAGATAAATAATTGTCATGCGTTTACCGATAGAATTCCATATAACTGTAAAAGTCGCAATATTGGTGGCCGGACCGGCCATTAAAAAGACAATTGCTGCACCGGGAGAAATCCCTTTCATTAATAAAACAGCTGCTATCGGCACGCTTCCCGTCGCACAAACGTATAAAGGAATACTTGCAAGAAGCACAATAAGCATACTTACAATAGGTTCTGACATAATTCCGGATTCAAAAAATTCGTCGGGTACAATTATACTGATCACACTCGCCAGAACAAGGCCAATAACCAACCATCTGGAAATATCTTGTAAAAAGTCGACAAAAGCATATTTGAAAATACGATCGAACCAATGCGTACTTGGGTTATCCTTTTCGCAGGAATTACAAGTTGCAGCATCCGGTATATCTTCCTTGCTCTTTATGTTATCGACCAAAAAGCCTCCAAATATTCCGGTAATAAATGCTATAATTGGCCGGATAATCGCATAGGCCCAGCCCATGAGTCCGTAAGTAATTAAGATACTGTCTATTCCGGTTTGTGGTGTTGAAATTAAAAATGAAGTTGTTGCGCCCTTGGACGCTCCATTTTTATGCAAGGACACCCCTGTTGGGATAACGCCACAAGAGCATAATGGCAAGGGCACACCAAAAAGAGAAGCTTTTATCGAAGATGCCAGTCCTGGTTTACCAAGTTGCTTTTGCAACCAGGCTTTGGAAAACAGCCCGTTAAGTAAACCCGCAATCAAGAACCCTAAGAGTAAATACGGCGACATTTCTAATGTCAACTCCCAAAGGGTTTCAAAAAATTTCATAATCCATTCCATATTACAAATCTACTAATACTTAAAAATTTTTATATAAAAGTTGTACTAAAATGCAGTGCGATAAATTCCTAATCGTATCAACACCAGCTGAAGTTTTTTCATAGATCTTAAGGCCCAGCCGGGAAATTTTAGCAGTAATTTTTGTTTGGAGTTCAAATTTTGATCATCTATTTCGCCTTCAACTTGAGCATACAATTGCATATCCTTTTTTTGCTTAGCTTGTATCGCCAAAGAAAACCTGTTTATATCCAAATATGCCTTTAGACTGTGGTTTTTTAAAGCCGATACCTTGTGCTTTTTGATATACTTATGCTTTTCAGCTAGACTAACTGCTTTAGACAAATTATTTTCCGTAAAACTTTTGTAAAGCAAGGTTATTTTTGGATTGTAAGCCAATTTGTATTTCAGCGCAAATCGAATAAACAAATCCAAATCCTGACCCGTTTTTAGGCTGGTGTCAAATCCACCAACCTCTAGAAACACATTCTTTTTAAAAGCAATACTTGAAGTCCAAAATAAAGAATCAATCAAACTGCAAGAAAAGTAGTCTTGCACATAAGAGATTTGACTATCTAAAGTGCAACTGTAAACCGGTAGTTTTATGTAAGTTGATGATAATTGTATTTCATAAGCATTTGAAATTACTTCCGCTTTTGGCAAGGTTTTAATGGTTTGTTGAAATTGAAATAGGTGGTCTTTATACCAGATATCGTCGGCATCAAGTAATGCAACCCATGGACTAGAAGACACTTCAACTCCATAATTTCTAGCCGAGGAAGCGCCTTTATTTAGTTGTTGGTGGAGTATAATCCTGTCGTCTGAAAGCGATTTCACCACTTCTACCCCATTATCTGTACTGCCATCGTCCACCACAACAATTTCAAAATCCTGAAAGGTCTGGCTCAACACACTTTCTAAAGTTTGCTTGATGTAATTTTCTTTATTGTAAAGCGGTATAACAACAGAAAAAAAAGGCATCTAGTAATGTTTGTTGAAATATAGTAATTTATACAAATCGAACATCCATAATGGTCGGCCGTTCTTTAAAATTATCGATTTAAACAGACTACCAAACAGAAAATGAAATAAACTCAATACAAATGCCAAATGAAGTTCTTTAAGTCTAGAGCGAATAGTTGAAATCCGAGTTAAGCCGGGCGGAATAAAGCCTTCATTTTCAAGCTTAATCAAGGTCCGTAGTGCTGTTTCTGTTTTTTTGAAATATGTTGAATTGTCTTCAACATTTAAGTGCAACAACTGGTTGTCAATATGCTTTACAGGTATGGAATGTGTCTTTAAGTTTTCAGCAAAAACCAAATCTTCATAGCCATAAGTTGAAATATTTTCATCAAAGTGAAGATGGCAATGCACTATCAATAAATTGGAAGTAAGCAGAGATTTATAAGGCGTTTTAAGGCGTTCTTCAGCTAAAGTAGCTTCGCGCTTAATCCCATAATTATACCTTAAATTATCATTGGCGTTGCTTTCTTCATATAAAATCCCACCAAAACAAACCACAGGTTTATCTTTTGTAATAATTTCTAAGTAATGTTTTACAAAAGTCTTGTCCTTGGGTTTTAAGTCGCAGTCCAAAATTAATTTGGCATGATACTGAGCACGGTCCAGGAGTCGATTGATGTTGCCAGCGCGACCTAAATTCAGTTTGTTCTGAATATAAGAGCAGTTGTGCAAAGCATTGATTTTTTTGTTTGCTTCAATATGCGTATTACCGCCATCTTCGCTAACCAAAATTTCAAATTGAATATTTAGGTCTATACTTTGTTCGTGAAGCGCCTTTACAAGCTTGTAACAAGAATAATTATAACAAGGAATCAGAACGCTTAACATATACTTGAAAATTAACCTAACTCATTGGAGCCTTTGATTAGGGATTTTAAAATGCCCCTAACTAAAACTAATGCTGAGCTTGTTTTTGAACGACTTCAAAGACCTTTTGCCCATCGCATTTTAATGTTTTGGAAGGATACTTTAACAACAATGCATAATCGTGTGTGGCCATAAGTATGGTATGTCCATTTTTATTTAGGTCTTGTAAGACGGCCATAACTTCCAAAGAGGTTTGTGGGTCGAGGTTCCCGGTTGGTTCATCTGCCAATATCAATTCCGGGTCGTTTAATAAGGACCTGGCAATGGCAATACGCTGTTGTTCTCCACCGGAAAGCTCGTAAGGAAATTTAAAATGCTTGGTTTGCATGCCAACTTTTGTCAAAACTTGGTCTATTTTAGCTTGCATTTTTACTTTATCTTTCCATCCTGTGGCCTTCAGCACAAACTCAAGATTTTTTTGGATGTTTCTGTCATTTAGCAATTTAAAATCTTGAAAAACGATTCCTAGTTTACGCCTCAATAAAGGTATCTGACTCTCCTTTAGCGTTTTAAGATTCATTCCTACAATTTCACCCTGACCTTCCTTTAAAGGGATATCGCCATAAAGTGTTTTCATAAAGCTACTTTTTCCGGTACCCGTTTTACCGATCAAGTACACAAATTCACCTTTGTTTATAGAGACATTTACCTGAGAAAGAATCAGGACATCTCGTTGATAGATAGCGACATTCTTTAAAAAAAGTATGGGTGTTTCCATTAGAGGTTTTCATTAAAAACGATTTGTAAATATATAAATTATCCTTTTGAATTTGATTAATAACCTATGTATTCTACAACGGATCACATGATTACTACAACTAGAATCCTAAACTATTATTACATTTGTGTTATAGATAAAATTGAATGCGATGGGAATCTTCAATAAAATATTAGGAAATGCAGACCAAATTTCTACTGAAAAACTACAGGAGAAATACAATCGTCTTCTTACAAACGATGAAAACGTAGAATTAGGCTTTAAGTTGATAAGAGATACATTTTTATTTACAAACAAAAGACTCATTCTTATCGATGTTCAAGGCTTAACCGGCAGCAAAAGAGAATACTTGTCATTACCCTATAAAAGTATATCCAGGATTTCCTTAGAAACCGCCGGGACATTCGATTTGGATGCTGAGCTGAAAATTTGGATTTCCAGTGAAGACACACCTTCTGTAAGCAAAAAATTCAACAAAAACGTGGATGTTTACGAGATTCAAAAATACTTGATAGACAAAATCACATAAGCAAAGCAATAGGGCTTCGCGTTTTTCAATCTAAGTAAAATTGTAGAGTCCTTTTATTTTATCTATTTTTGTGTGAGATATTTTAAGGTTTCGCACATTGCGACAAATTCAATACTAAACAAAACCCTAAAGAAAATCAGAACATGAAATTACTAGACAATAAAAATACCATCATCACCGGTGCCAGTAGAGGCATTGGACGAGGAATTGCTTTATATTTTGCCAAACTGGGCTCTAACGTTGCGTTTACCTACAATTCTTCAGCCGGACCAGCAGAGGAACTTCAAAAAGAACTTGAAGCCGAAGGCGTAAAAGCCAAAGCATATCAGTCTGACGCTGCGGATTTTGACCAAGCCCAAGACTTGGTAAAGCAGGTTATAGAAGATTTTGGTCATGTGGATATTCTTATCAATAATGCCGGTATTACAAAGGACAATTTGTTAATGCGGATGAGTGAAGATGACTTCAATAAAGTCATACAAGTCAATTTGAATTCGATTTTCAACATGACGAAAGCCATTTTACGTCCTATGCTTAAGCAAAAGCATGGCAGCATCATAAACATTAGCTCTGTAGTTGGTGTAAAAGGTAATGCAGGACAGGGCAACTATGCCGCTTCGAAAGCTGGAGCGATTGGATTTTCTAAATCTATGGCATTAGAATTAGGCTCCAGAAATATTAGAACCAATGTGGTTGCGCCTGGTTTTATTGAAACCGAAATGACGGCAAAACTAGACGAAAAAACGGTACAGGGCTGGCGTGAATCTATCCCGCTAAAACGCGGCGGCACACCGAAAGATGTTGCTGGCGTATGTGCATTTTTGGCCAGTGACATGAGTGCTTATGTTACAGGACAAGTCATTAATGTAGATGGTGGCATGTTAACCTAAAAATCAGGTTACAACTTTTTATATGGAGGAATTGGATGTGCTTTGGGTAGCACTAATAGTGGTATTGAGTTTAGGTCTTAGCGGGTTTCAATATGCTAAGCAGCTAAAAACAAATACCAAAAGAGCATTACTTTTTGCCATTCCTAGGGCTTTAGCCTATATATGTTTAGGATTGTTGTTTTTAAACATAGAATTTGATCAAGTACAAACCATAACAGAAAAACCAAAATTGATAGTTGGTGTGGATAATTCTATATCTATCAGCCAGCTTTCAGACACCTCCCAACTTAAACCTAAAGTAAGAAACCTAATTGAAGATGAGGCCCTAAACGAAGCTTTTGATGTAAGCGCTTATGCATTTGGCGAGAGTTATCAGGCTTTAAAAACCCTGAACTTCGAAGCCACTCAAACCAACATCAATTCGTTTATTACAGATATTACTAAAATTTACCGCGAGGAGTCTACGCCCATGCTTCTGTTTACAGATGGACAACAAACACAAGGCCAAGATTACAGCTATAATAACATATTGAAAAACAGGACGGTGATACCGGTTATAGTAGGTGACACTACCAATTATACAGACATAAAAATTGATAGGATAAATGCCAATACCTATGCTTTTTTAAACAATAAATTTCCTGTTGAGGTCTTCTTAAGCTATAATGGTAAAGCCAATGTTGAGACTGAATTTACCTTGAAATTGAATGGTCAGGTAATTTCCAGGAAACCTATCACATTTGCTAAAGACCAAAAAACAAACACATTCACCATTTATACAAAGGCATCAAAACTGGGTGTAAATACGTTTGAAGCAGAAGTACAGCCAAAATCTGAAAAAAACATTCAAAATAATACTCAGAAGTTTGCTGTCGAAGTGATTGATGAACGCACTAAAATCCTGATGGTTTACGATGTGTTGCATCCGGATATCGGAATGTTTAAAAAAAGCATTCAATCCAATTACCAGAGAGAATTTAGCCTCAAACAGATAGACGATGATCTGAGTAAAATACCGGAATACAACTTAGTTATCCTCTACCAGCCCAATCAAAAATTTGAAAAGCTGTTTTCTACTTTAAAAAGCCAAAACGTAAATTACATCATGGTTTGCGGCACACAGACCGATTACAATTTTTTAAACAGGGCACAATCGCATTTTAGCAAAGACGTAACAGCTACCACCGAAGACTATTTTGCTATAGAAAACCCGTCTTTTGGCAACTACCAACAAGAGGTCATTGGCGTGAAAGATTTTCCACCGTTAAAAAACACCTTTGGAGACATTGACCTACAAACTGAAGCAGAAATCTTGTATTACCAAAGCATTAACGGGTTTTCTACTAATCAGCCACTAATCATGACGGTTTCTGAAAATCGAACTAAAGCGGCTTATATTTTTGGTGAAAACATCTGGAGATGGCGCATGAAGTCTCATGTAACCGAAGGCGACTTCAAATTATTTGACAGGTTTTTAGACCAACTGATACAGTTTACAAGTTCCACAGAAACCAAGAAAAGATTGGTCACACAAGTAAAACCCTTTTACAATCAAGGTGAAAACAACACAATTGGTGTAGAATATTTTGATAGAAATTACGTGTTTGACCCCAATAAAAAAATCACTTTAAAACTCACAGAACAAGAAAGTAAACAAAACTATTCCTACGGGTTTGTACTAAAGGACAATACATACAACGTAGGCATAAACGACCTAAACGGCGGCGATTATACCTATAAGGTTGAAGTAGAAGGCGAAAATTTGGTGGAAGGCGGGCAATTTAAAATCATAGATTTCATGATCGAAAAAACCTTTTACAGGGCTAATAAAGAAAAGCTCGAAGCTTTGTCAGACACTTTTTTTTATGAAAATAACTTATCAGGATTAAAGGATTACTTGAGTTCTCAGCAAAAGTTTAAACCAATACAAAAAAGAATAGAAAAAAAAGAATCTTTGATCGATTGGGAAATGCTATTAGTTTTAATTATTGTATTTTTGAGTATAGAATGGTTTAGTAGGAAATACTACGGTTTAATATAAAAAAACAAATATGGAAAATTTATCAAAATCAATAGTTGGTTTAATTGTAGCGGGCGTTATCGTTGTGATCGTGTTAGTAAACTCGGCGATTACAATTGGCTCTGGTGAGGCAGGCGTGCTTTATAAAACGTTCGGCGGTGGTGTTGTAACAGACGAACCCCCTTTAGGCGAAGGTTTTCACATCGTTGCACCTTGGAACAGAGTTTATATTTATGAAGTAAGACGTCAGGAAATATTTGAAAAAATGAAAGTTTTATCCTCAAATGGTCTTGATATTCAATTAGATGCATCTGTATGGTACCAACCTGATGCAGTAAACTTAGGAAAACTACACCAGGAAATTGGTGAAAATTACCTCAACAGGATTATCTTACCAACTATACGCTCGGCAGCAAGAAGTGTTGTAGGTCGTTACACTCCTGAGCAGTTGTACTCTAGTAAGAGAGATGCCATTCAAAAAGAAATTTTTGAAGAATCTAAAAAAATTGTTGACAATCAATTTATTGTTTTAGATGAAATACTTGTTAGAGATGTTACACTTCCTCCAACAATTAAGGAAGCTATCGAACGTAAGTTGAAACAAGAACAAGAGTCTTTAGAGTACGAATTTAGACTGGTAACCGCTCAAAAAGAAGCTGAGCGTCAAATTATCGAAGCTCAAGGTAAAGCTGATGCGAACAGAATCTTAAGTGCGTCGCTTACAGACAAAATTCTTCAAGACAAAGGGATTGAAGCCACAAACAAGCTATCTGAGTCTCCAAATGCAAAAGTTATTGTAATTGGCTCTGGTGGTGATGGTTTACCTATAATTTTAGGAGGAAACTAAAAATACCTAAAGTATAAAAAATGAAACTCCAAGGCACAAATGTCTTGGAGTTTTTTAGTTTTTAAAAGGGAAAGCCCTTTAAAATTTTGAAAGAATGGGATTAATAATGTAATTAAGGTATTGCAATTGATATAAAATTAAATACATGGTAAGCCCTGCAAGAAAAGGTGCTATTTTCCGAAAAAGACTGCCCTTAATGCTGACATTATTCCAAATACAACCTAGGATTAAAAGTACCGAGAGGATATCAAAACTAATTTGAAAGCCTATCGAATATATCCTCGGGCTGCCATCACATTCAATATTGTTAGGCATATTAACATCTACGAGCAACACCATAAGTATCGCGTAAATTGGCACGAGAAAACTGCCTTTAATAACGTCGTACTTTTTCAACAGAAAGCCAAAGTATAAAAATAGCCATAACAAGAAAGAGTAGATGGCTACAAGAATTTCTTTGGATGGCGAATAATAATCTACCAAAAACACACCCAACAGTTCTATCCCAACAAGTAGACAGAGGCCTAAAAAAGTGGTGATGATGAAGAATTTCACTTGAAGAATGGTTAAAGGTTGTTACAGTAAAGATAGCAATATCAAATGATATTCTAAAGCCTATACGAATTATAATGTACTATATAAAACCAAAAAACCTAAGCTGTAATCTTTGTTTTTTTTAACAAAAAATATTTACAGAAGCCATAAAAAAACAGATATAAGCTATTCATTTTTTATTTACTTTTGGGCACATTTTTCTTATAAAATGCGTGGTATGTAATACATGTCTATCGTGGTTAAAGTCAAGCGGATTCAAAGGATTTTTGATAGGCTTGAATATGAGGTAACCCAATTTCAAAATCGTACTGGAATACATTGTTTGCCCTCTTGTGGGCAATGCTGTACGAAACCCGATATTGAGGCTTCCGTTTTGGAGTTTCTTCCCTTTGCTTTTCAACTATTTCTGGAAAAAAGAATAGATTCGTTCAGGAGTCAACTGGTCCAGGTAGATCGGCAATCGTCTATTTGTGCGCTGTTTAAATTTAATACATCAGCACTTCATCACAACTATATAATGGGCCAATGTTCACACTATCAATACAGAGGTTTAATTTGCAGGCTTTTTGGGTTTGCATCTGTAAAAGATAAACATGGTCAAAAACGCTTATCTACATGTAAGTTGATTAAAGCAACTTTTCCTGAAGAAATTAATCAAGTCGCTCAAACTGTAGAGCTTGAGAATATGCCTAATTTTTCAAATTATTATGCAAAATTAATTCAGATTGATTTTAAGCTTGCCAAAGAATTTCACCCCATAAACAAAGCTATACTAAGAGCTATCGAGGAAGTTGAAAAACACTATGCTTATCGTCATTTCCCTTATCGAATTAGGAAAACTCAATTAAAAATCAGGCCTTAACACATATCGTATCACTTAATTATAACAAATTAATATGAATTTTCTATTTGTATCTAAATGGGGCGAAACGCTCGATTTAGCCTATACCATTCAAAATGAAGGCCACAAGGTAAAAATGTATATTGAAGATGCGCCTAGTCGCGAAATTGGCTATGGGTTTATCCCAAAAATCAGATTGTGGCAAAGCTATATATCTTGGGCTCATGTGATTGTATTCGATTATGTAGGCTATGGCAAACAGGCTACTGAACTTAGGCAACAAGGCAAATTAGTTATTGGCGGCACCGAATATACAGACAAACTCGAGATGGACCGAAATTTTGGTCAGGAAGAAATGAAACGGCTTAAGATTAAAATTTTAAACTACAGCGAATTTAGTACTACCGAAGCCGCTATTGAGTATGTTAAAAAACATCCGGCAAAATATGTGATAAAACCCAGTCAAGAGATGCAGGAATTTAAGCAGCTCCTATATGTTGGACAAGAAGAAACAGGTGAGGACATTATACGCATGCTCAAGGCTTATCAGAAAACATGGGGTGATTCTTTAGGACATTTTTTGCTACAGAAAAAAGTGTCTGGTGTAGAGGTTTCTGTGGCAGCGTATTTTAATGGAAAGGAGTTTCTAAAGCCCATAAATATTACGTTTGAACATAAGAAGCTATTTCCAAAAGAGCTGGGCGTTTCCACCGGCGAGATGGGAACGAGCATGTTTTGGACCGATAACAACCCGATATTTGAGGCTACGCTTCAAAAATTTGAAAAGAAACTGGCCAAAGAAAAATTTACCGGACATATCGATATAAATTGCATTGTAAATGGCAAAGGCATTTATCCGCTGGAGTTTACGTCTCGATTTGGTTATCCGCAGATTCAAATTCAGCGCTCGGGCATTGTGCAACCCATGGGCGAATTGCTTTATAAAACAGCAAGTGGCGAGCATTTTAAAATAGAAACCAAAAAAGGATTTCAGATTGGGGTTTATATTGTAGTGCCTCCTTTTCCATACGAGGATAAAAAGACGTTTAATATGTTTTCCAAAGATGCTGTAGTTGTTCTAAAGAAAAAGAACTTTACGGGCTTACATCCTATGCACCTAAAACTCATAAATGACGAATGGCTAATTACGGGGAATTCCGGTGTGGTGATGGTGGTTACAGGCACTGGCATTACCATGAAAGAAGCCCAAAAAAACATGTACAGCAGAGTAAATAACGTCTTGGTAAACAACAGCTACTACAGAACTGATATAGGCGATCGTTGGGCTACAGATTTTGACAGGTTATGGGCATGGAATTTACTGTAAAGGATGTTTGCTTTACAAGCTTAGAGGGCAACCCGGATACTTTCTTTGCCATTTTACCTAAAGATTGGTCGGACGAGATTAAACCCTACTGGAATAGCTATAAAGATACCTCAACAATCTATGTCGTAAAGCAAAACAAGGCCATATTTGGAGGTGGTATTCTTTTTAATAAACCCTCACCAGACATGTATGACTATAATTTTGATACAAAGACTAAAATGCAATCCTGGTTTGATAAGGGTTTTGGGTATTTTGCTTATTTCTATATTCTTCCTGAATACCGCAACAAGGGATTAGGTCATTTTTGGATGAGTCAGCTTTTAAAACTTCACAAATCTAAAGGCCTTTTTTTAAGCGTAGAAGATAAAAGCTTAATAGCCTTTTATGAAAAAGCCGGTTTTAAAATTAGTGATGAAATTGATTTTGAAGGTGGTAGAGAGTGGGTGATGGTTTGGGGTTAGTTGAAATTTTGGAAATCTTTTTAAACGCTCTTTAGCATAATGGCAACAGCTATTGAAATTATCCAACTCTCAACTTTGCTGCATCTTTCCATAAATAATGAGGCATGGGCTCTTTTAGATCCCATTCAATGCTCATTGGCTTCGAACCATAGTAGTTATTTATCGAACCTTCACCCACAAACACATAACCCATTGTATTGCCAAATTCATCATTTGCCTTTTCCCTTACAAATAATAAAATCTTTTTATCTTCTTCTTTGTGAGTTATATATGATTTGCCTTTGGGAGTATCTGGCCCCGCAGAATTTTGACTCTGCCAATGAAATAAACGTTCATTTACAGCATAATCATCATACATTGTTGTTGGTGAAAAATCTTCTTCTGATTTAATCAGATTTATAAATAATAGTTCTGTGTTGAGTTTTGCGTTTTGAGCCACACCTTCTCTATTTGAAGATTTTTTATCAAAACTACTTAATCCAAAAGCAACAAGAATTTGATCTCTTGTATAACGTGCATGTAATTTTAAAGGTTGTGGATAAGGTAAATTAATATCAACTTCTTTAAAATCAATTCTATCCACTAAGATTTCCATAAGCTCAATAATTTCCAAGACCAAAACTTTATTTTTGCCAATTTCCTGAATCGAATCTTCTAAAGATTTAAAACCTCCAGCTGATTGCCATACATCATAATGTAACATTAATGCCATAGAACGTTCATTATCTGGCATTTCTGCAATTTTTATTTTAAAACCTTTCTTGGCTGTTTCTAAAATAAAACTAAAATAACTACTCGATGCAGTTGAAAGCCATTTATTCTTAATTGCAGATAGGACTTGATTTTCATTATCAGCTTTAAAATCTTCTATGGTTTTTGCCATTTGGCACAACCTTTTCCATCCAAAATTTCTAGTTTTCTTATAAATCAGTTGTAACGGAATATCATAAAATTCAATAAAATTTCTAAGATTTAAGGGAAGAGTTGTTTGGTGTTGAAATGATTGAACTTTTTGAATGAGCTGATTTTTATTTAAGGAAGTGGCTGCTATGATATTACTAAGAATAACATCTTTCGCTTTTTTCTCCAATACTATTGAACACCCAAGTGGCAAATGAGGAAAATTATCTTCAACTTCTTTCTTCACAGGAGTTGAAGTTTTACCAATTAAGGCTCTAAATTTATTTTCAAAATTATATTCAGGTCTGGCGTTTCCGACAAAATCGAGAACTGTTAAACACTCTTTTCCTTCAGATAATCGCAAACCTCTTCCAAGTTGCTGCAGGAATATAGTTAAACTCTCTGTAGGTCTTAAAAACAAAACAGTATCTATTTCTGGAACATCAATACCTTCGTTAAAAATATCAACAACAAATAAATAGTTAATTTCTTTTTTCTGAAGCTTATTTCTAAGTAAATGCCTGTTTTCAGCGTTTGTGCTCGCCAAATAATCCGCTTTAAATCCCGCCATACAGAATTTTTCGGCCATAAATTTTGCATGCTCAATAGTCACACAAAACCCAATAGTTCTGACGTTATTGTAATCTTTAGTATACTTATCTAGAGCCGAGATTATTTCGCCAACACGTCTGTCATTACCGGTGTAAACATTGCTTAACTCGCTTGGTAAATAACGACCTTTTTCCCAATTTACTTGAGTTAAATCGACACTATCTGAAACACCAAAATATTGAAAAGGGCATAATAATTTTCTATTTAATGCTTCTGGCAATCTTATTTCTGCAGCTATTCTGTTGTGAAAATCTTCTTTAATATCGCCACCATCCATTCTTTCTGGCGTAGCCGTTAAACCTAATAGTACTTTCGGGTTAAAATAGTTAATAATACCTCTATAGGATGAGGCTGTGAGGTGATGACATTCATCAATAATTATATAATCATAAAAATCTTTAGATAACTCAAGATCTTCAAGTCTATTATTTAGAGTTTGTACCGAGGCAAAAACATAATCGTATGTTATTGGACTTTTACCACCTACCCAAAATTCTCCAAAATTATTATCCCTTAAAACACCTTGAAATGTAGAAAGCGCTTGCTCCAATATCTCTTTTCGATGTGCAAGAAAAAGAAGCTTAGCAGATTTGTTTTCTTTTTTAAAATTCTTATAGTCAAATGCAGATATGACCGTTTTACCTGTTCCTGTTGCAGCAACTACTAAGTTTTTAAACCTATAATGTACTTTTCGCTCAACTTCAAGTTTTTCTAAAATTTCATTTTGAAAGGGATAAGGTTTAACATCAAAATAGGATACTGGATAGGTAACACCAGTAGTTATAGACTTACCTTTATTAAGAGACTGTATGAGTTTTTCTTTGTGAATATTATCATCAAAAAATTCAAAGTCTTCGCTTTTCCAGTAAGAGTCAAATGTCTTTTTAAACTTATCAATGATGTGGCTAACCTCCTTTGTCGTGATTTTAACATTCCATTCTAAGCCGTCCGTTAGTGCTGACCTAGAAAAATTAGATGAACCTATATATCCTGTATGAAAACCAGTATTCCTGTAAAACAAATAGGCTTTGGCATGTAATCTTTCGTTGCCTGTGTTATAAGAAATTTTTACTTGAGTATTGTCCAACTTAGAAAGCAATAGAATGGCCTTATAATCCGAAGCGCCCATGTAAGTTGTTGTGATAACTCTTAATTGACCGCCTCTTTGGGTAAACTTTTTTAACTCAGGTTCCAAAATTATGATACCCTTGAATTTTATAAACGAAACGAGCAAATCAATTCTATTGGATGAAAGTATCTCTTTTTTTAATTCACTTTCTAAAGAAAGCCCTGTGTTACTACCACCAGTAAAAAGTTCACTTTGAGTAAGTCTTGTATATGGCGTAATTTCTTTTAAATGCAAATCTAAATCTGAAAAATGAGCGTCAATTTTTGTGAAAACTGCTTTTAAAATTTCGCCCTCACTCTCAATCAAATCTTTTTCAAAATTATTATCCTTTAGCTCAATTTTCAAAAACTGGATAATTTTGTTTGCTATTTCTATTTGGTGTTCAATTTGCTGGGCTCCTTTAAGCAAATCAAGTGCACCTTTTATTGTTTTCGAAAGATGTCGAGATATGATGATAGAAGCCTCTTCTTTGTCAATCTTGGATTTGTTAATGTAATATTTCTCCTTATTGAGCTCATTGATTTTATTGGAGACCAATTGCGTGACGAGTTCTTCATAAATTCCCTGATTCATAAGTCTAAGTATTCTTTTACAATTGGAATGTCGGCTTCAGCCCAGTCTAAACTCATCAGGTCGTCTTTTACAAGATATTTAAAGGCTGCATGTTCATTTAATCTTAGTCGACCCCCAACTTGTTCAGCAATAAAAGGGATCAGTTTAATAGACATATTAGGGTAATCGAATATTGAAGAATTCAACTTTTTGGAAATCTTAATATCTAGTTCTAATTCCTCTTTTATTTCACGGATAATACTTTCTTCTTCAGTTTCGCCTTTATTAACTTTACCACCAGGAAATTCCCATTTTAAAGGTAAACTCATTGTTTTACTCCTTCGAACAACAAGCACTCGACCTTCTTTTTCAATTATAGCACAAGTTACGTCAAGCCGCTTCAATATTTTAGTTTTAAAAATCTATTCAACAATTGTAAATATAGCAAAAGCTGATTTTTATAAGTACAAATGAGTTAATTTGTCAGATAAAAACATAAAATTTGAAATAGGTTTACAATAAATGATAGGTTTTAAAATCTTATTTAATTGAAATCTATTCCACCCAAACCACACCCTCAAAAATTGATTTTCATCATAATTCTATAAAAAAGTAAAGGCTGCAAAGACGTGAAACGTTTGAATATGGTTAATTTTAACATTTACATCCAAAGCGCTTATCCTATGACTCCCAAACCAAAACTCGGCGTAGAAATCGCTGCGGGAATTACCACATTCCTGACGATGGCGTATATCATTTTTGTGAATTCGGATATTCTGAGTGCAACCGGCATGGATAAAACCGGTTTGATTGCCGCCACCTGTATCGCTGCGGCTTTTGCCTCTTTGCTTACGGGCTTGGTCGCCAAAAGTCCCATCGCCATGGCACCGGGCATGGGATTGAATGCTTTTTTTGCCTACTCCATTGTGCTAGGTGATAAAATTGAATGGCAGACCGCGCTAGGTATTGTATTTATCTCAGGCTTGTTTTTTCTACTTATTACCCTGGTTGGACTGAGGAAAAAGATTGTTGAAGCTACACCTGTTTCGCTTGTTTATGCCATATCTGTAGGTATTGGGTTGTTTATTGCCTTTATTGGATTGGTGAATATGGGACTTGTGGTGAATAGTGATGCAACATTGGTTGAAATTGGCACATTTACGCCACAAGTTTTAATTGGTCTTACAGCCTTATTACTCATCATTGTTTTGGACATCTATAACATAAAAGGGGCTATTTTGTTTGGAATCGCCTTCGCTACAATATCTGGTATAGTTATAGGAGAAGTGACTCTTCCTGAAACCGCTTTTAGCCTGGATTTTAACCTTAATGAAGTGGCCTTTAAACTTAACATCATAGATGCTTTGCAATTTAGCTTTATTGGCGCCATATTTTCGTTGATGTTTACGGATATGTTCGACAGTATAGGAACCATTATAGCCTGTAAATCGGAAACAAATGAAATTGATAAAAACGGAAAAATAATAGGACTAGATAAAATTTTGTCTGTGGATGCGCTAGCCACCATGGCCGGTGCCCTCTTTGGCACATCGACTACAACGGCTTATGTAGAATCTACAACCGGCATAAGACAAGGCGGACGAACCGGTGTTGTGTCGCTAACAGTTGCGGTTCTTTTTCTGCTGGCCTTACCTATCATTCCTTTAATTGCTATTGTACCGTCTTATGCAACTGCCCCGGCACTTATTTTTGTAGGGCTTTATATGGTAAAAAATATTTCGAAAATTAACCTGGAAAGCATTGAAACTGCTTTTCCGGCTTTTGTCACGATTATTATGATCCCTTTTACTTACAGCATTTCGACTGGGATAGCGCTTGGGTTTTTGTCTTACATTCTTGTAAATGTCATTAAAGGGCAATTTAAAAACATAAAACCAACCTTATGGGTTATTGGAGTCTTGTGTGTGTTATTTTTTGTTTAGCCCATTTACGTTGGAATATCATTTTTAAAAAATACCATTCCGATGAAAAAGGTGAACTATTTATAAACACCAAAATGCTGATGCTTTTTATCGGTTTCTGCGTAGCATAATAAAAGTCCGCCTTAAAAGTAAAAAGGATAAATGCTTTTTAAAACACTTATCCTTTCTACTGGTCTTGAGTTGGACTTTAGGTTAAAAATCAGCTCACTCCTATTGAGGCTAATTTCTGTTCATTCCTCTTTGTTTTCCGCGTTCTTTGTTCATGCGTTGTAGGCGTTCTTCCTGCATTTCTAAGTAAAGCTTAAATTGGTCTTCGTTAAGCACTTTTTGGACTTCTTCGTTTTGCGCTTGTCTTATAGCTTCCATTTTTGAACGATTTTGCTCAGGACTCCCTTTTACGCGAATAGCTTCTCGCTGTTCATCATACTTTTGCCCTATTTCTTTCAAATCGTCTTTTTGGTCATCGCTTAGATCTAGTTTTTCTAAAAAAGCCTGACGTTCCTGAAATCTTTCTCTTTTTTTGTCATTAGCTCTTAGCTTTGCCTGCATTCTTTCCTCTTTTACTTTCATCTCCATTCGTCTTTGCATATCTTTTTTCAAGACAAGGTATTTTTCAAATTTCTCTTTGTTGAGCACGTTTTGGACTTCTTCATTCTGTGCATGGTTTAAGGCTTCGAGTTTTTGTCTGTTTTCTCTTGAACGCCCTTGGTCTCTAACGGCTTTCATTTCCGTAGCATACTTCAAATTAATTTGTTTCAGCTGTTTTGTTTCTTTTTCATTTAGTTCTAATTTATCAGAAATTAGACTTGTTTGCTTCTCAGAAATCTCTTGAGGTGTTACTTGCTGAAATCTTTTCTGTTGTGCGTTTGCTTGAAAATTCAATAAAAGCAATACCGCCATAAAAGCAATTTTAAAACTGATGGTGTTTGTTCTCATGATTATAAATTTATGGTATGTTGATTATTTACATTCTATATACGTAAGCTAAATAGTGTTGTTACAAAAGCGAAAAATTATTTTTTAAAAAAATTCAATTTTTATTAATCTTGTGTTAGAGCGTAAAACGTTTCAAAATAATACTTATTTTTGTGCTATGATTATTAATTGGTTACATCATAGCACGAATAACACCCTCAAACGGTAATTGTATTGCTATGTATATCATATCATCCCGTTTGGTTTCAAACGGGATTTTTTGTTTTAATTAAATTATAAGACTAAATGAAAAATTTAAAAATAGGCATTCAAAAATCGGGACGATTAAACGAAGACTCTATTAAGCTATTGAAAACCTGTGGCATATCCGTCAATAATGGCAAAGACCAGCTGAAAGTGCCTGCTTCAAATTTTCCGCTTGAAATTTATTACTTAAGAAATGGGGATTTGCCTCAATATCTAAAAGATGGCGTAATAGACTGTGCGATTATTGGCGATAACCTTCTGGTAGAAAAAGGAGATGACATCAAAACAGTTATGCCTTTAGGTTTTTCTAAATGTAGAGTTTCTCTGGCTATTCCAAATGCCGAAAAATACAATTCAATACAAGATTTTGAAGGAAAAAAAATAGCGACCTCTTACCCCAATACAGTCAAAAAATTTTTAAATGCACATCAGATAAAAGCTGAAGTACATATCATAAGTGGTTCGGTAGAAATTGCTCCAAACATAGGCCTCGCAGATGCCATTTGCGATATTGTATCTTCTGGGAGTACATTATTTAAAAACAACCTTAAAGAAGTGGAAGTTTTGCTAAAAAGTCAAGCCGTCCTAGCCGTATCGCCTCGTATTGGAGAAGGACAGCAAGAGATTTTAGACAAACTCAGTTTCAGAATCGAAGCCGTCTTAAAAGCAAAAACTTCAAAATACATCCTGATGAATGTGCCGAATGAAAAAATTGAGCATGTTATTCAACTTTTACCCGGCATGAAGAGTCCTACAATCATGCCGCTAAGCGAAAAAGGCTGGTCTTCTGTACATACCGTTATAGAGGAAAATGATTTTTGGGATGTGATAGACCAATTAAAACAGACTGGCGCAGAAGGCATATTAGTGGCACCAATAGAAAAAATGATTTTATGATGAAGATTATACAATACCCGCAAGAATTAGAATGGGATAGCTTACTTAAAAGACCCACACAGGATTTTGCTAGTTTAGAGTCTGATGTCAAAGCAATTTTTGAAGACATCAAACAAAATGGAAATAGTGCAGTAAAAAAATACACGCAACTCTTTGACGGTATCGCTATCGACGAGCTTGAAGTAGATAAGCAAAGCATTGCAAATTCTGAACATAATATTTCAAGCGCGCTCAAAACTGCAATCGATATTGCATACGATAATATCTATAGGTTTCACTTTGCCCAAAAGCAAAGTACCATTAAGGTAGAAACCATGCCTGGTGTATCCTGCTGGCAATCGTCTAAACCTATCGAAAAAGTGGGCTTGTATATACCTGGAGGAAGCGCACCATTATTTTCAAGCATTTTAATGCTCGGTATACCTGCAAAAATTGCCGGTTGTAAAGAAATTGTACTCGTTACACCACCTCAACAATCAGGAAGTATCCATCCGGCAATGCTGTATGCCGCAAAAAAATGCGGTATCGAAACTATTTTTCAGGTTGGTGGCATTCAAGCCATTGGTGGACTTACCTTTGGAACAGAAACGATACCAAAAGTATATAAAATATTTGGACCTGGCAATCAATACGTCACTGTTGCCAAACAAGTGGCAACTACTTACGATGTAGCCATAGACATGCCGGCAGGGCCTTCTGAGCTTCTGGTTTTAGCAGACGAATCGGCAAATCCTAAATATGTAGCTTCCGACCTTTTAAGCCAAGCGGAGCATGGCACCGATAGTCAAGTAATTTTGGTGACCACTTCAGAACAACTGGCTAATGACACCAAAGCGGAAATACAAAAGCAACTTGAGGTGCTGCCAAGAAAGCACATTGCGCTAAAGGCCATCGAAAATTCTAAACTCATTGTAGTGAAGGATACCCAAACGGCTTTACAACTTACAAACAACTATAGCCCGGAACATTTGATTGTCTGCACTAAAGACGAAGAGGACATCTTAGACCAAATCCACAACGCTGGCTCGGTTTTTATTGGCAATTATACTCCCGAAAGTGCCGGCGATTATGCTTCCGGAACCAATCATACCTTACCTACAAATGCTTTTGCCAGACAATATAGCGGGGTAAATCTGGACGCGTTTACTAAGAAAATCACCTATCAGAAAATAAGCAAAGAAGGCTTGCTTAACTTAGGAAAACACATAGAAGTGATGGCTGAAGCCGAAGAACTTCAAGCCCATAAAAATGCTGTTTCCTTAAGATTAGAAGATATTTCATGAAAAAAACGCTAGACATTAGGTCGCTCATTAGACCTGAATTGGTAAATATAAAGGCCTATTCTTCGGCAAGAGACGAATTTTCTACAGATCAGGAAATGGTGTTTTTAGACGCTAATGAAAATCCTTTTAACACCTCATTAAACAGGTATCCTGACCCTTACCAATCCAAACTGAAATCAAAAATTTCTTCCTTAAAACAAGTTGATATATCTCAAATTGTGCTTGGCAATGGCAGTGATGAAATTATAGATTTGCTTATCCGTTTGTTTTGCGTCCCATACAAGGACAAGGTCATGACGTTTCCTCCAACTTACGGGATGTATAAAGTGACTGCAGAATTAAATGCGATTGGCATACAGGAAGTACATCTTAATGAAAATTTTCAACTGAACGTTAAGGAGGTGCTGGAGCAAATTACTGCGGACACAAAAGTGATTTTCTTTTGTACGCCAAACAATCCTTCCGGAAATACGTTAAACCGAAAAGAGGTTATTAGCATTTTAAACCACTTTAAAGGAATAGTTGTTATCGACGAGGCCTATCAGGATTTTTCTACCGAAACTTCTTTTGTTGACTTATTACAAGACTACAATAATATTGTTGTCATGCAAACCTTTTCCAAAGCTTATGGCTTAGCCGGGGCAAGACTAGGCATGTGTTTTACCAATCCGGAGATTGTAAATTATTTAAATAAAATAAAACCACCCTACAACATTAACAGCTTAAGTCAACGCGAAGCGATTAAAAGACTATCTTCTCAGGATAGCGTTCAAAAAGAAATAGAATTACTTGTTTCGGAACGCCAAAAACTGGAAGAAGCGCTAACACATCTTTCTTGGGTAAAGCATATCTATCCCAGTCAGGCCAATTTCTTGCTGGTAAAAGTAGACGATGCCAACTCCAGATATAAACAATGCCTGGACCACAATATCGTGGTAAGAAATCGACACACCCAGCCTAATTGTAAGAATTGCTTGCGATTTACAGTAGGTACACCCGAGGAAAATGCCTTATTACTTCAAACTTTAAAAAGATTTTAAACGTGAAAAAACTATTATTCATAGACAGAGACGGGACACTGATAAAAGAACCGGAAGACGAACAAATTGATAGTTTTGAAAAACTGGATTTTTACCCTGAAATATTTAAATATCTAGGTAAAATCGTGGAAAAAGACGAGTTTGAACTCATCATGATTACAAATCAAGACGGACTTGGCACCGATGCTTTTCCTGAAGACACCTTTTGGCCTGTACAAAATTTTGTAGTCAAAACTTTTGAAAATGAAGGTATTGTCTTTAAAGATATTCTGATCGATAGAACCTTCCCGCATGAAAATGCCGACACGAGAAAACCAAAAACAGGTTTGGTTAAGCCCTACCTGAATGGTAATTACGACATTAAAAACTCATTTGTTATTGGAGACCGCTTAACGGATGTAGAGCTGGCAAAGAATATGGGTTGTCAAGGGATTTACATCAATCAACATAGAGGATTAGGCGACAAGGAATTAGAATCAACCACATCAGAATTAAACCAATATATCGCGTTGGAAACGCAGTCCTGGAAAACCATCTATGAGTTTGTGGTGTTGGGAAATAGAGAAATTACCCACTCCAGACATACCAAAGAAACACAGATAGACATAAGTTTAAATCTTGATGGTACTGGAAAATTTAAAGCTCAAACCGGCTTAGCCTTCTTCGACCATATGCTGGAACAGATTGCCAGACATGCGCTTGTCGATTTAGACATTAAAGTAAATGGCGATTTACAAGTAGACGAACACCACACCATAGAGGATACGGCCATTGCTTTGGGAGAAGCCTTCAAAAAAGCTATTGGCAACAAACTTGGGATGGAACGCTATGGCTTTTACCTGCCTATGGACGATGCCTTGGCCAAAGTTGCGATAGACTTTGGAGGCCGTGCGTGGCTGGTCTGGGATGCGAAATTTAAGCGAGAATATGTGGGCGATATGCCCAGCGAAATGTTTATGCACTTCTTTAAATCCTTTTCTGATGCGGCGCATGCCAACCTTAACATAAAAGCTAAAGGCAAAAACGAACACCACAAAATAGAAAGCATCTTTAAGGGCTTTGCAAGAGCCATAAAAGCAGCTATCAAAAGAGATACAGAAAAAATTGTGTTACCTAGCACAAAAGGAACTTTATGAAAAAAGTTGTCATCATAAACTACGGCGCCGGAAACATCCAGAGCATACAGTTTGCCTTAGAACGCTTAGGCTGCCATTCGGTATTAAGCAAGGATAAAACTGAAATAGAAAATGCCGATAAAGTGATTTTTCCGGGTGTTGGTCATGCAGAAAGTGCTATGGCAAAGCTTAAAGAAACGGGTCTGGATGCCTTAATTCCAAATTTAAAACAACCTGTGTTAGGCATTTGTTTAGGCATGCAGCTCATGTGCAACTACACGGAAGAAGGCCATACCGAAGGCTTAAAAATATTTGATGTGGATGTTAAGCGCTTTGCCGTAAAAGAAAAAGTGCCTCACATGGGTTGGAATGTGATAAAACAACTCAAATCACCCTTGTTTGTGGATATTCCGGAAGAATCTTATGTGTATTTTGTGCATAGCTATTATGTACCCAACAATCCCTATTCAATTGCTCAAACCGACTACGAAGTGTCGTATTGTTCGGCTTTAGCTAAAGACAATTTTTATGGGGTGCAATTTCATCCGGAGAAAAGCGGGAAGCTTGGCGAACAGATCTTGAAAAACTTTTTAGACTTCTAAAAGGACTTTTACGTCATCATCAATTTGAAGTTTTAATCTTCTCCGAACTTCTGCTTTTATGGGCAAGAGGTAGGTTTTATGTGTGGTATCGAACCAAATCGCTGTATACCAATCCAATTCGCGAATACTTGCTTTGCATTTTAATCTGCCCCAACCTTCCTCAAAATGTTTAAGATGTAATCTAATATCTCTGGAAATTTCAACGGGAAGCGATACAAAATACCATCCTCCTTTAGCATTATATTTCCAAATGCAGGCTGCAAAATTGTATTTAATACACAAGATGCCAATGTTTAATCATAGACTAATCTGTTTTCTGCCTTTCTGTTTTTGGCGTAGTTGTAGCCATCTTGCCACCACTGTGTCATCAGCTTTTTGTCAAAAATCAGAGAGTTTTCGGTGAGTTTACTCGGTGTATAATATAAATTTAGTTTCACACCATTATGTTTGGAAGCTAATATACCTTCTCTAATATCTTGATTTTCGACCTGATGTAGCATAAAACCAAAGAGATTCATCATCAATGAAAACGGGTTTTTCCCTAACACCGTGTTATGCTCCATACTTTCGGCTTCCAGAATAATGGCATCAATCTCGGTTGCTCCACGTCGAATGGCTTCTCGGATAGGCACCATACTGCCTAAACCACCATCGGCATAGTCGAAATTATTTTTGTTTACCAAACTCATAAAGGGCACCAAATTGCAGGAAATCCATATCCAATCTACAAAATCGAGGTATTCGAAATCGTAAATAGACTTGTACTCCACATCGTTTTTAGTCAAATTTGAAACCGTGACAATAATATCTTTGGAAGAGGATTTTATAGCTTCAAACTCTTGCTCGGAAAAGCATTTTAAAATCGTTTTTCTCAGGTTTTTACTTTCACCAAAAGTGCGTTTTCTTTTAATAAACTGTAATACAGTATTTAAGTAGTTGATGGTCACATACTCACGATTGTCTTTTTTGCGTTTTACAAATGGGTTTAGACTAAATATTTTTCGTTGATTAACATTGGTGTAGATAGACTTTACTTTTGAAATTTTACCTAAAGATAAATGTGGAATAAGCAAACTCCCCGTTGAAGATCCTAGGAACAAATCATATTCATACTGCTCCACTTTCATAAGGTATTCTGCTACACCACCGGCAAAAGCGCCTTTACTGCCACCTCCTGATATAACTAATGCACGCATTGTAATTGTTTAGACGTTAAAGATATGTAACTTCATTACAGAAAATTATGACGAAAGTTATAAAAGTTTATCTATCACCCCAATTTGTTTTGGAGATAGCTTTTGTTTCTCTGTATTAATCGTATTTTTCAGATAAGTGTCTTTAGCCAATGTTTTTAATAGTTGCCTGCAGTAGTCCCTAAATCGCCAGGTATGGTGAAAACAAGCCTCTAATAAATTACGAATCGAATCTTCCGAAAAGGCATTGATTTGGTAAAGGTACCCAAAGGCATGTTGCCGAGTCTGAAACCTGTGTTTAGAGGATGTATAATCGATTAACGTACTAAGTGTCTGCGAAGTGTTTTCCTTGTCGTAGTCTGGCGTTGCCAGATTGAGCGTGAGCCAGAGCAACCTGATATTATGGTCGTTAAAGCCTGTTAGGTTTTTGGTTTGTTCAAGGTAATTTGCTCTTTTTTCTGGAAAACTCATCCATAGAGCATATAAGGCATTTTCTCTGGTTTGGTAAGAGTCGTCATCTAACAGCGTTTCATATATATGTTGTAAGAGTTTCGGAATGTTTTGCAGGTGAAACGATATGGCTTGCCTTACCGCTGTATTATTGCTTTGAAATGCCTTTTTGTACAACTGAATGTCCTCTACACTCAAATTTGCTGAAGGCAATTGTATCACCGCTTCCTGTGCGATGTATTCATTAATTGGAAATTCGAAGGCTTTTTCCAAATCTTTTACTTTGGAGGATACATCAAGAGGTCGTTTGGCAATAAGTTCGAAATAGGGTTTTATAAACAATGCGTCTTGCAATGCGGCTAAGGCTTGCTCGGCTTTAAATGAGGTTTGGTACAGCCAATCGCTTTCAAAAGTAGATAAGTCGACGTCTGTTAAAGCTTTAACCTCATTCATAAAATCGGCTGTTTCCACATTTTTGTAAGCGTATTTGTTTAGGTAATTTTTTACGGCTTTATCAAATACCTCAACGCCAACCAGTTTATTGAGGATAAATAAGGCCCAGGAGCCTTTTTGGTAATAGGTTAACGAACTTCCTTTGGGGGCAACTAATTTTTCGCCTTTGCCTTGATCGCTGAGGCGTTTTAAGGACTCTGCACTTTCGTAAAGACGATGGTAAAAATAGTTCTCCCCAAATATCTCGCGTTCGGCCAGTAAAGCATAGTAGGTCGCAAAGCCTTCATGTAGCCAATGGTGTTTGGAGTTGGTTTCGGTAACCAAATTCCCAAACCACTGGTGCGCCAATTCGTGCGCATTTACATTTACGTAATTGCGATCATTAAACCCAATACTATCCGTCACAAAGGTATCGGAGAAAATGGTTAAGGATGTATTTTCCATGCCTGCATATAAGAAATCCCGAACCGGGACTTGTTTATAGTTTTGCCATGGATAGGGTACGCCTATTTTTTGTTCTAAATAATTAAATATTCTTTTGGTGTGTCTGTAGGTGGGTTCAATCCGAGACGAATCCTGTTTTAAAATATATTTGTGCAACTCCACACCAGAGTCTGAATACTCTATATCTCTGATGTAATCGCCCACACTAAAGGCCACTAAATAAGAGCTCATTGGCTTTTGCATATCGTAAACCCAACGGCTTAAAGAGTCATTCACATCCCACTGTTCGATAAGCTTCCCGTTGGCTACAGCGCCATAGTATTTTGGAATTACAACAGATATGTCGAATTCGATTTTATCCTGCATATTGTCTATACTAGGCAACCAATTCGAGGTGTACTTGCCTTGCCCTTGGGTAAAAATCTGATCGTTTCTAGGTGTATCGTCATCAAAGCCAACAAAATACAAGGCTTTACGAGGCTGAGTGGTATACCTGAATTGAATTTGATAGGTGTTAGCTTTTTTAAAACTGCCTAGCAACCATATTTTAGTTGAAGAGGTTTTAAGGCTTATTTGGTTATTGCTTCCAAGCAACTCCGCCTTCATATTAATGGCGTCCAGAAAAACAGAGTCGGTATCCTGAAGGGCTTTGAAGGTTAAATCAATTTTGCCGGAAACCGATTTTTCAACCAAATGCGGCGTAACTTCAGCTGAAATTCTTTCAACATCAAAGGATTGGTTTTGTGTAAAACTTGTTGTGACTGAAAGGCAAAAAAGAAAAATGAAATACAGTTTTTTCATAGGTTAAAGATAAAATTTCATTTCAAATGAAAGATAATTTAGCCTAAAATTGAATTATACGTCAATTGCCTTATTTTATCCTAATACAGCTTCATCTACATTTGGAATAAAATAATACCTATGAAAACTTTATTCCAAATTTTGATTTTAGCATTGTTCACCACACATTTTGCCGGTGGACAAACTTACGATGAACTTATAAAACAAGGTGATGAAAAATTTTACGCCGGCGATTTTGAAAACTCTATTGAAATCTACAAAAAAGCAGTAGAACAATACCCTGAAGGGGTTGTAGGTGTATTTTCACTGGGCTATGCATTGGGGTATAGCGGATTTGCTGATGACGGGATTAAGTATATTAACAAGGCCCTAACAATGGCACCTGATTCTATTTCGTATAGATATGCCAGAGGAGAACTCAAAGGTTATAAGGGTGATTATAAAGGTGCCATAGAAGACATTACTTATTACAAAGACCATCAGAGCACTACTCATCCGGAATATACCTATGTCCTACTCGCTCAAAACTATTACGAATCTGGAGATTATTCTAACACTAAAAAATACCTGGATAAAGCAGAAAAAGAGCTAAAAGAACTGCCCTTTACCTACTACTACAATAGAGCAAGACTACAGGCTAAAAACAGGGAATATACATTAGCGATACAAAACGCAACTAAAGCCATTAATGCAAACCCAAATTGGCCGCTGCCGTATTTTACAAGAGCAAAAGCCCTGTTTGATGTCGGTAAGTATGACAAATCCATATTGGATTATGATACTTACATTCAATTTATTCCTAATGATGACATTGCGTACTCCAACAGAGCACTGGCAAAGGAAAAGTCTGGAAATTTAAATGGTGCATTAAGTGATTATTCTAAAGCCATATCCATTTACGATAAGGATGCGATAACCTATATAAACAGGTCAACTACTTATCAAAAGTTGAATAAATACGACTTGGCAATGGCAGACCTTAATAAAGCGGCAAGCCTTGCACCGGACTATCGCTTGATCTACAACTTAAGAGGAAATTTGCACGCAGACCAGAAAAATTATTCGGCTGCTGTAAAAGACTTATCCAAAGCTATAGAGTTAGATCCTAAAAGTTACTCCGACTTGATAAGCCGATCCATGTGTTATCTGGCATTAGATAAACCAAATTTAGCATTAATCGATGCGAAAAAAGCCATAGAACTTGCTCCGGACAATTCGGATGCGTATTTACATGCGGGATTATCGTTTTTCAATTCTAACCAATTTGATTTGGCTGTAGAGTACTACACTAAAGGCATAGCTAAAAACCCGGATGACGGGAGATTATACTATGGCAGATCTGCAGCGTATAAAGAAAAAGGAAATTCGAGCGCTGCAGCAGCGGATGATGCCAAGGCAAAATCACTTTTAACCAAATAGACATGAAAACAATTGGTCTATTGTTATTTCTATTGATAACAAACACCCTTTTTGCACAATGCCTTGAAGGCGATTGCAAAAACGGGTATGGCAAATACGATCTGTTTTATGCCATTTATGAAGGAACCTTTGTAAATGGTATACCCAATGGTGCCGGAAAGCTTTTTTATGACGATTATACCTACGAAGGGGAAATAAAAGAAGGTGTAGAACATGGTCGTGGGGTTTTGATTTACAAAGATGGCAGCATTGAAAAGGTAAAATATAACATGGGTAAAAAGATAAAAGACCTTTTTGTAAAAGAAGATGCCAGCAAATGGAAATCTTACGAGGCCAAACGTGATAAAAACTGTATTTCGGGCGACTGCGCCAATGGCTTTGGCAAATATCAATTTTCTTCTGGCAATGTATATGAAGGGCCGTTTGTCGACTTTCAACCGGAAGGCAATGGCAAGTGGTACTTTGCCAATGGAGATAAGTATTTCGGAGTGGTAAAAGATGGCCTTAAAAATGGACAAGGCACCTATTATTTTAAAAATGGCTGGACATTTTCAGGAACTTATGTAAAGGACACAGAATACAACGGCACATATACAACGGACAAAGGCCAAACCGTAAAAGTGGCCTCCGGAAAAATAGTCATGCCTAAGCCTAGCGTAACATACACTATCACGAGTGGTGGTCCTTTACGAGACCCAAATCATAGACGATGCCCGATGTGCAGCGGAAAAGGCGAAATGACCATTCCCGGAAAAACAACTGTTGTAAGATCGGCAGCAAGCAAAGTCTTAAATACCGGCGGCGCCAGCTCTATAGATTATGGTGTGCACAGTGTAAGTATGCCTGACCGAAAAGAAAAATGTAGTTACTGTAGTGGTACGGGAGTGATTAAAATGTAGGGCTTACTTCTCTTTAACAACTACGACAGAAGCCTTTACGCCGGTAAGCAGATTCCATACTTTGTTTGTTTGGATGTTTCCGCTATCGTCTACAATTCTGAGTTGAGCAGTATTTGGACCAGACTGTCCCTGATTAAGCGCGACAAAAACAATTTTATTAAACCCTACTTCCATAGGAATATCAAGTATGGTGAATCCTGGACGGAGGAGTACGTTTTCGGCAACTATTTCGCCGTTTAACAACACATTTACACGGTCGCCGTCAAAGGCCATATGGTCTCGAAACATGACCTTCATTTTTTGAGAATTACTGGTTATAATTCCAAAATCCATGTCGTTTTTATACTTTTCGGCATCAAAATCTTTGCCTTCGTTGCCTGTGTTTACTTTAAATTCACTGTCCCAAATTTGTCCGGGATCACTAAATTTGCTTTTTGCGGTAAAGTCAACTCCCTTTTCCTCTTTTTTAGGTAAGAATATGCCTTCGGTTTGCCTGTTGGGGATGCCTAAAAAGTTACTTGTAGCATTACTTTTCTTAGAGGAATTGAAAATCCCGCCACTATTATTTTTTGTGCTGCCGTCAATTTGAGCAAATAAAGCCGTAGTGGTTAAAAAAGATAGTATAAATACAATGATTTTCATATGACAAAGATAAAAGGTTTTTATTAAAACACTAACTATTTGACAATGTATATATTATCCAAAACTATACCAAAAAAATAAATTTACTTCATAATTTACACTTCGTACCCCTAATAGTATTTATTTTTTTGAAATCACTTTCATTAAAATGCTATAAACGATAAAAAAAGTTTTCAATAGCTTAACCAATCTTTAACACGACAAAGGCTTTAATTTTCTTACATTAATAGAAACTTTAAAACAAATTATTATGTCAAACAACACAGGAAACACATTAGTCGCACTAATAACAGGAGCCATTGTAGGCGCTGGCGTAGGCTTGTTATACGCTCCACAAAGTGGTAAAAAAACAAGACATCAAATTAAAGAAAAAGCGAGCGACGCTAAAGACAAATTATCGTCCGAATACGATAAAATTTCAGACCAAGTAAGCGATTTTGCAGAAAGCACTAAAGAAAAGTTCGAAAGTAAAGTAGATTCGCTTTTTAAAAAAGCGAGCAGCGAAGCAGATGGTATTCTTGCAAGCATGGAAGTCGAGCTAGAAGAGCTAAGACAAAAAAATGCGCAACTTGCACAAGAATTAGAAAAATTAAGATCCTAACAACAGATTAAGAAGTCTTATTATGTCGGAAAAGAAAATCAGTCAACATTTTGAAAATTTGACAGAAGATGCTAAAAAATATATTGAAAGTGAGATTGCTTATTATAAACTCGATTTTTATAAAAAGTCTATAATAGCAAGCTCACTTTTAATAAGGCTTCTTGTTGCAGGTGCCGTAGCGCTTTTATGTTTAACATTTTTAGGTATAGCTCTAGCATTGTTTCTAGGAATGCTTATTGAAAACTATTACCTCAGTTTTTTAATTGTCGCAGGCGTCTTTTTGTTGTTCTTTATTTTAATACTCTACTTCTCAAAATCGAGCATAGAGCGCAAAACGATTGCTTTATTTAATAAAATTTTCAACAGCTAATATCCAAATTTTGAAAAATTATAAATCCTTAGAAGAAATTAATCAACACCTTAAAATATTAAGGCTTAAGGCAGACATACATAAAAAAAGGGCTGAAATTCACACAAAATTTATAAAATACGCTTTAAACCCTACAAATCTTCTGGCAGAAGGCATCGCTACATTAAGCCAAAAGTACTTCTATCACAAAATTTTACACGCTGCCTTAAAAAAAATAAATTTATTTCCTAAAAAATAACACTACCTACACTGCTGTAATACAGTAATTTAAAAATATTCTTCAAAAAAAATTACTTTTACAGACAACCCTTTTGATTTATCTTTCGTCTTTATAATAAAGACATCTACAGTTTTGAAAGTTTTAAAATTACATTCGGAATTAGACAAGCTAGTCAAAAAGGCACAAAAGCACGACAGAGTTGCCCAGTACCGCCTTTACGACATGTTTGGTGCTAAAATGTTGAGTGTATGCAGGTATTACATGAGTGACTTGCATCATGCAGAAGATGTCTTGCAAAAAGGATTTTGTAAAGCATTTATAAATTTAAAATCTTACAATTTTAAAGGAAGTTTTGAGGGTTGGTTAAGACGAATCATAGTAAGGCAATGCATCGATGACTTAAGACAAAAAAAATCGATTATGATTCCTACAGATCATTTTGATACGTATTCTGCCACCGAAAACCCAATGGATGATGTTGAAGACGTTTCGCACATCCAAGAAGCGATAGACAAACTACCTGATGGTTATAAAACAGTTTTCTGTTTGTATGTTTTAGAAGAATATAAACACAAGGATATTGCAAAATTACTGAATATAGATGTTGGCACATCAAAGTCACAACTTTACAAAGCCAGAAAAATGCTGAAAGAAATTTTGCAAAACAACCAAAAAAAGACAATGCCATGAGTTTTTCCCCATCTGAACACCACATCAAAAAAAGCCTTGAGAGCAGACAGATTGCGCCAAGTAAAAATCTATGGGATAATATTGAGCAAGAATTAGATAAAGCGTCTCAACCGAAAAAACCAGTGCTTTGGTTCCGCATTACAGCAGTCGCTGCAGTGGTATGCCTTATATTTTTGGTGTACCAAGGCCTAAAAGGAACCCGTGATATTACCCCACAATTTGTAATCCAATCTGAACCTGCTCAAGTATCGCCCATTACTATAGAAAGTGAAATGATTAAAAATGTAATCGCTCTTCAACCCCTTGACGTAGAAGCATCCACAAACACTAAAACAACAGCAGCTCTAATAAATAAGAATGTTGAAATTAATGAAGATGTTGATAAAAATAGTCTTGCTGAAAAGGATTCAAAAACTCAAATTGAAACATCCTCCAAAGTTGATAAGCCTGTAGACCAAGACGTATTGCTTACAAATGAGGTAAACGCCCTGCTCGCCATAGCAATGGAAAATACGACAGACCCCAAACAGAAAGAAGCCCTTATTAAACTTGAAGCCAGTCTTCTTTTAGCAGAAGCTGAGAGCGATGTCAGATTTGAAAAACCTAAAGAATTTGAAGACAAAATATGGGACGCCATTGTATCCAACTTCCAAGACATCAAAAAAGGTTTAAACTTAAACTAAAAACCACATAATCCGCTTAAAAACAATTATTTAAAAGAATAAATAGCCATAACTATATCAAATTTTAAACACCAAGATCATGAGAACAATTAAACTATTTCTATTAATGCTAAGCCTTACATGTATAAGTTACAGTGCTTCAGCGCAGGACAGCACAGCTGTAAAACTGAATGACAAAGCCAAAGCGCTTTTGGTAAAACTAGAACAACAACTGGATAGTATCGAAAAGGAAGAGAAAGCAAAACTTAAAGACATCATCTCTAAATTGAATGCGCAGCAAGCCAAAGATTCGTTGTATTCTGCTGAAGATTTTAAAGCCATGAAATTGAAAAATGCAGAACGAATAGCAGAAAATATTAGAAACAGACAAGCCATTGTGCAAAATCAAATCGACTTTTTGAAAAGAAACGGTTATCTATCAGATGAATTAAAACCAAGAGATGGCTTGGATGGCGAAGATGGAAGCTTCAGTGTTCTTGGAATCGATCTCGTCGTAACTAATGCTGATAAGAAAAAAACAAAACGCAGTATAACTGAACGCGAAATGTTTGTTGCCTTCGGCTTAAATAATGCTATCCCTGGAGATGGAGGTATAAATGATTCGCCTTTTAAAATAGGCGGCAGTCGATTCTTTGAAATAGGCTACCAATGGTCCACACGACTAACGGAAAACAATTTTATGCGACTTAATTACGGATTGTCCTTTCAATTTAACGGGTTAAAGCCAAATGACGACTTGATTTACGTTGAAGATGGGAATCAAACAGTTCTGCAGCCTTATGAAGTTGATGGTACTCCGATTAGTTTTGATAAAAATAAATTCAGACAAGATAATTTGATTTTCCCTGTACATTTACAATTCAACACAACTGCATATGACTATAAAGATGGAAGCAGATACCATAATGACAGGTTCAATTTCGGTTTAGGAGGATTTGTAGGCATAAACCTTAACAACATTCAAAAACTCAAATTTGATGCGCCAAACGGCGATGATGAGAAATTAAAGTTTAAAGATGACTACAATACAAACAATTTCTTATACGGATTAAGCGCTTATGCAGGATTTGGCGATAAGACCATTTATTTAACATATAATCTAAACACCATTTTTAAAGATAATCCTGTAAGCCTAAACAATGTTCAATTGGGCTTGAGATGGATGCTCTAAAACCCCTTTCATTTTAGTTTATTTTGAAGAATCCTGAAGTCTCACCACTTCAGGATTTTTAATTTTCGTCAATAGCTTAAATACTTACATCCTTGTGGTATCATTTCAGCATTAGATGAATAAATAACTTGACAATTTTACCTGAAAGAATACCTTATATTTGTATGTATCATTACCAAAAATCTGAAATTGAGCTTCTTCCAATTTAAAAAAAAGAAAATCCAAGGCTATGTATATGTCGCCGATAGCGAAAATGAATTGTTTAAGAATGTGAAAGCGGGCGATATCGTAATTAAAAAGGACAAGTCCTCGCCTTATATTGTTGTAGACCATAGGTTAGAGAGCATAATAATCAACAATTGGCCTGGCAAATTATACAAAGTAGAAATCCTAGACCCTTCAAAAGAGAAAGACATCAACAAAGGATTGGTTAAAAATATTTGGTACACAAGAACTTTTGGGGTGAACATATTGGAGGAAGTTAGTGTTAAAGTGCTATTTGGAAAACATGGTAAAAGCGTGGTGAACCTCGCCAATTTTATAAAAACAATTACCGAAGAAAATGTGATAAATCTGGCCAAATTTGATAACAAGGATAATAAACACTTGTACAGTAAAGCATGGAAAAACTGGATAGAATTACATGATAAAACCCATCCTTTTCTTGAAGAGGAGCATATAAACACCCTTAAACTTCGGCTGAAAGATAGCAGCGTTTCATCACCAATAAACCAAGGTTTATCAGTTATTGCGAATCAATTAGACAAAAGAGCTGAAGAATTAGTTGGAGATTCGGCTTACACTACAAACGAAGATGGCGACTTATGCTTACAACCTACTTGGGCAAAAGCACAAGACATTTTACTGCATGCAGGAATGTCGTTTGCCACAGACCCTATTTTAACGGCTACTGAAAGAGCAAGCTTAAGAAATCCTCTTCAACATTTATTCGATGAGAGTTGAATGGCTTTCCCCTAAACAGAAAAGGGTTTTGAGTTAACCGTTTTTAAAATTTAGAGTATTTTAGCAACAATCTTAATTTTCAATTTTAAGTAAGATATGAGGCATAGGTTTAAATGTATTGTTGTTTGTTTTTTCATGATTATCATCTCGTTTTCGTGTAGTTCAGAAAAAAAAGATAGCAGTTCTACAGAGCAAAATAAGACAAGTCAAAACACCATAAATCCCAATGGCGATAGCGAATTGGCATTACTCATGCGAGAAATGTATGATGAAGCAGCACGCGTAAAAAAGCAAGTGAAAAATGGCGAGCCTGTTAGCTTAACTTTGGATTACGATAAAATTTTAACCGCACATGCTACAGATCAAGAAGAAGCGGAGACTCCGGAATTTAAAGCTTTTGCGCAGCTGTATTTAAACAGTTTAGAAAGCCTGAAGTCTGCTCAAGCTGACCAAGTTGAAGGTATTTTCAGCCAGATGGTAGAAAGTTGTATAGCCTGCCATAAAACCTTTTGTCCCGGCCCTTTAGTGAGAATTCAAAAATTAAAATAAATGTTTTAATTCAGTTATCACATAAGATTATAGCTATGATTACATTTCGTAAAACCTACATTCTCCTAAGTATTTCAGTGTTTTTAATTTCAATAAGTTCTTGTCAGCCAAAGGCACAAAGCACGAAAAACACTTCGTCAAACAGTGCGCACCTAGAATCTAAGGGGGTATTAATGCATAGTGTCTATTTAAACTTAAAAGATTCGATAAGTGTAAAAGATAAGCAATATGCTTTGGCACAACTAAAACGACTTAAAAACATAAAAGCTGTAACAAGTCTTCACGCCGGGTTTAAAGCCGAAACAGGTGATCCTCGACTATATAAAGACTACGATTTGGTGCTTCATGCCACATTTCAAAGTACTGCAGAGCTAAAAACCTACGACCAGGATACAACACATGCAGAAGTGAGACGTAACCTTAAACCTCTTTTAGCCGGACCGCCAATGGTGTTCGACTATTGGGCCGAGTAAAAGAATAGGCTTAGTCTAAACTGCTTTTATTGGCCAATTGCCCACAGGCTGCATCGATATCCTTGCCTCTGGAATGCCTTAATGTGGCCGTAATACCGGCATTCTCAAGCTGAGTCATGTATAAGGCTACAGCTTTGTCGCTCCCCTGAACAAACTGATCTTCGTCTATAGGATTATATTCGATGATGTTCACTTTACAAGGTATGGCGTTACAAAAGTCTATCAGTGCATCAATATCTTGTTGGGTATCGTTTATGCCTTTCCATACAATGTATTCGTAAGTTACACGCTTATTGGTTTTTTCGTACCAGTATTCCAGAGACTCCCTTAAATCTTCCAAAGGAAACCTGGCATTAAATGGCATGATCTGAGTGCGGACCTCGTTTCGAGCGGAATGTAACGAAACTGCAAGATTAAACTTCACCTGATCATCCGCCAACTTTTTAATCATTTTAGGGACGCCGGAGGTAGAAACTGTGATACGTTTTGGCGACATGTGAAGCCCTTCGGGCGAAGTAATTTTATCTATCGATTTTAGAACATTGTTATAGTTCATCAAAGGCTCTCCCATGCCCATAAAGACGATGTTGCTTAGTGGTCTGTTGTTATACATCCGACTTTGCTTATCTATGGCAACAACTTGGTCGTAAATTTCATCAGGGTTCAGGTTTCTCATTCGCTTAAGCTTTGCTGTAGCACAAAACTTACAGTCCAGACTGCAACCTACTTGCGAAGACACACAAGCTGTAGTTCTGCTTTGTACGGGAATCATAACGCTTTCCACAACAAAGTCGTCGTGCAGTTTTACAGCATTTTTTATGGTACCATCCTTGCTCCGCTGTTGTTTGTCTATGTTGATGTGATTTATCGCAAAATTGTCATCGAGTTTCTGCCTTAATTCTTTCGAAAGATTAGTCATGTCCCCAAAGGTATGTGCTGACTTTTGCCATAACCACTCGTAGACTTGGTTGCCCCTAAAAGCCTTTTCGCCTTGACTAACAAAAAAATCTCTCAACTGCTCCTTGGTAAGCGTTCGTATGTCTTTTTTTTCTGAATTTTTCACAGCTGCAAAGGTATGGAATTTAGAAGGTTTAATTTAAATTTAATACAACTCCATTCTGTAACACAATTTGAACAATACCCACATCCTTGACAAGATACAAAGTTTGAATTGCATTAGGATTGGAAGAATTTGTAGTAGTAACTTGAAGTGCTTCGGAATAAAAGTTTTCTTCTAGTTGAAGAGATTGGACTTCTACTATACTTTGGCTTGGTGAAGATGTTTGCTTGGTAAAGTTGTAGACATATCGTCTTTGGTTGTACTCTAAAACAAATTCGAATCCATTTTCTTCTCCTTGTTTGTAAAATTCTGTTGAAAGTTGAAACGGAAAATTAAAAAACTGGTAATCCACACTACTGCTAAAACTTTGGCTTACATGCCCACAATCGTCCCAAATGCTGTCCCCATAATCTCTGTAGGTATGCACAAGCACAACCTGATCTGAAATGTCGATGGAAGACGAAAGATTTTTTTGAGTTAAACTTTCATCAGTAAGCCACGAATTAATTATTTCGGTCTGAAAATCAATTGCTTCCATATCCAAACAGTCTTCGCAGGAGAGGAATACTAAAAACGCAAGCGGCCAAAAATTACGGATTGATTTGAACATAAGAGCTATCGGTATAATTTATCTTTAAAATCCCATTTGTAGAACTGTATAACATCTCAGCAATGGGATATCCAGAATTTAAACTGATGTAGGTTTCTACATTATTAAAGGTTATATCATTGATGGTTATGGATTGAATTTCAATACTCGTGTCTTTTACAAAGCCTGTAAAATCTGAAGACATGCTAAACTCAGCGGCATCCTGATTACTAAATTTGTAAAGGGATAACTCTATGTTCAATCTTGGGATTTCATTTTCTAAAAACACAGACAGCATTTCCATCTCAAAATAATCTTCGCATCCTTCTTGGGTACTATTTAACCTATTTTCCTGCCTCACACTTACATCAAATTCGAATCCTTCGCTGTGTTTAAATGGAATATGTGCTCCATCTTCGTAGGGGATTAGAATTAAATCACTTTCAGTTAACCTGTAAGATTCTATCAAATCACCTTCAGTGAGGCAACAGCCCGATACCAGGAATAGCACTACGTATATGTATTTAAAATATTTCAAATTACGGCTTTATGGCCTCTTCAATAATTTTTCCTGTAGTCCCATTAGGTTGTGCGATTTGAAGCAGAGCTGCTATCGTTGGGGCGATATCTCTAATGTTATACCGTTTATAAGACCTCTTGTTTACAATGCCTTGACCATAAAACAGTAACGGAGCCTGTGTATCGTAACTGAAATAGGTTCCATGCGTGGTACCTTTTTTGGAATACGAAGAAATGTGTGCCGGTTCGAAGACAAAAATTACGTCGCCGCTGCGCTTAGGATGAAAGCCGTTTTTGATGGTTGAGGAAAATAAGCTACCGGCGTTAGAAAATTCTATCATTTCGCGTGTAAAGACCCTGTCAATTTTGTCGTATTGCAACAAAAAGTAGTACAGCGCCCTTTCTAATGTTTCTGGTTTTATACCCGCCTCATCTAGTTTGGCATAATCAAAGAAAATATTTTGACTGGAAATCTCTTCTATCAGGGTTTTGTCCCCAAATTTCTCTTCAACAAAAGCTTTGATATCATTTCTTAAATTGTTGATGTAAATGTAGCCCGCAGGAATTTTAATATCCTTGAGCAATTGAGGCACGTGAACAACGCCATGGTCCGAGGTAAGAAAAAGAGTGTAATTTCCTTTGCCAACTTCTTTATCTAAGGCATCGATTAGCCTTGCAATGTTGTCATCTAATCTGATGTACATGTCTTGTATTTCCTTGGCATTTACGCCAAAATTATGTCCGGCATAATCTGTACTGGAATAACTTAAGGTTAAAAAATCGGTGTCGTTATCCTTGCCTAATTCTTCATTTTTTATCATCTGCAAAGCAAAATCTGTCAGCATATCATTTGCAAAAGGAGTAGTCTTTAGAATATCAAAATTTTTGTTTTCAGATTTTAACTTTTCTAAATTGTATGGAAATGTAGGTGTGTCTTTTCCTTTAAAACCAACTTCGTAGTCGGTGTTATCCGGACCGCTTTCAACATAAGAACTAATGGGCTTTATGGTTTCCCAGACTTTAAAATACCGGGATGTGTTTTTATTGAATTTTTTAACCCATTTTGGCAACTCATCCATATAAAAACTACTGCTTACAAACTTCCCTTCATCTTCCCCGACAAACCAGTAGGCTGCATTGGCTGTATGTCCTGCGGGAAGTATGGCACCCCTGTCTTTGATTGAAACGCCAAAAGTCTTACCTCGAAATTGCGTATGCAACCTGTTTTGATCGCCAATGGTTGTCGTCAACATACGATGTGGCGACATTTTGCCTGCATTGGACGGCGTGCCTACGGATGTTATAGCATCGTCTGCAACACAATAAGCACCTTGATTCGTAAATTTATCATACCAATAGTTTGAAATAATGCCATGATTCGCAGGGGTAGTTCCAGTAAAAACAGTAGCATGACCTGGACCAGTGTAGGTTGGGACGTAGCTAAAATGGGTGTTTTGGGCAAAAAACCCGTCGTTCATTAATTTTTTGAAACCATTTTCAGAAAAGTGTGCGTTGAATCTTGATAAATATTCATAGCGCATCTGATCGACCACTACGCCGACTACTAATTTAGGCTTTTGATCTTGCGAAAAAGAGAGAAGTTGACTGAAGCTAATTATTAAGAGGACAATAATTTTTTTCATGTTTTGTTTTTTTTTCAAAATTACATTTAGAATTGTTTTTAAAGATTATTAAAAAGTTAAATTGCCAGCCAGTATTTTTTATCTATTTTTATCCATCTGAATGCATAAAATGAATTTAATCTCGAGTATCGGCTTGTATTTTATAATGATTAAAGATGTTTTTAAACGCTTTACAAAAGGAAGTGTTTTAAGGTCTCTTATTGTCAGCGAAACCAACGATCTTGCCAACAAGTCTCTAGGCATAGTTGTCTTTATTTCATTTTTTATTGGCGCAGTTATTACCATTCAGACCGCATTAAACCTTAGTAATCCTTTAATTCCAAAATCGCTTATAGGATTTGCGGCAAGGCAATCTATTATTCTGGAATTTTCACCCACCTTTATTTCCATTATTATGGCTGGTAAAGTGGGTTCTTACATTACATCAAGTATTGGAACTATGCGTGTTACAGAGCAAATTGATGCGCTGGTAGTCATGGGTATTAATCCGCTTAATTATCTTGTGTTTCCTAAAATTATCGGAATGCTATTTTATCCTTTTGTGATATGCATCTCCATGTTTGTGGGGATTTTTGGCGCTTATGTTGCAGCCGTATTTGGAGGTTTTGTAGACAGTCAAATTTTCTTATCCGGCCTTCAACAAGAGTTTATCGGATTTCATCTCGTTTATGCGTTTATTAAAACCTTATTTTTTGCATTTATTTTGGCCACAGTTCCAGCTTTTCATGGCTATTATATGAAGGGTGGTGCACTTGAAGTGGGTAAAGCCTCTACAAAATCCTTTGCCTGGACCAGCGTTATAATCATTTTGTGTAATTATTTAATCACACAACTTTTACTAAGCTAATGATACGCGTTACTAACCTACATAAATCGTTTGGATCTAATCAAGTTTTGAAAGGAATTTCAACAACTTTTGAAAATGGACAAACCAACTTAATCATAGGCCAATCCGGTTCCGGAAAAACGGTATTTTTAAAATGTATGCTGGGTCTTTATGAAGCTGAAATTGGAGAAATCTGTTATGGCGAGGACAATCTGAAAGATTTAAGCAGCAAGGAAAAAAGAAATTTAAGAACCAAAATCGGAATGGTCTTTCAGGGTGGTGCGTTGTTTGACTCTATGACGGTACAGGAAAATGTCATGTTTCCACTTAAAATGTTTTCTAAAGCGACAAAAGCAGAAATGCTGGATCGCGTAGACGAAGTACTGGAACGTGTAAACCTAACCAATGCTCACGACAGATATCCCTCTGAAATAAGTGGTGGTATGCAAAAACGAGTATCTATAGCGAGAGCCATTGTAAACCGACCAAAATTTCTGTTTTGCGACGAACCCAATTCCGGATTAGATCCTAAAACGGCTATCGTGATAGACAACCTTATTCAGGAAATCACGAAGGAATTTGAGATGACAACCGTAATAAACACCCATGATATGAATTCGGTTTTTGAGATAGGTGAAAAAATTGTTTTCCTCGAGAATGGCAAACTTGCCTGGGAAGGCAGCAACGACATCATCTTTGATACAGAAAACGAATCGCTCGTAAAATTTGTCTACTCTTCTAACCTCTTCAAAAAAGTAAGAATAGCACAGCAAAAAGGACTTTATTAACCGCCAATAAGCTCAATAGGTCTGATATCTACATCACAAGTTTCAACATCAATTTTGAAGGCTAGCCATTTGGACAACTTACTTTCAAAATCTGTTTTTTCGGTCAAGGTCATTTTATCATCCCACATCACTCTAAATGTCGGCACAGTATCCAAAGACGTTTCTGTAGCAACATACATAAGGGCATAGGTGACGTCTGTTACTTTACCATAATTCAATCGAATTTCTTTCGCAATACGATCAAATGGTATACTTTTTTTGTTGACGCTGTTTGTTATAGAATCGAGTTGCTTGCTTAGAACTTCAATTTTTTGATTTTTGGCTAGAAGTTCTAGTGAATCGCGGGTTTTAATTTCTTTTAAATACACAAACTCATTAAACTCTTTAGACCTTTTATTCTGTAAAACAACAAGTTTGGCGTTTTCAAGGTTTTTAGATTCTTTTAGTTCTGCATTCCACAGAGAGATAACTTCTTCCGGGATTTCTTCACCAATAAAAGAAACTTCAATTGTTGAAGTCCCTTCTCGCACATACTTGATTTTTGTGGCATTATCTTGAAGGTAGGCTTTGTTGTACACTTTTAGTTCGTGTTCAATAAACTCGTCTGCACTAATTTTAAAAGTGGACTCCTGATACAAAAAGTAAAACAAGACTACACTTGGCGCCATTGCCGCGAACGCTATAAAGTAAGCAATCCTTGCTATGTTTTTTCGCCTGTTGGAATTCGCATACCTTACCATAGGAAAGTTAAGCATTCGTGTAACGGCAAATGTCGCAAGTGCAATAAACACTGTATTGATAAAAAACAAATACATAGCGCCAAAAAACACCTCTTGAAACTCACCTACTGCAAGACCGTAGCCGGCTGTACACAAAGGTGGCATAAGGGCAGTGGCAATAGCGACTCCCATTATAACGGTGGCAATCGTTCCTTTTTTAGTTTTGGCAATAATCAAGGCAAAACCACCAAATATAGCCACTAAAACATCTAACAGGTTGGGCGAGGTTCGAGCCATAAGCTCGGAAGTAGGCTCGGTAAGTGGTGATAATTTAAAATAGGTAAACGCTGTAATCAAACTCAAAAACACCATCACACCAAGGTTTACCAACGAGCGTTTTAGTGTATCCAAATCATTAGTCGCCACAGAAAAGCCAAGACCAACAATCGGCCCCATTAAAGGCGATATAAGCATCGCTCCAATAACCACAGCTGTACTGCCAACATTTAAGCCTACCGAGGCTACAAATATGGAGAATATCAGAATCCAGGCGTTATGGCCTTGAAAAGAAATATCTTTTAAAATGGCATCGGTCGTAGACTCAAAATCTGTTTCTTCCTTAATGTCAAGAAGATGAGTCAAATATTGTCTTAGACTACCATAAGTATCTTTAAAACTTTTCCTTACGTTTTCCTTTTGAGAATTAGCATCTCCATTTGGAGGAGAAATATCAATTTTGGCCATTGGTGCAATATGGTAATTACGTTATTTAATCAATTCAACTTGAGCATTGGGTTGAAAAACGTATTCTTTTCCAGTTGAAACTTCCTTGCAGAGATATCGTTTTCGCAGTTTATTTCCTTTCCTAAACACTCTTCCATCCGGGGTTGAAAATAAAGTCCCTAACTCCAACTCAAATATATAATTTTTATTTGTAGCAACATCATAACGTTTTAAAGCTATGGAAAGCTTAGCATCAGTGTCGCTGGAAGCTTTCGGATTTTTAAAATGATTTGCAATATACGGCAGCAACTGATCCGGAAAAATATGTGGATTGATAAGCGGCAACATAAGCTGTTGAAAGGTAAGCTTCCACTCTATCCCGTGTGGCTTTACCGTATTTTTATATTTTACAAAGACAAGCACATGCGCAATTTCGTGGATTAACGTAATTAAAAACTTATACGGATTCAAATTAGAATTTACAGTAATCTGATGACCGCCATTGGGTAATGGTCTATAGTCGCCATGTTTAGTCCTGCGTTGATTAACTATTTTAAGATGTACATTGTACGTCTGGAGCAAATGTTCGACAGATATTACTGCCTTTTGAGGAATATATTTTTCTAAAACACTCGGCATTTAAGGGGTACTGTTTGACACTTGAAGTGTTTTACCATTGTAATACTTATGCCCATGCATAGCAAAGTTAGAAATGTACTCAGCCATCTCTTTTGCGCTTACCGGTGCTTCAAAACCCGGAAAGGCTTCTTCCAGCATCTCGGTTTGCACAGCGCCTAAAGCGAGACAGTTAATAGCCAGCTTTTCATCTTTAAATTCCTCTGCAAGCAATTCTGTAAGACAAATTAAGGCCGCTTTACTGGAACTGTAAGCGGCTAAACCCGGAAACTTGACACTGCCTTGAATACCACCCATACTGGAGATATTCACGATATGTTGAATATTGGAAAACAATCTCATACAGCTTGACGTTAGCGCAAAAACACCAAAAACATTGGTTTCGTAAACCGCCCTAACATCTTCTAATGTTGTGGACTTAAATGGCTGATTTAAAAAACGACCGGCATTGTTGATGATAATCTGTAAATCTGTGGTGCGGTTGCTGATAAGCTCTAAAGTTTGCTTTACGGCATCTTCATCACTTAAATCGCAGGATAAACTATAGACATTATCAAGGTTTAAAGCTTCAACAGGTTTGCTGTTTCTGGACAATGCAAAAACCCTATAGCCCTTTTCCGAAAACAGTTTTACAAGCTCTAAGCCTATGCCTCTGCTGGTGCCGGTAATCAGTACATTATTTTCCATTAGTTGTTAAGTTTTATAATAGGTTCTTCATGATTTGCTATTTCTTCTAAGACCGGCGCCCAAATTTTTACCAAATCGTAAATGTGCTGCGCATCCATCAATTCGGCCTCATCCTGAACCTGATGGTAGTATTTGTAATTTACAAAATCGAATGTGGAAACCGAATGTGCCGGGATATTCATGCTCTGGTAAAATGGGTAATTGTCGCTTCGTCTAAATAGATTATATTTTTTGGCTGTCGGCAAAAACATTAGGGCTTCGTCGCCTGCTATTTCATTAAAATAATCTACAAAATTGGACATGCCATGGCCTGTGATATATGCTTTTTGAGGTTTATTACGCATCGGAACACCAATCATTTCAATATTAAAAATGGCATAGGGCTCAATATCTAAACTTTTCATTTTTTCAGCTAAATATTTAGAGCCTAACAAGCCTTGTTCCTCTGCATCAAACAGGATAAACAAAATTGGACGAAGTGGTTTTTTGTCTTTTAGAAATTTGGCAAGTTGCAGTACACCAACACTTCCAGACGCATTATCGTTGGCGCCATTGCCAATACTGTCGTTTTCTACAGGTTTTATAAACCCAATATGGTCGTAATGTGCGCTAATTACAAGAGGGTTGTTTTTTAAATACGCCTCTGTGCCTTCAACTTGTGCTATTACATTTATGCCCAGCGTGTTATTTTTGAGGTAAAATGTGTCTTTGTAGGCCTCAAAATAGGGTTTAAGGTCATAATCTCTTAAGTGCTCTACAATATAATCTGCTGCAAGGTCTCTTCCTGTAGTTCCTGTTAGTCTGCCTTGAAATTCATCCGACGACAATTTTTCTAATTGACGCTGAACATCCAGAACATTTTGATCTTGAGCAAACCCGGAAAATGTAAATAAAAGTATAAGTAAAGTGAAACGGTAATTCATTTTGAAAATTTGTGAGGCAAATATAGCAGTATGCTTATAAGTATTATGGATATTAAAATCGAATTATGATTTTGAAAAAGAAAAAGGCCATCAACAAATGTTTTGATAGCCTTTTGTTTTCATTAAGTGATGGAAAAATCTCAAAAACGAAAACCTTTGGGATGAGGAATGGTATTCTTATGATTACTGAAACCCTAAATTCAATTTAGCCATTTATACCAAAAGCATAATAATGGGTGCCCGGGATATCTTCGTAAACCCCTTCCAGCATTACACCGCCTTTTTTATTTTCTAAAATTTGCATAAATGCCTTAAGATTGTCCACCTTAGTTCCATCTACATGGGTAATGATAAAACCTTTTTTGATTTGGGTGTCCTTTTTAAGCCTACCCGCATAAAGTTCAGTCAACCTTACACCACCATCAATATTTAGTGTTTTGGCTGTTTCTTTGTCTAAGGTTTCAAAATCAGAACCCAGAAGGTTTAAAATTTCAACATGTTCACGTTTTTTTACTTTTGTACTGCCGTTTTTACCCTTTAAAGTGACAGCAATTGTTTTTTCTTTACCGTTTCTTACTAGTGTCACGTCCACCTTATCACCGGGTCTTTTTCGCGCTATAATTTCTTGTAATTCAGGCGACGTGTTTACGGTTTTGTCGTTTACTTTGATGATAACGTCTTTTTCCTGTATACCGGCTTCGTCTGCTCCGGAATCTTCGTTAACACCGGCTACGTAAACACCCTGAGTTAAGTCTATACCTTGCTCCTTCGCTATATTACTATCTAAAGTCATGATATTTATGCCCAGCATACCACGCTGTACAGCACCATATTTTAAAATATCTTCTACAACTTTACTTACGATATTGCTTGGTATTGCAAATCCATACCCATTATAAGTCCCTGTTCTACTTGCTATTGCAGTGTTTATCCCTATCAAATCGCCATTAAGGTTTACCAGAGCTCCACCGCTATTTCCCGGATTTATAGCCGCATCGGTTTGTATAAAACTCTCTACCGCAAATCTGTCTTTATTTACATTTATGTTTCTGGCTTTTGCGCTTACTATGCCGGCGGTAACAGTAGAATTTAAGCTGAAAGGGTTACCTATCGCTAAAACCCATTCTCCAACATTTACGTCGTCTGAATTTACAAATGGAATGGCGGTTAGATTATCTGCCTTGATTTGGAGCAATGCCAAATCTGTTGAAGGATCTGTTCCTATCACATTGGCTTTGTAGATGCTGTTGTCGTGTAACGTAATTTCCACCTCATCAGCGTTTTCGATCACATGGTTATTGGTAATGATATACCCATTTTCGTTAATAATTACGCCGGAACCGGAACCAATAGTAGGCAATGGTGACTGGCCATTATCTTCACTTTTATTGTCAGGTTTCGGAGATTGTTGATAGCGTCTTTCAAAAAAGTTTCCAAATGGACTATCTTGAAAGAAATCCTTAAATGGGTCCGGCAATTCTCTGTATTGAAAAATAGCAGTATTGGCAGTACCCTTGGATTTTACATGCACTACGGCGTCCAGCACTTTGTCTGTCGTTTTTGTAAAATCTAAGGGCGTAATTTCGCCATCAGCATTTGCGGCATACAAAACTTTTTGACCGGGAACTGTGTTTACATGTTTTATGTTTATGTCTTCCGGCTTAGTAAAATGGTAAATCCCTATCACACCTAAGCTCATTACTAGAGATACCAATCCTGAAATGATATATGTTTTTTTCATTGAATTGTGTTTTGATTAAACAGACGTATTCGACATGAAGAAAGGGGCAAAAAGCCCCTTAAATCCATTAATAAAAAATTTAATTATGAAATTTTGATGGTTCTTGCAGGTTTTTGCTTGGCTTCTTCAATTTTAGGAAGTTCAATGGCTAGAATGCCATCTTTGTAGGCTGCTTTAATTTTAGATTCGTCTACTGTATCTGGTAATATAAAGGTTCTTTTAAATGAAGAATACTCAAACTCTCTGCGTGTATAATTTTCATTTTCCTCTTCTCTTTTCTCTTCCTTTTCAGTTGAAATGGAAAGCACATGATTATCGAGGTCAACTTTAAAATCTTCTTTCTTCATACCGGGCACAGCCATTTCTACCTCATATTTATCAGCCATCTCTTTGATGTTTACCTTTGGTAAAGACATGCCATGGTTAAAGTTTGAAGAACGTAATGAAGGAAATTCATTAAAAAATAAATCGTCAATCCAGTTGGATACGGATGGGAAGCTGGTTTTTGGGGTTGTTTTTGCCAAACTTCCATTTTTAGATGTTTTTGCTAGAGTGCTCATGATTAAAAATTTAAGTTAGACATTCAATTTTATAATCGTATGAACAAATAAAATACCAAAGCAATATTTTGAAATTATGACATATTTATTACAATAAAATGAAATCCGCTGCTTGTTACAAGCCTTAATTAGCTGAAATATTAGCAGTTTTAATGGTTTTTTGTTGTCAAAATGACATATAATTAGCTATATAACAAACTATTTAACGTGAGTTCGACCTAAGCTATCTTTAATCCAGGTAATAAATCTTGAATTTTGACAGAAGGTTTTGAATCTAAAAACGAATAAGCTGTTAGTCCCGCGA
>CAYNCI010000017.1:0-62392 GCA_964396065.1 uncultured Mesohalobacter sp. | reverse complement strand
ATCTGCCTCTACTTTTAACCAAGATATTTCCTCATGGTGCGTTGAACAAATACCTTCCGAGCCTATTGGTTTTGCATCTAATGCACCATTAGCAGAAGCAAATAAACCAAATTGGGGTGTGACTTGTAGTCTCTCCAGCATAGGTTTTAATAAAGCAAATGTTGTCATTTATCCAAACCCTGTGGTTGGTGGTATTTTGAATGTTAAGCTTACAGACAATGATGAGCAAATTTCATTCAAAATTTCCAATATGTTAGGCCAAATCGTAAAGCAAGGCAAGCTAACAAATGCGCAGATAGATGTAGATAGATTACAAACCGGCGTTTATTTACTGGAAATCAGCGATAGCTCTCAAACATCAATTGAACGTTTTATTGTTAGATAAATGAGCTTTTGAAATTGAAAAGCTAAAAATTTGTAACAGAATAGCCGAGACTGCTATATTTGTGATTGCTAAAAATGCTGATGTCACATGAAAATACCTTACAAAAAATCGAGAAACTTAAGGGATTTGATTTCAGGAATTTTGTTTGGGATTTATGCCTTAAATGGATTTATGAGTGCCACGCCAGACACCTTTGACTATCTGGCTTTGGTAAGTTCTGCGGGATTTCTGCTTTTCTATGCTTTAGACAAGAGCACCCATTATCTTACTATTGAAAATAAGACCTTAAAAACGGGAAACGTCTTACCAAAAAAGATACCCTTAAAAGCTGTCAACTCAGTTGCTAAATATCAGGATGAAATTATTCTACAAACACCCGATAAACCATTAAAAATAGATACCAGGCTGGTTGACGAAAAAACACTTTCGGCTTTTAAAAACGAATTGAAGGCACATGGAATTATTTGGAATGAAGAACAATTAAATTAATCTTCATTCCAAACGTTTTTGCCAAAAAACATGTAGCAATTATTCAAGTAATCCAATCAATTGAAATATGTAATGAAATATTTCATAACCTGAGTTCGATTTATGTTTTAGTTATAAAAAACAGAATATCAATGTTTTACCCTTATAAGTCCCAAAGTTTCGGGAGCAGTCGAAGCCATACTAAAACTATAGATAAAAAAAGCACACTTCGACTACGCTCAGGGAGACAAAACTCTATAATTTTAATATAATCATATGAATTACAACATTTAACCCGGTTTATGTAATAGAACTTTGTGATGAGAATCAAAAACATAATAAAATCAGGATGTTAGATTCGAAAAGCATAGCACCGCTATGGTCAGAGAATATAACGAAACGAAGCGACTGATTTGCAGTGCTTTTGATTTGCAATAGATTATCTAATCCATAATTCGGGTTTAAATAATCGAACTCAGGTTCATATTAATTATCAACTTATCCCACTTTATAAAAACAGCCTACTTCAAAATCACTGCATCCACCGATTTTTCTTTCACTAAGGTATTCAATTCCGGGATGTTGTTTTGCTGAATGTTTTTCCATTTAGCTAACTCTGCATCAATTTTGGCGGTCACTTCTTTTCTAAAAGCTTCACTTTGTGCTGTAGGCGCAAAATCGCTCATGCCTTCCAGAGAATTTAAGTGCGCTAATTTATTGGTCAGCTTAATCGGATAATTCAACGGGTCCTGACGGCTTTTGTTCTTTGTCTGGTACAAGGCTTTTTCCACTTCAGTGATAGATTTGTTTATCGCCTTAGCTTTTTCTACTACCTCTTTGTAAGCGTCATTATCCTTTAAACGACTAACCACTTGATTGATTTGTTCTTTAGCTGTACGCATATCGGTTATGGCTTCATGCGCTTCTGTAACTTTTGCACTTACATTCATCAGAAACTCAAATTTAGCCTGCATATCCGCCATGGTCGCTGTACTTCTAGGATCTTTTAAAATTTCGAAATCGCTTTCCATGGCTTTGCCATCAACCGTCAACTTTACCTTGTACGTTCCTGGTAAGGCTTTTGGCCCTTGCATGCTGGCCCACCATAAGATCATGCCCTCAAAATCGGATGATGGCTGGTAGCGCATGTCCCATACAAATCGGTTTCCACCCTTTTTAATATCTTTTAATTCGACTTCTTTTTTAGCTTTATCTGCTTTAGTGTCGTAGGCGCGAATCAATTTGCTTTGGTTATCAAAAAATTCAATTCTAACATGTGTTGAATCTGTTACCTCTTTAAGGAGGTATGAAACCATCACACCACCGGGATGATTTTGTCCTGTAGTTTTTGAAGGTCTGCCCGCACCACCATCCATGCGATAGCTCGGCATCGGATCAAACAGGTAAAAATCGCTGTTAGCCACCTCGTCGCTTAGCTGATGCAATGGTGTGAGGTCGTCTATCAACCAAAGGCTTCTGCCTTGTGTCGCCGCAATTAAATTATCATTTTTTATGGCTAAATCTGTGATAGGTACAATAGGTAAGTTCATCTGAAATGCTGACCAGCTTTTACCATCATCAAAAGAAATGTACATCCCGGATTCTGTTCCGGCATACAATAAGCCTTTACGTTTAGGGTCAACTCGAACTACTCGAGTAAAGTGGCCTTCATCTATCCCGTCGGTAATTTTTGTCCAGCTTTTACCATAATCTTCGGTTTTATAAATGTAAGGTTTGTAATCGCCTAATTTGTAACGCGTGCCGACAACATAGGCTCCTCCTTTTGTAAACGGGTCTGGATCGATACTGTTAAACATCATCCATTCCGGCATGCCTTCTGGAGTAACATTTTCCCAGTTTTTACCACCATCTTTAGTGACGTGAAGTAAACCATCATCAGACCCCGCCCAAATTAAACCTTCTTCGTAAGGCGATTCGGTGGCGGCAAAAATGGTACAATAGTATTCAACACCTGTATTGTCTTGTGTGATTGGTCCTCCGGAAGATTTTAAGCGTTCGGGGTCGTTACTTGTCAAATCCGGGCTGATGATTTCCCAGGAAGCACCACCATCTGTACTTACGTGTAAATGGTTAGATGCCGTATACAGTTTATTAGAATCGTGCGGTGAAAAGAAAATAGGGAAGTTCCACTGAAATCGGTATTTCATTCCTTCTGCACCGTATCCCATAGGGTTATCCGGCCAAACGTTTACCGCACGCACCTCTTCTGTTTCGTGATTTACTTGAGTTAAAAATCCACCATAACTGCCGCCATAGACAATTTCAGGGTTTTCAGGATGAGGGGCGATATGCGCGCTTTCGCCACCCGCTGTTGGTTCCCAGTCGTCTTCGCCAATCGAATAACCTGAACTTCTATGTGCAATTCTTATGGTCGAATTATCTTGTTGTGCCGCATAGATGCGATAGGGAAAGGCGTTATCTGTTGTTACGCGATAAAACTGCGCTGTAGGCTGATTGTAATAGGTGCTCCAGTTTTCGCCACCATCAAAGGAGACTTGCGCACCGCCATCGTCTGCCATAATCATACGGTCTGGGTCTTCTGGCGCTATCCAAAGGTCGTGATGATCGCCATGTGGCGCACGTGCAGATTTAAAAGTTCTTCCGCCATCGGTAGATTTTTGGTAATCTACATTTACGACGTATACTACATTTTCATCTTGTGTATCGGCGTAAATTCTTGAGTAATACCATGCTCTTTGGCGAAGCGCACGGCTTTGATTTATTCTTTTCCAGGTGTTGCCTGCATCATCAGACCTGTAAACACCACCTTCTTCAGCTTCGACAATAGCCCAAACACGTTCGGGATTTGCCGGAGAAACGGTAACGCCTATGATACCTAAAGTCCCTTTAGCCATCCCTTCATTATCTGACAATTTTTCCCAAGTATCACCTCCATCTGTACTTTTCCATAAATCGGAACCTTCGCCACCGCTTTCTAAGCTATAAGGGGTACGTCTAATGCGCCATGTGCTGGCATACAATATTCTGGGATTTGTTGGGTCGAACGTGAGATCTACGGCGCCGGCGTCGGCATTCGCAAAGAGGATACGTTCCCAATTTTTACCACCGTCTGTACTTCTGTAAACGCCACGTTCTTGAGTAGATTTGTATAAATCGCCCATGACTGCAGCATAAACGATATCCGGGTTTTTAGGATGAATACGAATTCTTGAAATATGACGTGAGTTTTCCAAGCCCATCTGTTCCCATGTTTTTCCTGCATCGACCGATTTCCAAACGCCGTAGCCATAAGACACGTTTCCGCGAACGGTTTTTTCGCCTCCACCAACGTAAATAACATTGTTATCCCATTCGGAAACCGTTACCGCTCCAATGGATCCGCCAAAATAACCATCGGAAATATTTTCCCAGGTTTGTCCGCCATCTTGCGTACGCCAGACACCACCTCCGGTAGACCCAAAGTAAAACAGGTTGGGTTTGCCTGAAACACCGGTGACTGCAGCAGAACGGCCACCACGAAAAGGACCAATATTTCGCCAAGAGATTGCGTCTTTGTACAATGCTTCGTCATAAGATTGGACATTGGCTTTATTTTTTTTGTTTCTGCGTTGAGCTTCTGTATCTGTTGGCATCAACCATAGAATAGAAAAGGCCAAAAGAAGTAGGGTGGAAAATTGTTTCATATGAGCAGTATAATTATTGTGGATTTCCCAAATATAATGACAAATAATGGTAAAACCATTGTGAAATTAACTTAGTATTGACATTCATGTGTGCTCAAATTTTTAAAATAAACACTATCTACACTTAAAAGTTGGTTAGAATATCTGTAAAGGTTTTATATCCTTTTTAAATTAATTTACATTTGCCAACCCATAAAAAAGTCGTTTAAATTGTTAGAAAAACCACATAAAACAGACAAAACACATTCACCTTTTTTTAAACAAAACATCACATTATGGTGAAGAGGTTGGTTTTAGGATTATGTTTGGGGATTTTCGGGCTTAGCTTAGGTCAGAATGCTACTGTTGTTAATGAAACGACTTTAGAGCCTCTCGCCGGAGCAGTGCTCACCAATACAAAAATATCGCTTACAACAGACGAAAGTGGAAAAGTTGACATTTCCGGTTTAGAAGGCTCCGCAAAAATTTCAATACGACTACTAGGGTACACCTCTCAGGTATTGAGTTATAAAGAAATTCGTCAGTTTGGGTACATCATAAAACTAGAACCGGACGGGTTTTCGCTGGATGAAGTCGTGATTTCAGGAACACGTTGGAAGCAGTATTCTCGTGATAATCCTTCAACAATAGTTTCAATACATTCGGAAGATGCTCAATTGCAAAACCCGCAAACAGCGGCAGATTTATTAGGTATATCAGGAAAGGTCTTTATTCAAAAAAGTCAGCAGGGCGGCGGAAGCCCTATGATTAGAGGGTTTTCGACAAATCGATTGATTTACACTGTAGACGGTGTGCGCATGAACAATGCCATTTTTCGAGGAGGAAACATTCAAAATGTCATCAACATAGACCCCTTTGCTGTCGAAAAAACCGAAGTCCTCTTTGGACCGGGTTCTGTTATTTATGGAAGCGATGCTATTGGTGGTGTGATGAGCTTTAACACACTCGCACCACAATATGCAACAACTGAAAAGACATTAGTGAGTGGAAAAGGCATAACCCGTTTTTCTTCTGCAAATAATGAAATGACAGCCCACGCCGATGTAAATCTTGGCCTGGAAAAATGGGCCTTTGTAAGCAGTCTTAGCTCCTGGGATTACGATGACCTGAGACAAGGCAGTCACGGCCCGGACGATTACATCAAAAACACCTATCCAATACGCGAGAATGGACAAGATGCCGTTGCCGTTCAGGAAGACGAGCTCTTGCAAATTCCTTCGGGGTATTCTCAACTCAATTTTATGCAAAAAGCGAGTTTTAAACCCAATGAAAAATGGGAATTTAATTACGGCTTTCACTATTCTCAAACCTCATCCTACGGGAGATATGACAGGTATAATCGTGAAAGAGACGGGTTGCCGAGGCATGCCGAATGGGACTACGGGCCACAGCAATGGATGATGAATAATTTGAACATTTCCTATGCACAGCAATCCAGACTGTTTGATAACCTGTCGATACGTTTGGCGCACCAATGGTTTGAAGAAAGCCGAATAGTTAGAAACTTTAACAGCGATACCCGAACCACACGGGTAGAAAATGTCGATGCCTATTCTGTTAATCTGGATTTAACCAAAAACATCAATGAAAAACATCGCCTATTTTATGGTGTTGAATACGTGTTGAATGATGTAAAGTCTGCTGGAACTGCGTTTGATATTTCAACAGAGATCACTTCAGATGCGGCAGATCGGTATCCACTTTCCACCTGGAATTCGATTGCAGTTTATGTAAATGATGAATGGAAAGCGACAGATAAACTCAGTGTTCAGGGCGGTTTGCGGTATAATCATTTTATTTTGGATGCCGATTTTAGTAACAATATAGCCTTTTATCCTTTTGATTTTGAATCGGCAGAAATTAATAATGGCGCCTTAACCGGAAGCCTTGGGGCTGTTTACAGACCTCAAAACGATTGGGAGCTAAGAATGAATTTCGGCACGGCATTTCGGTCTCCAAATGTAGACGATATAGGTAAAGTATTTGACTCCGAACCAGGTGCTGTTGTTGTCCCCAATCCGGATTTGGATGCGGAATACGCCTACAATCTTGATTTTGGGATAGCCAAAGTGTTTAATAATCACCTGAAACTTTACACCACAGCGTATTATACCATTCTGGACAATGCTTTAGTACGCCGGGATTTTCAATTGGATGGGCAGGATTTTATAGATTATGATGGAGCGCAAAGTAGAGTACAAGCCTTACAAAATGCCGCTGAAGCTAGTGTTTATGGGTTTCAGTTTGGATTAGAAGCGAAATTTCTCAACAAATTTACATTTGAATCAGACTTAAACTACCAAAAAGGAAGAGAAGAGCTGGACGATGGGAGCACCAGTGCTTCACGTCATGCGGCTCCTTTTTTTGGAGTAAATAGACTGCGTTTTAAACCTAACAACAGGTTGATTTTAGAATTAAATACCATTTTCCAGGGTGAACAGTCCTTTGAAAACCTCGCCGAAAGCGAACGCTCTAAAGACGAAATATATGCTAAAGATGAAAATGGCAATAATTATGCGCCGGCTTGGTATACGCTTAATTTTAAAGCCAATTATCAAATCAGCAAGACTTTGAATTTCTCCGGAGGTATAGAAAACATTACCGACCAGCGCTACAGGCCTTATAGTTCGGGTATTTCTGGGGCCGGCAGAAACTTTATATTGTCTTTTGGGGTAAATTTTTAAACTAAATGCGCTTCTCTCTTAATCGACCAATTTAAAATAACTTATAGTCAAGATGTAATGTCAATTGCATTTAATTGAAAATTACACTAATCAATGGTAATCATAAATTTTGTAGTCGTAAAGTATTTCAGGAGTATTTCACGTAGATCTACTACAAATTCAATAAAGAAAAAATATGTTTACATCTTGATATTTATTGTATTACTGAAACTATATTTATAAGATATATTCATAAAATTTATATATTTTAGTAGTCATTAATAATATTATTATAATTCTTTCAATCAATGCATGATACTTCTGCATATAATGAAAAAATTAAAGCTTTAGAGCAAGAGAACGCTTTGTTAAAGCAGCAGTTGTATGCTTTAAAATCGGAAGATCCATCGAATAGTGATAACTTGAGCGACAAAAGTTACGCTCAAATATTCGACAGTTTGGTGGATGAGGTACATGTATGGAAAATTATTAAAAATGAAGACGATACGATAGTAAATTGGGAGTTGGTTGATATTAATGCCTCTGCGCTCAAAAGTTGGAACAAAAGCAGAACCGATGTCGTTGGAAAAACAGCCTATGATATTTTTGGTGAAATCGCTATAAAGGAGTTTAAGCCTTTAGTTCAACAGATTTTTACTACCGGACAACCCTATAGATGGGTTCGTTATTTCGAAGCCACTAGTCAATACTTGTCTATGGACAGTATTCCTTTTAAAGAACATTTCATTTCGACAGGAAAGGATATTACAGAACTTATTAATACCCAAAAGTTTCTAGAGGACAGCCAAAAACAACTCAATAGTATATTCAATGCCACTTCAGAAGCTATTCTTATTTACGATAAAAAGAAAAGGAAAATTTTAGATTGCAATGAAGCCACCTTGAAAATATATGGGTATTCCTCTAAAGACGAAATTCTTAACAAAGACGTAGCCGCACTTTCATCTTTAGTAGAAAATTATAATGTAGACGATATAGAAGTAAGAGAACAGGAAGTTGCCCAAAAAGGAGCTCTTGTTTTTGAATGGTTGGCCAAAAAGAAAAATGGCAAGCACTTTTGGGTTGAAGTCAGTTTGAGATTGACTAACCTTTATAATGAGGACACTTATTTGGCAGTTGTTAGAGATATTCATGACAAGAAACAAGCCGACTTAAAGCTAAAACAGAGTCAGGATAATCTAAATCAAATATATAACGGCATTTCTGAATCTATAGCTATTCATGACATAGACACTGTAGAACTGATAGATTGCAACGATGCTACCCTTGAATTATACGGGGTTTCCACAAAAGAAGAACTATTGTCATATGAAGTTGGGACGTTCTCCGCTCTTGAGCAAGGATATGATTTAGATAAACTTAGAGCTGAGACAAAAAAAGCTGTTTTGGATGGGATATATACATTCGAGTGGTTGTCTAAACGTAAAAATGGAGAATACTTCTGGGTAGAAGTGAGCATGAAACCCATTACTTTAAATGGTAAAAAACGCTTACTTGCTGTGTCGAGAGATGTAACCACTAGAAAAGAAGTAGAACAAGCTTTTAAAGAAAGCGAGGAAAAGTACAGGTCATTAGCTGAGAATACAGCAGATGCTTTGATGGTTTGTAATCATGATTTTATCATAGAATATGTATCCCCTTCATACCATAAGATTTTTGGTTACTCTAGTGAGGAAAAAATTGGTAATTCTATAATTGATTTAGCTCACCTTATACATCCTGACGACAGAGAAGTTGTCCTGAAGAGTAATGAAAGAGTCCTAGCGGATAAGTTAGAATCTTATACTTTTCAATACAGGCTAAAACACAAAAAAGGACATTATATTTGGGTAAGAGACCAAATTAAATATATTTATAATGAGTCCGGCTACTTTATTAAATGTTATATTGTAAGTAGCGATTTGACTACACTAAAAGAAAGTGAGGAAAAATTCAGGTCCCTGGCAGAGAATACTGCAGACGCCTTGCTAATATATAACAAAGACTATATCATAGAATATGTATCTCCGGCATATGCCAAACTATTTGGTTATACTGTAGAAGAAAAATTAGGAAATACAAGGGCAGATGTTGCCGAATTTATGCATCCCGATGACAGAGAAGAGGTGTTTAATGGCATAACAACAGCAATAGCCAATCAGGCAGAAACGCATACTTACCAATTTAGGTTTAAGCATAAAAAAGGCCATTATATCTGGGTGAGAAATCGCGCCAAGTTTATTTATGACGACCATGGAAATTACTTTAAAGCGTATATCGTTTGTAGCGATATCAACCAACTCAAACAAACCGAGGAAGAGCTTAAACAATCCAATGCTACCAAGGATAAGTTCTTCTCCATTATTGGTCATGATTTAAAAGGACCATTTAACAACATAGTAGGTATAACAGATTTACTCGAAAATGATTTTAATACTTTTAGTATAGAAGATTTAAAATCCATTTTTAGCAATTTAAATTCTTCTACCAAAAACACTTTGGTTCTCCTGGATAATTTGCTAGATTGGTATAAATCTGAAAAAACAAAAATTCACTATAAACCTACTCAGCTTGAACTCAATACCATAATTGAAAAAGTAATAAACTTGCTTAAACCAATCGCAGGCAAAAAAGAAATTTCAATAAAGTATACAAGTTCCAAGCCCATAAACATTAAAGCTGACAAAAATATGCTTAATTCTATTTTGAGAAATTTGTTGTCTAATGCGATAAAATTTACAGATAAGAAAGGCAAAATCACTATAGGTGTTAAACAAGAGAAAGCGTGTATAAGGATTAGTGTAAAAGATACCGGAGTAGGAATGGATCAAGAGACGATAGATAACTTATTCCAACTTACAACCACCACGTCTAAACGCGGCACAGCACGTGAAAAAGGCACAGGATTAGGTTTGATGATTTGCAAAGGTTTTATAGAAGAACATGGAGGAACATTGCACGTGCAAAGTAAATTAGAACACGGCAGCACATTTAGTTTTACAATACCTGTTGTGGAGCAAGACACTTATACTTCCTAATACTTACAAATGTTTTAGGCTCAACCAAACATTCAATAGTTTTTTATTACATGAATTTGGCTTAAAAGAGCACTCCATACACTTTAGCTTAAGATTTAAAAATTTCAATTTCATTTTATAAGTAAATTTGATACTAATCAAACCTAAAAAGGAGAAAGCAGTATCCTTCACTCAGATTTTCATCAAAAAACCCTCATTTTCCCGTTAAAGCCGTGTTAAATCTCCGCTGTGTAACTCGTGTTACTATCAGACACATTATAATAGTTTAATTTTATACCATAATTAAAAACAATATATAAAAACTATAGATTATGAGTGAAATTAATGAAACACCGACTGTAAACACAATGCCAAGAATCGGAGACATTGCTCCAGATTTTGAAGCCCTTACAACTAAAGGAAAAATCAAACTTTCCGATTATGCTAAAGATAAATGGATTGTAATGTTTTCTCACCCTGCAGATTTTACACCTGTATGTACAACTGAGATGAGTGGTTTTGCACAACGCAAAGGAGAATTCGATGCCTTAAATACAGAACTTGTAGGTTTAAGTATAGACAGTATTCATGCACACTTAGGTTGGGTACAAAATGTAAGAGAAAACACAGGTGTATATTTTGATTTTCCAATTATAGCAGATTTGGACATGAAAGTGTCTAAGCTATACGGTATGTTACAGCCAAATGAAAGCGAAACAGCTGCAGTAAGAGCTGTATTTTTTATCGATCCTTCTAAAAAAATACGTTTAATCATGTATTACCCGCTTAATGTTGGTAGAAATATGGACGAAATATTAAGAGCTTTAGAAGCTTTACAAACATCGGATGAACATGGTGTTGCTATGCCATTAGACTGGAAAAAAGGCGATCAAGTGATTTGTCCTCCGCCAAAAACTTTAAATGCTCTTAATGAACGTCTAGCAGACGATACAATAGAAAAAACAACTTGGTATTTGGCTAAAAAGAATATCTAATTCCTAATAGTTTAATCATTACAAGATTGGTGTCTTTTACAAGATGCCAATCTTTTTTTTTGGACTGAAAATCAAAATAGTCTCTATATTTATACAAAAAAATAAATTGAATTTCCCAAAGTCTAAAAAAGATTATGTTTATGTAGGTATACAGATTATACTCTTTGTTTCTTATGTGCTTCCCGTACAACTTTTTGAGCTTTACCTTCCGGAATGGCTTCGATTTTCAGGTTTAGTAACTGTTAGTCTTGGCAGTATTTTTGGAGCTTTAGCTATACTTCAACTTAATAAAAGACTGTCGCCATTTCCAACGCCAGTGGCGCATGCTAAGCTTATAACCAATGGTGTATACGCTATTGCAAGGCACCCTATCTACACATCCATTATTATTGTGACTTTTGGTTATGCCCTTTTTCGGGTCTCTTTTTATAAAGCTGTGATAAGTGTGGCATTACTTGTTTTACTTTATTTTAAATCTAAATACGAAGAAACTTTACTCGCTCAAAAATTTGAAGCTTATACATATTATAAACAAAAAACCCGTCGATTTATCTAGCTTAGTTACCCTTATAAGATGAAAAATTCTAAAACCTATAGTATAACAACTTTAACCGGCCTGGCTTTGGTGGTTGCAAATATGATTGGGACAGGTGCATTTACAAGTTTAGGTTTTCAGTTGAAAGATTTAAGCAACCCAATTGTTATTCTTTTGCTTTGGGTTTTAGGTGGTATAATAGCCCTTTCGGGTGCTTTTAGTTATGCTGAAATTGGCACGCATATCAAACGCTCCGGTGGCGAATATGCATTTTTAACCAAACTCTTTCATCCACTTGTAGGCTATTTGTCGGGTTGGATTTCTATAACTGTTGGTTTTGCTGCACCAATAGCTTTAACTGCGATGGCTTTTGTGGCGTATTTTCCTTTTTTTAATTGGAATCCCACTATAAGCAGTATTATGGTTGTAGCAGCCATAACATTTATACATACCAAGAACTTAAAACTCAGTTCGACATTTCAAAATGCTACGACTCTGTTTAAAGTACTTTTAATTATTCTGTTAATCTGCATAGGTTTATGGTACTCACCTTCTTACGACAACACTGGATTATTTAGCAATTTAGACTTTTCTAATCTTATTTCACCAGCTTTCGCTGTAGCTCTGATTTACGTCAGTTATTCGTACTCCGGCTGGAATGCAGCTGCATACATAACAGAAGAATTTAGTAATCCTAAAAAGGCGTTGCCCATTGCTTTGATAGGTGGTACCTTGTTGGTGACTTTACTTTATACGTTTTTGCAATTTGTGTTTTTAAAACATGTGCCTATTCCTGAGTTAAAAGGACAGCTCGATATTGGTACCATTGCGATGACTAAAATGCTTGGGGAAGATTATGCTCAATTATTTGGATTGGCCATTTCGTTATTACTAGTTTCAGGGATTAGTGCAATGGTTTGGGTAGGGTCTAGAGTGACATCCAGCATTGCCAAGGACCATAAGTTTTGGAGTTTTTTCAAAACATCGCATAACGGGATTCCACAAAGGGCCTTATGGCTGCAGTTTGCTATAAGTGTCTTTCTGATTATCACAGGAACCTTTGAACAGATATTGATTTACTGTGGTGTTTTACTTACCATATCTTCCATGGCAACCGTAGTTGGCGTCTTTAAACTAAGGCTTAAGCACAAACAGGAAGGATTACAAAACTATAAGAGCCCGTTATTTCCAGTTTTTCAGCTGTTGTTTTTAATATTGTCATTGTGGATGATCACATATGCAATCCTAAACAACCCTTACGAAATACTAATAGGTTTAAGCAATCTGCTCTTAGGTTTTATTACTTATATAATGGGTATCCGAATCCGTAAATAGATTGCAACAACTTAAATAGGACATACTAGTTTAAGCTGACTATAGTTTTATTTTGAAGAACATCCGCATTTACCACTTCTGTATGTGTATCGTTTTGAATGCCTGTATTTATATAGGTTTTTTTAGCTTTACTAGCATCTCTTTCAGTAGGATTTAAGGTGTAAACATAAGACCCGTTGGCGTCTTTCAGTATGGCTTCATTTGGTAAGCCGTAACCTTCCTTATCTTGAACCATAATTTTGGCATTTACATACATTCCTACGATAAAATTCGTTTCATCATCTGTATGTGCGTGAACGTTAACACGTCTACTTTTTTCTCCAACTGTTGTTCCCACAAGATGAACTTTTGCTGTAAATACTTGATTGCTCGCTTCTGGTATTGTAAACTTAATATCCTGGTCTTTTTTAACTTTCAAAATATCTTTTTCAAAGACTTTAAGCTCTAAGTGGATATGGTCTGTGTTTATAATTTCCATGATAACATCATCTGCAGACACATAACTGCCTTGACTAATATTCAGCTTGGTAACATAACCGTCGATAGGCGCGTAAATAACAACATCTGTTGTAAAGTTGCCTTCTTCAACCCGTTTTGGATTGATGTTTAGCATCATTAACGTCTTTTTTAAACCCTCGTGATTTGCTAGACTACTTCGGTAATTGCTTTTTGCTCTCAGGTACTCTTTTTTTGAGGTGATATTTTCTTTAAAAAGCTTCTCCTTACGCTCAAATTCTTCTTTCAGGTAGTCTAGTTCTTCAGAAATTTTTAAATATTCCTGTTGCATTTCAACAAATTCTGTGTTTTTCAACGAGACTAGAAAATCCCCTTTTTCTACTTTATCGCCTACAAGTAGTGGTGTTTTTGAAATAAAACCGGCTTTTAATGATGAAATGACCGTTTTGTATTTGGGTGGCACATCTATTAAGCCTGTAACGGTTAGGACTTCTTTGAAGTTTTGTGCCTTTAAATCCAAAACCTCAAATTCGGTTTCGTTTGCAGAACCTTCTGCATTTTCGCTGGCTGCCGTTTGCTCTTCTATGGCAGAATCGGACCCATTTGTGCAAGACAAAACGAGTATAACTAATATGAATAAACTAAAGTATTTCATAATTAAAGCATCAAATAATTAAGTTGAATAAGGGTTTGGTTATAGTTATTTAGGTGTTCTAAATAATCTAGTTGAAGGTTTTGTGCAGTTTCTATACTTTGTATGTATTGAAAAAAATCAATTTCTCCTTCTTTATGGCTCCTGTTCGCTGTGGCTATAATCTGTTCAGAAAGTGCTTTGCCTTCTGTATTGTAATAGTTTATAACTTCTTTGTATTGCAGTAGTTGCGCCATCAAGCTATTGTATTTGGTTTCCAAATTGGTTTTGTACGCCATTTCTTCCTGCTCCATTGCTTCGTAATTAAGCTGAGCTTCTTTAATTTTTTTACGTTGTCCACTAAATAGAAGTGGGATTTTAAGGCCAAATTGATACCCAATTAGATTCTGGTTAAGACCAGTATTGGAGCCCTGAAAATATTCTGCACTCAAATCCGGTAAGAGCTTATGCCGCTCTAAATTGGTCTTGGATTTTTCTAAATCGACCATAGTAGCCATGTATTCTGTACCTAAGTGGTTATTGATTTCCAAGGGTTTTAAAGCCAACTCTTCTAGAGGTTGGGCGCCAGTTGAAATGACAATGCTATCAACAAAGATTAACTTTTTGAGTTGTTCTTGACTATAACGAACCTGCTGCAAGGCTTGCTTATATGAGGTGGAAATCTGCCGATGTTTAGATTGTGCAGTAATGCTTTCTAAATAATTTGTATCGCCTAATTCGAATCTGCGTTTAGCACTTTTAGAAAAATCGGTGTACAAACTATCTAAAAACTTATACATTTCAGCTTTAATTTCATGGTAGTTTAACTGATAGTAGGCAGAATACACGTCTTGTTTCAACTCCTGTACCCTAAGCTCATATTTGGATAATTCTACTTGATATTCCTGCTTTTTTAGTTGTCGCTCCGCTAAATAATTTGTAGGAAATTTGAAATCCTGTGATACGCCAAAAACACTTATCGGTCTTTCATTTATAGCCAAGTTGTTCTCGTCATAGCCGTAATAGAGGTTTGTTTTGTCGAAAAAAGCAACTGTGTTTATGGCTGTTTTGGATTTTTCAACATAAAGCTGCGATGCTTTTACAGAAGAATTACGCTCTAAGGCTAATTTGTATACCTCTTCCACTGAAAGTTCTTGTGTTTGTTGAGCATAAGAAAATACGGAAGATATGAGAAATAAAATGCTAATACCAACTTTTGGTTTCATGAGTTTAAACTTAAAATTGTGAGACCAGGAATAGAGTACAGGTAACACAATAAGTGTAAGAATAGTAGCTGTAATCAGGCCGCCTACAACAACTGTTGCCAAAGGCCGTTGTACTTCTGCCCCAGCATTGGTTGAAATCGCCATCGGCAAAAAGCCTAAGGCTGCCGCAGAAGCTGTTAACAATACCGGACGTAACCGGTCTTTAGTTCCTTCGACTATAAGCTGTTCAATATTTGCAAATCCTTTGGATTTTAAATCTTTAAAATGTTCTATAAGTACTATACCATTCAATACAGCTATACCAAATAAGGCAATAAACCCTATTCCGGCAGAAATGCTGAAAGGCATACCTCTTAGCCAGAGTAAAAGAATACCGCCAACCGCTGCTAATGGAATAGCTGAATACACAATTAGAACATCCTTTATAGATCCAAAAGCAAAAAATAACAAAATAAAAATTAAAAATAAAGCGATAGGTACAGCTACAAGTAACCTTGATTTTGCTTGGTTTAGATTTTCAAACTGACCGCCATAGGTTACTAAATATCCAGAAGGCAAGTTAAGATTGTTATCTAGTATTTCTTGAATATCGTTTACCACAGATTGTAAATCTCTATCCCTAACGTTTACGCCCACAACAGTACGTCTTTTGGTGTTATCCCGAGATATTTTTGCCGGGCCGGTTGTATATTCAATATTAGCTAATTCGTTAAGTGGTATTTTGTCGCCGGATGGCGTATCTACCCACAAATATTTTAGATCGTCAATAGATTTTCTTTGAGATTGATTAAAGCGTAATACTAAGTCGAAGCGCTTTTCGCCCTCAAAAACACTACCAACAGCTTCTCCTGCAAATCCCATGGAAACAACTCGGTTTAAATCGGCAATATTCAAACCATACCTTGCAATTTTTTGTCTGTCGAAAGTGACTCGCATTTGTGGTAAACCTTCTGTCTTTTCCACCACAATATCGGATGCTCCTTCGACATGACTTATTAGGGTTTTAATTTCTTGAGCTTTGGAAGCCAAAATATTTAAGTCTTCACCAAATAGCTTTATCGCTACGTCGGCTCTTACACCCGTAATAAGTTCATTAAATCTCATTTCGATAGGTTGTGTAAATTCAATTTCAATATCTGCCATCTCATTTTGCAAAGCTTCTTTAAATTTTTCGGCAAGTTCGTCTTTGCTTTCAGCAGATTCCCATGTGTCTTTAGGCTTTAGTTTTATAATCACATCCGTTTCTTCCATAGACATCGGGTCAGTCGGGATTTCTGCAGCGCCAATTCTGGTCACAACTTGTGCTACTTCAGGAAAGTTTTCCAGTAAAATTTGCTCAATTTTTGTGGTGGTTTCTATGGTTTTTCCTAAAGACATCCCCGTTGGTAATACAGGTTGGATAACAAAATCGCCTTCGTCTAAAGTTGGCACAAATTCAGCACCCATTCTGGCAAACAATACCCCACTTAGAATCAACAAGGCCAAACTTGAACCTATAACGATTTTCTTATAACGTAATGCCCACAAAATACTTGGCTCGTAAAAAGAGTTGATGAAAGAAATCAGCCTTTGAGAAATAGAATTTTCTGAAGGTTTTGTAGGTTTCAGCACTAAGGCAGACATCACCGGGACATAAGTTAGGCAGAGCATCATGGCACCAATTAAGGCAAAGCTGAAGGTTAACGCCATAGGAGTAAACATTTTTCCCTCGACGCCCTTTAATGATAAAATTGGGATAAAGACGATTAAAATAATAAGTTGGCCGAAAATGGCAGAGTTCATCATTTTCGATGCCCCACTAAATGTTATTTCGTCTATCTTTAGTTTCAAACCTTTTTTAGAATACCGCTGCAGGTCTTTGTAGTTTCTGGTAATTTGAAAAGTAATAAATTCTACTATGATAACAGCCCCATCGATAATGATCCCAAAGTCGATAGCCCCCAGACTCATTAGGTTTGCATTTACGCCGAACAAGTACATGAGTGAAATAGCAAACAATAAACTAATTGGGATAATAGAGGCTACGATTAACCCGGAACGCCAGTTGCCAAGCAATAACACGACTACAAATATCACAATTAAGGCCCCTAAAATGAGGTTTTCAGAAATTGTAAAAGTCGTCTTATCTATAAGTTCGCCACGCTCCAAAAAACTATTGATGTATACACCTTCCGGAAGTGTTTTTTGAATGTCTTCAACTCTTTTGACGACGTCTTCTATAACAGATTTGGCATTACCGTTTTTTAGCATCATGATTTGGCCTAAGACTTTTTCGCCTTCACCATTTCCTGTTATGGCGCCAAATCTTGTAGCAGCGCCAAAACCTACTTCAGCTACATCTCTTATATATATGGGTTGCCCATCGTTTTTTACCACGATGTTCTCAATATCCTTAAGTTCAGTTACTAAACCTTCACCTCTTATATAGAAGGCTTTATCTTCTTTTTCGATATAGCCACCACCTGCTACGCTGTTGTTTTTTTCTAGCGCAGTGTACAACTCGCTTATAGATATATTTAAGGCATCCAATTTACTTGGATTTATAGCCACCTCATACTGCTTAAGATAGCCGCCCCAGGTATTAATTTCTACAACACCGGGGATACCTGATAGCTGTCGTCTTACAATCCAATCCTGGATTGTTCTTAGTTCGGTTATGGTATACTGGCTTTCGTATTCAGGTTCTACATCCAAAATATACTGGTATATCTCACCTAAGCCTGTCGAAATTGGCCCTAAGCTTGGTGTTCCAAAGCCTTCCGGTATGCGTTCTTTTACCGCTTCTATTTTTTCGGTAATAAGTTGTCTTGGAAGGTAAGTTCCCATATCATCATCGAAAACTATAGTTACTACCGATAATCCAAATTTGGAAACAGACCTTATCTCTTTAACTCCTGGTAGATTTGCCATTTCTAGTTCTACGGGATACGTAATAAACTGCTCAACATCTTGAGTAGAAAGGTTACGGGAAGTTGTAATTACCTGAACCTGATTATTCGTAATGTCAGGAACCGCTCCTATGGAAATTTTGGTTAAAGCGTATAACCCAAAAAAGACGATAGCAGACGTTGCAAGTAAGACTATCAACTTATTTTTTAAGCAAATATTGATGAGCTTGTTTAACATTGTATTATAAAGAATTTAGACTTTACACCTTAGGTATAAATATAAGGTAATAGGTTGTTCAAAATTGCCTACAATTAATTCCCTATACTATGATTTTTATCATATGACGGTGTTTTCTTTTTACACTTATCATCCAAATTTATAAATTAAAGTAAATGGCGCGAAAATTAATATACTTATAATCAATAACATACATTAAAAACTTAGGAAAAAACAGCTATTGATGGCGTTAATTCTTCCATATATCCTATACAGCTAAAACCCTAAATTTTTATTCAATCTAAATACATTTAAGTTTAGGGCTTGTGTAACTTAAGTAGCGCATTTATTAAGAGGTTATTTAGAAATTTACACATCATTTAAATAGTATAGTCATGAAAAAGCAGCAAATTCCCCCATCACTTTTAGCAATTATATTCCTCTTGATAGCGCCATTTTTCGTCTCCTGTAGCGACGATGAAGACAATTCAACTATTATAATAGATGATAACATAATTGAAAGTATAACAGAATCTGACAAAAACGCACTTATCTTTATGGTAGAGGAAGAAAAACTCGCTAGAGATACTTATATCTATTTATATGCTGAGTGGGGTTTAAATGTTTTTCAGAATATCAGCAATAGCGAGCAATCCCATATGGATGCAGTAGAAGTTGTATTAAACAAATACGATATCCCTTACAGTATTTTACCTGAAGGTGAATTTCAAGATGCCGGCTTGCAATCGTTTTACGATCAATTTGTTGCGGATGGTTCTGTTAGCCTAATCAATGCGCTTAGTATTGGTGCTACTATAGAAGATCTGGATATTGTCGATTTACAAAATATTATGGATGTGACTACAAACTCAGATTTAATAACTGTATTTGGCAACTTACAATGTGGGTCTAGAAACCACCTAAGAAGTTTTATGAGTAATTTGGAAAATAGAGGCGGCAGTTATACGCCACAATTTTTAACAATAGAGGAGTTTAACACTATTGTAAATTCAGATAACGAACAATGTAATCAGTAATGCCGTGGACAGCACTTCCATTGTTTTACTGCAAGGAACGATTTTATAAATAAAAGTAATACAAATCAAAATGTCGAGAATAGTTGTACTTGGTGCTGGCATAGCGGGTCATGTAGCAGCATCGCATCTACGCAGAAAATTATCCAAAACCCACGAAGTGGTAGTCGTTTCTCCAAACAGCAATTACCAATGGGTGCCTTCCAATATTTGGGTTGGTGTAGGCAGAATGCAACCTAAGGATGTACTTTTTCCACTTAAACCTTTATACAAAAGAAAAAAAATTGACTTTAAGCAAGCTAAAGCTGTAGCCTTTTATCCGGAAGGCGATCAAAAAGAGCCTAAACCTTATGTTTTAGCTGAATATGTATTTGGAGAAAACAAAGGCCAACAAGAAAAAATTACTTACGATTATTTGATTAATGCTACAGGTCCCAAATTAAATTTTGAAGCTACAAAAGGTCTTAATCCCGGCACCAACAAATGTTATTCTGTATGTACTTATGGCCATGCAGACCATGCTTGGATTGCTTTAAAAGATCAGATACAGCGTATGAAGAATGGCGAACATGTAAAAATACTTATCGGTACCGGTCATGCTTCATCTACTTGCCAAGGCGCAGCGTTTGAATATATTTTAAATGTAGAAAAAGAGCTTCGTCGTCTCAAAGTAAGGGATATGGCTGAAATAACATGGATATCTAACGAGTATCAATTAGGCGATTTTGGTATGGATGGCATGCTAATGAGTTATGGCAATTCTAATATGAAATCCAGCGATATGATCGAAATGATTTTTGAAGACCGTGGCATAAAATGGATTTTAGGTGCCGGCGTGCATACCATAGAAGATGGTGTGGCCCATTACGAAAATCTTGAAGGGGAACAAAAGTCTGAACACTACGACTTTGCCATGCTTATCCCGGCTTTTGCCGGTCATGGCTTTAAAGCTTACGACAAAGATGATAAGGACATCACCGAGAAATTGTTTAAAGGCTTTATGATTGTCGATGCCGATTATACACCTAAACCTTATGAAGACTGGCGTGTGCAAGATTGGCCGGAAACTTATCAAAACCCTAGTTATCCAAATATTTTTGCACCTGGTATTGCATTTGCGCCACCACATCCAATTTCCAAGCCGCGAAAAAGCAAAAACGGCACTTTAATTTCGCCTGCACCACCTCGTACAGGAATGCCTTCAGGTATTACAGCAAAGCTAGTGGCAGATAATATTATAGACACCATCAAAAACGGTGGAGAAATCTCTTTACATCATAAAGGCTCTCTGGGAAACATGGGTGCTGCATGTATAGCTTCTGCAGGGTATGGGATGAGTGATGGCAGCGGAATAAGCATTACCACCTTTCCAATAGTTCCCGATTTTGAAAAATACCCAAACACTCACGGCCGAAAATTAGGTAAGACTTTTGGAGATATTGGCCTTGCAGGGCACTGGTTAAAATATACCCTTCACCACGCCTTCATGTACAAAGCCAAAATGAAACCATTCTGGTGGCTCATACCGGAATAATAATTAACTCCCAACATTTAAAACACCAGTTATGGAACGCATTTCAAAACAACAAAAACGCTACATGCAAAATCCTATTATACAGTTTTTTAAATTTATTTATTTGAGTATCAAAATAATGATTGTCGTCGCTGGAGGGCATGGAAGCACCAGAAAACAACAAACCTAAGCTTCCCTTTTCTTTACAAAGCTTCTAAGCTTTTTCTATGGTAACATATGTTACCATAATTGTTAAAAGTACACTATAAATTTGCAACATAATTTAAGAAAAATGTATAGAAAATCTATAGTATTATTTTCCGCGTTAATGTGCTTTTTTCAATTTCACGCTCAGCAAACCACTTTAATTTCTAAAGCTGAAGTTGCCAAAAAAGTATCTGAAAACAACACAAGTATAAAAATTTCTGAGCAGAGTTCCTTAGAAGCCAATGCCGAGTTTAGACAGACCAATGCTGTGTTTTTACCCAGCATAACAGCTAGTCATACGGGAATTACCACTACAAATCCTCTAATGGCGTTTGGCTCTAGGTTAAATCAAGAAATTTTAACTCCAAACGATTTCAACCCAGATCTTCTGAACGATCCGGATCGAATTGAAAACTTTGCAACGCTTATAGAAATTCAGCAACCTCTTATTAATGTAGATGGTATTTATCAGCGAAAAGCAGCTAAAACCAAGATGCAGGCTATGGAATTTCAAACGCAACGCACTAAAGAGTATATAGATTTTGAAGTAGAAAGAGCTTACATGCAGTTGCAGTTGGCTTATAAAGGTGTTAGCGTTCTCGAAAAAGCGCTAATCTCTGCTGAAGCAAATTTAAAACTAGCTGAAGACAATTATAAACAAGGACTCCTCCAAAGAGCTGATGTCTTAGCGGTTGAGGTAAGGGTAACAGACGTGAAAAATCAGTTGCAGTCTGCTAAAAGCCAGGTTGCAAATGCATCCAACTATTTATCCTTTTTGATGAATGAAGACAGCTATAACATCTATAAGCCTATTGATAGCTTGCAAGTTAGCTTGTTCGATCTTGAAACTACACAAACCCTTTCTGAAAACAGAGCAGATGTTAAAGCTATGGAGCTCACCACAGCATCTTACGAATCTATGAGTAAAGCCGATAAAATGGCGTTTCTGCCACGATTAAATGCCTTCGGGTCCTACGCCTTATTCGACGACCAAATTTTTCAAGCAAATGCTAACGGGTACACTATCGGTGCGCAATTAAGCTGGAATATTTTTGAAGGCTCCAAGCGACTAGGTAAAGCGCAGCAAAGCAAAGCAGCCTACGAAAAATCTCAATTGGAATATGAGCAATACAAATCCAAAAGCCAATTAGAACTTAACAAAGCTAACCGCATGTTGGCAGACGCCAAAAACAGATTAGACCTCACAGCTTTAGCGCTTTCGCAATCCAAAGAGTCCTTGCGTATAAGAACTAACAGGTTTAAAGAAGGATTAGAAAAAACATCCGACTTACTCATGGCTGAAACCCAATATGCTCAAAAAGAATTAGAATATTTTCAAACCGTATTTGAATACAATTACGCCCAATCTTACGTGAAATTTTTAACAAACTAAATGAAAAAACTTAAATACATGAAAAAGATATATCATCTCGGCTTAATCACATTATCTGTATTATTTCTTGCTTGTGGTTCAGACGAAAGTAAATCCGAACAAAGCAATATCCCAACGGTAAATGTAACTGTTCAAAAAATAGAAACCAACAACACAAAACCAATGCTTTCTGCAAGTGGTAAAATACAAGCTAAAAATTCTGCTAACCTTAGCACAAGGATGATGGGCTTTGTAAATACACTGCATGTCAAGGTAGGCGATAAAGTTCAAAAAGGACAACTGCTTGTATCTATAAACAATACAGATTTAAAAGCTAAGGCCGCTCAGGTAAGTGCCAGCATTACAGAAGCAACAGCAGCGTTTAATAATGCCGAAAAGGATTATAATCGTTTCCAGCAATTGTTTGAAGACAATTCTGCTTCTCAAAAGGAATTGGATGATATCTCTGCACGTTATGAAATGGCAAAAGCCAGACTGGAGGCAGCCAACCAAATGAAAAATGAAATTAATGCTCAATTCGAGTATTCCAATATTCGCGCACCATTCTCCGGAGTGGTAACCAATACTTTTGTTGATGAAGGTGCTATGGCCAATCCAGGTATGCCCCTTGTTGAAGTGGAATCGCCAAGTAGTTTTGAAGTAAAGGCTATGGTGCCGGAAACAGAAATTTCTCAAATCGTACCTGATACAGAAGTAGATGTGGTTATTTCTGCCATCAACAAAACAATTAAAGGTAAAGTGAGCGAAATAAGTACTTCTGCTAAAAATACCGGTGGACAATACATTGTCACTATAGATTTAGGAGAGCAGGAAGCTCAGATACTTTCAGGAATGTTTGCAACGGTTCAATTTCCGGTTGAAAGAACAACAAAATCCACACAAATGGTATTAATTCCACAAGAGGCCATTGTTACAAATGGTCAGTTAAGTGGTGTATACACGGTAAGCCAAAGCAATACTGCAGTACTTCGCTGGCTTAGATTAGGCAGAACTTATGGAAAACAGGTGGAAGTGTTATCAGGACTTTCGGCAGGTGAAATATATATCGTTTCGGCTGAAGGAAAATTATTTAACGGAGTTAAAATTCAAACTAAATAACTCTAAAAAACCAAACACATGAAAGAAGGTTTAGCAGGAAAAATAGCCAAGAATTTTATTAGCTCAAAACTTACTGTTTTGCTAATGATTGTTTTTATGGTCATTGGGGTATACAGTTCGTTTTTAATTCCACGTGAAGAAGAGCCACAGATAGACGTGCCCATGGCTGATATTTTTGTGGGTTATCCGGGGGCAAGTCCCACAGAAGTGGAGTCGCGTGTTGTAAAACCACTGGAGAAATTAATTTCAAATATCAAAGGCGTGGAGTATGTCTACTCTACATCTATGAAAGAACAAGCGATGGTTATCGTTCAATTTTATGTTGGCGAAGATATCGAGCGTTCTTTTGTAAAGCTCTATAACGAGATTAATAAGCACATGGACAAAATGCCCGAAGGGGTAACGTTTCCACTCGTAAAAACCAGAGCAATCGACGATGTGCCGATGCTTGGTTTAACCCTTTGGAGCGAAAACTACGACGACTACCAGCTCAAACAAATCGCACAAGAGCTAACGGACGAGATAGAGAAAGTAAACGATGTCGCCATCACCAAAAAAATAGGTGGTCGTAACCGCGAAATGCGAGTTGTTTTAGATAAAGACAAATTAGCAGCCACCGGCTTGGACTTTTTGTCTGTTGCAGAAATGATTAAGGCTAATAACGCTCAGCTCAGTAGCGGAACTTTCAACAAAAACGATACAGAATTTGTAGTAAATACAGGTAAATTCCTGAAAACGACACAAGATGTGGAGAATCTTGTTGTAGGTGTACAGCAAAATCAGCCCATTTACCTCAAACAGATTGCTACAATTGTCGATGGTCCGGAATTACCGCTTTCTTATGTGTCTCTTGGTTTTGGAGGCGCCAGTGCAAAAAAAGCAGATTTTCAATCCGAATATCCTGCAGTAACCATTTCGGTAGCTAAGCGTAAGGGTGCTGATGCCATGAAAATTTCTGATATCATCATCAATAAAGTTGAAAAACTAAGAACCACTTTAATCCCAGATGATGTTCATGTAGAAGTGACTCGTAATTACGGGCAAACGGCTTCTCAAAAAGTATCAGAATTATTATTACACCTTATTGGAGCTATCATAGCTGTAACGATTGTTGTGATGCTGGCTATGGGTTGGCGAGGTGGTTTAGTCGTGTTTTTGTCTGTGCCAATCACATTCGCATTAACATTGCTTAGCTATTACATGCTCGATTACACTTTAAACCGTATTACACTTTTTGCACTAGTATTTGTAACAGGTATAGTGGTAGATGATTCGATCATTATTGCCGAAAATATGCATAGGCATTTTAAAATGAAACGCTTGCCGTTCAAGCAAGCTGCGCTATATGCCATAAACGAAGTTGGTAACCCTACAATTCTTGCAACCTTTACGGTTATTGCATCTGTCTTACCTATGGCATTTGTATCTGGTCTAATGGGGCCATACATGAGTCCGATGCCAATTGGTGCTTCCATTGCCATGTTATTGTCTCTCTTTGTTGCCTTAACCATCACTCCTTACTTAGGCTATATATTTCTTAGAGAAAAAGATAAAAAAGGCGCCAAAGCTCACGAAGATGACGAAGTAAAACAAATGGAGTCGTCTTTTATCTACAGAATGTATGATAAATTTGAACGTCCTCTTATCGAAAATAAAAAGAAACGCTTCATATTTTTAAGTGTTACAGTTGTATTGCTTTTAGGCTCGTTATCGATGTTTTTTACCAAATCTGTAGCCGTAAAGATGTTGCCTTTTGATAACAAAAATGAATTTCAGGTTGTCATCGATATGCCTGAGGGCACCACATTAGAACGTACGGCTGTAGTGGCTAAGGAAATAGCTCAATACCTTTCAACTCGACCAGAGGTGATGAATTACCAAAGTTATGTAGGTGCTTCAGCGCCAATAACATTCAACGGATTGGTACGTCATTACGATTTGCGTGGAGGCAGCAATATGGCGGATATACAAGTTAATTTAACCGACAAACATGACCGAAGTGCACAAAGTCATGATATTGCTAAATTATTACGCCCTGATATTCAAAAAATAGCTCAAAAATTTAATGCCAACGTCAAATTGGTTGAAGTGCCGCCTGGACCACCGGTACTTTCTACAATTGTAGCCGAAGTATACGGACCAAGCTATGACAAGCAGATTGAGGTCGCCAATGCCGTAAAAGGAATATTAAAAAATACTACAGATGTAGTAGATATCGATTGGATGGTCGAAGATGATCAAGTGGAATACGATTTTATAATCGATAAAGAAAAGGCTATGCTTTATGGCGTTGCACCACAGCAAATCGCCTACACCATGAATATGGCTTTATCAAACAGGGCGATAACTTCCATGTATAACGAAACATCTTCGAAACAAGTGGGATTAGTTTTGGCTTTAGACGAACAGGAAAAGTCCACTTTAATGGATATTTCACAGCTTAAAATCAAGTCTTCTCAAGGGACAATGGTGCCAATAAGTGATCTTGTAAGTATTTCGGAACGCATAAAAGCCAAAAGCATTTACCGTAAAAACCAAAAACGAGTAGTTTATGTCCTTGCAGACATGGCTGGCGAACTAGAGAGCCCGGTGTATGCCATTTTAGGAATGGAAGAAAAACTTAAAGAAATAGAATTGCCTAAAGGCTACTCTTTAGACGAAAAGTATTTGGGGCAACCCGAATTTGAAGACGATTATACTGTAAAATGGGATGGCGAATGGCAAATTACACTGGAAGTATTTAGAGACTTGGGTGTCGCATTTTTAGGTGTAATTATTATCATTTACATGTTGATTGTCGGCTGGTTTCAGAATTTTAAAGCACCGGTTGTTATGATGGTTGCCATTCCACTATCTATGGTAGGAATTGTGATAGGCCACTGGATGTTAGACGCCTTTTTTACAGCAACTTCGTTTATTGGTATGATTGCACTTGCCGGGATTATGGTTCGTAATTCGGTGCTGCTTATCGACTTTGTAAACCTTAGGCTTAACGATGGTATACCACTTAAACAAGCTGTAATCGAAGCCGGAGCCGTGCGAACTACACCGATATTATTAACGGCCGGAACTGTTGTTATAGGTGCTTTTGTCATCTTGTTTGATCCTATTTTCCAAGGATTAGCGATATCGCTTATGGGTGGTACAATAACTGCAACCATATTAACACTGCTCGTTGTGCCTCTAGTGTACTATTTGATTGAAAGAAAAAATTATAAATAAAAAAATCATGAAATTATTGATCGTAACAGCAGTAGAACAATTTCATAAAGAGATTTTAAAATTATTTAAAAAAGCTGAAATTGAAAGCTTTAGTGGCTCTGAAATAGACGGCTACAAAAGCGCAAAATCTCTTTTAATGACCAATAGCTGGTTTCCTTCAGAAAGTGGTGGAGCAGAGTCTAGCTTATTTTTTGCCTTTACAGAAGACGATAAGATTGATAGGCTTTTTGTTCTCATAAAGGAATTTAACACACATCTAGAAACCAAAAACCCTGTAAAAGCAGTGGTATTACCAATAGAAAAATATATATAAAACTTTATTACAAATGAAAAATAGAATTGTACGTGGTATAGCAGGAACATTCGTCCTTGTAAGCTTAATTTTAGCGATTTATGTAAATATTAACTGGCTTTGGCTAACAGCCTTTGTTGGTGCTAATTTATTACAATCATCTTTAACCAAGTGGTGCCTGATGGATGATATTCTAGTAAAAGTATTTAAGGTAAAAAGTTAGTTAGCCTTATAGAGATTTCTTTAGAGCTTCAACTTTAGGCTTAAATATATTTCCTCAAAAAAATGTCTGTTTTTTTAATTTTTGTTAAAAAAACAGACATAAATCATATTTTCATCGATTAGTCATTTATAAATAATAGTTATTACTAATATTAATATTTTGGATAGTTATTTTTGTTGAAGATTTATTTTCATTACTTTTTTTATTCAGACAAAGGTGTTGAAATTAAATTTTGTTAAGTAAAATACGTGTCATGAAACACACACTATCACACCTAATCATTCTCTCCCTATTTTGTATTTCAAACCTTACAACAGCTCAAGAACATAAGGCTCATGAGGATAAGGGAATCTCTAGTTTAAAAGAAATATTCACAGAAGGCGAAATAGAAGGACATATCAGAAATTTCTTTATGTCTACCTTAAACGATGGCAGCTTAAAAGATTATTATACCAATGCGATTGGCGGTGCAATGATGTTTAAAAGCAAGGAGGTTTTTGGGTTTCAAGCTGGCGTAAAAGGCATTTTTACTTACAAAACTTTTTCTTCCGATTTAAATGAACCTGACGAAACTACTGGTCAAATCGCTAAATGGGAACACGAACTTTACGACATAATAGACATTAATAACTTTAACGACTTAGACCGTCTTGAAGAATTGTATCTTAAGTACAGTTTTAAAGGTGGATATGCAACTTACGGAAAACTCGCTATAGAAGAAACGCCATTACTAAATGAATCGGATGGCCGAATGGAACCTTTTGCCTTCAAGGGCTTATGGTTAAATTACAGCATAAAACAACATGTCTTTAATGCGAGTTGGTTAGACAGAGTATCGCCACGAAGTACAGTAGAGTGGTATGACTTTAACGAAGCTATTGGTTTAATATCCAGTGGTTTTCAGCCAAATGGCGACACAGCGCATTATCATGACAAAACGGAATCTAAGGGTATAGCCTCTTTTCAATATGAAACGTCCTTTAATAATGTTGAAATTAGAGCTAATAACTATTATCTTCATAATGTAAGTAATACCAGTCTTTTTGAATTCGATTTTTACCAAGACGAGTGGGTTTTCGGTTTACAATATGCTTACCAGTTTCCCGATGCTTTTCAAGAAGAGTTGATGTATGAGGAGAGGTACATGCAACCCGATGAAAACGGTCAAGTCCTAAGTTCGCAGATAAAGTATGAACACGAGGATAGATGGAATTTTAGCCTTGCGTATACTAAAGCCTTTAATTCGGGACGTTTTTTGTTTCCTAAGGAATTAGGAAGAGATCATTTCTTTACATCTATACCACGTTCAAGGCTGGAAGGTTTAGGTGATGCAGATATTTTTACTGCAGTAGGAGAATATAGCTTTAGTCCTAAGCAATTTAGTATGAAGTTAGAATTTACTAAAGTGTTTGGCCCGGAAATAGGCGATTTTGAGTTTAATAAGTATAACATAGACGAGTATTTTCAACTCAATACCGGACTTCATTATGAACTAGATGGCTTTTTTGAAGGTCTTAGCTTTGATGTGCTTTACGTATATAAGGAAAATGTAAATAATAACCTGCCTGAAGTTGTATTCAATACAAGTAACTATCATCAAATCAACTTTGTGACAAACTATTATTTCTAAATAGAAAATTTAACTTAAAAGCCTGAATAGTAATTAATGAATGTCCTTGATTTGAACAATCAAATCGTTAGCACTCATTACACCACTTTTTCGCCATACCATTTCACCATTTTTATAAATCAAAAACGTTGGTAAAGCCTTTATCCTTAGGGCATCAGCAAGATCTTCGTTCTTGTCAACATTTATCTTAATAATCATCGCTTTATCTCCTAAAGCAGCTGCAACAGCCTTGAGTGTTGGGTGAATTGATTCGCACTCTTCAGACCATTCAGTAAAAAAATTAAGAAGTACAGGTACTTCGTAATCTATTAATTCTCCAAACTTTGACATTTTAAAAATTTATATGTACTAAAGTAGGTGTTTTTATTCTGAAAAACAAGTCTTTAATTTTATATCTGTATCATTTTCTTGCTAAGTTTTGTAGCTGATAAAGTATGATTAATAAATTACATTTCAACTTTTGTGAGCCGTCACCTGTTTTTTAAGCGTTGTTTGATTTTAGATATCTCAAAAACTAGTTTGTAGTTCTTGGATAATGTGGGTTTGTCTGCACTATTACAAATAAGTTCCTGAGCATTCCAATTAAAGTAAACTCTATAATTTTCACCGTTAAAGTACACATCGGTAATTTCTACAGTATTTTCGGATGACTCTACGAGCTTCAATTCATGTGGATATATCACCTGATTGCCACTTAATTCCGCGTCTATATGGTTACCTTCAATACAATTGTGAATAGATAACAGTCCTGCAGTATAAGAATTTAAAGGCTTCTGGTATATTTTTTCAGGACTCGCTTTCTCAAGCACTTTTCCTTGGTGTAAAACCAAAATTTCATTCGCATAAGGTAAGATGTCATTGTAGTCGTGAGTAGCTATGATGCATGAACAATTTATAGACTTCAAATACTTGAATAACTTTCGCCGTAGGCTGTGCTTTAAAAAGTTGTCAATATGAGAAAAAGGCTCGTCTAGCAGTAATAATTTAGGTGTTTTGGCCAAAGCCTTTGCTAAAGCTACCCTCTGCTTTTGGCCACCACTTAGGCGTTTAACTTTTTGGTGTTTAAACTCAGACAGTTCGACGACTTCAAGAAGCTCTTCCGCTCTCTCGATGTTCTTCTCAAGATGTTGCCTGGACAAAGGGCTTATTATATTGTCCAGCACGCTGATAAAAGGCATTAATTCAGAGTCTTGAGTCACATATTTAAAATCTTCATGCCCAAAAATTAATTGTTTCGAAGGGCCTTTAATTTTTTCGTCGTACCAAAGCATTTCACCTTCAGCCAAGTCAAATTTGCCATAAACAAGGTCTAAAATAGTGGTTTTGCCACATCCGCTTTCACCAATTATGCCTAAAACCTCTCCTTGTTTTATCTCAAAAGATATTTCACTGATATTAAAATCTTTAGAGTGACTGAAAAAAACTGAGTTTACCTTTAACATCCAATTTGGTTAGGTTATAAAAATACAATAAGCTGAAAAACTATTTTCAGCTTATTGGTAAAGATATGTTGTATAACTTAATCGATTAAAATTTTCCTAGAAATATTGACTTTGCTGTTTTCAATCTTAAGGATGTATAAGCCTCTGTTTAAGCCTGATACATTTAGCTGTTGTATAGTGTCAAAGTCTTGAGGCGCATTAATTATTAGTTTGCCGTTAAGGTCATAAACTTTAAGATTAGCTTTCCCAATCGAACCTATTGCAGCTTCAATCGTTAGGATATCGTTAGCTGGAATTGGGTAAATTTTCAGGTTGTTTTCAACAAAATCTTGAGTGCTAAGTTCTTCACATGGCAATGTAATATTTGGTGGCATATCAAAGGCTTCGATTTGATCAAACCTGTTGTTCGATGAGCCTTGAGATGCGCTAAATCCTAAACCTCTGTTTGCAAATGCTTTCCAGATGTAACATTCGTTAGCACCATTGTTTGCCAATTGGTCTGCTTGGAGTATAGCGTCTCTGCCATCTATAAATCCAGGGGAACAGTTTTGCAGTTTCATGCCATCTACGATGAGTTGTGTAGCAATATTGTTTCCTCCGGTGCCATTTACCAGGTCAGGATCAAACCCATACTGGTCTATCAGTTCCCATGTTAAGTCCCAAAGCATAGTTGCCCAGACAAACCCAACCCCGTGCGGCTGAGAAATTCCTGCATCATTGGATAGGCCGTAAGTGGCAGAATTTAAGCTGAAATCTGTTGAGTAAGGCGCCGGTCGTATACCTATCCCTGTGGTAGGTTCGGCAATAGCAAAAGTCGCAACTCCTCTGGGCTGATTGCCGGTATCGCCGGGATTAATCGTCATCATAAGGCCTAACCAATCGCTCCAACCTTCACCCATTTGTTCATCATTAAACAGACAATTAGACTGTTGTGGTCCACCAGTGAGTCTAAAAGAAAGGCCGTGGCCATATTCGTGGGCTATAATACCATTATCAAAATCACCATCGATTTGAAAAGGCCCATTATTAAACAGACTAGCATTTATAGTTTCTCCATTTTGCAGTTTGGAAATGATTGATCCCCCATCGAGCAAAGATATCATGATAGATGGGATAGTAATATTACCGCCATCGCCTCCCATTATGGATGGTGGATCAAAATTATTATTCACCATAATTACTGCCAAAGCACCATTGTCTTGTGCAGCCTGTATTTTGTCTACGAAAAAACAATTACCTCTTCTAATCACAACAATTTTTCCTGCCAAATCAGTTCCATTAGTAATTACGTCACAGCCATCGTTTGGATCTGTTCCTAAGTTTAAAGAGTTATCATCCTCAATAAGGGCAAGATCTGCTGTTATAGGAGTCGGTGAAAGTCCTGGACCAAAAGCAGCCTCAACACCCTGATAATTTCCTGCAATATCGTTTGGTGAATTTATAGTAAGTAGATCTCCAGGAGGGCCGGGTGGCGCCCATAAGAACATTTGCATTCTTGGGTTAAATCCATCTGGAGGTGTAGCAAAGTTTGCATTGTTCAAGCCAGAGCCATCTTGTGCGTCGGCGACTACAAAATCGTTTCCGGTACCTAAACCACTATAATTGGTCTGTTGGAAATTTCCTGATGCTTCATCGAATCCGAATTTGAATAAAAAATCATGTGTGTAATTGTTCCATACAAACAAATTTGTAATTGCAGCGTCTTGATTAAATATAGGCGGTTGGTTGAGATCAAGGCCGAAATCAAATACTAAATTAGCGCCACCATCCGGTGAATATCCAGGGACATTGTCTGCATTTCTGTCTTCGCTTGCCAATACATTATTTCCTCTTGTAATTGTAAATTCAGCTCCCGGTACGCCATCTGTATCGTGCCATCCAAATGGCGACGCTAAAGGGTCTGCAGGCTCTGTTAATAATACTCTATTCCCATGACTTGGAGACTCTACACCTAAAGCAAAGGCTCTGTATTGTGACCCGTCATTTGGTGAAAATGAAACACTACCCATTTGTTGGCCAAGATTTACACTGTGTTTGTGCGAGTTATTTGCTGTAGAATGGTCAAATTGGCATGATAGCATCCAATCGTTTTGCCTTAAAACGGCACCTGTTTGTGCATCTATTGATATGCTCCACCAATGGGATTGGTCTTTTGTGAGAATGCTGGTGTCCCAAGCTAATCTTAATGAGCCATCCTGTGCATTAACATACATTAATTTTACAGGCATAACTTCAAAAGATACCTCCGAAGACTCAAATACAAAATCGTAATTTGGAATAGTTTGAAGTTTATTCAATTCATTATCTAGCTCAATTCCTAGATGCGAAATGGCACTTTTTAGAGCCATTTCAGCTGATAGTGAAGCTGTTGTTGAAGAAATTCTTTGTTGAATATTCGTTTGATACGAATGTTTAAAATACAAAACCTTATTCCCTCTTATCGCAAAACTACCAATGGCAGCGTGTATGGGTATGCCTTGATAGGCCTGTTGAGCATACACATTGTATAAATCCATACTTTTGGAATAGGATTGATCTGTGATGAAAAATTCATCGACATCAGTTCTTTGTAAATTGGAAATTTGTGTGTTTTGATTGAAGTAGGTTTCAATTATACTTTCAAAATTTTGAGCTGATGCAAAATTTAATAAAAGCACTAGAAACAAGAATAATGGTCTACGCATGTATTAAAGATTTTTTATAAAAATATGTCAAACGAATTAATTAGTCAGGCAAACATTTGTTAATTGAACTTGGTCTACAGGTTGTTGTTGTAAATATATTCAGCAATCTGAACAGCATTTGTGGCAGCACCTTTTCTTAGATTATCTGCCACAATCCAAAGGTTTAAACCGTTTTGGATGGTAAAATCTCTCCTTATTCGACCTACAAAAACCTCATCTTTACCATGAGCTGATAAAGGCATTGGGTAACTATTTTTTTGAGGCTCATCTTCAACAATAACACCGCTGAAATTTTTTAGGGCTTCTTTTACTTTTTCAATATCAAAGGCGTTTTCAAATTCTATATTCACACTTTCCGAATGCCCGCCTACAACCGGTATTCTTACTGCTGTGGCAACCACATGAACGCTATCGTCGCTCAAAATCTTTTTGGTCTCGTGTGTAAGCTTCATTTCTTCTTTGGTGTAATCGTTTTCTAAAAATATGTCGCAATGTGGTAAAGCATTTTTATGAATTTGATGTGGGTAGGCTTTATCGCCTTCAACATTATTCAACTCGTTTTCCAATTGTTTCACTGCTTTCACACCTGTACCTGTGATGGATTGGTAGGTCGAGACGACAACTCTTTTAATTTTAAACAAGTCGTGCAGCGGTTTTAATACCATTACTAATTGTATTGTTGAACAATTAGGATTGGCAATAATTTTATCTTCTTTTGTTAATTCATGGGCATTAATTTCCGGTACAACCAGTTTTTTATCCTTGTCCATTCGCCAAGCTGAAGAATTGTCTATCACAATGCTGCCTTTTTCAGCAAATTTTGGTGCCCACTCAAGAGATGTGTCCCCGCCAGCACTAAATAGCGCAATATCCGGTTTTAAGTCAACTGCATCTTGAAGACTTACTATTTTGTAGGTTTTGTTATTAAAATGGATTTCTTTTCCTACGGATTTTTCAGATGCAACAGGTATTAGATTTGTAATGGGAAGATTTCTTTGTTCAAGCACTTCAAGCATCACTTGGCCAACCATTCCTGTGGCACCAACAACTGCAATATTCATTATATCTTAAATTTAAAGTATGTAAAAATAAGCTCTAAGAAACTGATAATGTTTGTATCTCATAAAATATTAGAAATTCTTAAGAATTATCCTCTTAGAAAATAGCTGATGAAGCGATTATTCTGTAATGCCTTTTTTTGAAAGTGAAGAATGTATATCGTTAATGGCCATAATTGCTGCTGAGCCATACCATTCTTTAAGCTCCATAGACAGGACGCCTGCTTGAATTGAAGGATCAGAATTTGTGAGTTCTTCGGCTTCTTTAATGGTTTCTACATCAAAAATATAAATACCTCTTAAATCTCCACCATCCATAAAAGGGCCTGCTAAAACGAGTTTTCCCTCTTCAGCCATACGGGCGATGTTTTTAAGGTGTTGGTTTTGCAAGTCTGCTCTTTGGTTGGCGTCTAGAGTAGTATTATCTCCTCGTTTTAAAAAAGCCATGACGTATTTTTTCATCCCGTAATCGTCTGCGCCGTAATTTGCAGCGGCTATGGAGTCGTAGGTTGTTTCTTTTTCAATAGGTAAAGAATTTGCGTTTAGAAGCGTTTCTTTTTTTGTACAAGACAGCGCTACTGAGACTATAAGTATGAGGAACAGCTTTTTCATTTAAGGTTTTACAAGAAATATATCTAAATATAGCATTATTCTTTCATTTTAAGATGTAAGCCTGCTTTTAAAAAAAGACTTGGTGTTATGAGTTCGGTTTATAAATTGTAGTGATTAATATTAAAAAGCTATGGACGAGTTCAATTTTAAATAAAATAAAGAAGTCGACTTGAAAAAGTCGACTTCTAAAACAAATTTAATAATTGGCTATTTTCTTATGGAAGCGTTGGTAAAATTACATTGTCTATAACGTGTATCACGCCATTAGAACCTGTAAAGTCTGTAGCTATAATGTTGACTACTCTTCCGTTAGAATCTGTAATTGTTACACCGTCTGGAGTATTTATTGTAATGGTCTCGCCTTGTACTGTTGCAGGAGAGATGCCGTCTGTAATATCTCCGGCTCTTACTGCACCACTTAAAACATGGTATGTAAGAACATCTGTAAGTATTGGTAAGTTTAATACATCGTCTATAGTAGAGAACCCATCGTTAGGATCTGCATCTAAGAATGCCTGGAAAGAGTCATTGCTTGGTGCAAATACAGTAAATGGAGCAGGGGCAGTGTCTGCATCTGTAGAAAGCACACCTAATAAATCTTGTTGAGTAAGTGCAGCTGCTAAGTTGCTAAAATCTGGGTTTGAAGCAGCTAAAGTTACAATATTAGGAATAGTAATGACTTCGTTTACAACATGTACAACACCATTTAAGGCTAGTAAGTTTGCAGCTGTTACGCTTGCGCCACCGTTTAATACTACACCATTATCTATATTAATGTACATATCGATATTGTTTCCGTTACCAGAATAAGTTTCTGTGGCATTTGTTTTAACATACCCGTTAGATAAATCTGTTGAACGTACTGAGCCCGTAACAACATGATTTAATAAAATGTTAGTTACTTGTTCAGGTGTTAAAGAAGAAACATCTACACCGGCAAATGCTGTGTCGGTTGGGGCAAACACGGTAAAAGTACCTTGGTTAAGTACGTCGTCTAAACCTGTTGCAATTAGTGCTTGTTCTAAAGCAGTATGGTCCGGGCTATTTGCGATAATCTCGAAAGTTGTTGGTACTGCGCCTTCTGGTAAAATAACATTGTCTAATACGTGTATTACACCATTTGCAGTTGTTACGTCTGTAGCTACAATATTAACTACTCTTCCAAAGCCATCTGTAATAGTTACACCACCGGCAGTATTGATTGTAAAAGTAGACCCTTGAACAGTTGTAGGAGAAATACCGTCTGTAATGTCGCCAGCTCTTACTGCACCACTTAATACATGGTAAGTTAAGATTTCTGTTAATGTTGGTAATGCTAACAATTCTTCTGCAGTGTTAATGTTGTTGTCTTCACCTAATAGGGCGCCAAAAGCATCGTTTGTTGGAGCGAATACTGTAAATGGTGCAGGTGCGGCAGAAGAAGATAAAGTACCTAATAGATCTTCTTGAGTTAAAGCGGCTGCTAGAGTTGCAAAATTAGGGTCTGCAGCTGCTAGAGTTACCACATTTGGTAATGGAATAACAGCATCTACACTGTGTATTGTTCCGTTTGATGCATTGATGTCTGCAACAGAAACCGTAGAAACACCATTCACAACCACACCACTATCAATATTGATGTATAAGTCAATATTGTTATCATTTCCAGAATAGGTTTCTACGGCATTTGATTTAAAGTAACCATTAGATAAATCTGTTGATCTTACATTTCCTGACACAACATGATTTAATAATATATTTCTAATTTCGTCTGTAGATAGTCCAGTCAAATCAACGTTTGCAAAAGCTGCATCGGTTGGTGCAAATACAGTAAATGTATCTGAATTTAATACATCTACAAGGTCTGTATCTATTAAGGCTTGTTCTAAAACGGTATGGTCAGGGCTATTTGCTATAACTTCAAACAAAGAAGAAGTGCCTGGGGTAATAATTTGTGGATCATCATCGTCGTCGCACGATGCCGAAGCAATAACTAAGATTGCCAAAAACATGATTTTTGATAGTAATTTCATAGGGTTTTAATTTTTTTTGATTTACGTTAATGAAACAACAGATCATTAAAAGTTACTACCACAAAAAATGGATTTAGTATTAGTTTAACAATAAAATAAAATGATGTTAAAAATATTTAGAGAATTATTCGCAGTCTTCTAAAGTGTTATGAAATAAGCTTTCAAACTCTAGATTAGAATTTATCGAAATGGTAGTGTTTAAATGTGTATCTGAAAGCAATATAGGGTAGTCAAGCTCGTATACATCGGTGTCATGAAGATTATCAAAATGTTTATAGATATCTTCATTGCTATGCAAGTGAATAGTGTGAAAATCATTTCCAACTCTGTTATACATTTTGACCGTAAGTGGGAACTGAAAATCCAGACATGCATTAGAATTGATATCGAAATCCGATTCGCAGGTTTGTTTTACAAAATTTAAATCCGATTCCGATGACATTTGATGTCTGTCATAATTGAAAAATACAGCAGAGACGGGATAAATAATTTGAATATCATCTTCACTGTGAAGTTCGTCTAATTCTTGAATCGAAGAAATGGTTCTTATGTTATCGTTTACGGATAACTCGTATGGAAACTCTATGCTAAAACATGTCGAACCATCTACAACATCGTCGTAAGCAGCATTGTGCAAAGACATGGATCTTATATAGGTGGTGATATCGGATGACCTATGCGACGTATTCTCAGATTCAAGCCTCTGAGTATCGTCTTCGTAACATCCAATTAAAATTATCGCTATTAGGTAAAATATCTTTTTCATCTTCAGTCTTCTACAAAATAAAACAATTAAAATGAAAAAATTCCTACCATCTTTACAATTTTTATATTTTTGGATTATATGAAAACATCCAAACCTTTACATGACAACTGTTGCGAGAAGACTGTTTTTGCTAGGCTTCATGAAAAATATGCGAAGGATTTGCATGATTTTATTTATTACAAATTTGGAGAAGAGCACAATCCGAAAGATAAAGTGCAAACAGCGTTTTTAAAACTTTGGGAAAATTGTAAGTCCGTCACTCCTGATAAAGCCAAGAGTTTTTTGTTTTCTGTTGCTAATAACGCAACATTAAATGTCATTAAGCACAAAAAAATAGTCATAAAACACCAAAAGACCTCAAGTTTTTCTACCAATGATAATCAGGATCCACAATTTCTTTTAGAGGAAAAAGAATACTTACGTAAGTATGAAATGGCTTTAGCAAAGCTTACTCCGGAAAAACGTGTTGCATTTTTGATGAATAGGGTAGAAGGAAAAAAACATAAGGAAATAGCTGAACTACTAGGAATTTCGAGAAAGGCAGTAGAAAAGAGAATTTACACCGCTTTGGAACAACTAAGAAAAGACATACATGAAATTTAACATTATACAGGTAGGAAAACACAGCTTACAGTTGTTATAAGAATACTATGCGTAAAGAAGAATTAATAAAAAAGTGGCTCGCAGATGAGCTAACCGCAGACGAAATGCAAGCGTTTAAGGCATTAGACGAGTATGCTTCTTACGTCAAAATTTCTGAAAATGCTAAGGCTTTTAAAGCCCCTGAGTTTAATATTGAAAGTTCTTTACAGGATATAGAAGCTAAAATTCAACCCAATAAAACACCAGTTTTAAGGTATATTGCATCTATCGCAGCAGTTTTAATTCTTGGTTTTTTCCTTTTTAAAAATATTTATTTCAATTCTGAATTGACTTCAATTCAAACAGATATTGCACTAACTGAAAGCATAAATTTACCTGATAATTCTGTCGTAAATCTAAATTCAAATTCAATATTAACATACAATTCAGCCGACTGGGCGCATAACAGACAACTTGATTTACAAGGGGAAGCTCTTTTTAATGTTGAAAAAGGCAAAAAGTTCTCAGTATCTACACCTCAAGGTAATGTACAAGTTTTAGGAACGGTCTTTAATGTAAAATCTCGTGAATATCTATTTGAAGTGTCTTGTTTTGAAGGTTCTGTTCAGGTTGAGGTTAACAACGAAACTTATATCCTTAAACAAAATGATTTTCTCAGTTTTTTTGATGGTAAAGTGAGTCTAAGGCAAAACACGCTTGATGCGCCCACGTGGCAAAAAAACATGACTATTTTAAAAAATCAGCCGCTAGATGTGGTGATAAAAGAACTTAAAAATTATTACGACTTCGAATTTGATACTTCAACAATCGATACGTCCAAAAGATTTACAGGAAGTTTTGGCCATGTTAATATAAAATTAGCATTAAATTCTATTACTTTGCCCTTAGGCCTTACCTACAAAATTGATGGTAAGACTATCATCTTAGGCGATTAGTGAGACTTTTAAAACTATATTTCTTCGTAATGTTTTTTATTGGATTTGCAGGGATTTTAACTGCTCAATCCAAAAAAGGCGCGTTAGATCTTGCGACATATCTGGATGCTTTGCAAAAAAAGTACGATGTCATATTTTCCTATGCCAACGATAATATTGAGGGGATAACTGCAGATTTTCAAGACGATCTGGAGACACTTCAACAACAGCTTAACTACTTACAACAGCAAACTCCTTTTACGTATGTTTTTCAGGGCAAACGTAGCATTTTACTCATTCCTAAGGCTTCTAAAGAAAACGTATGCGTAAGTGTTTTTGACAATATGACCAAAGAACCTGTTTCGAGTTCCAGACTAATTCATGCAGATTTCACCTACACTTCAGATGAAAACGGTATTTTTTTTCTTCCCAAAGCTGCTTTAGGCAAGGAGCTAAAAATATTTAAAGAAGACTATATTACAAAAGTGTTTGTGCTGCAGGAAACTAAAGGCGAAGACTGTCCTTCAATTTTTATAAATCCCTTTTACCAAACTTTAGACGAAGTTGTTCTTACGTCTTTATTAACCAATGGTATTCAAAAAATTGCTTCTGGTGGTTTAGAAATTAATTATGAGGATTTCGGAATACTTCCTGGCTTAATAGAGCCGGATGTGCTTCAGAGTTTGCAGGCACTTCCCGGCATTGTAAGTCGAGGCGAACGCGTCTCTTATTTAAATGTAAGAGGCGGCACACATGATCAAAACTTATTTCTTTGGGATGGCATAAAAATGTATAATACCTCACATTTTTTTGGTATGATTTCGGCTTTTAACCCGTATATGACTCAAAACGTTAGCCTTGTAAAAAACGGAACTTCTTCAAAATATGGCGATGGCGTATCTAGTCTTATCGACATGAGGACCAGCAATGCAATTGCAGATAGCTTACAAGCGAGTGTTGGGTTAAATTTAATCAACATCGACGCCTTGATAGAAGCGCCTTTAAACGAAGCCTCTTCAGTTGAATTTTCGACAAGACAGTCTATCAATTCTATTTGGGAAAGCCCAACCTACAATCAATATTTTGATAAAGTATTTCAAAATACAGAAGTGACTAACCTGGAAACCCCAACAACACAACAAGAAAACGATTTTTCTTTTTTTGATGCCGCATTGAATTACAAACATCAGCTGACGGAGCAAGATTATATAAAAGCAAACCTTTATTATGCAGAAGATCAATTTGAATTGAATCGGTTTGACCAAGAGCAATCTCCAATAAACACAAGGACAAGCGATTTGGAGCAGTTTAATATTGCTGCAGGCTTATTGTACGAGAGGGCATGGTCGCCATCAACCAAGTCGCAACTGCAATATTATATTTCCAGTTATAGCTTAAACGCCGTAAATACCAATCTTCTTAATCTGCAACGCCTGGAACAGAGAAATAGAGTGAACGAGTATGGGTTAAAACTAAACCTGGAAACACAACTTACTTCTTTTATGGCTCTGGAAACGGGTTACCAATTTAACGAAACGGGAATTTTAAACTCCCAAAGCATCAACGATCCCGCCTTTTTTGATGAAACGCAAAACGCTTTGCTTACCAACAGTGTTTATGCTGATTTTAAATATAGCTCAGAAAATAAACTACTCAATCTTAGTCTTGGTAGCCGATTAAACCTGTATTCGAAATTTGAAGAGGTTTTATTCGAACCCCGATTAAGGTTAAACTATCAAATTGTAAGGGACTTATTTGTAGAAGTATTGGCAGAACAAAAAAGCCAGGTAACCTCCCAAACTATAGATCTTCAAACCGACTTTTTAGGTGTAGAAAATCGACGTTGGGTGCTTTCTGCACCGGATACCAGACCAATTATCCAAAGCGAACAGGTGTCTTTTGGGCTCAACTTTATTAAACCTAGCTGGTTTATTAATTTTGATATGTATTACAAAAAAGTGGATGGCATAACCACACAAAGTCAGGGTTTTCAAAACCAGTTTGAGCTTGCAGAAGATCACGGCTATTATGACATCCTAGGTTTTGACTTTTTGATAAATAAAAATTTTAGATTCTTTTCAGGATGGTTAAGCTATAGTTTTTCTGAAAACAACTATAGTTTTGAAAATCTTATCCCATCATCATTTCCAAACAATCTGGATATTACTCATGTTATTTCGACGGGGTTTAGCTACGAAAAACATAATTTAAAAATTTCAACCGGCCTTAATTGGCACTCCGGCGCCACAACTACAAATCCTTCAGAAAATCAAAATTTATTGCCACAAACCATTGCGTATGAGTTACCTAACTCCGGTCGACTGGACGATTATTTACGTTTAGATTTTTCTTCAACTTACAATTTTAAGCTGTCTAAAAATATAAATGCACTCGCCGGGATTTCATTTTTAAATGTATTGGGCAATTCTAACATTTACAACCGTTTCTACTGGCTAAATGCTCAACAAAACATTCAAACCTTTAATCAAAACGGGTTGGGATTTACGCCAAATCTGTTGTTTAGAGTAACTTTTTAGAGCCTATTCATTTATGAGTTTGTTTATCTCGTCAAGTCTTGGTTCCAAGACCACCTCTATTCTTCTGTTTCGGGCTTTACCTTCTGTTGTTTCGTTGGTATCTACAGGGATATATTCGCCTCTACCTGCAGCCGTAAGGTTTTTAGGATCTACGGCAGGGTTTTCGAGAATGAGCTTTAGCACTTCTGTGGCTCTCTTTGTGGATAAGTCCCAGTTGTCTTTTAATGGGCCTTTGCCACTGTAAGGCACATTATCGGTGTGTCCTTCGATTAAAACCGAAATGTCTCCATTTTGAGCAAGGATATTAGCAAGTTCCTTGATGGCCTTTTTTCCTTCGGAGCCTACATTCCAGCTTCCAGACGCAAAAAGTAACTTGTTTTCCATGGAAACATAGACTTTGCCATTACGTTGCTCTACACTCAGTCCTCTGCCTTCAAAATCAATTAGGGCATCACTTAATTTGTCTTTAAGGGCAGAAAGTTTTGCTTCTTTAGATGCAATCAGACTTTCTAACTGCTCAATTCTTGATGAGCGCTCCTGCAAATCTTTTTGAAGGTTTTCCAGTCTTAGTCGTTCCTGAGCCAGTGCTTTTTCCTTCTCCTCAAGCTCAGATAATAATTCTCTGTTACGTTTAGAATTTTCGGACAGCAACTGACTGCTGTTTTCTTCCAGCGCTTTGTAAGATTCTTCTAAATTCTGAAGTTGATGTGTCTTGCTGTTGTACTCAATAGTTAAGCTATCCAAAGTATTTTGGAGGCTATCTAAGAGTGATTGTCTTTCGTTTAATTTGGTCGTTAGTAGGTCGTTGCTAGCTTCGCTGTCTTTAAGTTTTTTGGTAAGCAGCCTGTTTTGAGACTCCAGATTTTCGTATCGGGTTTCCAAATTCAAAAAGTCTTTTTTAGGTACACATGAAAATGTAACAGCCACGATGCTCAGGCTTACCGCTACAAGTTTTAAATTATTTTTCATCATTTAAAATTTCAACTTTAATAAAACAGGGCAATGGTCGCTATGTTTTGCCTCAGGTAATATAACGGCTCTTTCAATATTTTGTTTTAAATTTTGGTCAACTAGATGGTAATCCAGTCGCCATCCTTTATTATTGGCTCTTGCATTGGCCCGATAGCTCCACCAGGAGTACTCTACTCTTTCAGGATTTAGATACCTGAAGGAATCAATAAAACCATTATTTAAAAATTTACTCAGCCACTCTCTTTCTTCCGGCAAAAATCCAGACACTGTTTTTAATCTAACAGGGTCGTGAATATCCATTGGCTCATGACAAATGTTGAAATCGCCACAAATACTTAAACGCGGAATTTCTTTTTTTAAGGATGAAATGTAGTCGTAAAAATCATCCATAAAATCAAACTTTAATTGAAGTCTGGCATCGTTTGTCCCTGATGGCAAATACAAACTTAAAACTGAAAAATGATCAAAATCCGCTCTTAAAATCCGCCCTTCTTTATCCATATAGTCTATGCCACAACCAAACTCGACATGATTAGGTTTTACTTTCGAAATAATGCCTACACCGCTATAGCCTTTTTTTTCAGCCGGATACCAATATTGATAGGTGTAGCCTAATTCTTCAAAGGCTTGTGTCTCGATTTGTTCTTCCAGAGCTTTTATTTCTTGAAAACAGACAATGTCTGCATTGGTATTTTTTAGCCAAAGGGTTAAGCCTTTTCGCATAGCAGCACGAATGCCGTTTACATTGTACGAAATGATATTCATAATTTGATTTTTATCGTTTTAACATCTTAATTTTTTTAATTTTTAACATTAAGGCATTAAGTTACATTAAGTGTTATTGCTTTAATGTTCTCATATTCATCTATTTTTCTTAATGCATCTTAACTTCTTAATGTTTTTTAATTTTTAGCATTTAGGCATAAAGTTTTGCCACATACAAATTGTTTTCAAAGACACCTTTAATAATTAGTTTTAATCAGGTAAATCTCTAAAAAACTCGTTTACCATGGGTTTTAGTGATTTTGTGATGTTATCAGTATAGAAATTAATAAGTAAACCCTGAGGTTTTTCTAGCAATTTCATATAAGTTAATAATTGTGCTTCATGTACCGGAAGTAAACATTCAACAGTTTTTAGTTCAACAACTATTATATCGTTTACCAAAAGATCTAACTTCAAATCAGTTTCTATTGCGATCCCATTATATTTTAACGGGACAGATACCTGCTGTCTTACATGATATCCATTTAAAATAAGCTCATGTTTTAAACATTTTTCATAAACACTCTCAAGCAATCCGGGCCCCAATGCTTTATGAACTTTTATTGCATAACCAGTTACATCATAAGATAGTTGGGTGACTTGCTTTTTAGTCATTTCTCACTTAGATAAATATCACTAATACTTTATTTCTCAGGAATATTTTTCAAAATATCCAGTAGATACGACCAAAATTTTTGAGTTGAAGAGATGCTGGCACGTTCGTCCGGAGAATGTGCTCCTTTAATGGTTGGGCCAAAAGATACCATGTCCATTTTGGGGTAATGACTGCCTAAAATACCACATTCCAATCCTGCGTGGCAAGCTGCAATGTTGGGTTGTTCTTTAAATTTTTCCTGATAAAGCCTATCTAGAATATTTAAAATTTCAGAATCCGGGTTTGGCGCCCAGCCGGGATAATCTCCAGAAAATTTTACATTACAACCTGCCAAATCGAAAGCGCTTTCTAGGCTATAGGCCAAGTCCCATTTACTAGATTCGACAGAAGATCTTGTCAGGCATAATATTTGGATTTTGCCCTCACCAACTTCAACTCTTGCGATGTTATTAGATGTTTCTACCAGCCCTTCTACATCAGGACTCATACGATATACACCATTATGTGCTGTCTGTATTGCTTTTATGAGCATATCTTGTACATCGCTGCTTACAACAGATTTTGGAAGATTAGTTTCGCTAAGTTCGATGCTTAAATTTGGTTCTAGAGATTTAAACTCCGTTAAGATATTCTCTTTTACATTGTTAAATTGTTCTTTTAAGTCTTTTATTTCTTTGTTTAAAACGACAATGGTTGATTGGCTTTCTCTAGGGATAGCATTTCTTAAACCGCCACCATTAATGCTGGAAAGCTTTAACTGAAAGGTTTTGTGTAAATTATAAAGTATTCTGTTTTGAATTTTGTTTGCGTTACCTAGTCCTTTGATGATATCCATGCCGGAATGCCCGCCTTGCAGACCTTTTATGGTGATATTAAATGCCGATGCCTCTTCCGGAATAGACTCTTCAATATAAAAACGAGTAGCGGTGACGTCTATCCCACCTGCGCAACCAATTCCAATTTCGTCGTCCTCTTCAGTATCTAAGTTAAGTAAAATATCTCCTTCTAAAATATTTGGATCCAGTTCTTTAGCGCCCGTCATGCCCGTTTCTTCATCTATGGTAAATAAGGCTTCTAAAGGCGGATGCTCAATATCATCTGAAGACAAAATGCTCATTATGGTCGCTACGCCTAAACCGTTATCTGCACCTAGGGTCGTGCCTTTAGCTTTTACCCAATCCTTTTCCACATACATTTCTATACCTTGTGTTTCAAAATCGAATACTGTGTCTTCATTTTTTTGATGAACCATGTCCAAATGCGACTGCAATACTACCGTTTTTCGGTTTTCAAAGCCTTTGGATGCTGGTTTTTTGATGATAACATTCCCCGCTTTATCTTTTAAAGTTTCTAAACCTAAGCTGTTTCCAAAATCCATCATGAATTGAATAACTCGCTCTTCTTTTTTAGAAGGTCTTGGCACAGCATTTAAATCACTAAAATGTTTCCAGACGATTTGAGGTTCTATATTTTTAAGCATATCTAATTTTTTAACAAAGTTAAAAAATAATGAGGCTTACTTTTTATTAAGGCCTTAAAATATTAAACACCTCGAAAGGTAAATTCCTTAAAATCCAGAAGATTAGTATGATGCCTAAAATGGCATATGCTGTAGATGCACGGTTAAAATAATTTGGTATTTTTTTGGATGAAATTTTGTTGAAAGCAAGCACAAAAACAAGATAGACCAAAGCTAAAATTGAAAGACCTACCAGTGCATTGTGCTTAAACGCTTCAGTTATATTGAAATGTAAGATATCGTGTACAGCTCTTTGGCTGCCACATCCCGGACACAGATAACCCGTTGAAGCATAAAACTGACATTCGGGATAAACGGAATGTTCACTTGGGTTTAGGGTATGGTAAAACCAGAAAAACAGTAAACCTATCAGAATACCAACAATAATAAGAGTATACCTGATAGGTTTTGAAATGTTCATATTAAGAGGTGTCGAACTTATACGTAATAGTCTTACGAACTATTCCTGTAAAGCTCTTTGTTTTTCCATTTCGGCTTCAAAGATTTCCATCATTTCATCTAGAGATGCGCCGAAGATTAAGAATGATCCAATGTAGATAAGCACAATAGTTACTATAGCTACTATCCAAGAAATTTTAGCAATCTTAGCAGAGCTCTCTGCGCCTTCTTGGTCGCCTCTATCGTATTTAGAATTTACTTGGCTGGCGTAAACTATACTCACAATACCAGCGGCAATAGGAATCAGATAAACAAAGGTGCAAGTAATTACAGATAAAACGGTTGAAATTATTGCCATAACCATGTGGTTATTTGGTTTTGGCTGTACATTTTCGTTCATAACAAGTGGTTTTTTAGTTTACTAATTACTAAAATAATTAATATTTGTAGAAATCTAGGGCGTGGAAGTTAAATTATTCAATTCATCGAAGACAAGATGAGATTCAAAACCTCTGTAAAACAGAAAAGTTTTCAGTTTATTTTTTGAAGCTATGCTATTATCACAGCCCAGCTGTTTATATTTTTTAGTCGCTATGGCATGTAGTTTATCAAGGTATTCGTCTTCCGAAATTTGACCTATAGCCAGATTGATGAGCCTTTCAGTAATGTTTCTTTTTTTTAATTCTTGTCTTATTCTTATTCTTCCCCAATGCTTCTGATTAAATTTACCTCTAGCATAATTTAGCGCAAATCGTTTTTCGTTCAAAAAATCATGTTGAATGAGATGAGCAATGATTTCCTGTCTGGCTTGAGGAATCATATTCATATCTCGTAATTTTTGTTCCACTTCTTTATGACAACGGTCTTGATACACGCAATATTTTGCCAGTTTTTGTAAGGCTTCCTGAACGGTATATGTCTTTGTGGGTTTCATGACTAGTCTCACGCAAAGGCGCGAAGGCGCCAAGATTTATCTATTTATTTTTTGTAATTTTCACTGAGTAGTTTGCTTAATGGTTCAAAAATAACAGAAATGTAGTCTATATTAGTGGTAAAATTTATTAATTTGATACAACATTAAGGCATTAAGAGTCATTAAGACTTTGCGCCCTAAGCTTGAAACTCTTAAACCATTTAAGCCTTAGCGTCTTCACGAGAGATTTTAAACATTAAGTCATTAAGATACATTAAGGCTATGTGTGTCTTTTGTGTGAAACCCTTCTTCACATAGTTTTACAAGCCTTTCATCTTCAAGAGAGATTAACACATTAAGTCATTATGAAGCATTCAGGCTTTCCATGTCCTTTGAGTGAAATCCTTATACCATTAGAATCTTAGCGCCCTTACGCCTTAGAGAGAGATTCCAACATTAAGAAGCATTAAGACTTTGATTGATATCACCTATATAATTAAGAACGTCTTCTTTACCAGTGTTGTTTGCAGAAGAGGTGATAAACATAGGCATGAGTTCTTCCCAGTATTCCATTAATACCGACTTGTAGTGGGCCATATTTTTATCCAGGGCTTGAGGCTTAAGTTTATCTGCTTTTGTAAAAATAATGGAAAAAGGAATCATCTGCGTGCCTAACCACTGCATGAATTCTAAATCGATGGTTTGGGGTTCGTGTCTGCTGTCTACCAACACAAAGGCATTCACAAGCTGATTTCTTTTTCTAAAATAATCGGTAATAAACTTCTGAAAAACTTTCTTTTCTTTTTTACTGACTTTCGCATAGCCATAACCCGGCAAATCGACCAAATGCCAATTGTCGTTGATAAGAAAGTGATTAATTAATCGTGTTTTACCGGGTTTTCCAGATACTTTGGCCAGGCTTTTTCGTCCGGTGAGCATATTAATTAAAGAAGATTTACCTACGTTACTTCTGCCAATAAACGCGTATTCTGGCAAACTGCTGTTTGGGCAATCTTCTACTTTACTGTTGCTTATTACAAACTTGGATGTCTTGATATCCATGTTTAAAGGTTATTTTCTACAAGCCAATTATAGAGAATTTTATTAAACTCATCCGGATGTTCCATCATGGCGGCATGTCCACATTTGTCTATCCAGTATAAACTCGAGTTTGGAAGTTTTTCATGAAATTCCTCTGCAACATTAGGAGGCGTAACATTGTCTTGTTTTCCCCAGATGATGCATGTCGGCTGTTTCATTTTAGGTAAATCCTTGGACATGTTATGTCTTATAGCGCTTTTAGCTATGGCTAAGGTGCGTATAAGTTTGTTCCTGTCGTTTACGGTTCTATACACCTCGTCTACTATTTCTTTTGTAGCAATAGAAGGATCGTAAAACACATTTTCAGCTTTTTCTTTAATGTACTCGTAGTCGCCACGTTTTGGATAACTTTCGCCCATCGCACTTTCATACAAACCGGAACTTCCTGTAATCACTAAAGCATTTACAATATCCGGATACAATTTTGTGGTGAGCAGCCCGATATGACCACCTAAAGAGTTACCTAGTAAAATAATGTCCTTGTAACCTCGAAGATCAATAAATTCTTTGATGAAAGTGGTTATATTTTTAATATTGGTTTTAAGTATAGGCAAATCGTATAAAGGCAACTCAGGTATGACCACCTTATATCCGTTTTTTGGGAAAAATTCTAATACACCATCAAAATTACTTAAACCACCCATTAATCCATGCATGATTATTATGGGTTTGCCTTCGCCTATTTCAACAAATTTGAATTTTCCATCTTCCTGTAACTCGTGTTCCATTAAAAGCTCTTAGAATTGAAGTCAAATATAATTAACTTTTTTTGATTAGTATTTTATCTTGACTTCAAGCGTTATAATTTATTTAAGACTATCTATGATTTTGCTTATTCTTTTAGTGATCGCTTCAATACTTCCAACGCCATCAATACCAAAATATTTGTCTTGTTTTTCGTAGTAAGACTTCAAAATAGCTGTTTCGTTGTAATACACTTTAATTCTATTTCGTATCACATCTTCGTTGGCATCGTCCTGACGGCCAGAAGTTTTGCCTCTCGCTAAAAGCCTTTCGACTAAAACTTCGTCATCGACCTCTAGGGCTATCATTGCATTTATTTGGGTCTCCTTTTCGGTCATGAGCGCAGCTAAACTATCAGCCTGAGCTTCTGTTCTAGGAAAACCATCGAAAATAAAACCGTCACAAGGTAAAAATCGGTCTACTTCTGCGTTTAGCATTTTAATTGTGACTTCATCTGGAACTAAATGGCCTTTGTCCATATAAGATTTGGCAAGAACGCCAAGCTCTGTTTCATTTTTAAGGTTAAACCTAAACATGTCGCCTGTAGAAAGGTGCGTTAGATTGTATTTGTCTTTTAAAATGTCAGCTTGTGTTCCTTTTCCAGCACCCGGAGGTCCGAATAGTACAATATTAATCATCGTTGGCTTGTTTTTATTAATTTTTTATTTCAACTCTATGTTTACAATTTTTCTTAAAAGCGAATCTCAGCTTTTTTTAAAAAAAAACTCTAATGGCCACTAAGATACTTATAGCAAATGAAATTTACACACTATTTTTTAAGGTTTAGCACCTCTCTTTCCAAAATCGATTACTTCGAGGTCTTTGAGTGTTGAATTTTCTATTTTAAAACGCAACATTGTCCTTTTTTGATGAAATCCTCTTATGCCAATAGCGCCCGGATTCATATGTAATAAATCGAGTTTTGGATCCCGCATAACTTTCAATATATGAGAGTGCCCACAAATAAACAAATCCGGCTTTTCGGCAGATAACTGGGGTTTTATTTTTGGATTATACCGGTTGGGATATCCACCAATATGCGTTATCCAAATCTTCAAATCATCAATATTAAATTTTTGATGAAGCGGAAACGTATCTCGGATTTTATTATCGTCGATATTGCCATAAACGGCTCTTAGCTTAGCATGTTTTTCGATTTCGTCTGTAACTTCAAGACTGCCAATGTCTCCGGCGTGCCAAACTTCGTCTGCTTCTTTTGCATACTTAAGAATCTTCTCATCTATGTAGGAATGTGTGTCGCTTAACAGAAGGATCTTCAACTGTAATATATTATTGAATGAGTGTTTTTACTTCGTTTAAAGCATTGGGGATTCCATCCGGTTCTTTTCCTCCTGCAGTTGCAAAAAAGGCTTGACCACCGCCGCCACCTTTGATATGTCTGCCCAGCGATTTTACAATTTTTCCAGCGTTTAAGCCTTTAGATTCTACCAAAGTTTTTGAAATGTAACAGCACAATAAGGCCTTTTCATTTTGTCGTGAACCTAAGACTAAAACCAAATTATCAATCTCTCCGCCTAATTCAAAAGCAATATCTTTCATCGATTTTGCATCAAAATCTACTTCGGCTGAAATGAAATGTATACCATTTACATTTTCTACAGCTTCTTTTAATTGAGATTTGGTTGCTTTGCTTTTTTCTTTCAGCAGTTTTTCGTTTTCAGACTTTAACTGCTCAAAATTTTTCATCAACTGTTCTACCTGGTCTATTGGCCTTTGGTTTAAGCCAAGAAGTTGTTCTATGCTTTGGTACTCCTTTAGGATATCTTCTAAGAAATTTTTAGCAGCAATATTTGTGATGGCCTCGATTCGTCTAACCCCAGAAGCAATAGAAGATTCATTTAATATTTTAAAATACCAAATTTCGCTGGTGTTGCGCACATGGGTGCCGCCGCATAATTCAATGGAATTTCCAAAACGAATTGTGCGTACTTTGTCGCCATATTTTTCGCCAAAGAGCGCCATTGCGCCTTCTTTTTTGGCCTGTTCGAAAGACGCAGTCCTGTTTTCTTGTAATTCCAGTCGGTCTGAAATCATGGTATTGACCAAATGTTCGACTTTAGAAAGGTCTTCTGCCGAAATTTTTTCAAAATGAGAAAAATCAAACCTGAGGTGCTTCTCATTTACCAATGATCCTTTTTGCTCGACATGAGTGCCTAAGATATTACGTAAGGCAAAGTGTAATAAGTGTGTTGCGGTATGGTTACATTCCGAATAAAATCGTTTAGGTTTGGAAACTTGTGCTATAACGGCTCCGTCTAATTTTTTTGGTAACTCCTTTAAGATATGAACAATATCACCATGTTCTTTTTTGGTATCGATCACTTTAATGATTTCTCCATCAAAACTTATTGCACCTCTATCTCCAACTTGTCCGCCACCTTCGGGATAAAATGGGGTTTTGTCTAATACAATTTGATAAAGTTTACCATCCTTTTTAGATTCTACAGTGCGGTATTTAAGTACTCTTGTTTCAGCTTGTAAAGTGTCATAGCCAATAAAAACGCCTTCAGTTGAATAATTAATGTTATGCCAATCGCCAGTTGAACTCTCCGATGCCGATTTGGATCTTTTCTTTTGATTTTCTAAAGCAACATTAAATTCATCATGGTTGTATTCTAGTCCCTTTTCTCTTAAAATTAAAGCTGTAAGACCTTTAGGGAATCCATATGTGTCGAACAACTCGAAGACTTTTTCTCCGGAAATAACTTTCCCTTCCGTATTTTCAATAATATCGTCCAAGCGTTTTAACCCTTGAGAGAGTGTGTTTAAAAAACTTTGTTCTTCTTCTTTAATTACTTTTTTACAAAGTTTTTCGTACTTCTTTATTTCAGGATAGTCATTTTCAAACTGATGAATCAAAATATCAACAAGTTTGAACATGAAAGGTTCTTTGACGTTTAAGAAATTATAAGCGTATCTCACCGCTCGTCTCAAAATACGACGTATCACATAACCTGCGCCGTTACTAGAAGGCAATTGTCCGTCTACAATGCAAAATGCGACTGCTCGAATATGATCTGCAACCACTCTAAAGGCAATATCTTGTTGAAGATTTTCGCCATAAGAAAGCCCGCTTATGTCTTCTACAGTCTTGATAATAGGTTGAAAAATATCGGTATCATAATTAGAAGATTTATGCTGAAGCACGCGACACAAACGCTCGAACCCCATACCTGTATCGACATGTTTGTTGGGTAAATTTTCTAAGGCGCCGTTTGCTTTTCTGTTAAATTCTATAAAGACTAAGTTCCAAATTTCTATAACGTCCGGATGATCATGGTTTACAACCTGTTGTGCAGGTGTTTTCTTTTTTTCTTCATCCGACCTTAAATCTATATGAATTTCTGAGGACGGACCGCATGGGCCTTGTTCGCCCATTTCCCAGAAATTATCTTTTTTATTACCAAGGATGATATGCTCCTCGTCTACAATCTCTTTCCAAAATGCATATGCTTCATCGTCTTTAGATAGGCCATCTTCTTCAGAGCCTTCAAAAACAGTGACATACAAAAGACTCTTGTCAATTTTATAAACTTCAGTCAGCAGTTCCCATGCCCATGCAATCGCTTCTTTTTTAAAGTAATTGCCAAAACTCCAGTTACCCATCATTTCGAACATTGTATGGTGGTAGTGGTCTATGCCTACTTCTTCCAGGTCGTTGTGTTTGCCGGATACACGTAAACACTTTTGGGTGTTATACACTCTTAGTTTATCGAATTTTTCAGTGCCTAAAAAGACTGATTTAAATTGATTCATTCCCGCATTAGTAAACATTAATGTAGGATCATCTTTAAGCACAATTGGCGCCGAAGGAATGTAATCGTGTTGCTTGGAATTAAAAAAATCAAAAAAAGTTCGTTTTATATCTTGAGATGTCATAGCTTATGCCTTAATTTACAACAGGTAATATTTTTTTATATTTGTAACTTTAAAGTTTGCAAAAGTACTAAATTTAATATGTCTAAGGTAAAATATTATTACGATAGCGAAACACTATCTTATCGAAAAATAGAACCCAAGAAAGGAAGGTTCCTTCTTTACCTTATGCTTATGGTATTTGGAGGCCTCGTTTTTTTTGTAGCATCGCTTCTTATTTATTTTAGTGTGCCTGACTTGCATTTTCCTAAAGAAAAAGCTTACAAAAGAGAATTAGACCAGCTGAAGTTCCAGTATGAAATTATGAATAGGGAACTGGACGAAGCTCTAACCGTTCTTTCCGAGATTGAAGAAAGAGATAATAACATATATAGAATTTATTTTGAAGCCGATCCAATTTCTACAGAGCAACGTAAATCCGGGTTTGGTGGTGTAAACCGTTATAAGTACCTGGATGGTTACGACAACTCTGATATTCTGAAAGAAACAAAAGAGCGGATAGATAAGCTTAAAAAACGAATTGTTGTTCAGTCGAAATCGCTAGATGAAATTGTTGCCTTTGCTCGAAACAAAGAAGAATTTTTGTCATCGCTACCCGCTATACAGCCTATTCAAAACGACGATTTAAAGCGTACTGCTTCAGGTTATGGTATGCGTATGCATCCTATATACAAGATACGTAAATTCCATAAAGGGATGGATTTTTCTGCTCCGACAGGTTCTCCTGTTTTTGCAACGGGAGATGCCACAGTAAAATCGGTAAAACGTTCCAGAAGAGGATATGGATACCACATTATTCTAGACCATGGCTTTAGTTATCAGACCTTGTATGCACACTTAAGTAAAATAAGTGTTTATAGAGGTCAAAAAGTTAAAAGAGGAGAAATTATTGGGCTTGTCGGAAACACGGGAACTTCTACAGCACCCCATTTACACTACGAGGTGCTTAAAAATGGTAAGCACATGAATCCAATTTATTTCTACTATAACGACTTGTCTGGTGAAGATTATGAAACCATGCTGAATAACTCTGCACTAGAAAACCAATCTTTAGATTAATGTATGAAGGTCGACCTGCCAGAAAAACTGTATTATAACATTGGTGAAGTCGCCAAAGCTTTTGATGTAAACGCCTCATTAATAAGATTTTGGGAAGGTGAATTTGATATTATTAAACCCAAAAAAAATGCTAAAGGCAATCGAAAATTCACTCAAGAAGACATCAAAAACTTTGAACTCATTTATTTTCTGGTTAAGGAAAAAGGGTACACACTCGAGGGTGCAAAACAACATTTGAAGCACAAAACCAAATTTGAAATTTCTAAGTTTGATATGATAAAGAAGTTAAAACACATCAAATCTGAACTAGAGCACTTAAAAAAACACTTATAAGAATTTTTCCATTATTTCTTTTGGCAGCCCACAAAAAAGCTTATATTTGCAATCCCAATTATAAATCGCGGGATAGAGCAGTAGGTAGCTCGTCGGGCTCATAACCCGAAGGTCACAGGTTCGAGTCCTGTTCCCGCTACAAGAGAAAAGCTTCACAGAAATGTGAAGCTTTTTGTATTTTAGAGAATTATGGAAGAATATGTGTTTCCGTATTGAAAACTTTGGCTGTAAGAAAGGATTATGTGGGTTATGCTCAAAATTTGATTTCTAGATCTAAATCTCATAATGCGTTAAGTAGAAAAGTATATACTACACGACACAGACCATGGTATCTCATTCATGTAGAGTTTTTAATGTTAAGAAATACGTTCGACTACTCTGAATCTGTGATGTGTATAGAAAGAGTTGACATTTTAAGGTGGTCTAAGTGTGTAAAAGCAACTGATTTTAATTCTTTGCAAAATCAATTAGTGGCTCTATGTTGCCATTATCAGCTTTTCTCAAGGCGTTGATATATGCCTTCCTAATGGCGTTGGCTTTGACTATATTAGATTGATGCCAAGAAAATATTTTCTTTCCAAATATAGACTCAATAATTATGTCCGCCATCATTCTTGAATGTCTTCCATTTCCATTAGGAAAACAATGAATAGATACCAGACGGTGTTTAAATCTAATAGAAATTTCCTCAGGTGAATAGATTTTATTTTCAATCCAATACTCTGTATCGTCAAGAAGTTTTTTTAACTCCATGCTAATCTGTATCCACGGAACTCCAATATTTTTTTCGGTTTTCCTAAAATCACCTGCCCATTTCCATACATCGCCATACATTCGTTTGTGTATGTTTTTAATGAACTTTTCGGTCAAGATATTTTCAGATTTAAAATTAGTATTTATACTCCATTCGACGGCCTTCTCAATATTTAATTGCTCAAATTCATTAAGTTCTCCATGGGTAGTTATTGATTTTATTTTTAGCCCTTCTTTTTCCTCTTTAGCTAAAGGTGTTTGACCATATTTATAATCAAATTCTAATCCCATAAAGACTTTCTCATTTCCCGTTCTATGTCATAAGTAAGTTCCTTTATGATTTTGGTAATCTTTTCATCCCCAACACCTTGGTCTTCCAATTTCATATTTTGATTGGTCCTTAACACAATTTTTTTTGCTAATTTTTCTGCTTTTAGATGTATTAAGTCGCTGATAGTACCATTTTTTGGAACCATTGCATAAACCAATTTTAGATCCATTGCATTAGCAACATTTTTTAAAGAATTAAGTGTTATAGTACCACTGGCTTCACTTTCCTCAATTTTTTTCACCCCTTGTCTTGTTATATTAAGTTTACTCCCAAGTTGGGCCATAGTCATATTAAGTGAGCTTCGAATAGCATTTATCCACCCACGTTGCGGTACTAGGACCTTTCTGCTTTCAGAAAATGGTTGTAGCTTATTGTCCAGTTGTTCAATTAAAAGTCTTTTTTTACTTCTCATTATTGTAAATATATAGGTTTACAAAATATAAATAAAGTAAACAAATTAGATTACAAATATAAGAAAATGTATACATATAAGTTGACAATAATTTAATAATGTCAATTATGCTGATAATTTTTAGTCTAGTAATAGTAATTGTTTCGTAAGTTTTAAAACTGTTGTCTGCCGTAGTACACTTGTTGCATACTTAAAATACTAATGACAATATTTAGATTTATTTAAATTTGTTCAGGTCTTCACGCACATTAGTTATTTCTTTTTTAATTTTAAAATTTTGTAGACAATTATTACATAATAAAGATGAAATTGGATAGAGTAATGGAAATTTTGGAGGCTCTAGCTTCAGGATGTTCCCCTCAAACAGGAGAAATGATTAAAGACGATAGCGTGCTAAATGAAAGAGATGTCATAAGAGCACTAGAAAAAGCTATTTCAGAACTTGATAAAATTAGTGATTCTAGTAATTCTTCAATTAAAATCAGTCATTTCCAGAAAATTAAAATTAGTTTACAAGAAGTGGATTATGTGATTAAATTATTTCAAAGTGTTGATTATAGCCCAAGTTATAGCCTTTTGACCCACTTCTTCCTAAAATCCAAGTATTTTGATATTCCAGTTTTAGACTCTGATAAATTATACGGTAAGTATTTTGGATATTACTCAAAACAAGAACTTAACAGTTTTTTCAGAGATTATTTAACTAATAATGGGTTAACAGTTCGAGGAAAAAAGAGAAAAGAAAAAGAGCCTGAACCATGGCGTGACATAGACTTTTTTAGAAAAGAAAAGTTCAATAGATTATCCGATAAAGCAATTAGACAATTAAAGAGTAGGATAAACGAAATAGGAGTATTAAAAACAGAAAATTTATCAGAATACATTATTAATTCAAGAGTTAAGTATGCTCGGGCTTACGAGACCTGGACTGAAAAAGAAAAGCAACTATTAAAGACCGCACTAGAGTATACTAATGATCTTGAATTGCTTTCCGATTGTTTTCAAAGAGGAAGAGGCTCAATTGAATCTTGCGGAAAAAAATTAATCTATGAGAATTTGACTTGATAATATTCAATTTGGTATAAGTCTAAATGAAGTGATTATATAGTTTATTTTTAAGACATAGTATAAACTTTTAGAATGGTGTTTTTCTAATTTATTTCCCTCTTTTCAAGTTTTAATATAGTTTTCAAATTTGATTAGGCTTTACCATTTTAACAGTCAATATTATGTTTGATATGAAATTAGGCCTAAAAAAAATGACCATTGGCATCTAATTCATTATCAGTTGAAGATATCCTCCTTATTATTTATAAAACTTTTTTATATTAGACTAACAATTGTTTAGGGTATTCAATGCATAACATCCTTTTTCTAGACATCGAGACCAATCCTAAAAACAAAAGTGTAGATTATGGTGCTATTTTTAATGGTCAGGAGCTACATGAAAGGCATACCCGAAAATTAAAAGAATGGATCAGACAAGCAAATTATATTTGTGGACACAATATTATTAAACACGATATCCCCGAACTCAAAACAAAACTTGGGGAAGGAATATTCAGGGACAAAAAATATATTGACACGTTGTTATGGTCGCCTTTGTTGTTCGTAAAAAGACCTAACCATAAACTTACAAAAGGCTATAGAATTGTAAATCCTTCGGAGGTCAACAATCCACTTTCTGATTGTAAATTAACTGAAGATTACCTGATTAAGGAACTCAACCGATTTAATGCATTAAGTCCGGCAGATAAAAGTGTTTACTTCAAATTGCTTAAAAAGCAACCGAATTTTAATACATTTTTTGAGCTTGCCGGTTTCAATGCAGATCAATTTACTCAGGTAGATATCAATTCTATTTTGCAAGAAGAATGTTGTTCTCAGACAAAATTTGAACATTACATTGAAAACCATCCTATTGGATTGGCTTATGTCTTTACGTTGCTAAAATTAGGTGATAAGGACGCCGTTCTGCCACCCTGGGTTAAGCATGAGTATCCGGAAGCCGAACAAATTCTTAACGACATACGTTTCAATTATTGCAATGCTGAAAATTGCCACTATTGCGAAAATAAATTAAATCCCAAAAAAGCATTATTTGAATATTTCAATTATCCTGACTTTAGAAAATTTGACAAAAACAGACCAATCAGCCTACAGGAACAGGCGGTTAGAGCCGGCTTGCAAAACAGTTCATTTGTTGCCGTATTTCCTACCGGTGGAGGCAAGTCCTTAACCTTTCAACTACCGGCTTTGATGCGAGGTGCTTTAACCAGACATTTAACGCTTGTCATTTCTCCTTTAATTTCCTTAATGAAAGATCAGGTAGATAATTTGAGAGATCGGTTTGGCATAACAAAAGCTGTTGCCATCAATGGCTTATTATCACCTTTAGAACGTCAGGAAGCTTTTGAAATGGTAGAAGACGGAAGGGCAGATATATTATACCTTTCACCGGAATCTTTACGTTCACCTTCAATTTTTAGATTGTTGTTATCCAGATCTTTAGGGCGTATAGTTATTGATGAAGCCCATTGTTTTTCAAATTGGGGACAGGATTTTAGGGTAGATTACCTTTTTATTGCTGATTTCATCAAACAAATTGAAAATCTCAAAAATATTGGAAAAATCCCGGTGTCTTGTTTTACGGCAACCGCAAAACCACAAGTCATACAAGACATCAAATTTTATTTTGAAGATAAACTAGGGCTTGAATTAGATGAGTTTATTACCACCAAAGGCAGAACAAACCTTTCTTACGAAGTTGTAGAAGTCAAAGATGCTGATAAAAAGATGAGTCACCTGCTTCCTATTCTGGACCAATGCGAAAAACCGGTGATAGTTTATGCGTCAAGAACCAAACGCGTGGAGGAAATTTGCGGGTTGATTAATAAAGCAGGCTTTCAGGCTACGTATTTTCATGGTAAGCTGGATAAAGATATGAAGAAGAAAAACATGGACGCCTTTATGAATGAAGATAAGTCCATCATTGTAGCTACTTCAGCTTTTGGAATGGGCGTAGATAAAGACAACGTAAAAACAGTTATACACTATAACATTTCAGACTCTTTAGAAAATTATATTCAGGAATCCGGCAGGGCAGGCAGAGATGAAAAAATCAATGCTAAATGTTTCATTTTATATACAGACGACGACCTCAACAAGCATTTTAACCTTTTACAGCAATCTAAGCTTAACCATAAGGAAATAAAAGATATCTGGAGAGCCATAAAGAGTCAGGCAAAACACAGAGGCAAAATCAGTCAGTCGGCTTTAGAGATTGCCAAAAGGTCGGGATGGGATGCTGAAATGTATGAGCTGGAAACCAAAGTTAAAACAGCTATTTCTGCGCTTGAAGATCAGGGGTTTTTGATGAGATCCTTAAATTCTCCAAGAGTTTTTGCAGATAGTCTTCTGATAAAAAATTTTGACAGAGGCCAGGATATGCTCAAAAAAAGCAAGAGTATCACAGATCAGGATAAAAAAGACTGCGCCACGGTCTTAAAGCGAATCATCACCGATAAAGAAACCCGAGTTGACTATTTGGCCGACAGTACACAATTAGGCACAAAACGGGTTCAGGATGCCATACAAATACTTAGAAATCATTCCATTCTCGGAGACGCAAAAGACCTGACCGCATTTTTAAGCTTATTGCAATCTCAAAATGGCTCCAGACCTATTCTTTCTAATTTCCTTGAAGTTGAAAAAGGTTTGCTTGAACATATCAAATCTTCACATCTTAAAATACCGCTTAGAGAACTGAATCAAAAGCTGTTGGATTCTAATTGTGCAAAATCTAATGTGGAATACATCAGACTGTTATTAACCTACTGGGACAAAAAACGATTCATCAAAAAGACCAGAACAGACAAAGAAAAAGATATTTATGAGATTCATATTTTCGATAGAGATAGTATCGCCAAAAACATAAAATGGCGTCATGATTTAACGTCAACAACCTTTCAATATTTGGAAAATATTGCCACAAATAGCAAATTAGATCACAGAAAAGATGAAGTGCCGGTTTCTTTTAGTCTACTTGAATTAAAAAAGTCTAATCTTTTTATGGGTGAGCTTGTAGAAGATAACACCAAAAAGTATGAAGAGTGTTTGTTGTTTTTAAATGACATCCAGGCCATAAAATTAGAAGGTGGTTTTATGGTCTCGTACAACAAGTTTAATATCTCAGAAGTCGATACGCAAAAGCAAACATTTACTTTGGAAGATTATGCCAAGATGAATGATTTCTATCTTCATAAAACGGAACAAATTCACATTGTTGGTGAATATGCCAAGAAGTGTATAGAAAATTATGAATCGGCTCTAGCCTATGTGAATGATTACTTCACACTAGATTATAAAGAGTTTCTGGCCAGGTATTTCCCAAGGAAGAAAAGAGAAATACAGCGTTCTATAACCCCGAAACGTTTTGCTGAAATCATTCAGGATTTAGATACAGACCAAAGTAAAGTGATTAAGGACAATAAGTCTGACAAAATACTGGTCTACGCTGGTCCCGGCAGTGGAAAAACTAAAGTGTTGGTCCATAAAATTGCAAGCCTACTATTAATTGAAGACATCAAACCGGAACAATTCCTGATGTTGACGTTTTCAAAGGCAGCAGCAATAGAATTCAAACAGCGGGTAAGGCGACTTATTCCAGAGTATTCCGGATTGATAAAGATCAATACGTTTCATGGTTTTTGTTTCCAAATGCTTGGTCAATTGGGAGACCTCATTAAGTCACAAAATATCATTCAGGATTGTATAAAAGCCATTGAAAATAACGATATTGATATTTCACAAATTGAAAACAAAAGCATCATCATGTTCGATGAATTTCAGGACATCAATAAAGCAGAATGGGAGTTGATTGACGTCATTCTGAAAAAAGCTGAAAACCCCAGAGTGATTGCCGTCGGTGATGATGATCAAAACATTTACGGCTTTAGAGGATCTTCTAACGCCTACATGACTTTTTTTAGAAGAAAATACAATGCGTCATTATACACGCTACCAAAAAACTACAGGAGCTATCCTGAAATTGTAGATTTTAATAATAAGGTACTTCTAAAGTTGAAGAACAGACTAAAATCTCAACAATTAATCGCAGGTAAAAAAAGAGGAGAAGGTGTTGTAAATATTGTTAGGTATCAGGAAAAACACCTCGGACACGCCTTTTCAAAATATGTTCAAGAACAAAAATTAACCGGAACCCGGGCCGTATTAACCCGAACCAATATGGAAGCTTTACTGGTGAGCACATTGTTGAATGAATTAGGTTGCTCAACAAGATTAGTTGCCGGGTTTGAAGGATTTAGGGTCTCAGACTTATTTGAAATTAAGTGTTTTGACCACCAATTGAAACAGAACATCAAGGAATCCGGAATTATTCTAGAAACCGATTGGGAAGACGCAATAAAGTGGTTCAGAACACATTTTAAAAATTCCATGCACTATAGGACCTGTAAAGATCTCATTTGGAAATTTCATCATACTAATCCGGAAAAGAAGCTGTTGGTAGATTGGAGAGAGTATTGCAGAGAAATAAACATGGAAGACGCCGTTAAACCGGACAAGAACAAAATTATCGTCTCGACCATGCATAAAGCAAAAGGAAAAGAGTATGATCATGTATTTATGATGTTAGAAGACTATAATTATTCTTCAGCAGAGTCCAGAAGGCTTTTATATGTAGCAAGTTCCAGAGCCAAGAGGACTTTACATATTCATACTAATACTGAATTTTACGATTCGATCAATGCTGAATACATTACAAAAACCCAATTTAAAGGCGCACTCGAAAAACCAACCCACTATGAGATGATCTTAAGCCATAAGGATATTAATTTAAGTTCGCTGCAATATTCGCGATCATTAAGAATTTTAAAAAAGATAAAAACCGGCGATACACTCCAGGAAGATTTTATGCAATTTGAAGATTCAGTTGGGATTGGTCTAAAAAGACCCGGTCAGGGAAATCTCCTTTTATTTTCACGCCAATTTATTGAAGAGAAATATAATCCCCTATTGGAAAGAGGATACAAGATGAAAGATGCCCGAGTAGAATATATTGTGTTTTGGTACGATAAAGATGAAGCTAAAGAATTTAAAATAGTATTACCGAGATTAAGGTTTGAAAGTAATTAAAAATCATATATTAATGCGCCCTATAGTTTGAGTAGCTTATCATGAATTCATACGCTATAAGTGCATCGCAAGCATTTAGATATTATAGATCTTGATTATGAACTTTAGATTAAAAAAACAAAATGTACTCATCTTAATACTATTGCTGTTAGGTGTAAGTAGTCTTTTTATTTTAACTAAATTCAACATTCTCAGGTTTGATGGTTCATACCAAGTAGGCCAAAAAATAGACAGCCTTAACAGTGTATATGTGTATTACAATGGCAAGATGGGAAATGTTTCAGGACGAAATACGGTAAATGGGTATAATGTAGGTTTAAAACACCAATGTGTTGAATTTGTTAAACGCTACTATTTGGAGCACTACAAGCATAAAATGCCAAATTCTTATGGGCATGCCAAAGATTTTATTCAAAAAGGCCTAAAAGATGGCGCACGTAACAAGGCTAGAAATCTATTTCAATATAAAAATCCAAGTAAGACAAAGCCCCAAGCCGGAGATATCATTGTATTTGATGGGCATGTATTTAACAAATATGGGCATATCGCCATCATTTCAGAAGTTACAGATGCTGAGGTGGAAATTATACAGCAAAATACAGGAACTTCTACAAGGCAAAGCTTTAACCTAAGTCAAGAAAACAATAAATGGTTAATAGAAGATGCTATGATTTTAGGGCGATTGAGAAAGTAAACAAACT
>CAYNCI010000016.1:0-63032 GCA_964396065.1 uncultured Mesohalobacter sp. | reverse complement strand
CTAGAATTACAGAAACAATTAATACACTTATCTGTTTAAAAAATGTACCTACTAAATCCCAACCAAATCCTGTACGGACTTGTTTACCTAGATTATTCAATCGTTATCATTATTAATTAATATTTAAGTTTAATCATTAGTTTACTAGATTATTTTGTGTTTGGATTACTCATGTTATTGAAACAATTACTAGCTTATCCTTTAATTTATTTAAAATTAATCTGTTATATAACTACAGAACAAAGCAATTATATATAACAAAAATTGTTAAAAGGTTAAGTTTACTTTAAATTCATTACTATCCTAAACTATTCATTTCTTTTTCTGCAATCTCGTACAATTCTACATCCTTTTTGTATTTTTTGGTGAGGTAATTTTTAATCCATTTCGATTTAAAATATTTGTGATGTGATTTATGCCTTGTAGTATTTACGTGTGGTGCATCACTCTCTAAATGAATACCTTTTACACTTAAAATCTTTTTTAAATCTTCTGTCATATGATCCGTTCTTCCCATATATTCCACAATTCTATTGCCTTCTCTATCGAAAAAATAGTCATAATTTGTTTTCATATTATAGATGAAGACCCAAATGCTTATAGGTAGAATTTTTGGTAAAGTGTGTGATATTGCTCCTTTAATTTGAATTTTTAATAAGTTCTTTTCAGCTTTCCAACCAAAAACTTGAGTAATACTTTGAGACTTGTTATGAAAATAGGAAGAAACTAGCCTGTCAAAGGGATGTCTTACCATTCCGAAAACCATTAAGCTATTATAGTTTTCAGAACCTAATGCGTTTTTAAACTCCCAAGCCCTTGCATGAGCTACCATACCATAATGCATGTCTTTTGATGTTATCTCTAAACCTCTATAAACTATTTTATGATTAAATCCATTGGGGTCTATTTCGTTTAGAAGTTTCTTAACTGATTTAGAGCCTGTTTTAGGGCAGGCGATAAATAACATTTTATATTTCTCAGAAAAAAACATTATTACAATTTTTAGTGTTGTTATTGTTCAGCATTTCAGTTTATAGTTAGCTTTATAATTGTTATTGGATTAAATGAGGTTTTTTTAGTGCATGACAAAAATTATGTTAACATAAAGAAATAAAATCAGTTCTGCCCCTTACCCTAAAGGAAGCCTGATTTTCCTCAATTTTTACCTTTTAGGTATGGGGCAAAAATTGATGAAAATATGTTGAAAACAATTTTTGTCATGTACTTACAGGTTTTTTATAAAGAAAAATCATTTTTTAATAATGAAATGATGTAAGAATCCCAATACTTTCCATCTTCAAAACAATTTTCCCTGAGTTTTCCATCAACTTCAAAATTGAATGTATTTGTAAAGATATCTATCTTTTTGCTATCAAACTCATAGAGCTCCATCCATATTTTATTAAGGTTTAAATTATGGAATCCATATTCTAGCAGTAATGTTATAGCCTCTTTGGTTTTATCATTATTTGCAACGTATAAATTATCTTCTCCTATGTAAAATGAAAAATCTGCTGACCTAATCACCCAATTGATATAAAGCAGCCCTGCCGCTCCAATAATTTTCCGGGTTTCGAGGTCTACAATAGAAAACATAAAATTAATATGTTTAGTCTTTTGTAAACTCTCAAACCATGCGTATTGGTCATCTAAAGAAAGTTCTCTGACTTCTCGAAAGTTTCTTCTAAAACTAGGGATGTTTCTCCAGTCTCTTAACAGACTAAGGTCTTCTTTTTCAACAGCCCTTAATCCAACATGTTTGCCTCTAATCATTGCTTATCATTTTAGGCGTAAAGTGTTCTCCCGACTCTATATCTACTAATATTTTTTTTCCAACGAGTTTAGATTTTTCGTAAGGTTGAAATCCGTTTTCTGAAATTGGCCTAAGTGCTATAAAGTCGTCTTCCGTTAGTATATGTCCTTGTTTCAAATCATTTGATGCTCTTAAACATCTTCTTTGAACAAGTTGAGATTGAACTTCATTAGATTCTACTCTTTTTATACCATCACCTAAGGCTGCTAATAGTTCATAAGACCTATCTAGCATTTCTCTCCAGGTCGTAGGGTTCATAGCAAAAGCATGGTCCGGACCTTCTTGGTTATTATCGTCTGTAAAATGCTTTTCAATAACTCTTGCTCCTAAGGCAATCGCACCCAAAGTTGTTGAATGTCCTGGTGTATGGTCCGAAAGTCCTAGCATTACATCAGGATAGTTTTTCTTAAAGGCTTTCAACACATTTAGGTTACAGTATTTAAAGTTATCCAGCGAACCTGTATAATTCGTATTGCACTGCATCAACACGAGGTCTTTGGTTTTTTGAATTGCCATATTCATAACCCTATCAACATCTTCCATTGTAGATGCTCCTGTAGCAATCAAAACCGGTTTGTTCTTATCTAAAATATAGTCTATAATATCCAGCCATGAAATATCTCCCGAACCTATCTTATATAAATCAACGTAAGGATCAACTAAATCTACAGACTCAAAATCATATGGACTTGTAAAGTAATCTATCCCTACTTTGTCACATTCATCTTTCAGTGCTTTAGTCCATTGCTTATCAATACTGGCATCTTTGTATACTTCGTAAACAGATTTATTCCATTTGGCTTGATGCGACAATTTACCTTTCATGTTATCAAAGCCTGTTTTACTCACAATTTTATCGGCTTGAAAGTTTTGAAATTTTGCTGCATCGGCTCCTGCTTCTTTTGCCAACTTAATAAGCGTTTTAGCCTGTTCTAAAGATCCATTGTGGTTTGCTCCTATATCTGCAATAAAATAAAGGCTTTTGTCGTCTATAATTTTACTGCCTAATTTAATTGATTTCAAAATATTTATGTTTAATAGATTTTATTGTTTTTGAGATATTTGGTAGACCTCTTTCAAATGATTTCTCATAAAAACTTGTCGAAATTGTTTGATCATTTGAACGCTTAGCTCTATCCTTAAAGTCTGAAATATACCCTTTTCTTACAGTACTTGTATCCAACGAAAGTGTGTTGAGAAGCTGCATTCCAAAATCGTATTTTGTACATTTTTCACTTCCCGAAATATGTAAAATCTTATGATTGTATTGATTTGCAGTAATTATGTGATTGATTTCTGTACTTAAATCCCAAATAGAAATCGGATTAAAGTAAACATCTTTAAATAAATTGATTGATGTCTTAGTCTTAGCAGAATCTATCATCCACTCTAAAAAGCCTTTATTGTCTGTATACAAATTTAAGCCTACTATTGTCGTCCTAATAATCACAAAATCCAAATCGGAGTTTAAAAGAAAAAATTCTCCTATTTCTTTAGATTTCCCATAAACACTTTCTGGTGAAGTACAGTCATACTCTTTGGCACAAGAGAGATTTGAAGGAAAAACAGCATCTGTCGAAATGTATATAAATTTTGTTTTGCTATCTATTACGTCTAAAAATTTTCTAACAGCACAGCCATTGATATCAAATGCTTGTAAAGGATTATTTTGGCAATAATTTCCATTGGTCAAGGCAGCACAATGAATTATAATTTCTGGTTTAGACCAATCAATTAATTCTTTAAATGATGGACTTGACAAATCAAAAGCTTTGTAGTTAAAAGGTAAATTAAGCAGTTTACTTCCTGTACCAAAAACTTTATGACTCCTAGACAGTTCTGTTGCAAGACTAGAACCTAACATACCGGACGCTCCCGTAATTAATATCCTCATCTATAGCTAATTTGATTTTACAAAATTCTCCAAATGATACACTGTTCTTTTGAAATCCAAATTACTTAAAATTGGTATAACATCAATTATCTCTTCTTCTAGACTGTTATAAACGCCTTTTTGAGTGCTTTTTTTATTTATTTTCAGTAACCAAGGGTAATGATGGTTAACAAAATTTATAAATTCTAAATTTATTTCCTTATCAAATTTTTCAGCCAATTGAAATAGGGTTGAAACCACCAGATAATCTTCAGGATAATCTATAGTTAGCCTTACGTCTGAAAGCTTTTGATTTAAATTTATAATGTTTGTATCAAAACTGTTATCGTTTCTAAATTTGACTGTTACGTGTTCTTTTTCGTCATCAGACAAATCCATTGCTTTAAATTTCAACAATGAATCGGCTTCAAAGACTTCAAAGTTCATCCCTAAAGGTAAACCTTTTGTTTTCGTATAGTCAGCTCCAGTTTTATGATGTTTTATTATAACTTTATCTAATATATTGTAGTCTAATACTGGATTATCTGCTGTAAGCCTGACAGCAGTTTTATATTTTTTATGATCTAGGATATTAACAAATCTACTCAATACATCTTCTTCTGAACCTCTATAACTTTTAATCGCGTTTTTTTGACATAATTCTTCAAGAGAATCGTTTTCCGGGTTTACAGAAGTTGCAATATAAATTTCATTTATGAGTTGAGATTTTTTTAAACTTTTTACAATGCGTTCTATAATTGTAACTTCTCCGGTTACAGGCATTGGCATAAGAATTTTACCCGGTAATCGCGTAGATTTTAGCCTTGCTTGTATTATGGCAACTGTATTATTATTTTGCTGTCCAGCCGCCATCAACAACTAAATTTTGTCCCGTAACATAGTTTGAGGCATCTGATGATAAGTACACAAAAGCCCCTGCTAAATCTTCAGGTTTACCAATTCTATTTAAACACGTTTTCTCTGAAAGGTTTTTAATAAAGCCTTCACTTTCTTGTACTTTTTCTGATGGAAAAGGACCGGGAGAAACGGCATTTATTTGAATACCTAGTTTGCCTAAATGAGAAGCAAAATATCGAGTAAGCTGAAGTACACCCGCTTTTGCTGCGCCATAATGAGGCGGATTTAAGTATTCAGGAAAATCATCATAAACTTCAAATTGTGGTGCTACCATACCGTACATTGAGGATAGATTGATGATTTTACCAAAACCTTGCTTTTTCATGTATGGTATTATCGCCCTAATTGTTTTGTATGTACTGTTTAAAGTTCCATCAATACTATATTGCCACTCTTCGTCGGTTATTTCCTCAGGAGACTGGCCTTTCATGTAATAAGCATTATTAATAAGCACATCTATTCTATTAAATTCCTCATATATTTCTTCGAATACACGATTTATTGATTCGGACGAAGAAATATCACATGCCTTAAAATGTAAATCGTTATGCGCTTTAAAAGCTGCTTTATGCTTAGTTATTGATCTTCCTAATACAATAACTCTTGCATTATGGTAAAGGAGACTTTCTGTAATGGCACTTCCTAAATGACCATAACCGCCTGTTATTAAAATAACTTTTTCTTTTAAATTGAATGAATGCACCATATTATAATACCCAATTTGATGGTTGAAGAATACTATCGTCTATATGACCTGAAAATCTTTTTAAACTCATTTTAGTATTTAAAGATTCTGTATTTTCTATTAGCTGGTTTAAATTTTGAACACCTATTACTACTTTGTCTATAAAATCTTGTTCAATTACATACTTTAACAAGCACTTTGCCAAGTCTGATTGACAAGCTTCTTGTATGCCTGAAATGTGTTGCTTCACTTGAGAAAAATGTTGAGACAATTCTATAGGATTCATAAAAAAAAGACCTTGTAGAAAGGTCGATCTAGTATGGATTTCACAGCCAATTTCTTTTAAATCATCAATAATTTTTAAAAACCTATTATCAAAATAATTGAAAGGGAATTGAACTAAATCTGGAATAAACCCATTTTGTTTTAAGAGAATATATTCATTAGGATGATTAAGTGAGAATCCGATTTTACTAATTTTCTCTTCTTCCTTAAGTTTTAATAGGTAACGCCAAACGTGTATGTTTTCTAGGAGATCAAGAGGCCTGTGCGAAAGGTAGCCATAAATTTTTTTTTGACTTAAACGACCTAATGAAATTTCAAATTGAGCTTGTATACTAGCACCATCACTTTCAGGCATAAACTTAGTTACAATATCAAATCTATCCTTATGTAATTGTCCTAAAACAGTCTCTGAACTTCCGTAGGCATAAGCAGTGTCTAAGGTTTTAATTCCTTTTTGATAAGCGTAGTTTAAAATCTTTTCGACTTCAACAATAGGTGTTTGGCCCAGGTTATTTGAAATACCATAATCTAAACCAAACTGAACAGTACCTAAAGCTAATTTTTGAAAAAAACTACTCAATCTATTCTAAAAAAATGTATTAAAAATAAATCTATCTCTAAATCTGAAAGTTTGAATCCACATGCTTTCGTATTAATGCTCTCAAAGATTGAACGGTTTCCCATTCGGTATTATCTCTTGAGTTATATTCAAAACCAATTTCAACTTTTTTGGCTTCGAAATGCTCTTTATATTCTTCAATTTCAAACTTTGGCTGAGAGGGAAGTATAGCATAATATTTGCCTACATCGTAAGTATAATGTGAGTCTGATGCAGATATCATTTCTTCATGAATTTTCTCACCTGGTCTTATGCCGACTTCCTTGTATTCGCAATTAGGACCTATTGCTCTTGCAACATCCATAATACGATAAGAAGGAATTTTTGGGACTAGTATTTCTCCACCCCAAGCATGCTCTAAGGCATACATTACCATTTCAACACCCCCTTGTAAAGAAATATTAAATCGTGTCATTTCTTTATTTGTAATTGGGAGAATTCCTTCTTTACTTTTATTTATAAAAAATGGAATTACAGAACCATTGGACCCCATTACATTTCCATACCTTACCACAGAAAATCTGATTGGATTTTCTCCTCTTATATTGTTTGCTGCAACAAATAATTTATCGGAGGTTAATTTTGTTGCTCCGTATAAGTTTATCGGTGCACATGCTTTATCAGTAGATAAGGCAACTATTCTTTTTACATTGGTTTTCAAACATGCCGCAACAACACTCTGAGCCCCACCAACATTAGTTTTTATACATTCGTCAGGGTTGTATTCTGCAATATGCACGTGCTTCATCGCTGCAGCGTGAATAACATAGTCAATACCGTATAAAGCTCTCTCCAAACGATCTTGATCTCTCACATTACCAATAAAAAAACGTAGTTGCGGGTATTGATCAGCAGGGTATTCAAGAGCCATTTGATACTGTTTTTGCTCATCTCTTGAAAAAATCACCAAACGGCTTACATCCGGGTACTTTTCTAAAATATGTTTGGTAAGCGCTTTTCCTAAGGAACCTGTACCGCCAGTTATGAGAACAGATTTATTATTTAGCATTCTGTATCTTTATTTAATTCTTATTATAATAATCAATATACCACTTAACAAACTTATCTACTCCAACTTGAATGTCTGTATTTGGCTTGTAACCATAATCTTTCTCAAGGGCTTTTGTATCTGCCCAAGTTTGTTCCACATCACCTGGTTGCATAGGCATCATCTGTTTTTCTGCAGTTTTACCAGTGGAATGTTCCACAGCTTTTATAAAATCTAAAAGCTTGACCGGACTGCCATTTCCTATATTATAAAGGCTGTAATTCTTTTCCTCAGGCTGAGGATTTAGTAGGGTTTTCTGTACGCCTTCAATAATGTCATCAATGTAGGTAAAATCTCTCGAAAGCTTACCTTCGTTAAAGACTTTGATAGGGTTATTATTCAATATGGCATCCGTAAACAAAAACATGGCCATATCTGGTCTTCCCCAAGGGCCATACACTGTAAAAAATCTTAAGCCTATGGTTTGTATATCGTATAAATGACTATAAGTATATGCCATAAGTTCATTACTCTTTTTTGTTGCAGCATATAAACTTATAGGATGGTCGACATTGTCTTCAGTTTCAAAAGGAACTTTTTTATTTAATCCATAAACGCTTGAACTAGATGCGTAAACAAGTCTTTTTATCTTATGATGTCTTATGCATTCTAGAAGGTTTGTAAAACCTACAATGTTAGCATCTATGTAAGCTTTGGGGTTTTGTATGCTGTATCTAACACCAGCTTGAGCTGCTAAATTACAAACAATATCAAAATCAACACTTTCAAATAGTGAATTTAAACCCTCATAGTTATTCAAATCTAACTTTATAAACTGGAAATCTTCCTTATGCTGTGAACTGTTAGTTAACTCCTTACTAACTTCTGAAATTCCTAGTTGCTTTAGTCTATCAATTTTAAGTTCGGTTGAATAATAATCGTTGATATTGTCCAGACCTACGACTTTATGCCCAAGTAACAATAGTTTCTCACAAAGATGGTATCCTACAAAACCAGCTGCACCTGTAACAAGAATTGTTTTTTTATTCATTTTTTTATTTCAAGATTGGATATAATGAAGAATTAAAAATTATTCAGAGCCAATCACGTAATATTCAAAGCCTGTCTTTTCCATTTTGGCTTTATCGAGCAACATTCTTCCGTCAAACACAAAGGCAGGCTTCTTCATGTTTTCAAATATTTTATTCCAATCATAATTTTTAAACTCATCCCACTCGGTTAAAATCGCTACAGCGTGTGCATCTTTGCAAGCCTCGTAAGGATCAGTTATAACGCTTAAATATTTCGAGTTTTCTTCAGCTTCCCTTGTATTCAGGTAATTTAAATCCGCATAAATTTGTCTTTCCTTTACTTTAGGGTCGTAAACTGAAATTTCTGCTTGTTCATCAATTAACCTATCTGCAACATAAATAGCCGCAGACTCTCTTGTATCATTAGTGTCTTTTTTAAATGCCCAGCCTAAAAATGCAATTTTCTTACCTGAAACCGTATTAAAGAGTGTGCTCACAATTTTTTCTGCAAACCTTACTTTTTGATGGTCGTTCATGATAATAACTTGCTCCCAGTAATCTGCAACAGCATTAAGACCTAAAGACTTAGCAATATAAACTAGGTTTAAAATATCTTTTTGAAAGCAAGATCCTCCAAAACCAACAGAAGCCTTAAGAAACTTTGGACCTATTCTAGAATCCATTCCTATAGCCTTGGCTACTTCGCTTACACTGGCGCCTGTGGCTTCACATAATTCTGAAATGGCATTTATCGAAGAAACACGCTGAGCTAAAAAAGCATTTGCTGTAAGTTTAGACAACTCTGATGACCATACGTTTGTCGTAAGGATACGCTCTTTAGGCAACCATGCAGCATAAATATCCACTAAGGCCTGAATCGCTTTTTGTCCTTCTTCCGATTCTTCACCACCTATTAAAACCCGATCTGCTTTTTCCAAATCCGTAATTGCTGTACCCTCAGCCAGAAATTCCGGATTAGAAAGGATCTGAAAATTCACATTATTTCCTGTATTGTAGAGTATGGTTTTTATAGCTTGAGCTGTTCTAACGGGTAAAGTTGATTTTTCGACAACAATTTTGTCTGTCTTGGCTACTGCAGCTATTTGCCTTGCACACAATTCAACATATTTTAAATCTGCAGCCATATTTTTCCCTTTCCCATAGGTTTTTGTTGGCGTGTTCACAGAGATGAAAATCATTTCTGCTTCGTCTATGGTTTTATCGACTTCTGTAGAGAAAAATAAATTTTTACCTCGTGCTCTACCTACTACTTCATCTAGACCTGGCTCGAATATGGGTAAATTGTTTAAATCTTCATCATTCCAGGCATCAATCCTTTGTTGGTTTATGTCTACAACTGTTACTTTTATGTGTGGATTTTTATCTGCGATTACTGCCATAGTTGGTCCGCCCACATAGCCGGCACCAATACAACATATGTTTTTAATTTTTGTCATTGAACTATTTTTTGATAAATGTAATACTTAATTTTTTACACGGCTTCGCCGATGCAAGTCACATTGTGATTTGCTAATTATCTGTCGATGTGAAGATTAAATTATTTTTTAATCTTTATTATAAATCCTAAACGCTCTAAATACACACATAAGTGAGTTTTAGACTCGTACTTTAGAACTGCTTTATCCTCTTCAAACCCTAAGCCTTTAAGCTTTATATAATCTCCCTTTTGTACATTTTCAACTTCAACTAAACTCGATTTGTTTGAGAGTACTTCTTGCAATAGCTCTATTTCTTCTTCTTTTACTACAGCAGGCTTTTTTAACCAAAACAAATACCTAACAACCGTACTAACTTGAAAAACTGAATTCCTCTCCTTTTCGGTTAAAAAAACAAACACCATTGATGGTAGCACAGGAACTTCTACTTTTTTCTTTCTATCACTCCATTGACGTACCTCTATCCTTGTAGGACAGTACACTTTTATACCTGCTTTATTTAGTTGAGAGGCTGTTTTTTTTGCAGTATTGGGTTTGCAATAAATCACAAACCACTGTTTTTGCTTTGTAGAAGTAGCCGAAGATTTTTTTGCAGTCTCAAGACTAGCCATATTATTGGGTTAGTTAAATAATTATCTTACTATTTTAAATGCCATAAAATATGCACAAAAATAAATAAATTAAAAATATTTTAAGAATACAGCTTTAGTATTTAAAATTAACTAATTCTTATTAAAGACAGCAATATTAGGCATTTTACCGCTTTTATCGATTTTACGTATGTTAATTTTTTAAACTTTTGAGGGCATCATTCCAGTGTCTAATATTATAGCCGAAATCTGTTTTGAATTTCTGTTTATTTAATACTGAATAAAAAGGTCTTTTAGACTTTGTTGGGAATTTTTCTGAGGGGATAGGATTCACCTTGCAATTTATACCATTTGAGTTAAATATTGCTTTAGTGAAATCATACCACGACGCAACACCTTCATTAGAGAAATGGTATATTTCCCTTTTTTCATGCCAATTTTTTACGTTTTCCACACATACAAGAGAAGCTTTTGCTAAGTCATAAGCATAAGTAGGCGTACCAATTTGATCGTCCACTACACTTATCTCGTCTCTTTCTTTACCAAGCCTAAGCATGGTTTTGTAAAAATTATGGCCATGAGCAGAATACAACCAAGATGTTCTTATAATCAATGCACTTATTTCAGATTTTAACACCTCTTCTTCTCCAGCTCGTTTAGATGCTCCATAAACACCTAATGGATTTGTTTCGTCGGATTCTTGATACGGTTTGTAATGCATCCCGTTGAACACATAATCTGTTGAAAAGTGAATTAAACTTACATCATATTTTCCACATGCGTCGACAAGATTTTTTACAGCATCCCTATTGATTTGATATGCATTTTGTTTATCGTCTTCAGCGTGATCTACGGCTGTATAAGCTGCACAATTTAGAATTAAATTGATGTTGTTTGTTTCAACAAAAGATGAAATATCCTTCGGTTTACGTATATCTAAATCTGTTTTGTCTGTGAAAAAGAAATTAAAACTTGAAGTTGTGGAAAGTTTCCGAAACTCTTTTCCCAATTGACCATTACTGCCTGTAACTAAAATATTCAAAATATAATATTAAGCTGAAAATATATTAAAAAGGTGAATCAAAGTCTTTAAACGCTTGTAGTTTTTGGTCTTTGTCAGAAATAATAAAGTTTTCTTTATCCAAAATCCAATCTATGTTTAAGTCCTCATCATTCCAAATGATACCACTATCATGATCTGGTGCGTAGGTATTATCAACTTTATAAGAAAAAACAGCTGTTTTACTTAATACAACATACCCATGTGCAAATCCTCTAGGCACAAAAAGTTGTTTTTTATTTTTAGCTGACAGTTTGATGGCTTCGTGTTGTCCATATGTTGGAGAATTTTTTCTTAAATCTACAACTACATCTAACACTTTTCCCTCTGTAACACGAACTAACTTTGCCTGATTAAACGGTGGCAACTGAAAATGAAGCCCTCTCAACACGCCTTTCTTGGATTTTGCTTCGTTATCTTGAATAAAATCTATCTTTTGGCCTACTACGTCTTCAAACTTTTGTTTGTTGTAGCTTTCAAAAAAGTACCCCCTTTTATCACCTATCACATTTGGTTTTATAACGTAACAATCTTTAAGATGAGTTTGTTCTATCGTCATCGTTATTTCTTAAGTAACCAACTACTGGATTGTATCTTATCGCCTAAACCATCTAGAAGATGTACACCTAACTCTTTGCAAATACCAGCTTCAGGTATACTGTTATTGTCTTGGTCGCCACCATTAGCAAATGTAAAATCGTATTCTTCCATATGGTCTTTTACGATTTTTTCTATGGATTTTCTTACTGTTCTGTCTTCATCTATAGACAAGAATGCTTTATCCACAGGTTTTATATTGGAAACAATAGTAAGTCTTTCATTTTCGTCCTGAAATTCTTTGCTTCCTTTTAAAGCTCTTTGATAATCGCTGTTTACGATAACAAAAAGAACGTCTGCTTTTGCTTTTGCATTATGAAAGTATTCTAAGTGTCCTTTGTGAATAGGATTAAAATACCCAGATACGATGATGGCTTTTTGTTTCATATTATTTTATTATTGTTTGTAGATATTCGTAGTAATTTCCTTTAAGATTTTTAATCCTGTTTTTAATTTCCTCTGCAGATAGCCATTTTTGGACATATCCAATCTCTTCTAAACATGCAATTTTTAAGCCTGTTCTCTTTTCAACAGCTTTAACAAACTCTGTAGCTTCGGTTAGTGCTTCATGCGTTCCCGTGTCTAGCCATGCATAACCTCTACTCAAAATCTGCATGGTCAAGCTGTTTTGTTCAAGGTAGTGCTGATTTACAGATGTGATTTCCAGTTCTCCTCTATCTGAAGGTTTTACATTTTTTGCTACGTCGACGACAGAATTAGGGTAAAAATACAACCCCACTACGGCATAATTAGATTTTGGTTGTTTTGGTTTTTCTTCTATACTAATCACATTTTTATGCTCGTCAAACTCCGCTACACCATAGCGCTCAGGATCGTGTACATAATTACCAAATATGACGGCTTTATTTTCATTTTTTACGGTATTTACAGAATTAGTCAATAGTTTACTAAAACCTGACCCGTAAAATATATTATCTCCTAAAACTAAACAAACATCATCATTACCAATAAACTCTTCTCCAATAATAAAGGCTTGAGCAAGACCATCGGGGCTTGGCTGTTCCTTGTAAGATAGTTTGACTCCAAACTGTGAACCATCGCCAAGAAGCTTTTCAAAATTCGGCAGATCGTGTGGTGTCGAAATGATGAGAATATCTTTTATCCCTGCAAGCATAAGTACAGACAAGGGATAAAATATCATGGGCTTATCGTAGATAGGTAATAGTTGTTTGGATGTGGCTAAGGTTAGTGGATGTAACCTTGTTCCTGAGCCTCCAGCTAATACAATTCCTTTCATAATAGTTTAATTAGAATATTGATTATCGTAATATTTCTGATAAGCACCGCTTGTTACATTTTTTAGCCATTCTGTATTTTCCAAATACCAATCTATGGTTTTAGATAGTCCTTCTTCAAAAGTTACTGAAGGTTTCCAGCCTAATTCTTTATTAATTTTTGAAGCATCGATAGCATAACGTAAATCATGACCTGGTCTGTCTTTTACATACGTGATTAGCTTTTCGCTCTCGCCAGTACCTCTTCCTAATTTGGCATCCATTTGTTGACATAATAATTTTACCAAATCGATATTTTTCCACTCGTTGAAGCCTCCGATATTATAAGTCTCTTTGTTTTTTCCTTCTCTAAAAATCAATTCGATTGCTATGGCATGGTCTATCACAAACAACCAATCTCTAGTGTAGTTGCCGTCTCCATAAACGGGTAATGATTTGCCGTGGATAATATTATTTATAAATAGCGGAATTAATTTTTCCGGAAATTGATTAGGCCCGTAATTATTAGAACAATTACTAATCACATATGGCAATCCATAGGTTTCTCCGAAAGCTCTAACAAAATGATCCGAACTTGCTTTTGATGCAGAATACGGTGAGTTAGGGTCATAAGAGGTCTCTTCTGTAAATAAGCCTGTCTCTCCTAAAGTTCCATAAACTTCATCTGTGCTGATATGGTAAAAAAGGTGATTGTCAAAATTATCTTTCCATAGGGTTTTTGCAGAATGTAATAAATTTAATGTCCCAATGATATTCGTTTCAACAAAAGCAAAAGGATTGGTGATAGACCTATCCACGTGAGATTCTGCAGCCAAATGTATTACACTAGTAAATTGATATTCTTCAAACAACCTTGTAATCTCATCTCGATCACATATATCTGCTTTTAAGAAGGTATAATTTTTAGAATCTTCAATATCTTTCAAATTCTCGAGATTACCCGCGTAAGTTAAAGCATCGAGATTGTAAATTTGAGAGTCAGGATACTGGTTAACAAAGAGTCGTACCACATGGCTTCCTATAAAACCTGCTCCACCGGTGATAAGAATTTTATCGTTTTTAGACATTTATGAATTTTTTTACAAATATATCATACTTCAACTTAAACTACATCCTATTACATTAAGCTTTTCTTAAGAACTACCATTCTACCCTAACCCTACATCCAAAGACATCATGATGATAAAACCACCAATAAACCCGAGAGTTGCGATATCAGTATTTCTTTCTAATTGAGATTCCGGAATAACTTCTTCTACTACTACAAAAATCATGGCGCCTGCTGCAAAACAAAGTGCATATGGTAATATGGGCTCGAAAGTAAAAACCGCCCAAGCACCTAATACTGCCGCAAATGGCTCTACTATGGCAGATAGTTGACCGTAATTAAAGCTTTTCCATTTGCTCTTTCCCAAAGCGCGAAGGGGCATCGCTACTGCAAAACCTTCAGGGAAATTTTGAATGCCGATACCAATAGCTAAGGCTACAGCGCCTCCGATAGTAGCCCCTTCAATACCTGCAGCAACACCACCAAACAAGACACCAATAGCCAATCCTTCTGGAATATTATGCAATGTTATGGCAAGTGTGAGTAATACAGATTTATGCCAGGGTGTTTTAATACCTTCTTTTCTACTTTCTTTAAAATTAACATGCAAATGAGGTAATACCTTGTCTAATGCAAAAATAAACAACGCCCCACCTAAAAAGCCAACAGCAGCTGGAATCACTTTTTCAAATCCTTCTCCTTCGCTCATCTCTATCCCTGGCGAAAGCAGACTCCAAAAACTTGCAGCAGTCATTACACCTCCGGTAAAACCTAGCATTCCATCAAAAAACACACGATTCATACTTTTAAACAAAAACACCAAAGAGGCTCCAAGCGCTGTTAAACCCCAAGTGAACAATGTCGCATATAATGCTGCCAAAATAGGGTTTAAGTTTTCGAAATAACTAATAATATCATTCATCATATCTATTTCTGTTTTATGTAAAGATTGTGTGCTGTAAGACCGGAAATTCTAAGTTTTTTTTGCTCAAACTCTATAAGCATAGACTCATCGAAGGGTTCTTTTTCAATGACTTTTAAGTCTTTTCCTAGTGCTATACCTTGTTTATCAAGATAGGTTAAAAAAGCAGAGGAAGTATCTCTTAGACCTACACAAATTCCACTTTCGTTTGGTTCAAGTTCAGACAATAGGGTTTTATTTAGCACTTCAAACTCCCCGTTTTGGTTAGGGATTGGGTCGCCGTGCGGGTCTCTTTTTGGATAATTTAAAAAGCGATCCAACTCTTCTGTCAACTTTTCCGACTTAATGTGCTCTAGTTGCTCTGCAACTTCATGAACCTCATCCCAGTTAAAGTTCAATTTTTCAACCAAGAAAACCTCCCACAACCGGTGTTTTCTTATAATTTTCAAGGCCTTTTTTTCTCCAATAGAACTGAGTTTTACACCCTGGTACTTTTTATATTCAACTAATTTTTTTTCAGAAAGTTTCTTCAACATATCTGTTACCGAGGAAGCCTTATTCTTAATATGCTCGGATAAGAGCGTTGTAGAAACAGTTGTCTTACTTTTAGATTGAAGATGATAGATAGCCTTTAAATAATTTTCTTCTGAAAGACTAAGCATATTGCTTTTTAAGACAAATATAATTTATTTTTTAGTCTTGCCTAATTATTTTCTTCAAGTATTTTTTGTGTAATCACTTTTGTTGCTCCTCTTCTACTTTCAACAAAGGCTTTCGCTACTTTGCACATGCTTTGGTATATGGCTTTGTCCGTAAGAATTAAATTTAGAAAACCTGATAAGTCTTTGTTGTCCAAAACAACTTTTAGACCGTTTGCGTCTCTTAATTCCTGAGCTTCTGGAAATTTCTTATAATTTGGACCTATCAAGACTGGTATCCCAAAGACTGCCGGCTCAAGAATATTGTGTAATCCCGTATCTCCTAAAGCACCACCAACATAAGCGACATTTGCATAGGCATAAATTTTGGTTAGTAAACCGATGGTATCTACTATTAAGACATCGTATTCAGCCAAATTTTGATCTTGGATTTGGGTATATCTTATGCTCTTTTTGGTTAAACTGTTTTCAAGTTTTTGAATTTTATCTTCGTGTATTTGATGCGGTGCTATGACGTATTTCACCTTAGTTTCTAGAGTATTTATCACCTTGGAAATCATGTCGTGACCTTCCTGCCAGGTGCTTCCTCCAACAAAACAAAAGTTGTTTCCTACGAATTTATCCATAAAATCCAGTTCTTTTGGAGCATATAATAATTGAGTCACTCTATCGTATCTGGTGTCGCCAGACAATTGCCAATTGGTATACCCAATACTGTTTAATAAATGTCCTGATTCTTTATTTTGAACAAAAATGAAATTAAAGGATCTCAAAGCATTTCTAAAAACTGACCCGTAAGCTTTAAAATAAACTTGATTCGGTCTAAACCTCGCCGAAACAAGATATGTTTTTACATTGTTTTGGCGTAATTCTTTTAAAAAATTAGGCCAAACATCGTATTTTATAAAGATTGTGAAATCTGGTTTAACTTGATTTACAAATTGCTTGGCATTTTTAGGCGTATCTAATGGCAAGTAATGAACTAAGTCTGCAAACGACGTATTTTTTTTTACACGAAAGCCTGAGTCTGAAAAAAAAGTAAGTAAAATCTTATGGGTTTTGAACTGTGGCTTGAGGTTTTCTATAACCGGAACAGCTTGCTCATACTCTCCTAAAGATGCGGCATGAAGCCAAATTAGAGGACTTTTGTTATTGGCAACAAAGTTTTTAAACGCACTTTCATTTATTTCTCTTTCAGTTCTAAATGTTTTTAATCTTTTAAAAAAAAGGCCTAGAATAGGCAGTACTGCCTGAAAAATACTGATAAAAACATCGTAGAAAAATTTCATAATAAACAAAGCTGAAAAATATCGAGCTAAAATAAAGAAATCGTGAAAAAGCCATTTATAATTACTAAATTTGTTTAAAACAAGATTAACTATGAAAAAACTTCAAATGGTTGATTTGGTAAGTCAACTTAGCCCTATAAAGAAAGAAATTGATACAGCATTTTCTGAAATAATGGAAAATGCATCGTTTATAAATGGTCCTTATGTACATCAATTCCAAGCAGATTTAGAAAAGTATCTTGGTGTTAAGCACGTTATTCCATGTGCAAATGGTACAGATGCTTTGCAAATAGCCATGATGGGATTAGGCTTAAAACCGGGTGATGAAGTAATTACTGCAGATTTTACATTCGCAGCCACAGTTGAAGTTATCGCCTTATTAAATTTAACTCCTGTCTTAGTTGATGTTGAAGAAGATACTTTTAACATTTGCCCTAAAGCTATAGAGAAAGCCATCACGCCAAAAACTAAAGCAATTGTACCGGTGCACCTTTTTGGCCATGCAGCCAATATGGATGAGATTATGGCCATTGCAAAAAAGCACGACCTTTTTGTGATAGAAGACAACGCACAAGGCATAGGTTCTTCTTACCACTACAATGATGGGGCATCAGAGAAAACAGGAACTATTGGACATGTAGCTGCTACTTCGTTTTTTCCATCTAAAAATTTAGGCTGCTATGGCGACGGTGGTGCAATTTTTACTAACGATGATGACCTCGCACATACGATAAGAGGCATTGTAAATCATGGTATGTATGAAAGATACCACCATGATGTAGTTGGTGTAAATTCGAGATTAGACTCGTTACAAGCCGCTGTTCTAAAAGCAAAACTTCCGCATCTAGACGCTTATAATAGTCGAAGACAAAATGCAGCAAGAGCATACACAAAAGCCTTAAAACACCATGATGCCATAGTAACACCAACTACTAAGACCAACAGATCTTGTGATGCTTCTGAAAGTGGAATTTGCGACACTTGTACGTGCCATGTATTTCATCAGTATACCTTAAGAATAACAAATGGCAAAAGAGATGACCTTGCAGAATACCTGAAATCTCAAAATATTCCGCATGGCATATATTATCCTATTCCACTGCACTTACAGAAGGCATACAAAGACGAGAGGTATAACAATGATGACTTTAAAATAACAAACAAACTTTCTGAAGAAGTTATTTCACTCCCTATGCATTCGGAGCTTGAGGAGGATCAAATCGAATTTATTACCACCCATATCTTGAAGTTTATGGATGGAGAAGTTTAGGTTTTTAGATTAAATGGATTTTCTAAATCCAAACATCCCAAGGAATCCTTGATAAAAGCAAGATAAGAGCTATGCTGTAAAAAATTGCCAGCTTTCTAAACTTTTTAGAAGACGACAGCTCTTTTTTGTGTTTGGAGTAGCCAATTGTTAGAAATGCTACTGCAAGGATCATTGTGATAGGATGTTCTATCAAATACAGCCTTAAACTGGAATTTTTCATTATTTCGCCCATGCCCTGATCGGAAAATGCATCAAAATATGGAGATACAAAATAAAGCACAATACCAATAAGTAATTGTAAATGCATAACAATTAATCCGAATAATGATATTCTAAAATCTTGGGGCGAGAAACTTTTTTTGCCGATTAGCTTTACAATAGCATTAAAAGTTGCTAAGACAACAATCAATAAGACGAGGTAAGCCCAATAAGAGTGTAAATGTTTAACAGCTGTGTACATAATAAATGGTTTAAATTATTCAAAAATAGCTTTTAATTCTGTAGCATCCTGAGGTTTCATTTTACCTGCTAAGACCAAACTTAACTGCTTTCGTCTCAAAGCCGCTTTAAAACGTTCTTTTTCTAATTCAGTTTGGGGTTCAATGGCTGGAATCGGAACAGGATGTCCCATATCGTCTACAGCTACAAAAGTATAAATGGCTTCGTTGGCCTTTAATTTTCTTCCACTCTCTCTATCTTCCAACCACACGTCTAAAAATACCTCCATAGATGTTTTAAAAGCTCTGGAAACTTTGGCTTGAACAGTAACTACACTACCAAGAGGAATGGCTTTATTAAAGGCAACATGATTTACAGATGCGGTAACTACAATACGTCGAGAATGTCTTCTTGCAGCAATACTGGCTGCGCGATCCATTCTGGCCAATAATTCGCCTCCAAATAAATTGTTTAGGGGGTTAGTTTCACTTGGCAAAACCAGGTCTGTAATCTCAGTTTTGGAATCGTTAGGGTGTTTGACTTCCATCAAAAAATTTTTGCAAAGATAAAGAAGAGATTAAAGAAGTTGTCTTAAAGTTCCTTAACAAATAGCCAAGCGCTGGAATTATTTTGTTTTTTTATTTTTCTTAGTGCAGCAAGGGCTTCTAATCTGTCGGAATGGCTTTCGTATGCAATTTGGTGAAGACCATAAGCGTTTTCACCTAAATATGTTGCCTCAAAACCTTGTTTTTGAAGCTGTGTGATTTTTTTATCGGCGTTTTCCTTTATTCTAAAAGCACCTGCAATGATATGATACTTGCCTTTTGGTTCTTGCCTTGGGATTTTTACATCTACAGCTAGCGGTGTTAAGGGTTCGGAAATAACAAAACTACTCTCCTGAATTTTTTGGTTTACAATTTCCTTTGCCTTGACTTGCTCTACAAAATTATGCTCTTTTACCTTGCTTTTGTACATATTAGACCCAACCAAACCGCTTATTCCTATGGCGATAATACCAATAGCCGCATAACGCCAGTAATTTGATCTAGAAGATTTTACAGCAACAGGTTTTTCAAAGGAGATGACTTTATCGTCGTTGTTCAAGACATTTAATGACTGTGGTTTAATATTTGGCAGACCATATGATTCAAGCAACCATGCTTGGCTTTTATCCGGTTGAAATAAAATATTTTGATCCCTACTTAATGTAAAGACTCCTAAACCTGTTAAGCTTATCTTTCTGTCTTCTTGTAGTGTAGAGTGTAGTTTCTTGCTAAAAGACTTGATATGCTGTTTAGCAATTTGATAGGAAACTTTTTCTTGCCTTGCAATATGATGTGCTAAAATACCATCGTCAGTCTTCAGGCTGGAATTAAAGCTTAAAACTTTTCTTGGTGGAAAAATAAAACCATCTTGAATTTTTGCAGATTGTTTTTGGCAAACAAAAGCGCCAAACCCTTCAACGATGATACAATCGTTTCTGTAAAGCAAAAATTTTATATGGTTTTGGATGTTCTTCATACCACAAATTTAAAATAAAAAAACAGATGTTGTAAAAATATGAAGAAAATATTATTTCTAAAGTAAATTCATGGCAATGAAATAACTAAAAACGTAACCTCTTCTTTCTTGAGTTTTGTTTTTAAACTGTACATATTTGGAGTTGCAATTACATTCATACTCATCGTATTTGGAAATATCGAGCCTGTATTCTTGGCTTTTATCTCAATAACAATTTTGTCAGTTTCTACAGTTATCCTAAATGATTGTTTTTCATTTTGTATGGCTAAATCCTTTTTAAAAATCCTTTCATTTATTGTAATATCAACTATATCTCCGTCCTCTACTTCTTGATCCCAAAGTTGTATTTCAATAAAATCTACCGGCGACAAAAGTTTAATGTTTTGGAAATTATCTTTTGTAAGATATTCTTTATCAAAATAAAATTGCTGTAACAAGTGCTCTTCTTTTTTAGTAGACTGGACTGAACTTTCAGCATAAGATTTGTAGAATTTTTGAAAAGCCTTTTTGGGCGCTGTTAGGATTACTTTTCCTTTGTAGCAAGGCTTATCGCCTTGAGAAATACCTGTAAATTCGCCTTCAACAATAACCTTGTTTTCCAGAGAAGATAAAGATGCAAGCGAAACATGAATCATACATTCGTTATGCTCTTCAAATCTTCCTCTTTTATGTATAGCATTTAACTCCAGAAAACTAATTGTGCTTTGATCAAAATTGATAAAGCCCGTAACTTTCAAAGCTTTTGGGTTTTCAACAAAAACATCTTTTACAGCAATGCCATCAAAATCACCATTTTCATTTATGCCAATATTTAATTTGTAAGATATTGATGAAAAATCGTTAAAAATGAGTTTTCCATCGAAGCTTAACTGAGTTTTTTCTTGAGCAAAAAGCAACAAAAACCGCAAACTAAAACATAATATTGCGAGTTTTTTTGTCATAAGAAAGCTATTAGGCTTTATAAAAATACAGAAAACAAAAGTTCTAATCCCAGAAATTGTATTAGAATCTCGTTTCTTGTATTACCTTAATTTAAACCAGCCTGTAATGCTAAATCTGTTTGTATTTTTTACAAGTTTTACTTCGTGTTCAAGCAATTGGCTGTCAAACACTACAAGCCTCCCGTAATATGGCACAACAACTATTTCTTTTTGGATATTATTGGTATTGGTGTAGATGATTAACTCTCCACCATTATCAGGATCCCAATCTTTGTTTAAATAAAGGATAAAAGACAGTTTGCGTTTCTGGTCTTTATGAAAGACATCCAAATGTTTTTTGTAATACGTACCTTCCGGATAAACAGCATAATGAAGCTCTTTGTCAACAATGCCCATATAACATGTTCGATTTAAATAATCGATAAAATCTTGAAGCTGTTTATAAAAATTGGTTTCTGCCGGCGTAAGGTTTTGTTCATCTATCCAATGGATATAGTCACCTCTAATTTCGCTTAATATTTGAAATTTATCTAACTTTCCAATCGCCGATTTTTTCAATTTGTCGGTTGAGTATAGGTAGTTAAGATGAAGATACAACTCGTCTAACAGGGTATTAGAAAAAAAATTGTCAACTATCGAATAATGTTGTTCCAATAATTGATTTATGATATGCTCATAATTAGGTATATAATCTGTTGTCATTAATTTTTTAAGAGTTAAAACAAAATGAAAAGAACGAAATCTGTGATGGTATTGCCTTTTTGTAATAGTCTGAGATTTTATTAGCCTTTATAATAGCATTTGACCATCAAAAAAAGCAATCAGAACTTTACTGATTGCTTTTAATCTATTTGATATGTAAAATTTAGAATGTTACATGTAAGCTGTATATTTATTTCGTCAAGATTTTTTCTTTAATCCAAAATAGAGAAAAATTAAACCTAAGACAAGCATAATAATTGAGCCCCAAACATAACCCTTTCCATATTCTGATAAGACATCGTAATCTACTAAATATCTACCAGTCTGCAGACCTCCTATTAGGCATAAAATTATACCTAAAATTAAAAATAGTTTTTTCATAAACAGAAAACAACTAGCGGTTTAGTTTTATAAAACACTAGTTGTCTGTTAATTATTTTTGTACGGTTGTAGTTGTCGGGTTGTAAATACCGAATGTAATGGCGCTTATTAAACCATCTACAAAAGTATGCTGGATAGTTACAGTATAATCTGATGCTCCTCCGGCCATTTGTGTAGGATTAGATGTACCTACCGGCACTAAGCCATAAATTAAGTAGTGGTTTTTCTCCTTCATCGTTACCCCTGTCTGAGCACCGTTACCTACGGTATAAGTAAGTGTGTAACATGATGACATCAGGATAGAAATTGATAAAACAATAACTAGATTAGTAAATACTTTTTTCATTTTTTGATTTTTAGTTGTCATTCCTACTCTTATGGCTTTTCGGCTTCGCCTCGTTTTTAGTGGTGTCTGAACTCCACAAATAATGATTAACAAATTTAATAAATTTTCTTAATGAAAGTAAAACATCTCCTTAATATTTTAATTTCATTATGAGCAAATCTAATCAGTAAAAAATATAAGTATTGGTTTATGCGTTGTTTAAGTATCTTTTTTAATTTTACAACAAATTATTAGACTTGGCAAAAGGATTCGAAAAATACCAGAAACGTCGCTTAATATCCTCTTACATATCCGTTGTGATAAGCATTAGCTTAGTGCTTTTTTTAGTCGGTGTGTTAGGAATATTGCTCATCAATACGCAAAAGGTGGCCAACCATTTTAAAGAGCAGGTTGCGATGAGTGTCTATCTAAAAGACCAGGCCAAGGAAATTGAAATCGACCAGCTGCAAAAACAATTGGCATTGGCAGAGTATACTAAGGAAACAATTTATACTTCTAAAGAGGATGCCGCAGAAATTTATAAAGCTGAAATTGGAGAAGATTTTATGGCGTTTTTAGGAGACGAAAACCCATTGCCGCAATCCATAGACGTATATTTTAAAGCCGATTATGTAAACGAAGTCCAACTGGCAGAGATTGCTAGAGATTTAGGCGAGAAGGAATTTGTTGAAGAAATCATTTATGACAAACCACTAATTGGCCTTTTGGATAACAATATCCAGAAAATAAGCTTTTGGGTGCTTATTATATGCATCATCTTCACGTTTATTGCTGTACTTTTAATTAATAGTTCGATCCGCTTAGCGGTGTATTCCAAAAGATTTATTATTAAAACCATGCAAATGGTTGGTGCTACAAAATCTTTTATTAGAAGACCTTTTATTTGGAAGAGTGTTAAGCTTGGCATGATTGGCGCAGTGGTTGCCATGTTAGGTATGGGCTTAGTGCTATATTTCCTTAACAAATCGTATCCGGAGCTGGAATTACTTGTAGATTATTTATTCTTAGGTCTATTATTTTTAGCGGTTTTTGTATTAGGTGTAGCTATTACGTATTTTAGCACGTTCTTTGCAACACAGCGTTTTCTTAATTTGAAAACAGACGAACTTTATTACTAAATCATGGGAGAAAGCAAACGTAAACAGGAAATAAGAGAAGACAGAAAAGAGACTTTCGTTTTCGAACGAAAAAACTACCAATTTATGATTATTGGTTTAGCAGTAATTGCTTTTGGGTTTATATTAATGAGCGGTGGCGGAAGTGATGATCCTCAAGCTTTTAATCCAGATATATTTAGCCCGAGAAGAATTAGACTAGCGCCAATTATTGTTATTATTGGCTTTGCGATAGAGGTATATGCTATTCTTCTGGATCCTGATAAAAGTAAATCCTAATCCCTACTCTTGGATACCCCTAAATTTTCTGAAGCTTTTTTCAAAGAAGGTTCCACACTTTGCTTTGACAAGCCTTTACATTGGACATCCTTTGATGTGGTAAACAAAGTAAGGTGGTTAATCCGTAAAAAATACCAAATCAAAAAAATAAAAGTAGGTCACGCCGGGACATTAGACCCATTAGCAACAGGTCTTGTCCTTATTTGTACCGGAAAATCTACCAAAACAATTCCCGGTCTGATGGGCCAACAAAAAACCTACATTGGTGAGATTACCTTTGGGGCAACAACGCCTTCTTACGATCTGGAAACCGAAGTAGATTATACTTATCCTACTCAACACCTCACCGAAGAATTAGTTGCATCTAAAACCAAAGCGTTTACAGGGGCTATACTCCAACAGCCACCTGTTTTTTCTGCTTTAAAAAAGGATGGCGTACGCCTTTACGAATACGCTAGAAAAGGCGAGCATGTCGATATTCCTAAACGTGAAGTTTACATCAAATCTTTTGAAATTACGTCATTTCAACTTCCAAAAGTTGAATTTGAAGTGGTCTGTAGTAAAGGAACTTATATAAGAAGCCTTGCTCACGATTTTGGCAAATCGCTTAATTCTGGCGCACACCTTTCTGCTTTAAAGCGCACCGCAATTGGCAACTATAACCTTCAAGATGCATTAACAATAGATAAGTTTGAAGACATATTAAAGCAAGCTTAGCTTGGCGATAATATCTTTTACGATAGTTTGTCCTTTATCCTTGTTATACCATTTCTGCAAGTCTTCTTTAAATTCTGGAGTTAGCTTCCCATGTAGTTCTTTGTATTCATTAACAAGCTGCGTAGCTGTGGTTGGTCTTGGACCCCAAGTGAATAAGACTTCCAAATCTTCATTTAAAGCAATTAATTTTGGAATTGCACGGCCTCCGTTGGTTAAAAACTCGTCCATTAGCTCTTCGTTATCGTCCCTTAGAACGATCTTTAAGGTTAAATGCTCACTTGCTTCTGTGATTTTATTAAGTATAGGTAATGCATGCGCAGCATCGCCACACCAGCCTTCGCTAATTGTAAGAAATGTAATAGGTCTGCTCCATTCTTGTAAAAAGACGTTATCCTCTTCAGTAAATTTAAATACTTTATCCCAACGTTTCATTCGTCTTTCTGAAAGTTTAGAATAATTCAAGTATTCGTCTGATTGGGTATGACCGGTCGACTTTCCTTCACTGATTAGACGACTTACGAGTGCTTTAAATTCGGCATAAGAAATCGCCATTTCTAGTTTTTCTTGCATTAAACTTTCAATTTTATTCTCTAACATCATGGCTTTATTTGTTTACTATAATTTAAGCTGACAAAAATAGATATAATGTTGTAGTGTAAATATGATTTATATCAACAAAAAGAAACCCGTATAAATATACGGGCTATAAAAATCAAATGAAAACGTTTATGATATTAATCTACTACGTAAACAGATTCTATTCTGTAGGCGACTACTTCAGCAATCTCATTATTGTTATAGTCTACTTCTATCATTTTTCCGTCTCTCCAGAAAATCCATTTTCCAACTTTTTTACCTTTATGGTAATAAGCCATTGTGTTTTTCTTTCCGTCTCTATCATAAGAAATCCATTGACCATGCAATTTCCCATTCTTGTAAGTTCCTTCTTGGCTTATTACACCATTTTCATAGTAAAATACACCATCAGTTAAATCGCCTTTTTTCTGGTAATCCACGTCTGCTTGCTGAGCAAATAGAAGGTTTCCAAAAAGGCATAGTGTTAATATCATCATTGCTTTCATAATCCATTTGTTTAAAATTACTTTACAAATATAGATAAAAATTTACTTACAATTTACTTTTACATAACATTAATTTTACATTAAAGATGATATATGTCAGTTTTTCAGTGTTTTAACAGTTTAAAGATCTTCAAATTATTATGTGTTTGTTAAGATTAGGACCCGGAAGTTTACTATTCTGAAAAATGATTCTATTAAACCAATAGTAAATAATCAAGATTTTCCGGTCTCTGGATTTTTAAGACAATAGAGGAAGTATAATTAAGCTTTTTTTAGTAAAATTGAATTCTTAAACAGAAATATGAGGAAACTTAAGGTTTTTGCGGTTTTTTTATTCCTTACCGCAAGTTTTTATGCGCAAGACAAAAAAATAACAGTAGAGCAAATTTGGTCCTATGAATTCTATCAAGGAGAAATGGAATCCCTCCGATCCCTTAATGATGGAAAATCTTACATCGTGCAAGAATTTGATCGTTATATTCCTGAAACTCGTGTTGATATCTACTCTTATGCCTCTGGCGAAAAAACTGGAAAGCTTATAAACAGTTCAGACATCAGCCAGCTACCCTACTTTCAAGATTTTGTTTTAAGCAAGAACGAAGCTAAAGCCATTCTTGGGGTAAACCTTGAAAGAATTTTTAGACGTTCTAAAAAAGGACACTACTTTGTTTACGATTTAGCATCGAAGTCGCTTAAAGGAATCGATCAGGAGAAAATTCAGGAACCGCATTTTTCTCCGGACAATTCTAAAGTCGCATTTGCAAAAGACAACAACTTATACTTCAGGGATTTAAATGCTAATAACACCGTACAGGTAACTACAGATGGGGTAAAAAATAAGATCATAAACGGAATAACAGATTGGGTTTACGAAGAAGAATTTGCTTTTGTAAAAGCCTTTGAATGGAGTCCCGATGGCAAATTTTTAGCTTTTATAAAATTTGACGAAACTGATGTGCCTGAGTTTTCTATGGATATCTACGGTACGTATGGCAAAAACTTATATCCAGACCAAGAAGTGTTTAAATACCCTAAAGCGGGAGAAAATAACTCTAAAGTAAGTTTACATATTTACGATTTATCCCAAGGCACGACTAGAGCAATAGATTTAAATGATCCGCACTACATACCAAGGTTAAAATGGACTAATGCTAATAACCTGCTGAGTGTTCAAACCACCAATAGAAAGCAAAATGAACTTAAACTACACTTTGTAAATACCGAAGACTATTCGGTAGATACGATTTTAACCGAAACTGATAAAGCCTATGTAGATGTCACAGATGACCTCACATTTTTGGACGACAACTCCTTTATATGGACCAGCGAGAAAGACGGATGGAAACACATCTACCATTATGCTGCAAACGGAAAGCTAATTAATCAAGTTACAGATGGCGAATGGGAGGTTACAAAATACTATGGGTATAGCCCGAAATGGAAAAGGATATTTTACCAAAGCACCGAAACCGGAAGTGTAAATAGAGGAGTTTACAGCATAAAACTAAACGGCAAATCTAAAGTTGAACTTTCTACTCAAGAAGGGACAAATTCAGCTAATTTTAATACCGACTTTAGTTACTATATCAATACATTTAATAGTACTACAACACCTAAAACTTACACGTTACACGAGGCTAAAAATGCTAAGCTTATCCGAAAAATTAAGGATAATTCCGCTCTTATTAGTAAGCTAAAAGAGTATAATTTACCATCAAAGGAATTAAGCACTATACAAATAAATGGTAACGATTTAAACATGTGGATGATAAAACCCACAAATTTTGATCCTTCGAAACAATACCCTTTATTAATGTTTCAATATTCTGGGCCGGGCTCTCAAAAGGTGTCTAATACCTTTGCCTCTACAAGAGATTTATGGCATAAAATGTTAGCCGAAGAAGGCTTTATTGTAGCATGTGTTGATGGACGAGGCACGGGCTACAAAGGCCGAGACTTTAAGAAAATCACTCAGCTCGAATTAGGCAAATATGAACTTGAAGATCAAGTAGCTGCCGCAAAAAAATTAGGCGAAGAATCTTATATAGATGCTAATCGAATTGGTATTTGGGGCTGGAGTTACGGCGGGTTTATGTCCTCAAATGCTATGTTTCAAGCCAACGATGTGTTTAGCTTTGCCATTGCCGTTGCACCAGTAACCAGCTGGCGATTTTACGACACCATTTATACAGAACGCTACATGACAACGCCACAGGAAAATGCTTCGGGTTATGATAACAACTCGCCAATTTCTCATGTCGATAAGTTTAATAATGGAGATTATCTGCTCATCCACGGAAGCGCAGATGATAACGTGCATGTACAAAACACCATGCAACTAATTGAGGCTTTGGTTCAAGCCAACAAACAATTTGACTGGCGAATTTATCCCGACAAAAACCATGGTATTTACGGAGGTAACACTACAAAACATTTATATAATGTCATGACTGATTTTATTTTGGACAAACTGTAATAAGCCATGGAAGTTCGATTTCAAACCAAAGCAGAAAGCAAGCAACAGCAGCGAGAGGCTTTTTTAAAGCTATCTGGTGCAGAAGGCTTTATGCAGTTTTTAGAATTACCAAGAGCGATAAATCGGATAATGCCTTTAAAAAACAGATTGAGTTTTGAAGAGCGGAATAAAGGAAATTTTCTAATGATACACTCAGACTTGAAAAATGAAAAAATGGGGTGATAACATCGAAAAGTTTATAGAGTTAGCAAATAAATATAATGTACGTATGATACTTGTTGGAGGTAGTACTGTAAATTTTCATGACTACCAAAAGCATTCTGCAGATGTTGATTTTTAGATATGAACGACTGAGTAAAATATGAATAAATTGATAAATATTTTAAAGGACATAAGACATGAAATTGATCACTTTCTAAATGCGGTGGTGAATAAAATACTTAACATTTCATTAAAATTTTCTCCATATGACTTAGATTTGAAACTTATTACCAGATTTTCTGTGGGTGATAGTTTTGAAAAAGCCTGCAACCCACATGAAGAAAACTGTGTAAAAAGTAAAAAATTATCAAGCAGGAATGTATTGAGTTTGGAAGATGTGATTGCTAGCAAAATAAAATCTTCAAGGCTAAAAGATTTACTTGATACCCAAAAATAAAAATTAAATAAAGAAAAATAAATAAACATATGTCAGCAAAACCAGTACATCAAAAAGAGCTTTTTGGCCATCCAATGGGATTATACATATTATTTTTCACAGAACTCTGGGAACGTTTTTCTTATTATGGAATGCGAGGAATTCTTGTGTTATATATTGCTACATCGGCCACTGCAATAGATCCCGGTTTAGGTTGGAGCAATGGCGATGCCATTTGGTTGTATGGCTGGTATACCATGCTGGTGTATGTCGCGTCCATTCCCGGTGGATGGATAGCTGATAAATTTTTAGGCCAAAAAAAGACAGTGCTCATTGGAGGGCTTTTGTTATGTGCTGGACATGGCGTCCTGGCTATTCCTCAAGATTGGGCATTTTTTACAGGTTTAATCTTAATAATACTGGGCGTAGGTGGGTTAAAACCAAACATTTCTACAATGGTAGGTGGATTATACAAAGAAGGTGATATTAGAAGAGATAGCGGTTTTACAATATTTTATATTGGTATTAATGTCGGTGCATTTTTAGCAAGTATAACTGTTGGGTATGTAGCTTACTTGTACGGATGGCATTATGGCTTTGGACTTGCAGGAATAGGCATGCTTTTAGGCCAAGCGGTTTTTATGGCGGGACAGAAGTACCTAAAAGGTGTTGGAGAATTTACCGGCGGAAATAAAGTGAGTAAAGAGGAACAAATTGCAGCTAAAAGGCCTTTAAACAAAATAGAAAAAGATAGGGTTATTGTACTATTAATTTCGTTTTTAATAGTGGTAGTGTTTTGGGGCGCGTTTGAGCAAGCTGGAGGGCTTATGAATTTATACACCGACGCCAAAGTTGACAGAACAACTTCTTTATTTAATCTTGGCGAAATTCCTGCAGCAGTATTTCAATCGCTTAATGCAGGATACATTATCATCTTTGGAACTATAATTGGCGCCTTTTGGTTGTGGTGGAAAAAATCTGGACGTGAGTCTTCTTCATTATTTAAAATGGCTGTCGGTACAATAATCATGGGACTTGGCTATGTATTTATGATGTTTGCTTCTAAAGAAGCCAGTGCCGAAGCTTTTGGTAAAGCTGCCATGGTGTGGATATTTTTAGCCTATTTATTTCATACTATAGGCGAATTATGCACATCGCCTGTTGCGCTTTCATTTATCACGAAACTTGCACCTCTTAAATATGCCTCAATCATGATGGGTGTGTATTTTGCTGCTACAGGTTTTGGAAACAAACTGGCCGGAAGTATTGGAGAGTCTTCTCAATTAGAACCTTACAGCACCGAAATGGTTGTTGAGAAGCAACGTGTATTAAAGTACATGGAAAAAGATTCCATAGAAATAAAAAACAAGAAAGGAGAAATTACTAAAATATATGATTATCCTATCAATCAAGATAAAAACTTCAGTATAAAAACAGAAGTCTACCCTTTAGGCGATAAAGTTGTTTTTGAAAATATTGAAGATGGCGAAGTTGTGAACGATTTGTTTGCATTCTCCGGAGAAACCAAAGAAGATAAAAAAGAGCAGAAAGACAGGTTACTAGAAAGCTTAAAATCTAATAATGTAACCCAAGAAAATCCCTATCATGCCAAATTAACTTTCGAGAAAAACAAAGACGCCGCACAAGTAATTGAAAATAAGGGCGATGGCAAAAATTATGAAATGAGCTTTGTCCTAGAAGAAGAGCAAAGTGAACAAGAGTATAAAACTTTTATGTGGCTGGTTATTTTTACCGTTGCCTTTGGATTACTACTGTTATTATTTTTAAAGAAACTTAAGAAACTGACTCATGGCGCCGAAGATCACGAAGTAGAGGGTCTTGAACAGGAAGGCTTCGAAATTGCTGATAAAGAAATTAAATCTTAAAAAAACCAAACCATGGCAAATATTAATGATAAATTTTTTGAAAATCCTGTGCTAGGACATCCTGCAGGTCTATTTGTTTTATTTTTTACTGAAATGTGGGAGCGATTCTCCTATTATGGAATGCGTGCCATACTGGTCATATTTTTGACCGGAGCAGTTTTAGGAGAAAACCCCGGTTGGGGTTGGGATACTCCTGCTGCATTGTCTTTATTAGGTACATATGCGCTATTTGTTTACTTAACTCCTCTGCTAGGTGGTTGGTTAGCAGACAACAAAATAGGCTATAAAACGGCTGTTGTTGTTGGTGCTTTATTAATGACACTAGGCCATGCATCTATGGCTGTAGAAACACCGGCATTTTTATATTTAGGTATTTTCTTATTAATTGTTGGTAATGGTTTCTTTAAACCTAACATGACATCTATTATCTCTAAAATGTACACAGGTAGAGATGATAAAAAAGATGGCGCATACAACATTTTTTATATGGGCGTAAATGCAGGAGCCTTTATAGGTATTATGCTTTGCGGTTATGTTGGAGAAAAAATTGGCTGGAGTTATGGTTTTGGTCTAGCCGGTATCTTTATGCTTTTAGGCATGTTGCAATTTTATTTTGCACAGCCTCTTTTTGGCAATATTGGAGACAAACCTACCAAGGAATCCAAGGCACTGGAAAAAGCAGAAACTCCGGAAGAAAACAGAAATCCTTTTATTTCTATAGATTATATATTGGTCGGAATATTTATCATTAGTGCTTTAATCTTCATTATAAATGATCCGTTAAGTAAAATGGAGAACATTAATGTACTTAACTATACTGTATTTGGTTTAACCGATTCTCTGTTTTTTGCACTTTTGGCTGCAATTTCATTTATTTTACTACTCATAATAAGAATTCCTAGATATGTAAAAATAGAAAGAGACCGAATGATTGCTTTTGCAATTTTCAGTTTATTTACTGTATTTTTCTGGGCGGCATTTGAGCAAGCAGCAGGTTCTTTACCAATTTACACAAGAGATTACACCAACAGATTATTGGAAGGTAATGCTGCATCGATCTTCAAGTTTGTAGATTTATTGATTACGATTATTCCTCTTGGCATCATTACTTACGTCCTCATAACCTTGTTTAGAAACACTTATAAGAGAATACCTTTATCTAATGTGATTTTAGGGACAAGTTTCGTCATAGTTTGGGCAATTGTCATTTTTAAAGTCTATAACGAATTCCAATCGGATAATACTGAAGTCCCTGTTACTTGGTTTGCAATTTTAAATTCTCTTTTCATCATTATTTTTGCTCCACTGTTTACTAAACTTTGGGACAGCAAATACAATCCACCTGCCTCTGTCAAATATTTTCTTGGTTTGTTATTACTTGGTTTGGGCTTTGGGTTTTTAGCATTCGGAGTAAGAAACGTACCTGCTGGTGCAGAAACTGCGAGCTTAAGCATGGCATGGCTCATTTTTGCTTACCTCTTCCATACACTTGGAGAATTATGTTTGTCGCCAATGGGACTTTCTTATTTAAGTAAGCTTATTCCTGCCAGAATGATTGCATTTATGTTTGGTGTATACTATTTGGCCATTGCTATAGGAAACAAATTAGCACACTATGTTGGTGGAGACATTGGTAAAATTTCAGAGGAAAAAGGCCTTTCCTTTTTCTTTTTAATTTTTACCATTATACCTATCATACTTGGTTTCGTTTCTTTAGCCCTTCATCCTATTCTAAAAAGATTAATGCACGGGGTAAAATAAAATTGATGTGTGGTTAACCTTATTCTTTAGTGGTTAATCAGGCTTAAATTTTTTCGAGGGATTCAATTTATATGATGGCAGGATGTTGATTGCATCAAAATCAGCCTTATATTATCATATATTTCAAAAGGTAACTGAAATAAAGTAACCTTAAAAGACTTTTATTTATGAAAATTATTAAAAAATACATCCTGCTGTTTATAAGCATGCTGATTTATATTTTCAGTATTTTGATGGAAAGCTTATTAGAACTATCAGATATTATAAATCCTGAGCGATTTAACTGGATTATCAAACAAAAGCCAAATCTGATTATAGTGGCTACGGCCATATTCATTATTGCTTTATTAAAATACGGAAAAAGACTAATCCTCAGGCATTACAACTTAGAAAAAGAAGACAACTTAACATCCAGAAAGGTTTACACCAATGTCAATATCCTTGAAAAAGTTATCATATTCGTTATCATTATTATAGCAACGGGTTTAATCTTACTGTCGTTTGATAGTGTAAGAAAAGTAGGTTATGGGTTATTTGCCTCTGCAGGTATCGCGGGTATTATTATAGGTTTATCTGCACAAAAAGTTGTTGGAGCACTACTTGCCGGAATTCAAATTGCAATTACTCAACCCTTTAGAATAGATGATGCTGTAGTAGTTGAAGGCGAATGGGGCTGGATAGAAGAGATAAATCTTACTTATGTTGTGGTGAGAATATGGGATAAACGCCGTTTGGTGTTACCTTGCTCCTACTTTTTAGAAAAACCTTTTCAAAACTGGACACGGACAAATGCAGATATTATAGGAACTGTTTTTCTCTATACAGATTATAGCATTCCGTTTGAAGCTTTAAGAAAAGAACTTGATCGTATTTTAGAAAATAACGGTTTATGGGATGGTAAAGTAAAGGTTCTTCAAGTTACCGACAGTAAAGAGCATACCGTAGAAAGCCGTATTTTAGTTAGTGCTAAAAATTCGCCTACATGTTGGGATTTAAGGGTGATGGTTAGAGAAAAAATGATAGAATTTATTCAAAAGAATTACCCTGAAAGCTTACCTAAATCAAGATTGGTACTGCAAGAAAATAAATAGAATCGCAAAATATTTATCCCTTTCTTCCAAAATCTGCCGGGATTTCTCCCCATTGCTTGGTAGGCCACTTTACTATTTTTGTGGAATAGGTGTTCGTGTTTAGCCATAGCTCTGCCCTTTGGATAAGCTCAAATACCTCTTGATTTTTTGAGGTCTTAACCAATTTTGTCCTGCATTTTTTCCGAATTACCCAACCTATTGCAATTTTAGAGTCTGAATAGATTATTCGATTACTTTGGTGTTTTTTTAAAAAGGCCAAGCCATGCACAAGTGCCAGAAACTCTCCTATATTGTTAGTCGCTTCTTTAAAAGGGCCTTTGTAAAACAGCACTTTTTTGGTTTTTGTGTCTACACCGCGATATTCCATAATACCTGGGTTTCCACTTGAAGCAGCATCTACACAGATAGAATTTAAAATTACTTCTTTTGGCAACTGAGGTTTTAACTTATCCAAGCGCTTTAATCGGCTAAATTCGTAATACCCCATATTAAAAGCCTCTGCAGCCGTTTCTTTATTAGGAAAGGATTTATACTTTGCTTGTGGATAGTTTTTTATTTGAAGCTGACACGCTTCCCAAGAATCGTAAATTCCTGGGTTATGACCATCCCAAACCACATAATATTTTGTTTTTTTCTTACTCATAAATTTTAGCCTCAGTGGCTTCTTCAGTTTGTTTTAAAACAGCTCATCACGAAAATACAACAGTTTGGATAGGATTTTTTTATTTAAATTGAACAATATTTCATATTTGTTTCAAATCTATAAAGAATAGCAAAACTTCTTATCATGAAAGCTTATAATTATTCCGACGACAAAGTAAAAGAGGCGTACCTGAGAGCAAGACAGAAAACTGAGGAGCTAAAAAGCTTTTACTACAGTCTAATGTCTTACTGTGTTTTTATCCCTATTCTCGTTTATATCTGGTATGAATACACACCGTTTACCATCCAGTGGTTTTGGTTTCCTGCGGGCTTTTGGGGCCTTGGACTTGTAACTCAAGCTATTAAAATATATGGTAAAGATGTTCCTTTTGGAGACCAATGGGAAAAAAAGAAGATTGAAAAATTTATGAAAGAAGAAAAAGAAAATTCACTTTAAAAATATTTCAAATCTAATAGTCATGGAAAACTTAAGCGAAAAACACGATTACCGAAGAGAAGATGCTTACATAAGAGCAAAAAAGAAAGTAGAATCTATGAAAGGCTTTTATTGGCACTTAGCCGTATATCTGGTTGTAAATACGGTTATTGTTTCAATAATTGTAAGCAATTCCGGAGTCGAATTATTTAGCTTTGGCGCCTTATCAACGCCTTTATTTTGGGGCATTGGGCTTATGTTTCACTTTTTAGGTGTTTTTGGCTCAGACGTGTTTTTTGGCTCCAATTGGGAACAACGCAAGATTAAAGAATTTATGGATAAAGATTTAAAAAATGATCTCTAAGAATAAGTTTATTTTCGCATGTTGTTTCTGGTCTTTTTTACTACAAGCTCAATCGGGATACATCATCAAAAACACTACTGTTTTTGATGGCGAATTTATTATACCGGAAACTTCCGTAAAGATTGAAAGCGATAAGATTGTTGACATTTCTTCCTCTTTAGAAGAAATTGAGAATTTTGAAATTATCGATGGAAAGGGTAAGTTCTTGATGCCTGCCTTATCCAACGCTCATGTTCATGCTTGGTCGCCAATGTTTCTAAAAGAAGCTGCAAAAGCCGGCGTTTTAAACCTCATGGATATGCATGGGATTGAGCACTTTCAACAAGCCATGGTAAATCTTAAAGATTCCACTCAATATGCAAGATTTTATAGGGCTGGCTTTGCGGCAACAGCACCCAACGGACACGGGACACAATTTGGATTCTCGGTGCCTACCTTAGTAAAACCCGAAGATGCAAAACAATTTATCGAAGAGAGGCAAAATGCCAATGTGGACTATATAAAAATAATAGTTGAACCTTCTAAGGAAACTCTTACATTTCCGACCGTTGAAGCCTTGGTAAAAGAAGCCCACAATGCCAGCTTAAAAACTGTTGTGCACGTAAGCTATCTGGAAGATGCAGAACAAGTATTGAAGCTAAAAGCCGATGGCTTAGCGCACATTTGGAGAGACGAGCAAATAGGGGAAGAGCGTTTGCAGCTGCTTGCAAAAAATGAAACCTTTTTTGTAATCCCTACACTATTAACCACATTTAAAGCCATTGACTATTTAGGCGAAAACGCTGAGGGCTATTTAACGAAAGAACAACTTTTAGAAGAAGTGAAAAAACTACAAAATGCAGGTGTGTCAATTCTGGCAGGTACAGACCCGCCAAACCTTCAGATCAATTTTGGCACAGACTTGTATGAAGAGTTGTTTTTATTTCAAAAAGCAGGTATTTCAACCATCGAAGTATTGAAAACAGCAACTATCAATATCGCTGAAGCCTTTAGTCTAGAACATTATGGCAGGATTAAAAAAGGATTTAAAGCAGACCTTATTCTTATTGATGGCAATCCTGTTAAAAACCTGGAAGACCTAAAAATGATTGAAAAAGTCTGGAAAGATGGGAAATTAATAGACAGAGAATAAGCGCCCTGTTATTCGCTTACAAAACGTTTATCTGTTGGCATTACTGTTCCGCAATTACTGCAAGTACGTTTATCTATATCGCCATAAAAGGCTTTAAAATGCTTGAGAAAATCCTTTTCAATATCAACTAAAGGGAAAAACACTTCGTGAAGTTTATGGTTACAATTATCGCAAAACCACATCAGACCATCGTTAATCTCTAAGCCTTTACGTTTTCTTTCTATAACTAAACCTAATGAGTTTTCGTGCCTTACGGGAGAATGTGGTACTCCGGCAGGATGAAGATACATGTCTCCGGGGCCTAGCTTCATTGTTCTTTTTTTTCCATCTTCCTGAATATGTACTTCGATATGCCCTTCTAATTGATAGAACAACTCTTCTGTTTCATTGTAATGGTAGTCTTTTCTGGCATTTGGCCCCGCAACAATCATGACGATATAATCTCCGGATTCTTTATAGAGGTTCTTATTTCCGACAGGTGGCTTTAATAAGTCTCTGTGGTCTTCTATCCATTGGGTTAAATTAAAAGGAGCAGCGATGGGCATATGTGTACAATTAAATCTTAAGTAATAAAAGTACAAAGTTTAAAGCTAATAACAAAAACGAAAATTATAAGATAGAAGTATCAGCAATTATGTAATTTTACATTATGGGTTTAGACTTTTTAGACTTTAGCATATTTGATGTTATAGATATTGTATTAGTTGCAGCACTTCTGTATTATATCTACAAGCTTATACGAGGTACTGTTGCTATCAATATTTTTATTGGAATTGTAATCATTTACTTGGTGTGGAAACTTACAGCTTTTCTTAAAATGGAGATGTTAAGTAGTTTCTTAGGGCTTTTTAGTAGTGTTGGTGCTGTAATGCTTATTGTAGTATTTCAACAGGAAATACGTAAATTCTTCTTATTGATAGGTTCAACAAATATTACCAACAAAAATGGGTTTTTTAAAGACTTAAACTTTAGTAAAAGGTCCTCAGATGCGCTGGAACACATAGACGATGTTATTAATGCGTGTCTTAGTTTAAGTAAAACGCATACTGGTGCTTTGATTGTTATACGCAGGCAGACTAATCTGGATTTTATAAAAAACACCGGCGACCAAATGGACATTAAAATTAATGAACCTATTATCGAATCTATTTTTTACAAAAACAGCACATTACATGATGGTGCTATCGTTATAGAAGGTCAAAAAATCACTGCGACAAGAAGTATTTTACCTGTATCTAACGACAGAAAAATACCTCTACGCTTTGGGTTAAGACATCGTGCTGCTGTAGGCATTACAGAAAAAACAGATGCACTTGCGCTTGTTGTAAGTGAGGAAACCGGCCAAATATCCTATTTGAAAAATGGACAATTTGTAATGTTTAAAAATACTGAAAACCTTTCTTCTAAAATTAAAAACGACTTGATGTAATACTTCAGAAATTATTGAAGATTTCTGCTGGAATGATAATTCTCAACTAAAACTAATCATATGAAAATTGCCATTATTGGAGCTGGTAATTTGGGATGCTCGATAGCTTACGGCTTACTATCGACTAGTCAGATTACAAATATGTATTTAACCAAAAGAAATTTGAAGTCTCTTACAGATTTTGAACACTATGACAATACTTTTCTCACAACAGATAATGTAGAAGCTACAAAAAACTCAGATATTATTATTCTGGCAGTGCAACCCGCTCATGTTAAGGGTATCTTGACGGAAATAAACCCTTATCTAAAAACAGAGCATATTATAATATCCACCATTACAGGACTAAGCCTTGCCGATATAGAAGCTCAAATAAATAAAGAAGTATCCATCATAAGAGCCATGCCAAACACTGCTATTTCTGTTGGCGAATCGATGACATGCTTATGTGCAAATTCTAAAGGAAAAAATAGTATTCATGTAGCTGAAACCATTTTTAATAGCCTAGGGGTTAGCCTTCTTATTAACGAAAATCTAATGCAGGCCGCTACTGTAGTATGTGCTAGCGGTATAGCCTTTTGGATGCGATTGATTCGCGCATCGACTCAAGCTGCAATTCAGTTAGGTTTTGAAGCCAAAGAAGCTCAAAAATTAGCCATGTACACGTGTTTCGGCGCCTCAAGTTTATTGATAAAAAATGGAAATCATCCTGAGCAGGAAATCGATAAAGTCACTACACCAAAAGGCTGTACCATCGAAGGCCTGAACGAAATGGAACACCAGGGCTTAAGCTCATCGCTTATTCATGGCATGGTGGCGTCGTTTAATAAAATAAATGCGATAAAGGAGAAGCAGTTGTAAGGAGTTATTTTAAATAGATACTGGCTTAATCTAGTATTTTTAAACACCCTCCTAAATCCTCCCTGTCATGCCAACAGGGATTATAGGGGTGTTTGCAACGAAGATTTTTATACACTTTTTGCACCTTGTATAGTCAACTTGGTAAGTTTTGCGGTTAAGTATTATTTTATCTGTAACGCACTCTTGATTTTGTCTGCCACGGCTTCCGGAGAAATTGAAGAAAAAATCTTGTGATTGTCTATACCTTTAGTATTTCCATAAACCGAAGTCGGTAAAAACGGGAATTTTTCTCGATCTGGCAGTAGCTGAAGATCCTCTGTCTGACCATAAGGAGCAAAACCTAAATACGGATGGGTTTGGCCCCAAATCGTAATAACCTTAACACCATACATGGCTGCCAAATGTCCATTACCACTATCCATAGACAGCATAAGGTCAAGATTTGATATGATTTGTAACTCGGTTTTAAAATCAAATTCTCCGGCAACGCAAAACATCTGACCTGAAGCTTTTGCCCAGGTTTTAAGAATCTCGGTCTCTTTTTTACCGCCACCAAAAAAGTAAATTTGAAGATCTTTTTGCTTTGCAAGTTTATCCAAAACGCTTTGCATTAATTCGCTTGGATAAGTTTTGCCTTCATGTGCAGCAAACGGCGCAATACCAATTTTTTTAGCTGAATTATTCCAACTTAGTTTCTCTGATATGTCTTTTCCTAATGTTGTAGTATTAAGAAATTTTAGATGTTTTATATCTATAGTGTAACCAGATTTTTCAAAAACCTCTGCGTAACGTTTTGCCGTTGATTTTAAAGGTTTAAAAGCTTTATCTTTAGGTTGGGTTAGTGCCTTTTTTTCAGCTCGGCCTTTGTCTATCTTTTCGAATTGTAGTCCGTTTTGCTTAAGAAAGAACCCTAAAATTTTGGAGCGTAACACATTATGAATATCGGCTACACCTGCAAATTGCTTGGCTTTTAATTCGTTACTTAATTTAAAGAGCCCTGGAATGCCTTTATGCTTGGTTCTTACTTCAGCTATTTTGACATTTACTCTCGGGATATCTTCAAATAAAACCGCAAAAGGTTTTTTGGTAAGAACGGTAAATTCTAATTCCGGATAACGATGGACAAGTGTATTTATAAGTGGAACTGCTATGGCAACATCGCCCATTGCAGAAAGCCTAATCACCAAAATGTGCGGTTTAGGCTTTGGCATTTATTTTCGGTTTCTCAACACTGGATTCATTTCGTCGTCGTTGTACATTTTCATTTGTTTGTAAACTTTCATGTACTTGTCGCCATTAGAAATATCTTCCAAAAGTTGGTCTATGGCTGTGGATAAATCTACGCGTTGTTCTAATAAGATATCAAGCTTTTGTTGAGATTTGGCTTTGTATTCGGCATCAGCATCTTTTCGATTCGCTTCCTCTTGCATGTGGTATATCTTCAATGCCAAAATGGATAAACGATCAATTCCCCAGGCAGGACTTTCCGTATTTATTTTGGCGTCATCTTTTACCTCAACCCCTTTAAAATGGTCCAGGAAATAGCTATCTATATATTCGACCGTATCTGTTCTGTCTTGATTGGATGCGTCAATCTTTCGCTTTAAAACCAAAGCATCATCAGGATTAATCTCGGGGTCTCTTATGATATCTTCGTAATGCCACTGCACAGTATCTATCCAGCATTTTCTGTATAACAAATGAAACAACACATCTTCCTTGGCGTGGTAAGGATTATGAAATGCTTGGTCTACATCGTCTAAAACATGATAGGTTTCTATAACTTGCTGAAAAATCTGATTGGCTTTTTGAGAGATCATATGCTATTTTTTTTACAAAGATAATGGATTAGTCAATAGTCATTGGTCCTTAGCCTATAGAATTTTACATAAGTACTCTTCAATACGTTTATAGTCGAAATGTACGTCTTAGATTTTTTGTCACAATTTGTAGTTTAGGTTAAAAATGTTAAGCTTAAATGCTCATTGATACATTTATAAAAATACAAAAAGGCTCTTTGGGGCTAGGATTTAAAACCTAAACGTCGCCCCAAATAAGACATTTATACCTGCCTGTGGATAAAATCCGGCACCTTCGAATGTGGTGAGGTCGCCATTCTCGTTTGGAGCATCGAATGTAAAAAAGTAGCCATTGGATTCAAATTCGGCATCAAAGATGTTGTTAACCAAACCTGTCAAAACGATTTCTTTAAAAACAGGGACTTTTTTAAGAGTGTAAATCAGATTCAAGTCGTTTACAAAAAAAGCATCCAGCTTAGAAACATCGCTATCTATATTACCCATGTATTGTTCGCCCACATACTTACTCAAAAAATTAATCTGAAAATCGGGAGATACCAAATAGGAAATCTGATTACCTATAATAAGGTTAGGCGAATAAGAAATATTTGTATCACCTAGATTAACAAGCTCCCCGTTAAGTTGTGTTACAAAATCTTGATTTTTGTTTTCACTTATAGAGACATTTGGCTGTATAACAAGTCTTTTATTTAGCCTAAAATTAGCCTCAACCTCTAGACCTAACCTATAAGATTGTCCACTGGTTTGGCGAATAGGGTTTCCAACATCGTCTAAAGCGCCTGTAAGTACCAATTGATCTTCGTAAAGCATGTAATAGATGTTGGCATTTATGCTGGTTTTTGGCTTTGCGTAACGCCAACCTAACTCGAAATCGTCTAATCTTTCAGCATTGTTTATGCCGTTTTCGAAATCCTGTCGTCGTGGTTCTCTGTTTGCTCTTCCATAGGAAAAGTAAAGTTGATTATTCTTATTTGCCCGATAAGTTAAGCCAAATTTTGGATTAAAAAACTGGAAAGCTTCATCGACTAAAAAGTTGTCTCTTAGTTCATTTAGACCTGTCGTTTTATACGTTACCCATCGCCCTTGCAAATCGCCGTAAACTTGCCAAGCATTGTTTATTCGCCATGTCGCTTTAGCGAAAGTGGTAAACTCTTGCTTGGTGCCATTGCCATCATAATACCGGTCTCTTATCAAGCTGTTCCCGGCAAATCTAGACCAAATGACTTCACCAAAATGGTCGCCATCATAATAACTGTAAAACGTACCCGCTGTAAAATCCAACGTATTATCAGAATAGTTGATGTTGGCATTTACAACGTAATAATCGTTATCTAGCCATCGTCTTCTGATTAAGTCGCCTTCGGTAATACTTTCGTCGCCAACCTGTACAGGTCCAATTTGATGAAAAATTAAATCTGCATCTTCTTCAAACTGCTCAAAATAACCACGGCCATAAGTATAATTCAATCCAAAATTAGAAGACCAATTCTCGTTATAGGTTTGGTTCCAATGCAATTGGTAGTGGTCTTGAGAATAGTTATCCACTTCGTTGTCGTAAAATTGCGTATTGCCATTCTCATCAGTAAACATGCCGGCCGGGTTAAAGGTCCTGTCGTTTTCCAGCGTTTCTTTGTCAACTCCAAACCAGGATTGGTAAGTCACTTCGTTACCACCAAAAGCTAGAGCTTTGATTAGTGTGTTTTTGTCTACATAATTGGCTTGTAGAAAATAAGACCTTAAATCGGCTGATGCTCTGTCGATATAACCATCTGAGCTCACTCTGGAGAGACGCCCCGAGACCTCAAAATGATCGTTTAATAATCCGGTACTAAATTTTACATTGTTTCTAAAGGTGTTGAAGGAGCCCAAACTGGAATTGATTTCTCCAAAAGCCTCTTTGTTATACTTATCCGTCAAAATATTAAGGCTTGCCCCAAACGCACCGGAGCCGTTAGTCGATGTACCGACACCTCTTTGCAGCTGAATATTTTCTGTAGAGGAGGCAAAATCCTGCAAATTGACCCAAAACGTGCCCTGGCTCTCTTGGTCGTTGTATGGAATACCGTTTATGGTAACATTCACACGAGAATTATCACTCCCTCTAACACGTATAGACGTGTACCCAATTCCATTCCCCGTATCTGATGTCGATACCACATTAGGCAGAAAATTCATTAATATGGGTATATCCTGACCTAAATTTCGTTTAGATATTTCTTCTTTAGAAAAATTAGAGTGCGTAATTGGCGAGTCGGCGTTTACTCGGACACCTTGTACGGAAACCTCGTCAAGAGATTCGATGGCTTCAGCTAAATCGACATCTAGCGTTTGAGGTTCCATAAGTGTAATTTCAATGGTTTTTTGATTACCAAAGGCAAAAACAATATTGTAAGAGCCAATGGGCATGTTTAATTCATAACTGCCATCCTGAGCAGTTGTAGTAGAATAGGTTGAGTTTTTGGCATAAACCAAGGCGCCTTCGAGAGGTAATTTATCTTGTGTAACTTTTCCTGAAAGTTTTACATTTTGAGCAAGACTAAAGCTGGAAACGCAAAAAAATAAAATAAAAAAGAGTTGTTTTAAATAGACTCGCTGGTCATTTTTTTTTGGTCGTATCAATCGTTTTGATACAAATCGAATAGATCGATGTTTTGGTAATAATAGAAGTTTCATTCGTAATAAAGTTTACGAATAAAAGGGGCTATTATTCTGGTTAATATAAATTTTAAAATAAAAATCCTTGACATAATAATACATCAAGGGTTGCATACACTAAGGTTTTTAGGCCTTAATTTTTTCCCTTGGCAGCATGACCTGCCCAGGTTCATTGGGTATGATCTCAGTCCCTAAATTTCGGGACACCCCTTTGAGATGTTACAAAGGTATAATGATTTAGTAGAATAGCAAGAGGAAATCTAGGTTTTAGATTATTTTTTAATGTCACATTTAAATTGTTAAACAAAATAATGCTTTCCGTAAAAAACATTAATAATATATGTTTTTTGCAATAAACAATTATGCGAGCTCTAATTCAAAAATCTGAACGAAAATTGAAAAGAAATAAACTTAAACACACAGAGTTTCTTGTTTCGCATTAGACATAAAGACAGGACAAAATAAGAGTATCCCTTTATGGTTGTTTAGGTTTTTGTATTAATCCTTATTAATAGGGTCTTTGCAGATCTCGGGAATCTGTAATGCTTGTAAGCATTAAAAATAAATAAGAATAATTATTTTTATTTTCAAGACTTTAATTATATTTGCAATCCGTTTAAAAGACGGTCTAATGCAGGCGTGGTGGAATTGGTAGACACGCTAGACTTAGGATCTAGTGCCGAGAGGTGTGAGAGTTCGAGTCTCTCCGCCTGTACAAAGAAAAGCTGAGATGAACAATCTTGGCTTTTTTGTTTTATAGAACATTGTTAACGCACGATTGTATCTAGAAGCGATGTAGATAAAAACTTACAAAAGGCAAAAATAGATTTAGAAAATCATCAAAAAAAGGAAACTTTACTTTATCTCTGAAAAACCCAAATGATGGAGAAATTGAAATAATTATTTGTTCTGAAACTATTCATCATAGAAAAAATTATTCTGGCGTTTCATACTTATAAAATTAGCTTAATTATTTAATTTTAACTAATATCTTTAATACCCTGGCTTAAATTAATTTGTAATCTGATGTTTAAGACAAAAAAAATTAGTCATCTACCCAACTTTCAGGTAATAATCCTTTTTCCTTTTTAAAGTTGGCAAGAAGTGTACTAAAAGAAGGATTATTTATATTGCTAATCTTTTTTTCATCTTCGTTATAAAAAATAACATCACTTACACTAAAGCCTTGATTTTCCAAGCTTAAAAAATTTAAATACGAAGCAGAAGAGCTAATGTAAGGAACATTAGCTCTAAGTTCTTTAATTTCTGAGATAGAATTGTTTATTATTTCATAATATCTCACGCTCAGCAAATTTTTTTCATCAATAAAGTGAACTATCGCTGATAATAAATCCCCTTCAACAGTTAAATCTCTATTTTCATTCTTTAAAATAAAAAGTTCTAAGTTATATAATTGCTTAATATCTTCATCTGATAGACCTAATTGGTCTATTCTATCTTTAATGAATGGTTCTGTAAAGTCAGTTGGGTAAAATAGAGCATTAAAGTTGTTATAAAGGTGGCTGTTGCTTTCTCCTAGAACAACATTGAATTCATACTTTACGTCTTGAATTATAAGCGTTCTTGTTTCTGACGATGGAGAGCAACTAGTATTACTGTTTTTTGTAATTGATGTAATAGAACAACTTGTCACTAAGAAAACTAAGCTAAATAAGATATAATATTTTTTTTTATTTTCATTCATTTTCCCAAGATTAAATCGCCAACACTATACATTTATTCCAATCAAATATATGAAGACAAATTTAGAAATCATTTCTAATTGTATTAATTGTCTGATTCTCATAATATCTTATCTCAGCAATTATAGTATCGAATAAATTTACCCAATCAGAATTACTACTCAATTGTCTTAATGAGATTAAAAAATTCTGTATTTCTGTCGACTTTGTACTGTCATAAAGTACATTAGAACCATTCCCATTCATTAAGTCGTTGATAAGGTAAATATTATTACTAACAAATATGGCAATATCTATTTTATTTTGTAATGATAAAGAGACCGTTCCGTTACTTGTCAAATCGCTAAAAAGCCAATAAAAACCTGCCATTTGTTGTCCTTTTTGACTTTCGCTTAAAAAACTTTCAAATTGATAAAGACTTTCAAATGTACCAGAAAGAAGCGAGCTTTCCTCTGTCATTTCATTAGCCTCTAAATCGCTAGTAATTGTTGTTGCTGTGCATGAGGTACCACCAGACCCATTGCTGCATTCATATGAACTCCCTTGAGTTCTGCATGTATCATCGAAATCTCCATTACATTGATTGTTGGAACTATCACATCTATCACTAGTTCCATCGTCAAATACTGGTTCATCATTTCTATTAAAACTTACCAGATAGTTTTTTTGAGATAAATATTCTGTTAATGGCCTAGTAAATGTTACAGCATTTGTTTCATTAAAATCTTCTAAGTTTGGATTGTACAACGAATAACTGTTTGTTATTATTCCTCTTTGTTTTAACTGTTTGAAATTTAAGTATGAACTTGAAGCGCTTACATAGGGCACGATTTTTCTTAATTCAGGAATTTCTTTTATTAAATCTTCTTCTAATCCAAAGTATTTAACTCTTAGATTATTATAATTGTCCTTGTAATGTACTATTGCAGAAACCAATCTACCGCCCAATATCGGAAATTCATCTGAAGGAGACTTTTTTTCAATAAACAGCTCTAGCCGGTAAAGATTATCAATAGTCTTTTTACTAATATTTAGTTCTTCCATTCTTTCAATAACAAAATCCTCAGAAAAATTGGTTTCATAGAAGAATGTCTTGTTGTCGTCATCAATATGATTTAATGATTTACCATCGATTATATTAAATTCTCTACAATGACCATTGATTTCAAAAATACCCAGTTCGGAATCTGGTGAACAATTTTGCACTAAAACATCGTCATTTGTGTTTTCGCTGCAGCTTAGGAATAGAATGAATGTCAGAAATAAAAGAAGTTTTGGATAATACATATTTTTATTTTTAATAGTTAGAAGTCTTTAAATTAGTCTTTGTGAATTAAATGAAATATGCAATACCAATCAATTAGGGTTTTCCCGTAATTTTCGTTTTATTGAAAATGTATACGTCAAAAATCCTAAAGACCTAAAAAATATAAGTTTGCATAAGATTAATGGTCTTGATATAAAGAAATAAAATTATTCACTAAAGCGTATATAATTACCCCTATAATATTTTTTGACCCTGTTTTAGCCATTAGGTTCCTCTTATGTTTTTCAACTGTTTTTGGGCTAATAAATAATTTGTCAGCAATCATATTCCCACTATTTTGCTGAATGGGGAGATTTAAAACTTCTAATTCCCTTATCGTAAAGCTATTAGCAACACCAATTTTTATTCCATTATTATCCTCTTGATCAATGAAGTCTAATATTGGGCGAAGATTTTTTCAATATAATAACCATCATTATTAAGATTAAGTATAACGTTTTTGAGTTCGTTAGGTTCTGTATTTTTTGTAAAATATCCCTTTATTCCAAGGTTGATCACTTGACTTATTGTAACAACACTTTCTAAGTGAGTTAGAATTAATATTTTTAGTTGGCTATAGAGAATAGCTTATGCACAGAAACCAAAAATAAGCGGGGAAGGGTGGCTTTTAATGCATCTGATGGTAAATAGACACCATTAGAATTACTAACTGATCTCTCCAAGCTTTCTAGGGAAAAAATTGCTTGCTGTTGAAAAGAAAAATGAAGCGGGATTTATTTAGCGTTCCATATCAGGCTCATTATCATTTTCACGATCCTTGTCTTTGCCTACAATTCTCCATTTATATTTTGTGAGCTCAAATTGTTTTTGTTTCATGCCTGATAATAGTCCTGTAACTTACTCTACTTCTGAATCTGGAAATTTTGTATTCTTTAGGCTTGAAGCTGATTCTGGTTTATGTTCTTCAATAATGTAGCCATAGTTAAAACCTTTTAAAAATTCTGGAGTAGGGATGTAATTTTTATCCCTCATATAAATCAGATTTAAAAGGTATCTCTTGCATTGTTCTTAATATACTGTTCAAGGGACTCTCTGTCATACAAAATTATCTTCTTTTTACGCTGGCTGAAACGGATTTCTCCTTAATTTTGGAGTAGGTCAAGGGTCGTTTTTGACTTAATTCGTAACAAATGCATGGCCTCATCACGATAAATCCATTTGTCTAACCTGACTGATGGATTTTTTTCCTTTCACCCGCTGAACCAATTTTTCAACGGGCTGTCTTAAGGCTTTTTCTTCGAGGTAAATGACTTCCATTTATTAGTTTAGTAAACTAATTTTTAACTAGCTTTTCTTCGAAAACACCATAACTTGTTTCGATTTTCATGACATATGTTCCCCGATCTAAGTCATTTAAATCTAGTTGATTATTTGTGACATTATCCTTGTCTAAAACTAATCTACCAAGCAGATCATATATTTTAACATTCTGGATGTTACCATTAACTTGAAAAAAAATAACATCAGAAACTGGGTTTGGATAAATAAAAGAGTCTCTTTTTAAAAATCCTTGAGTATTTAGCGTATTAGTATAAAAAGTAGCAATACTGCCTGCCAAATTATCAATGTGAAGATATACAATATCGCCATTATCGCTATAGGTAAAACTATAAGCAAATGGTCCATATACTGAACCATTTGCCGTTGAGGTAACACCTGCTTCTTGAAGAATAAAGACATTTACAAAATGATTTGCAATGATAGTATGATTGGGAGTTACGGCACATCCATAAGATTCTATATGGAACTCTTGGTCGTTATCATTAAAAGAAAAATTACCCTGACAACTCGAAAACTCGTGGACATAACCAGTGAAAATAAAATCTTCAAACCATATGTACATTTTATCAAAATCACCATCTGGATTTGCATCAGCCAAAATTATAGAACCATCACCATTTTGAATCTTTTCAATAGTCCAATCGTATTGTACAAATGGTGAGATTTGAGCATTTAATGACAAAATTAAAAATAAGCATACACAAAACAGAAGTGACTTTTTCATAATTAGTTAATTATTAAGTTTTTGGAATCCAAAATTTCTCCATTAACAATCAAGTTTACAATGTATGTTCCATGACCTAACTGATCTACAGGAATTACTTGCAAATTATTTATAGAATTAAGAACATAATTATAACTTAAACCAGTTACTGAATGTGTTAACATTAAATACGTATTGTCGTTTTCAGAAACTAAATAACCTACCTCCACAGTTGTAGTTGCAGGATTAGGGCTAAGATAGTCAATTTTTCGTTTATCTTCTGTTTCTACGGTTTTATAGTCCAAATGCCCGTCATAATTAGCTATTACTTCTAGTTTATACTCTTTTGCAATCAAACTGCTGACCGTAAAATCAGACCCGCTATACACCAAAACTCCATTTTCATCATACCAGTTATATTTGGCGCCTTCATTTATAGACTGGGCGTAAAAAGTTTCTGACCCATCTGGATTCTCAGTTCTGCTTGATTCTGCGTTAAACTCTGGTCTAGCATTATCCCTAATAAACGTATAACTAAAACCACCTAAAGATTCCTGAGTATCGGTATCAAGTTGTTGCACATGTAAATTGTACTCTTCTTGTGCATGCACGTTATGGATTAAAAAATTAATGCCAACTGTTGCTATACCCCATTCATCAGGTTCCATTTCTATATCGTTCAAACTGGCATGATTGGACATTATCATAATTTGTCTTCGACTTGGGTCAAGTATTCTAATGTCATCTTCTTCTGCACCACTATCTTGCCACAAATCCCATAATTCTTCATTAAGCTCTACCCTAACTTCTGCATCTTGCCATAAATTATTATCATCAGGTGTATTGGTAAAAAACTCTATATCTGTATTGATTGTGATAGAGCTTCCCAAGTTTCCAGCAATTATTGAGCCTTGGTTATCAGGCTGATTAACATTAATTACTGTAGCATTGTGATAAGCAATGTTATTATTATTTCTGGTATTGGTTGCTGCATTAGCTCCTTCAGTAAAAGTCATTGGATCATCTGGAGTAATAATTCTACTTAAAAAACAGAACATCCAAGGTTTTTCAAAGCCATTGTTTTCATAAACCTCTGGATCTTGCGGCTGCCATTCAAACTCTAATATTTCATACTTACCCGGATTTATCGTAGGTATTGTTATAGTATCGACTACACCTCCTATTGGTAATGCTCCATTGGAATCACCTTCCCATACACTTGGCCATGTCTGCTGCAAACCTCCTTTGGCCCAATACAAAACAAGTTGATCAGTTCCTGACGATGGATGGCAACTGTCATTGGTCACCCTTACATATACATTAACAGGAGTATTATTATCTACAAAATTTAAGTCTTCACTTTCTTTATATAGGAATCCATCATCATTATTTCGTACCCATATATCAGGGCTATTCCAAATTACATCACTTTCGACATCAGGCTCATCTCCAAAATCGAATTTTGTGTTTTGTATATTTAAGTCTAGTCCAACTGGATTACCATCAAACTCACATTTAGCTTTAAGAACTGCCCCATAAGCATTAAGTCGGCCAGCACCAAGAAGACCGTTATATTGCACATTTTCCGGGATATTGTATATGTTATCATCAGCTGTTTCTTGCAAATAAGTCATTACATCAGCAGGAGAGATGTTAGGATGTACATCATGCATGAGAGCAACTGTGCCTGCAACAATTGGAGCTGCATAAGACGTACCCCATCCTAGTTTATATCCAGAAAAGCCTTTTGGTAAAGCAACTGAATAACCAGGAGCGACTATATCGACTTTATCATTATGCTGATGTGCGTAATCAGGACAGCCTATTTGCATCTCATGTACATCTTTCCAATCGTTCATCAATCCATTATCGTCTGCGTGACCATATTTGAAGTAACTCCCAACACTGCTCACGGAAATAACATGGTCATAAGACGCAGGATAAAAGTATAAATTTGGGTCTACAAATGGTGATTGAAGTAAGCCATTGCCAGCCGCCACTGTAACCGATACTCCATAATTTTCCCACACATCTTGGAATATATCAGCTTCCACTTGAGAATAACCGCTTGAGGTATATAAACTTATATTTACAACTTTTACATCTGGATAATTTTGCGCAAGATAAAGCACAGCACCTGCATGACCATATTGTGTTATGGTGATTACTTTCGAATTAAAACCAATTGCTGAATAGCCTTGGTTATTGTCGGTTTCTGCGGCAGCTGCACCAGCAACACTTAAACCATGATAAGCTGAATTGTTACCTGTTTGACTACCGACAGCAGCAACAATTTTGTCATTTAAGTCATTATGGCTATTTATAAATTGAACATCTCTGATTCCAATAACAATGTTAGCATTTCCCTGTGTAATGTTCCACGCTCTTCTAGCATTAATTAATTCTAAATGTTCATACCCCTTTGGGTTTGGAGTGTAAATATAGCCATTACAACCTGATTGATCAAATCCTGATATAGTAACATGATCAAAATAATCGCTAGGTGGAGATCCAAGTGTATGTTCCTCTAAATTTCCAATATACTCAGAAAATACTACATTACTAATACTTCTGAGATCTCCAGCTTTATCAGCAGAATTGAGACCTATTAAGTAATACTTGTGATATTTTGGGTCTGTTGACCATTCAAAAACTCTCGAGTAAGAATGAATTGTAAAGCTTTCAAAAAAAACTGTTAAGTTTTCATCACTGAAATCTAGAGATATTGTTCCATCGTTATTTTCAATCGTAGTTGTAGGGTTTAGTGAATCTAAAGAAGCTTCTTCAATATAATAAAAGTGTGTTTGTCCGCTATTTTGCTGGGAGAACACGTTCATACTTAAAATAATTGTAATTAAAATTGATAAGGCAATTTGGCTACGGCCTAAGGATTTATTTTTTTTCTCTTTAGGAAAGATGAAGTTTTTCATAAGCTTTGGTTTTTATTGATTGATTATTTAATTCTAAGAACTGACTATAGTTTTTAAGTTTTCTTTAACAAAAGAAGTTAAAAAATAACATTGAGTCAATACGGGAATTCCCGTATTTTATCTCGTTTAAATAGCTAATAACAAAAAGAAGGTCTAAATTAAAAAGCTTACTAGAGCGCAACAGGTCTATTGCACTTGGTCTAAAGAAATAAAGTTATTTACTAAAGCATATACAATTACGCCAATAAAATTTTTAGAAGAAGTTTTGGCCATTAGGTTCCTCTTATGTTTTTCAACTGTTTTAAGGCTAATAAATAATTTGTCAGCAATCATATTGCCACTAAATTGTTGAATGGTAAGATTTAAAACTTCAATTTCTCTCTCGGTAAAACTGTAAGCACCGTAATTTTTTTTCCCACTTACATCTTCTTGTTTAATAAAATCTAAAATAGGTTGGAGACTTTTTTCAAAATAAAAACCATCATCATTAAGATTTAATATTACTTTTTCAAGTTCACTTGGTTCTGTGTTTTTGGTGAAATATCCATTTATTCCAAGATTAATCACATGACTTATTGTCGCAACACTATCTAAGTGAAATAGAGTTCAAAAAAAATCACGGGTTGTTAGAGGAAAGTATATGCACAGAAATCAAAAATAAGTGGGGTAGAGTAACCTGACTGATGGATATTGTTCTTTCACCCGCTGAACCAATTCTTCTACGAGCTGCTTAAAGGCTTTATCTTCGAGACAAATGACTTCCATCTATTCAATAGATAAGCTAATTTTTAATCAACTTTTTAGTCATCACCCTATTATTACTTTCTATTTTAACGTAATAAATCCCTTCGGATAATCCTTTTAAATCAATTTGATCGTTAATATTTGACTTTTTTTGAAACACTACTTTACCCAAATGGTCATAAATAATAACTTTTTCAATACTAGTTGTTGCATCAATATATAATACATCCTTCACTGGATTTGGATAAATTGTAAAACTGAATTTAATGAACTCTTCAGCATCTAATGTGCAAGTATCAGAAAAATAATAAGGGTTATTATTGGCACTGATATTCCAAGTATTATAAACACCAGTTCCAGCACTAGCTGATGATGGATCAGTAACCTTTATACAGAAAAGGTCATTTGGTGGTGCAAAAGACGGATTTACACTTATATTTATTATAAGATTGCTTACATCAATAGAATTTGTTTTCAAGTCTAAAATTCTCAAATTCCAATTACCAGGAACGTCAATATTATTGATTAATGGATTATTGCTTAAATCTATTTCAAATACAGAATTGGAAATTGCGTCATCTTGGCCCAACATAATAAATTCTTGTAAATTATGGTTGTCTGTTAAGTCTAACTTAGATAGAGAACCGTCTAAATTGCCAGTATTAATAGATGTATTAGTAATGTCTAGATATTGAATATTTTGGAAATCTTCAATTCCTGTTATATCTTCAATAAAGCTAGAACTGACGCCTACAATAATTAACGAACTAACTGATGATATATCACTTGTTAATATTTCTCCATTTACTACTCCATCAGAGTCGATATTTTGAAATATTAGTTCCTCTTCAAAACCGACATCTGGTATTAATGTAGTCTGGCTTATGAGTTTACATGAGAAAAAAAAACAAATCAAAAAGCATATTTTGTTCATACAATTTAATTTTTTATCAAATTTTTTGTGTCAACTATAGCATTGTCAGTTACTAGATTTACTACATACTGTCCGCTAGGTTGATTTGTAATATCTATTAATTTAGAATTTGAATTTAAATTTAACAAATAATTATTTTGTAACCCCGTATTTACATTAGTAATCTGGATAAATGCAGAATTAGCACTCCCTATATTATAATCTATCGTTAACATATTTATAGTAGGATTAGGGGTCAGACTTAGGATACTTCTATTTTCTTTAGCAGTTAAGGTTTCATAGTCTTTATGTCCATCAATTTCTGCTATAATTTCCAATTTAAACTCTTTTTCACTTGAATTGTTAATTATTAGTGTGGTCCCACTAGAAATGTAATCTCCATTTTCATCATACCAATTATATGTAGCATTTTCATTTATTGAGTCTGCTTCTAGAGTTGTAATGTGGTTACTCTCAGATAAAGAAGCTTCTGCTTGAAAATACTGTCGTGAAGAATTTCTATTTATATGATAAGTAAATCCGCCTAAAATTTCATTTGTTTGTGAATTATTTTGAGACACATTAAGTGTATAGCTTTGTCCTGTAACTTCTCGAATTAAAAAATTAATTCTAGGTGTTAATATTCCCCATTCGTTAGATTCAAAAGTGATGTTATCTAAAGATGAATTGTTGCCAGCTAAGTAGATTTCCCTTGTATTTGAATTTAGAATTCTAACATCAGTCGATTCACCTCCGCTATTTTGCCATGCTTCCCATAATGACTCATTAAGAGTTACTCTTATTTCAGATTCGTCCCATATTGCATTATCTACATTAGTAAAAAATGTAATATCACTGACTATTGTTTGATCTGGATTAAAATTTCCAGCTATTATGCTACCAATATCAATATCTCCTGAAATATCTAAAACAGTAGTATTCTTGTAAGCTATATTATTATTATTTCTGGTATTCGTTCCGGCATTAGTAACCTCTGTGAATGCCATTGGATCTTCAGCAGAATCAATTCTGCTCAAAAAACAAAACATCCACGGCTTATTAAACCCTGCATCTGAATAAGTAGTTGGGTTTAAAGGTTGCCATTCAAATTCCAATATTGTTTCTTGACCAGAATCAACACTAGGAATAGTTTGGGTGCCTACAGGATTTCCGATGTCTAAGCCGTTAGGTGGATTTGAAAAACCTTTCCATACATCTTCCCAATCTTGATTAAGTCCACCTTTAGCCCAATATAGTTCTAAATTATCATTCCCACCCGAAGCTTCACATCCTCTATTCCTAATCTTTACATATACGTATACCGGTGTATTATCGTCAACATATTGAAGGTCTTCATGAGTTTGGTTAGTAAAACCATCAGGTTGATTTCTAACCCAAATATCTGGACTTTCCCAAATGACATTTGTAAAATTATCTGGTTCAAGACCGACATCCTCAGTACTATTAATTGTAAATAAATCCTCATTCGGAGTTTGTCTGAAATTCTGTGTCAATGAAGTTGCTAAAAAATATTCTCTAGCTCGAACACCTTGTCCAATCGTGAATCTATCTCTGCAATGCTGTAAAGTGTATGACATATAGTTTCTTATTTCGTTTGTACCGAAAGTGTAAGGTGTGCCTCCACAATCTGAATATGATGGTCCAACATAATTACAATTGTTATCTATCAAAGCAGTATTATTATTAAGATTGATCATAGATTCAGTATCAATGACGTAATCACCTGCACATTTAGCATTATAATCAGGGTCATTAGGGTCTCTAGTCACTCTTTCACAACTTGCAACATTATGATTTTGATGAGTATGCCTTAAACCAAAAACATGCCCCATTTCATGAATAAATATTCCCGTATTATATTCAAAGGAGTTTACGGCCATTTTGTTATAACCAAATGAATTCCACCCAAACATGAAACCTCGTAGATTATTATTAAAATTAGTAAATCTATAAGGAATGTAAATATTAACAGCATTATCGTTTGTGGAACTCGGATTTTGACTAACATAGGAAGTTAACGCCCCAGCACTATTAAAGTAAATACTGTCATCATTAATGATGTCGAATCCCACAAGTTCAAAACAAATATTCATGTTTGCAAATTCACTATTTAATAAATCTACAGACTCTTGTAATTTTGTAAGAGTGTAGGGATTATCGCTTGTACCATCTGTTCTGTTTATAGCCCAGAAATGTACTGCTATTGTTTCTTCAGGAAAAGCTGCCAAAAAAGCTGGATCAATAGAATATGAATAATTAGGGTTAGGAGTACAAGAGTTTGATGATTGAGAATTCAATGTATTTTCAAATTCGTCAATTAAACAGTCTTCTGTTTGACCTGTTGAAATAAATGCCTGAAGTAGTAGTGTTGTTATAAAGATTAGTCTAATAGTTTTCATAAAATAGATTGGTTAGATATTTTGTTTTATTATATTGATTATTAATATTAGCTTGGGTTAACTCTAGAATTTGATGTTTTACTTTCCTTAACAAATGAATGGAAAAACAGAATATGAGTCAATACGGGAATTCCCGTATTTTATCTCGTATATAGCTAATAAGAAAAAGAAGGTCTAAATTAAAAACTTACTAGAGCGCAATAGGGCTATTGCACTTGGTCTAAAGAAATAAAGTTATTTACTAAAGCATATACAATTACGCCAATAAAATTTTTAGAAGAAGTTTTGGCCATTAGGTTCCTCTTATGTTTTTCAACTGTTTTAAGGCTAATAAATAATTTGTCAGCAATCATATTGCCACTAAATTGTTGAATGGTAAGATTTAAAACTTCAATTTCTCTCTCGGTAAAACTGTAAGCACCGTAATTTTTTTTCCCACTTACATCTTCTTGTTTAATAAAATCTAAAATAGGTTGGAGACTTTTTTCAAAATAAAAACCATCATCATTAAGATTTAATATGACACTTTTGAGTTCGTTAGGTTCTGTATTTTTTGTGAAATATCCCTTTATTCCAAGATTGATCACTTGACTTATTGTAACAACACTTTCTAAGTGAGTTAGAATTAATATTTTTAGGTCAGGTTTTTTACGATTTAAAATTTTACATGCTTCAATCCCATTCATTTTTGGCATTTGAATGTCTAAGAGCAATACATCTAGATCTACTGAATCAATTTTATCTAGTAATTCAATTCCATTTGAAGCTTCTAATTTGACTTCTATATTTTCAAAATTAGAAATTAGCAGTTTTAAACTCTTTCTAAAAAGAGTGTGGTCATCAACAATACCAACCTTTATTATCATACTGATTTATTTATTTGGATTTTAAAGTGATTTCCTCTTTCAACTTTACACTGTGTAAAATCAGCACCAATACGATTAATCCTTGATAATATGTTTTTTAATCCCATACCATTCGACTCACCCATTTTTGAAAAAAAATCAAATTTTTGTCCATTATCATTAAAGTCTAAGGTAATACTATCTTCAATAACTTTTAAGTGTAATTTTATAGAAGTTTTAGGACTATGTTTTGTTGTATTTGTAGTTAACTCCTGAATAATTCTGAACAATTGGTAGGATTCTGATACAGATAATTTAAGTTGTCTAACATCCGTTAATAAAATAGCATCTATAGTGTTTAATTTTCTAACTCTTTTAAAGTAATCGTCAATAGCGGCAATGAGGCCATCTGACTGAAGCAAAGGAGGCATTAAATTGAAATTAATCAAGTTGACATTTTGCATCATTTCTTGGATAGCCAATTTTATTTCATCTATAATAATTTTTTCTTCGCTTGACTTTTCGAAACTATCAAGGACAGACATATAATTTTTTAGAGCGCTCAAGTCTCCTTTAACACTATCATGTAGATCTGATGCAATTCTCTCTCTTTCTTTTTTCTCAGTATCAAGAGTTGCTTTGAGGAGATTTTCAGACTCTTTTTGTTTTATTTTACTTGTTTTTCTTAAATAGATAAGAGTAATAAACATAAAGCCAGAGGCTAATAAGAGCATTACAGATGTACTTATCCAAAATATTATTTTTAAACCTTCCTCATTTTCCATGTTGATAGAGTTAACGATAATCGTAAAAAAAGTGTAGCTATTATATTAACGAGCCAATAGTCGAAAAAATAAAGTTCACTGTTAAAAATTATGTTGCTTGATAAATACAAAAATATGGTTGTGCAATAATATACAAATAGCCCCACTATCAGATAGAATTCCTCGTTATCCCAGAGGTTAAAGGCATCTGATTTACTGAAAGAGTAATAACTTTCAAGTTTTTCAAATTTATTCTTCAACCAAATAATTGAAAGTATGATAACCACAATTGTTAAATACGTATTATTAATTGCTGTTGAATTTAAAAAATCATTTTTGTTCCAGAAAAAAAAAGAGGCAGTATAAGTAATAATAAAACCTATCATTATTCCAACAGATAAATGATAGGTTTTAAATTCAATGGCTCGTTGAAAAAAATAAAGTAGTGCTATAAACACGGTGAATGAATATAGCTGAAACCAAATACTAGCATTATATTCGAAAATATACGAAACTATAAATTCATATATGGATGCTATAGCCGTTAGCCAAACAAATGGCATAGCTGGAGCAGCCATGTCTAAGTTCTTTCTATACATAATGATTAATGCAAGAGGTAGTAGCCCTACAATAAAACATGTATAAAAGAGAATATTAAACAATAAATTATTTTATTAAACTGCTAGAATTTGGACAATGCGATGGACACGGCATTAAATGCTCAACAATTACTCCCTCTACCATGTCTTCACCATTGTCGTCTACTCCGACTAAAACTCTATTTTCATCGTTATTTTCAGAATTAAGTCCATCGTAGATTCTAATTCCGATACAACCTTCTTGGTTTAAAATCATATCAATTTTTTCTGATCCCACAAAATAAGCTTTTTTTTCGTTCGGATACCTTTGTTGATAGGTGTGTGTGAAGTTTATCGCTTCGCTCTCAGTTATTACTGTTCCAGTGTTTTGATTTATACTCATAGCTAATTTTTGAAGCAAATATATAGTCAAAAGCAGGTGACTTCATATGCGGGAAAACCCGTATTTTTAAAGTTTTAATCCGATTACATTAAAAATCTACAACGCTGTCTAAAGCTTCGTCAAAATCTTTATGATTAAATTGATTCATATAGTTAATGGTTGTAGTTATTGATGTATGCCTAAAGAGTTTTTGAAGAGTGGGTATCGATATCTTATTTCCTCCAATATGGGCAAATGTGTGACGAGCTGTATGCATGGTAATTTTTTTTTGAATTTCAGCTTTCTTTGCTACACCTAAAAGATATTTATTCAGCTTTTTATTTGTTGCCTTAGTTTTAGCCAAAATTGCTTTTGGATCAGACATATCTATATCTCTTAGCTCAGGAAATACAAAGTCATTATTATTTCTTTTATACTCATTATAAAAACTAAGAATAGGAAAAACTTTTTGAGGCAGATTCAAAGACAAAAGTTTACCATTCTTACTCATGCGGTAATGCAATCTTTGATCATAGATATCTTTCCACTTAATATGCAACACATCTGATACACGAATTCCAGCTAAGTAAAAGCTAAACAACCATATATTTTTTGCATGTAATTCATTAGGTGTTGACTTATCTAAGTTTTCAATTGCTCTGACTTCATCCTCATTCAGGCCTATCTTTTCTGTTTCGGGGAAACGTATAGTAATTTTTCCAGATCCAAAAGGATAATACTTACGATCTACTATTCCTTCTTTTATAGCTCGATTAAAAAGGGTACGTATTAAAATATATGCATTGATAACAGACCTTTGAGAATTCCCTTTTTTTGTTTTCAAAAAAGTGGCAAATTTTCTAAGAAAAGCTTCGTCTATATCATGAAACTTTAAACTTTCCGATTTGCCAAATTCAATGACATGATTCACCAGTGGTTTATTTGAAGATAAGCGCGTTAACTTTTTGTTTTCTTCAAGCTCATCAAGAAATTCTTTTGCCACCTCATTAAAACTCTTATTGCTTATTGGCTTTACAATTTCATCCTTAATATTTTTTGAAGACACAACCTTGTCTTCAGCTTCCAATTCTAATATCGTTTTATTGGCTTCTGCTAATTTTGAGATTAAAAAATTATTAAGGTAAATAGAGTTAGGGTATGATTTTTTGACTTTAGAGTTTTTGGAGTCCCAATCTTTTTCTTTAATATATTTACCAGTAAAAATATATCTTGTTTTTCTATTTTTGGTAATGCGTATAGCGATTGGAAACGTTTCGTTTTTCTTTTTATCATGCTTCCAAAGAAGAAGTTTAATTGAAGCCATTAGGTTTAATTTAGATCAACAAAGTTATAAAAACATTATATGTTTTACCTAAAACATACCTAAAACATTTTCTGTTTCTATATGGTCTTTTATGATCTAATTTGTCTAAATTATTTTATATATAACTGATTATTAGTGCATATTGAAATATGCCAAACCAATATAAACTAGACTTAGGATCTAGTGCCGAGAGGTGTGAGAGTTCGAGTCTCTCCGCCTGTACAAAGAAAAGCTGAGATGAACAATCTTGGCTTTTTTGTTTTATAGAACTGAGAGACGAGTCCTGAATAGGTCAGGATATCTTATGTTACCATACGATTGTATCGTGTAGTTATACTCATAAATTAATTTCTATTTTTATCTTTTATTTTAAATAATGAGTAGAAACTATAAATTCCATAATCCCGACGGATTGTATTTTGTAAGTTTTGCGGTAGTCTATTGGTTGGATGTATTCACAAGAAATGAATACAAAGATATTGTCGTTGAAAGTTTACAATACTGCATAAAAGAGAAAGGAATGGACTTGATTTCCTGGTGCATTATGACCAATCATATACACCTGATTTTTAGAAGCCTAGGAGAAAGAGAACCTCAACTATTATTAGGAGATTTTAAGCGTTTTATCAGTAAAGCATTGGTCAAGGCCATACAAAATAATCCTAAAGAAAGTAGAAAAGCCTTTCTACTAGAACAGTTTAAAAAAGCAGGCTTAAAAACTTCAAATGTGAAGAATTATCAATTTTGGAGACATGATAATAAACCTATTGAATTATGGAGCTATAAGGTAATTGAGCAGAAAATTAATTATATACATAACAACCCTGTAAAAGCTGGACTAGTATCTAAAGCTGAAGATTATGGGTATGGTAGTGCTCTAAACTATTGTGATCAAGAAGGTTTAATAAAAGATATTACTGTATTTCGGTACTATGGGTAATAATTTTCCACGCGATGCAATCGCGCGGGAACACTGGCAAAGCTGAGATATGTATTCTCAGCTTTTTTATGCTTTGAAAATAGAGATCCGTTTTACAAATAAGTCGAGTTATCCCAAACTTTTTTCAAAGAAAGTCTAGGCGTTTATGTTGAGCTTGCCAAAGCACCTATATAAATAACAACCAAATCTTTTCAGGATTCGTTTTTTGTTTTAAATTCACCACTTTAAATTCCACAATCTATGTTTAAAAAAGTATATGTCCTTTTCTTTATTAGCGTTTTCACCTTATCATCCTGCGATGACTCGGATACTGAATTTCCCGACCGGTTTAATGTTACGCTTTTCGACAAAACGTGGATTGCCTCAAATGGAACAAGCAGCTTAAGGTACAGACTTAATTCCGACGGCACTTATAATGGCGGTGACGATGATGGTTTTCCCAATCAAGGCACTTGGAATTGGGTAGACGAAAATGAAGAAGTGATGCGTATAGCTTACGACAATACGGTCCTATGGTACAGGTTTGAAGATTTAAGGTCGAACTCTGTGATTACCTTTATAACAGAAACCCAGCCTTACGACTGGGGTTCCGGGATTTTGTTTTCTATTTCTAATTAAAAACATTAGACTTACTAAATAATAGTGCCTTTAGGTATAGTAGCGCCTTTTTTAACCACCACAATACCGTCTTTTATAACATAGTCATCTGTTTCTGTATCTTCCAAATGAGTTCCGCCATTTATCCTGACATCATCGCCAATGCGGCAATTTTTATCTATAATTACATTTTTAAGGAAACAGCGTTCGCCAACACCCATCAACACATCGATATGTTGGGTTTCTACGTCTTCTAAAGATTCGTAATAATCTGCACCCATCATATAACAATTAATGATGGTAGATTCTTTACCAATTCTTGAGCGAATTCCAATCACAGAACGTTCAATTTTAGCGGCATGAATTATACAGCCTTCAGAAATGACGGTTTTATCGCAAAGTGTTCCGGAAATCTTAGACGTTGGTAACATCCTTGCATGCGTATATATCCTTTTTTCATTATCGTATAAATTGAATTTGGGGATATCGTCTGTAAGACCAACATTAGCTTCAAAAAAGCTATCTATGTTACCTATGTCTGTCCAATAGCCTTCAAATTGATAGCCAAGCGTTTTATGCTTTTCAATAGCATCCGGAATAATTTCCTTTCCAAAGTCTACCTTTGTTGGCTCTTCCATCAATTCTACCAGCAGATCTTTGTTAAAAACATAAATACCCATAGAGGCTAAATAATGCCTGCCTTCTTTTTCCATTTCTTCAGAAACCGGAGATTCCCAGCCCTGCAATTGCTCAAAATTTGGCTTTTCGGTAAAGCTGGAAATAAAGCTATTCTCATCTGTTTTTAAAATCCCAAACGAGGTCGCTTCTTTGGCATTAACGGGCTGCGTAGCCACTGTTATTTCTGCACCACTTTCTTCATGCGCTTGTATCATCTCGTTGAAATCCATTTGGTACAATTGATCTCCGGATAACACCAAGACATATTCAAAATCGTGCCTCAACAGGTGATGCATGCTTTGTCTTACCGCATCGGCAGTACCCTGATACCAGTCCTTGCTTTTTTGAGTCTGTTCGGCTGCCAGAACATCTACAAAAGCTGAACTAAAAAAACTAAAGTGGTAGGTGTTCTTAATGTGTTGATTTAAAGATGCTGAATTAAACTGCGTTAACACATACATCCTTTTGATGTCTGAGTTGATACAATTTGAAATTGGGATATCAACCAGACGGTATTTTCCGGCTATCGGGACTGCCGGTTTAGAACGTTGGTCGGTAAGTGGATAAAGGCGTGAACCTTGTCCACCTCCTAATATTATACTGATAACTTTGTTATTAATCATAAATTAAGAAATTAAAGATTGATATAAAGATTTGGTTTGCTCGGCAATGGCTTTCCAGTCGAAGTAGTCTTCTACTCTTTTTCGACCATTTTTGGCCATCTTGTTCTGTAAGGCCTTATCGCTAATTACTGTGTTGATGCCATCAGCTAAATCTTTAGAGAATTGATCTGGGTCTACAGGTTCAAAAGGGGCTTCATTTTGTTGTTCCACAGGTACTAAAATGCCCGTTTCGTTAGGAATAACCACTTCTTTGATACCTCCAACCGCGCTGGCCACAACGGCGGTTTCGCAAGCCATAGCTTCGATATTTATTATGCCAAAAGGCTCATAAATAGACGGACAACAGAACACATCGGCCTTGGAATATAGTTGAATAACATCGGCTTTGTCTAGCATTTTGTCTATCCAAAAAATATTGTCGCGCTCTTTTTTAGCTTCGGCTACAGCTTCTTCCATTTCCTTTGCTATTTCCTTAGTATCCGGAGCGCCGGCACAAAGCACGATTTGAGTGCCTGCATCAATGTATTTTATAGCATTCACCAAATGAATTATTCCCTTTTGTCTCGTAATTCTACCTACAAAAAGCACAAAAGGTTTTTCCGGGTCTATATTGTATTCTTCCAAGACAGACGTGCCTTCTACTTTCTTGTATTGGCTCAGATTAATCCCGTTATAGATTACACTTATTTTGCTCTCGTCTACATTAAAGTGTTTTAGCACATCTTCTTTGGTTTCCTCAGATACGGCAATAATAGCATCTGCCATTTCGATGGCTGTTTTTTCGACCCAAGATGAAGCATCGTAACCTCGACCTAATTGCTCTCTCTTCCAGGGGCGAAGCGGCTCTAGAGAATGCGTTGTCACCACTAAAGGCACACCGTAACACAATTTGGCCAGTATACCCGCAAAATGCGAATACCAGGTGTGGCAATGCACAACATCTGCACCAACAGCGTCGGCATTCATGTGTAAACCTGTAGAGAGGGTTTTAAAAACTCCTTTTAATTTTTCGTCGGCATCTGCAAAAACACCATCTTCATATGGATAACCTTTAACATTCAGGTTTTCTGTTGCAGAATCCTGATCGCCAAAAGCGCGAACATCCACTAGCATAAGTTTGGATAATTCGTCTGCCAAATATTCAACATGCACACCGGCACCGCCATATACATAAGGTGGAAATTCTCTGGTAAGAAATAGGACTTTCA
>CAYNCI010000015.1:62305-64931 GCA_964396065.1 uncultured Mesohalobacter sp. | reverse complement strand
TCCATTAAATTATCCACTAAATCTCCGGCTAAAACCTCTGGGAACGCAGGGATATCATATATAGGTTTTTTAGGGTAAAGTTCTGTAAGCTGGCCTCCTGGCTGAGGAAGGGCATCTATAATATGGCACTTTAGCTTTAATAAACCAGCTTCAAATACCGTAAAAAGGCCTGTAGGTCCTGCACCAATAATAAGTATATCCGTAGTAATCATAACAATAGCATTTATTATGCAATAATCTTAAATTTTTTCTTTAAGATTATTGATAAAAATCATGAATTAACTAGATTGAACGTTTATAACACTTTTAATTTGTGGAGCGTACTTTTTTATGGTCATCTCGACACCAGATTTTAAGGTCATCTGATTTACGCTACAACCTACACAAGAACCCATTAACTGTACCTTTACAGTATCGTCGTTTTCTATATCAAGGAGTGCAATGTCTCCACCGTCATTTTGTAAAAATGGTCTAATTTCATCTAGAGCCTCTTCAACATGCTTTCTTAATTCTTGTCCAGTCATGGTTATTTTTTTCTTACGGCACTACATCCTGCCATAGTTGTTATTTTAATTGCATCTGTTGGTGGTAAATTTTCATTTCTAAATACCACCTCCTGCACTACATTTTTAGTAAGCTCTTCAAAGGCTTTTTGTGTAGGGGTATTGTCTTGTAATGCTGCAGGTCTACCAACGTCACCAGCTTCTCTTATGCTTTGTACAAGAGGAATTTCGCCTAGAAATGGAACATCAATGTCTTCTGATAGACGTTTAGCACCAGATTCTCCAAATATGTAGTATTTGTTATCTGGCAATTCTTCAGGTGTAAAATAGGCCATATTTTCTACAATCCCCAAAACAGGAACGTTTATATTTTCTTGTTGAAACATGGCTACTCCTTTTCTTGCATCCGCCAAAGCGACATGCTGAGGTGTACTTACTATTACAGCACCGGTGATGGGCATAGATTGCATGATAGAAAGGTGAATATCTCCCGTACCTGGCGGCAAATCGACTAGTAGAAAGTCTAATTCGCCCCAATCGGCATCAAAAATCATTTGGTTTAAGGCTTTTGCAGCCATTGGACCTCTCCATATTACTGCCTGATTGGGTTTTGTAAAGAAACCTATTGACAATAATTTTACACCATAATTTTCAATGGGCCTCATTTTCGACTTACCATTTACGTTTACAGACAATGGTTTTTCATGCATCACATCGAACATGATAGGGCCGGAAGGGCCGTAAATATCAGCATCTAACAAGCCGACATTAAATCCCATTTGAGCTAAACTCACTGCTAAGTTGGCTGTTACTGTAGATTTTCCTACACCACCTTTACCACTGGCTACTGCAACAATATTTTTAATACCAGGAATGGGCTTACCTTTTATTTCATTCACATTTTGTTTTGCAGGCGCATCAACTTTTATGTTAACTTTCACCTTTGCTTTTTCATATACCTTATCATGAATTACTTTCATCACATCTACTTCTGCTCTTTTTTTAATATGAAGGGCTGGAGTACTTAATTTTAAGTCTATAATTACTTCATCTGCAAAAGTCACAACGTTTTGAACGGCTCCGCTATCCACCATGTTTTTTCCCTCGCCGGCAACACTTATAGTGCTTAGCGCGTTTAATATATCTTCTTTTTTAAGTTGCACTGTTCTAATTTTATTTTAATTTATTCTAAATTACAAATATAAGCTATTCTCCATAAGAAGAATTTGTAAGCATTTCATTTTAAAGAATTACTAACAGATAAGGAATACGGAATATTATTTAAAGTCAATTTTAAATAAATCTGCAGCAATACCATCGCTTAAAAACTTAGCTTTGGGTGTTATGCAAACATGATTTTGATAAAGGTCTAATCGTTCTTCGTCAAGATGTGATTGAATTTGAAGAATGAAGTAGTCCACATAATTTTGACCGAAATTAGATTTCAACTCATCAAGGTTAATTCCCTCTTGAAGACGTAAGCGTGTCATCACAAATTCGTTATACTGATCGGATTTATTCAAAATTTCTTCTGTAATTGGTAGTAGACCAGCCTTTATACTTTTAATATACTTAATGTTGTTTTTGATGTTCCACACTCTTTTGTCTTTCCCATTATAACTATGTGCTGAGGGGCCTATGCCTAAATAGGGCTTTCCTGTCCAATAGGCTAGATTGTTCTGAGAAAAATAACCTTTCTTGCCAAAATTAGAAAATTCGTAATGTTCATACCCTTTACTGATAAGGGTTTGATACAAAAAGTCGAAATGGGATGCAGCCAATTCGTCATCGACTGAAGGCACAATATTTTTTTCAATTAATCGCTCCAATGCAGTTTGAGGTTCGACAGTTAGGGCATAACATGAGAGGTGAGGAACATCAAAACTTAAAGCAATATTTAAGTTTTCTTCCCATCGTCTCAAACTCATTTCAGGCATGCCGTAAATTAAGTCTATCGAATAATTTTCAAAATACGCTTTAACTAAATTGATGCTCTCTATAGCTTCATTAGCGTTATGGGCTCGATTCATAAGCTTTAAATCCTCTTCAAAAAAAGACTGGATGCCCAAGCTCAATCTGTTTATGCCAACGGATGTAAAGACTTCTAAAGTTTTGTGGTTTAC
>CAYNCI010000015.1:53617-62205 GCA_964396065.1 uncultured Mesohalobacter sp. | reverse complement strand
TTAACCAAATAATTGCTCAACAAGATCTGTAACGCTGGATAATTTTATAATTTCTATGTTGTAAGCTTTGGTCGAAATTTTAGTAAATCTTGAAATAAATATTTTTTCGAAGCCTAATTTATCAGCTTCTGCAATGCGTTGTTCTAGTCTTGGTACAGGCCTTATTTCTCCGGCTAATCCTATCTCTGCCGCAAAGCAAAAATTGTGTTCCAAAATGATATCGGAGCTGGAAGATAAAATAGCTGCAACGACGGCTAAGTCTATGGCTGGATCGTCTATGCTAATGCCACCTGTAATGTTTAAAAACACATCTTTTGCACCAAGTTTAAACCCTGCTCGTTTTTCTAGCACTGCCAAAATCATATTAAGCCTTTTGGCATTATAACCTGTTGAAGAACGTTGTGGAGTCCCGTATACTGCCGAGCTCACCAAAGCTTGAATTTCGACCATCAAAGGGCGCATACCTTCGATAGAGGCAGCGATAGAGGTTCCGCTTAGATGATGGTTGTGGTTTGAGATTAAAATTTTTGAGGGGTTAAGAATTTGTTTTAACCCGTTAGACTTCATCTCGTATATGCCTAATTCGTGTGTAGAGCCAAATCTGTTTTTTTTAACTCTAACGATACGGTATAAAAAATTCTGATCCCCTTCAAACTGAAGCACGGTATCCACCATATGCTCTAAGATTTTTGGTCCGGCTAAGTTCCCTTCTTTGTTAATATGACCTATTAAAACTACGGGGGTATGTGTTTCTTTAGCAAAACTAATTAACTCTGCAGTACATGCTCTAATTTGAGAAACAGAACCAGGTACACTATCAATAAATTCTGTTCTTAGTGTTTGAATAGAATCGATAATAACCAAATCAGGCTTTATCTTTTTTATTTGCTTAAAAATATTCTGTGTAGAAATATCAGATAATATAAAGCAATTTTCATTTGATTCTTCAATGCGTTGTGCACGCATTTTGATTTGTTTACTGCTTTCTTCCCCAGAAACATATAAGCTTATTAAAGGGAGTTGTAAGCATAATTGAAGCAGTAGTGTGCTTTTGCCTATGCCAGGCTCTCCTCCTAATAAAATAAGAGAGCCTTTTACTATGCCTCCACCAAGTACTCTGTTTAATTCTAAGTCGGGAGTAACTATTCTATCTTCCGCTTCGTATGTAATTTCATTAATTCTAGAAATTTTTGGTTCAAGCCTTTTTTCAGTCGAAAATCCAGAACTCTCCCAACTTCTTTCTTTAGATGTGGAAACAACTTCTTCTACAATTGTGTTCCATGATTTACATGAAGTGCATTGTCCTTGCCATTTGGCATATTGAGCACCACAATTTTGACAATAGTAAACAGTTTTGGCTTTTGCCAACTTAAATTAGCTTGTATGATTAATATCCAAATGCTTCTTTTAGCAAGTCTGCTTCTTCGATAAGCATGTCTTTTGTAATTCCGCCAGCTTCGTTATAAACGTATCCGGCTCTATAAGCATTATAGGCTTTTCTAGGTTCTCCAACTCCTTGGTAATATTTCCCAATAAAATAGTTGTATAATACACTTGCCGGAAATTCATCTCTCGCAATTCTGGCCAGTTCGTAACAGAGTTCCCATCTTTCTTGCTTGGCGATAAGGTTGTAAACCTGCATAACATCACCTATTCTTATAGCCTCTTCTAACCCGTAAAGCTCCTTGATCAAGTCATATTTCTTTTTAAGATAGACAACAGGGTCATTGGCTTTGATCAGTTTGTTTTGATATTCAGCTTCATCTATTGGTGTATATGGCTCAAAAATACTTGTTATACAATATGGTAATGCGTAAGTGACAAGGCTATAATGGTTACCACCTTCTGCGGAGGTATAACTTAAACTCAGGTTTACATTTCCTATATTTGAAAGGTTTTCGTAAAATGTATCTGTTTTAGTTTTTAGGTATTCGATATCCTTAGACCCTGTTGCTAGGCTATACCAAGTTTTTTGCTTTATGGTTTCTAGTCTGTCTTTGATGTATGGCATAAAGCCTTCAGGAATATCGGGGCTAAGATTTATATAACCTTGAAATAATGGCTTGTCTGTAAACAGAAAAAGATTCATAAAGTTTGCCATATAATTATGACCTACAGCAACAGAAAAGGATCCAATTCTGTAATTTTCTCTCAAATAAGGCATGATATCCACTTGAATAAAATCGAAAAATCTTGCACCAGTTCGAGATGGCGAAAAATTTTCTTTATCATAAACGCCATCATCCATTCTCGTTTCTGATTGGTTTACGCCAATAACAAAAGCTTCCGGGATTTCGTCCCAATGGCTTAAGAAATCTACATTACCCGCAACAGGCTCAAATAAGTAATCTGCATCAAAAACAAAAATTAAAGGATAAGTTTTGTCAGGGTTAGCATCGTAGTTCCTAGGTTTTTGGATTTTTAGTTGTCTTTTTGTGTTGAGTATTTCAGATTCAACTTCGATGTATTCAATTTGTGTATTACAATCGTCTTGAGCGTAAATAAATGAATTTAAAACTATAAAACAAAATAAAAAGTAGTAAGGCTTTTTCATTTTAAAAATTTGGTAACGAATTTATGATTTTTTATTTAATAAAGGTAGCAGTATTGCAGAAAGAACACCTAGAATTATAACGATTAACGTGTGCGATGTCCATATAATCCATCCAAATGCCTGACCTATCTCGACGGGGACATTATACAACTTAAAAACGGAAGCTACTGCGATAGGATATATTATGACACCGCCACTTGTTATAGACATCGAAAAAGCGCCCGCTATAAATGCAATTAATGTTGCTCCGAGGCTTATGTTTTCTGTGCCGGGTATTGTGTGTTTAATAATCCAGAACATAATAAAGTAAAGCACCCAAATACCTATAGTTTGCATAATAAAGGACCATTTTTCTTTCAAGCTGAAAATACTTTTTATCCCTTCATACAAGCCCAAAAGAAATATTCTTAACTTTAAAATAAACTTGTTTTTAGAAAATTTAAGTAATCTGACAAAGAAATAACCAATTATGATTAACGGAATTAAAACTAAAATGGCGTAAAGGGGGTTTAAATCATTAGCATCAAAATAATACAATAATTGTTCGGTTTGCAGAACTAGTGCAAGGCCAATTACAAAAAGCAACATGACTAAATCCACAACCCGTTCTGTAATGATGGTGCCAAAACTCTGTTCAAATGATATTTTTGAATAACTTGAATAGGTTGCGCCTCTAAGCACTTCGCCGGAACGCGGTATTCCTAAATTTGCTAAGTATCCAAACATCACAGTAAAGAAACAAGTAGAAAATTTTGGCTCATCACTAAGTGGTTTAAGTAATAAGCGCCATCTGCTTGCCCTTATGGCATGCGATAAAACACCTAAAAAAACGGATAAAGAAACCCAATACAAGTTAGCGCCTTTTACGTTTTGCCATATTTCCTCACGTTGATGAGAAGTTGTTTCATTAAAAAAGTACCAAAGAAAAAAAACCCCCAGCACTAGTGGGAAGAGCACTTTAGTCCATTTTTTTAAAGACGTACTTACCATATTTGAAAGTTACGATAGGCGATTGTCTTCGTTAGGAAACAATATAGCGGGATTAAAATCTTTAGCTTCTTCCGGTGTCATTATTGCATACGTCATTAATATTAAAATATCTCCAGGAGATACTTTTCTCGCTGCTGCACCATTTAATGTTACTTCTCCACTGCCTCTTGGTCCTGGAATAGCATAGGTTTCCAGCCGTTCGCCATTAGAGTTGTTCACAACTTGTACTTTTTCGCCTTCAAAGATATTGGCTGCTTCCATAAGATCTTTGTCTATGGTAATGCTTCCAATATAATTTAAATCTGCACCAGTAACCTTTACACGATGGATTTTTGATTTTACAACTGTTATTTGCATAGTAATTAATTCAATGCCATATTATCTATAAGTCTAACTTTGTTTAAAAAAGCCGAAATAAATCCTCTGTATTTTACATCTGGCTTTTTGGTTTCTGTCGGAATCAGGTCTTGTTCCGCTGCAATTTCAAAATATTCTAATTCGAAATCTTTAATATTTTCAAATCTTTTTCTCACTTCAACTTTGATGTCTTGAATTGTCATGGTTTCAAAACTATCTCTTGCAGTGATTAAGGATTTATAAATCTCACTTGCTTTTTGTTGTTCCTCTAAAGAAAGCAACATGTTTCTAGAACTTTTTGCTAAGCCATTTCCTTCTCTTAAGGTCTCGCAACCTACAATTTCTATATCTAATTCTAAGATTTCAACAAGTTTTTTTACAATGGCTAATTGTTGAAAATCTTTTTCTCCAAAAAAGGATTTTGAAGGTTTTATAATATAAAACAGCTTTTCTAAAACCGTGCCAACACCATCAAAGTGCCCTTTTCTATGTTTTCCTTCCATAAATTCTGACAAATTGCCAAAATCGAAAGACTTAGATGTTACGCCATCCGGGTATATTTCATTTACATTAGGCGCAAAAACAATGATGTTGGTGCTTACATTTCTAATTATATCAAGATCATTATCTAAAGTTCTTGGGTATTTTTCTAAGTCTTTTGGGTTGTTAAATTGTGTTGGATTGACGAAAATTGTTACAATAGTTAAGTCACAAGTCTCCATCGATTTTTTCATCAAAGAAACGTGTCCTTCGTGTATAGCGCCCATTGTAGGAACAAGACCAATGACTTTTTTTTTGTTTTTAGCGTAAAAATCTTGGTAATTTTGTTTAGTTTGTATTAACAAAACTGTCTTTTTAAAATTTTTGCAAAACTAATACAATAAGCTCAATCCGCATAAAATTTTGTAAATTTGCAACTTTTAAAACTATATATTCAATAAATTGATGTTTTATGCAGGATAAAAGAGTTCTTTTTATATCAGCAGAATTAATTCCATACTTAGCCGAAAACGACATGTCCGTCATGTCCTTCGAAGTGCCAAAAATGATTAATTCTACTGGGGGACAAACAAGAATATTTATGCCAAGGTTTGGCAATATAAATCAAAGGAGACATCAATTACATGAGGTTATAAGGCTATCTGGACTTAATATGGTAGTGAATGATTTGGATATGCCATTAATCATCAAAGTCGCTTCGATTCCAAAAGAGAGAATGCAGGTTTACTTTATAGATAACGAAGATTACTTTAAAAGAAAAGCGATGTATAGCGATGAAGACGGAAATCTTTTTGAAGACAACGACGAAAGAGCTATATTTTTTGCAAAAGGCGTAATCGAAACCGTAAAAAAATTGAATTGGGCTCCTGATATTATTCATGTTAACGGTTGGTTGTCCTCCTTAATGCCAATGTATTTAAAAAATTATTACGGAAACGAGCCCTTGTTTAAAAATTCCAAGATAGTAACATCTGTTTACAACAATGTGTACGAAGGCCAGTTAGATAAAACATTCATTAAAAAAGTCATGTTTGATGGAATTGATGAAGATAAAATTGAACATTTAAAAGAGCCTAACTACAATAATTTGATAAAATTAGCATTAACCTATTCAGATGGTATAATTATAGGTAGCCAGAATATCCCTGAGGAACTCAAAGAATTTATTGATAATTCTGATAAACCTACCTTAGATTACCATTCCATAGAAGAATTTGCGCAAGCTTATCAAAATTTTTATCTAAAAGATATTCTCAATGAAGATATTGACTAAACTAAAACTAAGAACTTTAGTTTTTTTATCAATTATACTTTTTACGTTCAGCACGACCTCTTGTGAAGATGAATTTACAACAATAGGTGGCGATTTTGTAAATAGCCTTAATTTACCCGAGCCATATGTTGTAGAAAGTTTGGTGTCGTATAACGAAAAAATTAATTCATTACAAACCAATTCGCTCACTAATTACCTGCTAGGACAATACAGTAGTAATGTGTTTGGAACTTCTACTACAAGTATTTTAACCCAATTGGAGCTGGGAGAAACTAATCCGGATTTTGGAGAAAACCCTGTTTTAGACAGTGTATTGCTCACTCTACCTTTGTTTAATGCTTTGATTGGAGAAAATGAATACAGAGTCGATTCCGTTTTTGGAACGGGTGGTTTTAAACTTCATGTCAGAGAATCCAATCAATTCCTCAGAGATTTAGATCCTGGTCAAAACGGTGATTTTGTAGCAAATCAAATCTACTATTCAGATCAATTTTCGGAGTTTGAAAATAATATAAATTCCGGCCAACTATTAAACGAGGATAGTGAAATAGTTTACGTGCCAAGCTCCTACACAGAAACACAAGTCTATCCAACCCAATTAGATTCTGTCACGTTTGACACACTACGACTAGCTCCTCGAATAGTCGTCAAATTAGACAGTTTATTTTTTCAGGAGAAAATTTTAAATAACCAAAATTCTAACATACTTGTCAGCCAGAACAGTTTCAAAAACTTTTTTCGAGGAGTGTATTTAAGCACAGTCGATCCAGAAAATGGTGGTTCGATGGTTAATTTAAATTTAAGTGCGGCTGACGCAAATATTAGGCTTTATTATAGGTCTTTACGTCGCCCACCATCCTTAGATACGGTACAGCTTCCGTTAGCGGAGACCTTTAATACATACGATTTGCGATTTGCGGGTAATATAATAAATCTTTACGAAGAAGATATTCCGTTAGATTTGTCTAGTCAAAATACAGAACTAGGCGAAGAGCTATTATACATCAAAGGAGGCCAAGGTATTATTACCGTGATAGAACCCTTTAAAGGTATTGACTTAGATAATAATGGTATCTCTGATGAACTTGAAGATTTAAGGCAAAACAATTGGTTGATTAATGAAGCAAATTTGGTTCTTAATGTAAACAATGAAGTCCTCGGTGAAGAAGCTGAAGACGCACCATTTAGAATATTTGTGTATGATATGGACAAAAACTCTGTGATTATAGATTACATTCAAGATCCTTTTACAACAACTAATCCCAATACCTCCAAGCTAAATCATTTAGGTCCCCTTACCGAAGACGATGATGGTAATAAATCTTACAAAATCAGATTAACAAGTTACATAAATAACATCATTAACAACGATTCTATTCCTTCTAGATTAGGTGTTGTTGTAACTCAAAATGTTAACGAAGCTCGTATTTTGGACGTTAGAGAAAGCGAACTAGATGTATCTGATGCGTTTATTGAAAGTTCAATCTCAACGCCAAAAGGAACAGTTTTTTATGGAAATGCTTCGCAAAACCAAGAAAAGAAATTAAAATTGCAAATATTTTATACGGAACCAAATTAAAAAATTATGTGTGGAATTGTTGGATATATAGGTCAAAGAGATGCTTATGATATTATACTCAAAGGACTTAAACGATTAGAATACAGGGGATACGATTCTGCAGGCATAGCGCTTTATGATGGTAAAAACCTAAATATTTGCAAGACTAAAGGAAAAGTTGCAGACCTTGAAAAAAAAGCAAAAAACAGCAATACCGTATTTGGCAAAATAGGGATAGGCCATACAAGATGGGCAACGCATGGGGAGCCTAATGACACGAATTCGCATCCTCATTTTTCAAGTTCAGGTCGATTAGCTATAATACATAATGGTATTATCGAGAATTACGATTCCATAAAAATATACCTTAAAAACAGAGGATATAAGTTTCAGTCTGATACCGATACGGAAGTGCTGGTAAACCTTATAGAAGATGTCATGAAAAATGAAGAAGACATCAAATTGGGTAAAGCTGTACAGATTGCCCTAAACCAAGTTGTTGGTGCTTATGCTATTGCTGTTTTCGACAAAGAAAAACCTAATGAGATTGTAGTGGCAAGGCTAGGCAGTCCTTTAGCTATAGGTGTTGGTGATAATGAATTTTTTATAGCTTCCGATGCCTCTCCTTTTATAGAGTATACAAACTCAGCCATCTATTTAGAAGATGGGGAGATGGGTGTGATTCGTTTAGGAAGAAAACCAAGAATAAGAAAAATTAAGGACGACAAACTTGTAGATGCTTACATACATGAACTTAAATTAAGCATAGACCAAATAGAGAAAGGCGGCTACGAACATTTCATGCTTAAGGAAATATATGAGCAGCCTACAGCTATTAGAGATACATTTCGTGGAAGAATGCTAGTTGATGATGGTTTTATTCGAATGGCAGGTATAGATGATAATTTCGAAAAATTCATCAACGCCAAACGAATTATTATAGCTGCATGCGGGACCTCTTGGCATGCAGGACTGGTAGCAGAATATATTTTTGAAGATATCGCACGCATTCCGGTTGAAGTAGAATATGCATCGGAGTTTAGATATCGAAACCCAGTTATAAATCAAGATGATGTTTTAATTGTGATCTCTCAAAGTGGAGAAACAGCGGATACAATGGCGGCCATAAAACTCGCGAAAGAAAACAAAGCATTTGTTTTTGGAGTTTGTAACGTGGTGGGTTCTTCTATATCCAGAGAAACCAACGCTGGTGCTTACACGCACGCCGGTCCGGAAATAGGAGTAGCTTCTACAAAAGCTTTTACTACTCAAATAACGGTATTGACACTTATTGCTTTAAAACTCGGTAAAGCTAAAGGCACGATTTCTACTTCTACATTCCATATGTATTTAAA
>CAYNCI010000015.1:0-53517 GCA_964396065.1 uncultured Mesohalobacter sp. | reverse complement strand
TTCTTAATTATTTATTAAATTCTTATTTTAGGGGGTTTATTTTCAATTTCTAATAAAAAATTTCTAATAATTTAGAGATTACATAAGCATAATATATATATATTGCACGGCATTATAAACGTTTCATAAATATAATTAACATGATTAGAAAGCTATTTACATTTAGCATGTTGTTGGTATCTATGGTTTTTTATTCTCAAACAGTTGTAACAGGTAAAGTTGTCGACGAAAGTGGTTATCCATTACCTGGAGCAAATGTAATTATTGAGGGTACAACAGAAGGCACTTCAACAAACTTTGAAGGAGAGTATGAACTAAAAACAAACAGACAGCCTCCATTTTCACTAGTATTCAGTTATACTGGTTTTGTAGAACAAATTGTGCAAGTCACATCTACTTCGCAAACGTTTGAGATAACTCTTCTTGAAGGCAACGAACTTGATGAGGTAGTAATCTCTGCGTCAAGAACTCCTGAGCGTATTTTCGAATCTCCTGTAACTATTGAACGGTTCGGGCTTAAAGAAATAAAAAATACCGCTTCTGTAGATTTTTACGATGGATTAGAAAATTTGAAAGGTGTAGATATAAATGTAAATAGTTTAACATTCAAATCTGTAAACACAAGAGGTTTTGCCACGTTTGCTAACACCAGATTTATGCAGTTAGTAGATGGGATGGATAACTCGACTCCAGCCTTAAACTTTCCAATAGGAAATTTAGTAGGTCTAACAGAAACAGATGTTCAAAGTGTAGAATTATTACCAGGCGCCTCTTCAGCTTTATATGGAGCAAATGCCTTTAACGGAATTTTATTTATGAGAAGTAAAAGTCCTTTTGATTTTGAAGGCATAAGTGCAAGCCTAAAACAAGGTGTTACTTCTCAGGACGCCGCAGGCGTGAACAGCTACACAGATGTAAGTGTTAGAGTCGCGAAAAAGTTTAGCGATAAGTTTGCTGCAAAATTAAATGTTGGTTACTTAAAAGGGACTGATTGGTTTGCTACAAACCAAAGTGATAAGTTAAACAGAGGACTTACTAGAGCTGATACCGATTACGATGGGATAAACGTTTATGGAGACGAAGTAAGTACAAACATCAGAGAGGTTGCTCAAACTTTAGAAAGTTTAGGGCTAGCGCCAGCAGGTGCTTCAGCCTTAGTGCCATCTGTAAATGTTAGTAGAACAGGTTATGACGAAAGAGATTTAACAAATTATAATGCAGAAAGTCTAAAAGCAGATGTAGGATTTTTCTACAGACCTTTTGCTGATGATCTAGAAATCCAATATGTCGGAAAAATAGGTACTGGAACAACACTTTACCAAGGTGCTAACAGATATAATATCAAGAACTTTTTACAGCACCAACATAAACTTGAGATTAGAAATGATAATTTCTTTGTTAGAGGTTATGTTGTAGCCGATAATGCAGGAGATTCTTATGATATGGTATTTACAGGAATAAACATAAACCGTTCTTGGAAAGACGACAGCACTTGGTTTGGAGAATACGTGGCGAGCTATCTTGGTGCTACATTAAGCGGTGCAACCGACCAAGCGGCTCACACAGCAGCAAGAGCTGCAGCAGATACAGGGAGATTAATGCCGGGAACTTCTGGATTTCAACAGGCTTTTAATGCTGTGACTTCTAATCCGGATTTAAGTGTTGGATCACTTTTTCAAGACCAATCAAGATATTACCATGCAGATGCAAATTACAATTTTAAAGACAAAATAGAATTTGCTGAAATTCAAGTTGGAGGTTCATTTAGGAGTTACAGGTTAGATTCTAATGGAACAATATACACAGACACAGATGGTCCTATTACGTATTCAGAATTTGGTATATATACTCAAGCTCAAAAAACAATAGATTTTGATAATGACATGAGTTTAAAAGTTACTGGATCTGTAAGATATGACAAGTCTGAGCTATTTGATGGATTTTTCTCGCCAAGGCTATCTCTTGGATTGAACATAAATGAAAATCACAATATTAGAGCATCGTTTCAAACTGGATTTAGAAATCCAACAACTCAGGATTTATTCATAGGTTTAGATGTTGGTAGAGCTATCCTTGTTGGTGGTGCAGAAGACAACTTAACTAGAGATATTAGAGACTACAGCGTAGCAGGAGGGAATTTAAGTGCTGCTGGTGCTGCAATCCTTGGTTCTGATGCCATCTCAAGAGATTCTTCCGGAGCGTATAATAATTCGTATTTAGCCAGTTCAGTTGCTGCGTTTGCGGCTAGTGGAAATCCTGACGATCTTGTTGTTGGAAATTCCGAATTGGTTCAGCCTGAGCAGGTAACCTCATTCGAAGTTGGTTATAGAGGAAAAATAAACAAAGTCACTATAGATGCTTCTGCATACTATAACACGTATAACGATTTCTTGGCAAATGAAAATGTAATAAATCCATTCTACGGAAGTGTAGATGCTGATGGTGATGGTCAGGTAGATTTAGACCCAAATGCATTTGCGGCTTTAGCAAACCAGGATTTTCAAGTTTTTCAAACCTACACCAATTCTGATGCAGAAATTAATTCTTACGGTGCTGCAGTGCAAGTATCTACAAAAGTATTTAATGGATTTGACTTAAGCGCAAATTATACTTGGACAAGATTAGACTTTGATGTAAATGCGAACCCTGATTTTAGAACTAATTTTAATACACCAGAACATAAATTAAAAGCAAGTTTCGGTAAAACAGATTTGTTTGAAAATTTCGGATTTAATCTAGCTTGGAGGTGGAGTGATAACTTCTTCTGGGAATCTACTTTTGGTGACGGAGAAGTGCCAGCATTTAATGTTGTAGATGCGCAAATAAATTATACTTTCCCAAAGTATAAAACTATTGTGAAGCTGGGAGCAGCTAACCTTTTAGCAGATGAATATTTTACAGCATTTGGTACAGGACTGATAGGTGCTCAGTATTATTTATCATTAACAATTAATAACTTATAAAAAATATAACAATGAAGAGAGTAATTTATATACTGTTATGTTTTGTAACTCTTACATTTTTCTCATCATGTGAGAACGATGTTTTAGACGACTTAAGGACTAGAGACGATCTAAATGAAGTAGAGCTACCTGCATTGACAGCCGGAAGCGCAGATTTTTCCAACTATGTCGCTTTAGGTGCATCTTTTACAGCTGGATTTACAGACAATGGTCTTTTTATAGCTTCACAAGAAGCTTCTTTTCCAAGTACTATTGCCAGTAAATTTGCGCTTGCCGGAGGTGGAGATTTTGTACAACCTTTAATGAACGACAACTTTGGAGGTTTAGCACTAGCGGGAAACAGACTTACTAACCCAAGATTAGTTTTTGGTGGTGCTGGACCTGTTCCTTTAGAAACAGTCTTAGGGCCTGTTACAGTAACAACAGATATCGCAACTAATAATCCTACAGGACCATTTAATAACCTTGGTATACCTGGAGCAAAAAGTTTTCACTTAGTAGCAAATGGCTATGGTAATATTGATAATCTACCTAATGCAAATCCCTATGCAGTAAGAGTAACAGGAGACAACCCTAATGCATCTATTTTAGAATTGGCTGTAGCACAAAATCCTTCTTTTTTCACCTTATCAGAAATAGGAGGTAACGACGTTTTAGGCTATGCTACATCAGGTGGTAATGGAACAAATCCTCTTACAGAACCAGCTGTGTTCGATGCTGCTTTAGGTGCTCTTGTCGCCGGTTTAACATCTAATGGCGCTCAAGGGGCTATTGCAAATTTACCAAACATTACAAGTTTACCATTTTTTACAACGGTACCTCACGCACCACTAGATCCAACTGACGAGAATTTTGGACCTCTTATCCCAACATTAAACACGTTATATGGTGCTTTAAATCAAGTTTATGCGTTTTTAGGTGTTCAAGGAAGAAATATTGTTTTTTCAGAAACCAGTGCGAATCCTATTGTAATACAAGATGAAAACTTAACGGATTTATCAGCACAAATTACACAAGTATTATTAGGTAATCCGGCATTTCCAGATTTCTTAGCGCAATTTGGTTTACCACCGCAGGCAGCACCACAAGTAGCTGGTCTTTTTGGTCAATTTTATGGACAGGCAAGACAAGCTACAGAAGACGACTTGGTCTTGTTGACTGCTGCTAGTGTAATTGGTGAGGTAGATCAAGATACCTTAACATTTTTAGTGGCTAATGGATTACCTCAAGCTTTAGCAGCGCAATTTGCAGCAAATGGTGTTACACTGCCACTTGGCGATACATTTGTGTTATTGCCGGAAGAGCAACAAGATATTGCAGACGCAACTTCTGCTTATAATTCTACAATACAGACCATTGCACAGTCTAATGGATTAGCCTTAGTTGATCTAAACTCTATCCTTGTAGCCGCTTCAACCACGGGAGTTCCGTTTGACAACTACTTTTTAAATACAAATTTAGTTTTTGGTGGCTTAGTGAGTTTAGATGGAATTCACTTAACAGCAAGAGGCTATGCTTTAATGGCAAATGCATTTTTAGACGCTATAGATCAGACCTATGGGTCTAACTTTAGAGCTTCCGGAAACGTAGCTCGCGCTGGAGATTATCCAACTAATTTCCCGCCAAACCTTTAATCTAAACAAAGGTATTTAATACATATTTAATCTTACTTTGTAAATCGCCTATATACTCTATAGGCGATTTACACATTTTTATATGATATATCTCATATTTCATTTAAGATATTTTTAAGATTTTTGCTTTTTAAATTTAATGAGCAAAACAGATGTCTCTAAATTATCTCTTTTATCGTAAGACTTTAATTGCACTAACTGGATTATTCCTATGTGTCTTTTTAGTGGTTCACTTATCAGCAAACGCAATTCTACTATTGCCTAACGATGTTGCTTCAGATTTATATAATAGTTATTCTCATACGCTTAGAGAAAACCCCTTTATAACTGTAGTAGCTTATGTATTATATCTTTCAATACTAATTCATGCTGTGGTAGCAGTTATAATTACCATTCAAAACAAAAGAGCAAAACCTACCAAATACGTAGTAAATCATAGCCATAAAAACAGTACTTGGTATTCTAGAAACATGGGTGTTTTAGGAACTTTAATCCTCATTTTTATTGTCATTCACTTAGCCAATTTTTGGGCCAGAATAAAATTGGGAATAGGAGAAGAAGTAGCCATGGATGTAAATGGCTACAAAGATGTATTCAGTGTTACTTACGAATTGTTTCAGAACATTTGGTTTGTATTGTTTTACAGTATATTGTCTATTCCATTAGCCTTTCATTTGTACCATGGTTTAAAAAGTGGTTTCAAAACATTAGGCTTTTACCATAAAAAAGGCTTGAATGTGCTGGCAAAAGTATCCTTAATTTATGCTGTTGTAATGGGCATAGGTTTCGGAATTATCCCCATAATTGTTTACTTAAAATAGATTACCAATGCTTGATTCTAAAATACCAGAAGGCCAACTTGAAAAAAAGTGGAGTAACTATCAACTTAAGTCGAAGTTGATAAACCCAGCCAATAGAAAAAAATTGACTGTCATAGTTGTAGGCTCAGGATTATCAGGTGCTGGTGCTGCCAGTACACTTGGCGAGTTAGGTTACGATGTACACTGCTTTTGTTATCAAGATTCAGCACGACGAGCTCATTCTGTAGCAGCACAAGGTGGTATAAATGCAGCAAAAAACTATCAACATGACGGCGATAGCGTGTATCGTATGTTTTATGACACACTCAAAGGTGGTGATTTTCGTTCTAGAGAAGCTAATACGTACAGACTTGCCGAATTATCTGCACCACTTATAGATCATTATGTGCAACAAGGAGTCCCTTTTGCTCGAGAGTATGGCGGGACTTTAGTAAATAGAAGTTTTGGAGGTGTACAAGTACAACGTACCTTTTATGCAAGAGGGCAAACAGGGCAACAATTGCTTTTAGCGGCTTATTCACAGCTTTATAAAATGGTAAAAGCTAAGAAGGTAACCATGCATGCCAGAAGCGAAATGATGGATTTAGTGATGATAGACGGAAAAGCCAAAGGTATTATTGTGAGAAATTTAGTAACAGGCAAGCTAGAGCGCTACGCTGCAGATGCAGTTGTTTTGGCAACAGGAGGTTATTCTCGAGTGTTTAGGTTGTCTACACTAGCTATTGGTTGTAACGGGAGTGCGATATGGAAAGCTCATAAAAAGGGCGCTTATTTTGCGGGGCCTAGCTTTACTCAGATACATCCTACTGCTTTGCCACAATCTAGTGAAGCTCAATCCAAACTCACTTTGATGTCCGAATCTTTAAGAAACGACGGTCGAATTTGGGTGCCAAAAGTTAAAGGGGATACTCGCAATGCAAACGACATTCCAGATAATGAAAGAGACTACTACTTAGAACGTCGTTATCCGAGTTTTGGAAATCTAGCACCAAGAGATATCGCCTCTCGTGCAGCAAAAGAACGCATAGATGCTGGATATGGTGTTGGTAGATTAAAGAACGCAGTGTATTTAGATTTTAAACATGCCATAGAACGAATGGGACTAGAAACCATCCAAGACCGTTATGGTAATTTGTTTAAAATGTATAAAAAGATTACAGGAATAGACGCCTACAAACAACCTATGATGATTTCCCCAGCTGCACACTTCTCTATGGGCGGACTTTGGGTAGATTACGAATTAATGACATCTATACAAGGGCTTTATGCCATAGGTGAATGCAATTATTCGGACCACGGCGCTAATCGTTTAGGGGCAAATTCTTTGCTACAAGCTAGTGTAGACGGATACTTTATACTGCCTAATACTATCAACAACTATTTGGCAACAGAAATGAAAAATACGCACACAGATACCAGTCATTCAGCTTTTGATGAAGCAGAGCAAAACGCCAAAGCGTTTATTGATAAAATTTTAAATATCAATGGCACCAAAACCGTCGATCATTTTCATCGAGAATTAGGAAAAGTGATGTGGCAAGAATGTGCTATGAGCAGAAACGAAAAAGGTTTAAAAAAGGCTATTTCGCAAATACAGCAGATTAAAGAAGAGTTCTGGTCTGATGTAAAAGTTACGGGTGGCGATGGTCTGAATACAGAATTAGAGAAAGCCTATCGCTTAGCAGACTTTATAGAATTAGGGATTTTGATGTGTACTGATGCCTTAGAACGAAATGAGTCCTGTGGCGCGCATTTTAGAGAAGAATACCAGTCTGATGAAGGTGAAGCTGTTCGGGTAGATGAAGATTATTCTTATGTATCTGCATGGGAATACAATGGAGGCGATTTTAAACTTCATAAAGAACCATTAAATTTTGAGTTTGTAGAACCAACAGTAAGGAGTTATAAGTAGATTAGAAATACGAAATGCATTACAAATGAAAGTAACATTTAAAATTTGGAGACAACAAGATAATAATGCTAAAGGAGAGCTAAGAACTTATCCTGTAGATGGCCTAACAGAAGACATGTCATTTTTAGAAGCTTTAGATCATCTTAACGAAGAGTTAGTCTTAAAGGGAGAAGAAGTTATAGCTTACGAGTATGATTGTAGAGAAGGCATTTGCGGCCAATGTGGTGTTTTTATAAATGGTAGAGCCCATGGCCCTCATGATCATATGACGACTTGCCAACTGCATATGCGAAGTTTTAAAGATGGAGATACTATTGTTGTGGAGCCTTGGAGAGCTAAATCGTTTCCCATTATCAAAGATTTGATTGTAGATCGTTCAGCGTTTGACAGAATCATAGAGCAGGGTGCTTATATAAGTTCTAAGACAGGAACGGCACCGGAATCAAACTCCATACCTATTCCCAAAGCTATCGCAGACAGGGCTATGGACGCAGCTGCTTGTATCGGCTGTGGAGCCTGTGTAGCCACATGTAAAAATTCCTCTGCAGCTTTATTTACTTCTGCTAAAATAAATCACTTAAATTCTTTACCACAAGGTAAAGCGGAACAACACGAACGCGTAGAAGCCATGACATGGCAGATGAAGGAAGAAGGTTTTGGGAGTTGTACCTTTACCGGTGCTTGTGAAGTGGAGTGTCCGGAAGGCATATCGCTTATAAATATTGCCGAAATGAACGCTAGAAAACTAAAAGCTAGATTTTTTGGTTAAAACGGAGAAGTTACTTTTCTTACCATTCCCAATTGTGTTTTTTGTAAATCATTTTTGTGATTCCATTAACAACGCTTAGGTGTTCTGCATAATTTTTTTGGGATAAGATAGGCTTTAATTTAGAGTTCATTGCTTTGATAATATTGCTAATTTCGTCCTTTCTTTCCTCTTGTGTTAATTCACTGTCTTTGTCGTCTAGTCGTTTAATTTTATTAAAATGATTGTCTAAAATACTGTTGTATACATCTTTATCATCTTGATTAAGATTCATTTTTTTGACGTGATCATGATACCAAAATAGAAGGTCTATTTTTTCTTCTTCTGAAAATATAGTATCAATCGTTCTCTCTTGTCTTTCTTTAAGTTTTTGATCGCTTTGTGCGTTTAGCGTATTAGAAAATAAACCAATTGTCAAGAATAGCGATAAGTATAAACATTTCATAAGCTGCAAATTATTTCAGTTCATTAAATTAATAAAAAAACAGATCTAACAACTTGGAGCTATGCATTTGAAAATTATAATCTTTTCAGTTTAATTTCAAAAGTACTTCCTTTACCAATTTCACTAAAGAGTACTCTTATTTTTCCATTATGGTAGTCTTCGATGATACGTTTAGCTAGAGATAATCCTAAACCCCAACCTCGGCTTTTAGAGGTATAACCTGGCGAGAATACTTTTTTAAAGTTTTGTAAAGCAATGCCTTTACCATTGTCTTTTACCAGAATTCTTATCCACGACCCACTTCGTACGAGCTCAATATGTAATTTTCCCTTGCCTTTCATGGCATCAATAGCATTTTTTACAAGGTTTTCTATGGTCCAGCTGTACAGAGGCTTATTAAGCATTGCGTAGGTAGGTTCATCAGGAATATCCAGGTGAAACTCTATAAGTTTTGACGTTCTGTTTTTTAGATAGTTGTAGGTTTCTTCGGTGGCTTCAACCACATCGATGCGTTCTAGTTTGATGTTTGAACCTACTTTAGAAAATCGCTCTGTAATAGTGTTTAGGCGATCTATGTCCTTTTCGATTTCGACAATATAGTCTTCATCTACTTTGCCTTCCGATCTTAAAATTTCTAACCAACCCACAAGCGAAGATAAAGGCGTGCCAATTTGATGTGCTGTTTCCTTAGCCATACCAGCCCATAATTTATTTTTCTCACTTTCTTTTGAGGTAGCGTAAAAGAAAATCAATAAGCTAATGAACATGATGATGATTAGAAGCAATATAAGTGGGTAATATTTTATATTCGTTAGCAGCTGAGAATTCCCATAATATAGGGTTTGTGATGAGCCTTGTAAATCTATAATTATAGGTTCGTTGTCTCCTTTAATGTCCTCCAAATATTTATAGAGTTTTATAGAATCATTTTCAATCTTTGGTGGCAGGTTACTTTGTTGAGTAATGATACCATTTTCATCTACAACTATCGCAGGAATATTATCATTACTGTTTTGTATGTATAAAAACAAATCCCTATAGGCAGTAAGATTATCCTTATTAACTGCCAGATTGGCTTCTTTAATTATTTGCATTTTTTTGCGCTCGTCGTTTTTAATTCGATTGTAAAACAAAAAAATACTCCAAATGCTAAGCCCAACTATAGCAATAGAAGCAAAGCCTATAAAAAAGCGAATAAATTTGGTGTTTTTTACCATGTTCAGGTTTTAGGAACCCACTTTACTTCTTGAGCCTTAGCTTTTTTACCCCAATAGCGAGAAAGTACAAATAAATAGTCCGACAAACGATTTAAGTATTTTATCACATTCGCATCTACAGGTTCTTCTTGATGAAGTTCTATAACACGGCGTTCTCCACGTCTGCACACACAGCGGGCCACGTGACAAAATGATACGATAGGATGTCCGCCTGGTAATAAGAAATGCGTCATAGGAGGGAGGTCGTCATTCATTTTATCCATAGCATTTTCCAGCGTCAGAACGTCTTCATCAGAAATCTTTGGAAGTTTATACCTGTCCTTTCCATCTTTACCTTTCAATTTCTTTGGCTCTGTTGCCAAAATAGAGCCGATACTAAACAACCTGTCTTGAACTTCATGCAAAAGGCTTAAATCTTCACCATTAGGTGCATGGTCTTTTACAACACCAATGTACGAATTAAGTTCGTCTATGGTGCCATAGCTTTCAATTCTAGGATTGTGTTTAAATACTCGAGTGCCTGTAAAAAGTGAAGTTTTGCCTTCATCACCTGTTTTGGTGTATATCTTCATTATTATTTGTCTTTATATTTACGTCTTTTTTTATAGTAATTTTTATTGAAGTTTCTTTTCTCACGGTCATACCTCAGTTTCGTATTTCGCTTATTGTTGAATAAGACTAAAATAAATAACAATGCTATTGCAATGATGAGTATTATGAGCTGAGTTTCTTCGGAAAGATTTTTAAGGAAATCCATATTGCTTAAATAAAACATCTGATCTTAAAGTCCTGCTTGCTTAAGCCAGGCCTAAAAAATAAGATACCCCAAAAATACAAATCTATACTGACTTTTACTCTCTTGTCTATTTTTAGTTGTTTCCATGCCTCATGCATATCCCTGGACCAATAAATATCGTCTAAAATGATAAGGCTGTTCTCATGAATGTGTTTTTGAAGCAATTCAAAATACTCTAAAGTTGCCTGTTTGTCGTGATGTCCGTCCAGATAAATTAAGTCGTAAAATTTATCAGTTTTATGTTGAAGAAAAAATTGCTGAAAAGTACTATTTACAGTATTAATTTGCTTTAAGTCGAGTCTGCTGAAATTCTCTACAGCCAGATTATGAGTGTTTGGGCAAGCTTCTATAGTTTCAATTTTTAGATTAGGATGATTGGTAGCCATGCCAACACATCCTAAGCCAACAGAAGTCCCTAATTCTAGTGCTGATTTTATATTGAAATAACCTACAATTTTGTTGATCAGTTTAGATTTATGCAGAGACATTCCTGCTTTATTTGCCATGTCTTTAACTTGTCTTCGGGATGAAGAAAAATGTTGAGAACCTTTACCAAAGTCTTTCACGTTAATATAATCCTGATGATTTAAAATCACATTTCTATTGTGTTTTAGGGTTTTTAAATCACCTTTAGGCAGTTTCTTATACAAACATTTAATCAAAAACTGATAGATAAATGGAGAATGTATACCATACTGATTGGTCGAAGAACTCAGAAATTTTAAAAAAGAAGCAATCCTAAACCAAATCATCCATTATGCTATTGAGATGCAAATTTACATTTATCCCAAATTATGCATTAGAGCATAATTTGCACGAAGTGCCAACGAAATCCATGTTTTGTCGGGGTCTGATAGTACTGACCAAAGCGACAGTGTAACCCTGGCAAAATAACTCAATATTAAGCCATTCTCGTCATTATTCATTATAATATTTACCTAAATATATAATGAATAATCCGGGTTTGTTGTAAAGCATCTAAAAACTGATTTATATCATTAATCTTAAACCGCATATAAATTAGTTTTGTCTTTCTGTAACTAAAAAATCTTAAGTTATGTTTCAAGCTATTCCTTTTGTAGATTGGGCAAATGGCGCAATCGTCATGACCATCATATTTGCTTTAGTAATTATTGGATTGGTAGGATTCGTTATGTATTTTATCAATACAGCCGGAAAAAGTAAAGAAAAAAAATAATTGCACTCGATAAAACCGGGCAAACTTTACGAAATAAACTTAAGCTTTATGAGGCTTAAGGCATGATTTATTTCTTAGATTCCAACTCAAACCATCGCTCGGTTTTATTATCTATCGCATCTTCAATTTCTTGAAGCCTTTTGCTGTTTATTGTAATTTCTTCCGGAGATAGTTCGTTTAAGAACGATTGTTGTAATTGCTCTTTTTCCTGTTCTAATTTTTGAATTTCCTTTTCTATGTGTTTTAGTTCCTTTTGTTCCAGATAGCTTAACGACTTAGGTTTTTCTATGGATTTTGATTCTTGTTCAGGTTTTTCTTCTTTCTTTTCGTCCGTAGAGCTTGTGTTTTCGTAAGACCTGTAATCTGAATAGTTGCCAGGAAAATCAGAAATCTCTCCGTTTTTAAAAATAAACAAGTGATCCACTATCTTGTCCATAAAATACCTGTCGTGTGAAACCACAATTAGACAACCTGGAAAATCCATCAAAAAGCTTTCCAGGACATTTATGGTAACCACATCAAGATCGTTTGTGGGCTCATCAAGAATGAGAAAATTAGGATTTTGTATAAGAATTGTACACAAATACAAGCGCTTAAGCTCACCACCGCTAAGCTTTTCCACATAATCGTATTGTTTCTTTCTGTCGAAAAGAAAACGTTCTAATAACTGTTGAGCAGAAATTTTTCTGCCTTTTAACAGAGGAATATAATCGCCATATTTTCTAATAACGTCTATGACTTTTTCGCCAGTTTTAACATGTATCCCGGATTGTTTGTAATACCCAAACTGAAGCGTTTCTCCAACAACTACTTTTCCTGTGTCCGGCTCCAGTTGTTGGGTTAGTATGTTTAAAAAAGTAGACTTTCCACTGCCGTTTTTGCCTATAATCCCAACACGTTCTCCTTTTTTGAAATTATAGTCAAAATCTTTGAAGAGTGTCTTGTCTTCAAACGATTTGGAGACCTTGTGAAATTCAACAATTTTAGTCCCAAGGCGCTGCATATTAATCTCCAACTGGATTTCGTGAGAATTTCGTCTTTGGTGTGCTTTGCTTTTTATTTCAGCAAAATCATCTATTCTAGATTTAGACTTCGTCGTTCTGGCCTTTGGTTGGCGGCGCATCCATTCCAATTCTTTTTTGAAAAGTTGCTTGGCTTTATCGGTCTGAACTTCAAATTGCTGTATACGCTCGTCCCTTTTTTCGAGATAGTAGCTATAGTTGCCTTTGTAACTGTATAGTTGACCTTCGTCCAGCTCCATGATGAGGTTGCAGACCCTTTCTAGAAAATACCTGTCGTGCGTTACCATAAAAAAGCTCATTTTAGACTGCTTAAAATAGTCTTCTAACCATTCGATCATTTCCAGGTCTAAATGGTTTGTAGGCTCGTCAAGAATGAGTAAATCCGGTTGGTCCAGAAGCAAAATTGCCAGCGATAGCCTCTTTTTTTGTCCGCCGGAAAGGGTTTTCACTTTTTTATTTAAATCATCAAGTTTTAATTTTGAGAGGATTTGTTGGTATTGTGTTTCAAAGTCCCAGGCCTGATTTGCGTCCATAGCCTCAAAGGCTTTTTGATATGCATCCTGATCTTCAGGATGTTTTAAAGCCTTTTGATAGTTGTTTATGATTTTTAAAATGAAGTTCTTGGAGCTTAAAATACTTTCTTCGACACTAAGGCTTTCATTAAGGCCATGTTCTTGAGATAAGAAGCCAACTCTAATGTCTTTTCGATAATTGATAATACCGTCATCAGGTATATCTTTTTGTGCTAGGAGGCGTAACAAGCTGGTTTTACCACTTCCATTTTTTGCAACAAGGCCAATTTTTTGGCCTTGATTAATTCCAAAAGAAAGGTCTTCAAAAAGTTTTAAAGTCCCATAGGATTTGGAAATATGTTCTACAGAAAGTAAATTCAAAGTAGTAGGGGATTAGTCTTTTTTGGGTTTAGGAAAGGCCTTTTTATGAAATACCAGGAGTATTCCAAATCCTGTGCTTATGGCGGTATCGGCGACATTAAACACGGGTTCGAAAAATGTAAATTGCTCTCCGCCCCAAACAGGAAGCCAATCGGGCAGAATACCATCATACAAAGGAAAGTAAAGCATATCTACAACTTTGCCTTTCAACAGTGGTGCATAGCCACCTGCCTCAGGGAGAAACGTGGCGATTTGCCCAATGCTATCATTAAAAATAACCCCATAAAAAACAGAATCGATAATGTTTCCTAATGCGCCTGCAAAGATTAAAGTAATTGCCACAAGCAATATTTTTGGCGATTTTTTTCTTGTAGAGTCCCACAGCCACCAGCCAATCCCGACAATAGCCACCAGTCTAAATACCGTTAAAATTATTTTTCCGTAGCTGCCGGGTATCTTTGCTCCCCAGGCCATACCTTCATTTTCTATAAAAAATATTTTGAACCAGGAAAAAACTTCAACAGCTTCTCCAAGCATAAAATTTGTTTTTATATATATTTTAGAAATTTGATCAATTAGTAAAATGATTACTATAAGTATGACCGAATGTTTTATGCGCATTTAAAAATATTTTGTTCACAAAAGTAAGCGATTTTTTTCATTTAAAAATTGGTATTAGGCTTAGCATAGTTAAGCCTTTTTTACGCTTATATTTCCATCTATACTTTTAAGACTCAACCAATATTTCTTAATTAAAAAATCATCAAGATCTACGCTTCCGTTTTGCGATTCGGCTTGGACATTTACATCTTTGGTCACTACAGAAATGTTTCCGCTGTAAGTACTAATATTAGCGTTGGTTTTGGTAAGGTCTAGCTTGCAATTGCCGGTTTTTGTGTTTATTGTAATGTTTTTGTACATCCCTTTTACAAGGGTCGAGGCATATTTAGAATTTATGTATAGGCTTATATTTTCCGGTATAGTAAGGGTAACTTCTACCGAGAAAACCTGTGTAGAGGTCATTTTATTATCGCCGTATTCCAGATGTTTTGGATAGATATCTGAAATGATAAGTGTTTCATTTTCAATTTTGTAATCAAAATACAAATCGTTTTGATAGGTGCTTTCGGACGAAGATTGAAATTGAAACTCAGACCACTTCCCGTTATTCACAGTTATTTTAGCAACTTGTTTGGCATCAAATTTTACGTGTTTGATGTTTTCATCTGTAATTGAAAATCCCGATTTATTCTGAGCAAAAGCTATGGTTGAACTTGCTGTAAAAAGAATAAAAACCAGTTTATAATAGTGAATAAATTTACGAAAGGATGAGACGTTCAATAGGGTATAATTTATTAGGTGTTGATTAATTCTTTACAAAACTAAATTTTATTTTATCGACTATCGTTTGAGCCAATTTCTTCTTGCTTTCTATGGTCCAGCCACCGATATGTGGTGTTAATATCACATTTTCCATATCGATAAGCGTTTTAAAGGCTTCAGGCATTTCATCCTGGTTTGCAAATAGATTTTCGAAAGATGTTTTTTCGTACTCGAGTACATCCAGCCCGGCACCTTTTACTTTACCATTTTTTAGTGCTGTAACTAAGTCTTCAGTGTTAATGATTTTACCTCTTGCAGTATTCACCAGCCACAACTTGTGCTTAAATCTGTTTAAGAATTCCGCGTTAACCATCTGATTAGTTAGTGGTGTAAGGGGTAAATGAAAACTTAATAGTTCAGTTTTTTCAAAAAATGTTTGTAGCGACACTTGAGTTGCATACTCATCTCCAACATTATCTTTAATGTCATAGCAAATCACCTTGCATCCAAAACCTTGCAAGCGTTTGGCAAATGCTTTACCCATATAGCCATAGCCTATAATACCAACGGTTCTGTTCATGATTTCTTCACCACGGTTCTCTTCTCTTAGCCAAGTGCCATTTGTAACTTCGTTGTGGGCTATAAAAAAGCGGTTCATAAGGCTTAAAAATAAGCCTAAGGTGTGTTCTGCCACAGCATCTCGATTACCTTCCGGTGCATTAAACAGTTTAATGCCTTTTGCTTTAGCGTATTCAACATCAATATTCTCTAGGCCTGCGCCAACACGACCAATAAATTTTAAATTTTTTGCATTGTCCAAAAAGGATTTATCAATGGGAAATCGACTCCTGATCACAATTCCATCGTAATCTTCAATTATTTGCTCAATTTTAGCTTTAGGCGATGTGTAGTCTTCATCGTTTGTAAAGCCTAACTCACTTAACTGATTAATCAATAACGGATGGTTTTTATCTAGATGGAGTACTTTCATTTTATTTAAAAAAAGGTTTTATAATTTCATCAGGAATACGTGCTGGTTTTTGGGTTTCAATTTTCACAAAGCACCATTTCGCAACAGATTCAAAGATAACTTGCTTATTTTCTTTATGCAGGATTTCGGTCATTCTTTCGGATGTCGCCGCAGAATAATTTAAAATATGGGTATTAATAATCAAATTATCATCCAGTAGAGCTTGCCTTTTGTAGGTTAATTCGTGATGCATGATCATCCAGCCATAGGTGTTTTGTACGGCTTCAGTTGTAAATGCATTCCAGTGTTCTTTTGAAATTTCTAGAGCCCAACGCACATAAGCCAGATTATTTACATGGTTAAAATGGTCTATAACGGAATGGTCTACAACGATTTGTTTTGAATATACAATAGGTTCTTTGGGCATAGCTTAAAATCCGAGCATAATTTTGGCAATGCTGAAAAAGATTAAAAGCCCAAATATATCGTTACTTGTGGTGATAAACGGACCTGTTGCTATTGCCGGATCGATATTATATTTGTCCAGCATAATGGGGACAAAAGTGCCGATAAGTGAGGCGACAATTACTACGGCTATAAGTGCAATTGATATGGTAAGCGGTGTTATTAAATCAGTACCTAAAATCAAGTAGGCTCCAACAAATAATATCGCAGAGAGTACAATCCCATTTACAATATTAAGGCCAACCTCTTTTAATAGTCGTTTCCAGGTGGAACCGGTAAGTGTACCTTTGGCTATACTTTGCACAATTATTGCCGAAGATTGCACACCTACATTACCTGCCATGGCGACAATAAGAGGCATGAAGTAAAACAGAAATTCGTATTCTCCGATGGCCGATTCGTATTGTTTGGCGACCAATACAGCCACAAAACCTCCAAAAAGGGCTAGTACTAACCAGGGTAATCTTGCTCGAATTAGTTGCCAAATATTATCATCTGCATCTACATCTTCCGAGATACCTGCTGCCATTTGGTAGTCCTTATCAGCTTCTTCGGTAATAAAGTCTATAATATCATCTACTGTTATTCTACCAACGAGTCTCCCAATTTCGTCAATTACGGGAATGGCCTCCAAATCGTATTTCTGAATAATTCTCGCAACTTCTTCAGCTGGTGTATGTACATCTACGTAATCTACATTTTGAATATAAATATCTTTGATGTTTGCTGTTCTTGGGGCCGTGATAAGGTCTTTGAGCGACAATCGTCCTTTAAGTTTTCCTTTGTTGTCTACTACATAAATCGAATGCACTCGGGTCACATATTCAGCCTGGGCGCGCATCTCCTCCATACATCCTGTAACGCTCCAATTTTCATTTACCTTAATAAGTTCCTTTGCCATAAGTCCACCGGCAGAGTCTTCGTCATAGCGCATTAACTCTACGATATTCTTAGCATGGCTTCTGTCGTCAAGGTTTTCTAATACTTCTTCTTTAAGCTGTAAAGACAGTGTCGAGATGATGTCTGTAGCATCATCGGTGTCCATTTCCGCAATCTCGTCTGCAATTTCTTGGGCGGTAAGGTTGTCCAGAAGTTTCTCTCGATCATCTTCGTCAATCTCCAATAGCACCTCTGCAGTTTTTGTGCTGTCCAGAAGTTTTACAATATATGTGGCTTCGTCCAGATTGAGCTTGTCTAAAATTTCAGCAATATCCGCATGGTGCATATCGCCAAGATGTGACAATAGCTCATGATCATCTTTTTGTTCGATCAGGTACTCTATTTTCTCAATAAGCGATTTTGATACTTCAAACTGCATTTTGTTCAATTTTAGACGTTAATTCTACAAACTCCAGATAACTTAAACGTTCAGGCCGTTTCGCAAATATAGGCTCTAGTTTTAAATCATCACTTAGATTAAAGGTTTTTAAACTGTTTCTTAATGTTTTACGACGCTGTTGAAATGCTGTTTTTACAACTTTAAAGAACAATTTTTCATCACAATCTAAGTGGTAATCGGAACGGCGTTTTAGCCTAATAACCCCGCTGTCTACCTTAGGTGGTGGTTTAAAAACATTTGGAGGAACTGTAAATAAATATTCAGTTTCATAAAAGGCTTGCGTTAATACCGATAAAATTCCATAGGTTTTATTCCCACTAGAGGCGCAAATTCTTTGAGCGACTTCTTTTTGAAACATACCTACAAATTCTGGAACCATATTTCGGTTTTCTAGTGTTTTAAAGAGGATTTGACTAGAAATATTATAAGGAAAATTTCCCACAATTCCAAGTTGTTCTGCAGGGAACAGACTTTCTAAGTCTACTTTTAAAAAGTCTTGATGTATTATATTGAAATTGCTTTCTAATTCATTTTTAAGATGTGTTTCAAGATAAGCAATAGATTCTCTGTCGATCTCGAACGCGAAGACATCTATAGGTTTTGAAATCAAGAATTGGGTAAGTACTCCCGTACCGGGACCAATTTCTATCCATTTCGAAATAGTTGTGCTGTCGATAGCGTCGGCAATTCGTTCAGCTACGGCCAAGTCTCTTAAAAAATGCTGTCCTAAGAATTTTTTGGCACGAACTTTTTGCAAATTACTTTTATCGTAAAAGTTCTTATGGGCCATAATATGTAATTCTTTGGGTTAAAATGCAAAGTCGAAGTCTGTTTTTACTTCTTTATTATCGTCTGATTTCACTTCATCATCGCATTCAACTTGAATGCTTAGGTTTTCAGGCTCTTCAAAAGCGTCTTTGGAAAGTATAAAGTCTTTATCATTATACAAATCTTTCATATACATGCCCCAAATAGGCAGCGCCATAGTTGCGCCCTGTCCATAGGTGATGCTGCTAAATCTCACCGAACGGTCTTCGCCACCAACCCAAACACCAGTTGCCAGGTCTGGCACCATTCCAATAAACCATCCATCGCTTTGGTTTTGCGTTGTACCTGTTTTTCCAGCAATATCATTCTCGAAATCATAAGGATATCCTGTCACTACTTTTTTGTACACAGGATTGTTTACAGCCCATGTGCCTCGTAAACGCTGGCCTGAGCCATGCTTGGTTACGCCTTCCAGAAGCTTTACTGTAACATATGCCGTTTCATGGCTTACGACGTCTCTGCTCTCGGGTTTATGTTGGTATAAGACAGTACCATTCTTGTCTTCAATTTTTTCTACATAATACGGGGCGACATATACTCCTTTGTTGGCAAATGTACTGTATGCGGAGACCATCTCGTATACACTTAAATCCGGTGTTCCCAGAGCAATAGAGGGATAGGGTTCAATTCTTCTGGTGTCTATACCTAATTTGCCTGCTAAGTCTACAACAGGTTGAGGTCCTGTCTTGTCTATTATTCTGGCGGTGATTGTATTTACAGATTCTGCTAAAGCTTTCTTTAAAGTTTTCACCTCGCCATAATCGTCTGAAGAGTTTTTGGGTGTCCAGTCTTCTAAAAGCCCATGCCTTCCTTTTGGGATTGTATACATTGTATTAGGAAACTTTAAACACGGCGAAATATGCAGTTGATCTATAGCCGTCGCATAAACGATAGGCTTGAAGGTCGAACCTACCTGACGCTTCGCTTGTTTTACGTGCTCGTATTTAAAGTTTTCAAAATCTATACCGCCAACCCAGGCTTTTATGGCACCTGTTTGAGGCCTCATGGACATCATACCCACATTTAAAAATTTCTTGTGGTAGTAAATGGAGTCTCTAGGGGTCATTACCGTATCAATTTTCCCGTTCCAGCTAAAGACTTTCATGCTCGTCGGCTTATCAAAGCTTGCCAGAATAGAATCTTCGGACATCCCGGCTCTTTTTAAAGTACGATAGCGGTCAGAATTTTTAATAGACTGGTTTATGATTCGATCTATTTCGTCTGGTGTAATACTTCTAAAAGGCGCTGTCTTGTTGTATTTATTTCTGCTGTCAAACTCTTTTTGAAGGTTCTTCATATGAAGTTTTACCGCGTTTTCTGCATAACGCTGAGCGTCGGAGTCTAAGGTTGTATAAATCTTAAGACCATCTCTGTACAGATTATATTTAGTGCCATCAGGTTTTGGATTTTCTTCAATCCAATTATTCATGAATTTTTTAAGCTCTGCCCTAAAGTAAGTTGCCTGGCCATCACTGGAGTATTCTGGAGTATAATTAATTTTAAGCGGTAAAGCTTGTAAAGAATCTTTTTCTTTTTCTGTAATAAATTCGTTTCTATACATCTGATAGAACACCTGATTACGACGGTTTAAAGAATTTTGTTTGAATCTCTCTCTGTAGGGGTTGTATAGTACAGAGTTTTTAAACATTGCCACAAGTGTTGCCGACTCTTCGATATTTAAGTCTTCTGGTTCTTTTCCAAAATAGACCCTTGCTGCTGATCGAATGCCAACTGCGCCACGTGTAAAATCATAGATGTTGAAGTACATGGCTATGATTTCATTTTTGGTGTATTGTTTTTCTAGTCTAATGGCGATAACCCATTCTTTTATTTTCTGAGTTAATCTATTAAGAAGCCCTCTTTGGTTCATGTCTGTAAACAGCTGCTTTGCAAGCTGTTGGGATAAGGTACTTGCGCCACCTTTTTCGCCTAAGTAAGCAATTGCTCTTAGCGTGCCTCTTGCATCTATTCCCGAATGGTCGTAATACCGTTCGTCTTCTGTTGCGACCAAGGCGTTTACTAAATGGTCTGGTAGTTTGTCAAATTCTACCGGTGTTCTGTTTTGCTTAAAGTATTTTCCTAAGGTTTTCCCATCCTGGGAAATAATTTCTGTAGCAAGATTGGTTTGCGGATTTTCCAATTGATCGAAAGTAGGCATACTGCCAAAAAGTCCAACGCCTGCCAAAAGAAATATGGAAACGGCAAACAGGCATAAGATAGCGTATATTACCCAAAACTTTTTGACGTAAGATGTCTTATTGTAACTGCTTTTCTTTTTACTCATTATCTATTGTTTTATGAGGTTTGTAACTAAACCCAACTTCTTCAACAGCATCTAATTCTTCAAGTGGTTCAATTTTGTTATATCTTCTCATGGCATGTTTGAGATTAAAGGTATAAAATCCGCTTTCAGTAAACTTAAATTTGTCTTTATACCATAACAAATTGTGCTTTAAACTGCCCATGCCAACACCCATGAGTTGACCATCAGGGTAGGCCATTTTATATTCCAACGTATCTACTTCCACTTTGCCTTTAGGATATTCTAAAGAGGCAATCAAATAGAGATTGCTGTATTTGTAATCTTCTGTATTTCTAATATGTATAAACAAATCAAATTCGGATATAGTATCTGAGGTTTCAAACTTAAATTGAAAAATGCTGTCTTTATGCCATTTTCCATTTGTCATTTTGGTTTTAAAGTATGTCTCATCCGGTGCGCAAGCAAAAACCAGCATTAGTGCAATAACTAAAAGAAACAACGGGTTTTTAGGCATTACTCTTTATTCTTTTTGGGTGTTTTTGGTCTTCTTTTGTTTCTCTTATTTCTTCTTTTGCTTCTGGCAGGCTTGTCAAAACGGGTTAAGCTATCCTGACCCACAACATTGTTAAAGTCTATGCTTGCCACCGTTGTTTCTTCAACAAAGTCTTCCAGACATTCCACAGGTTTATTGGCTTTGTCTGCTTTTATAATACTATTTACATCCTCAACTTTAAGCTCATGCCATTGGTTGGGCTCGTCGTAGTAGGCATACCACATCTTACGGTTAAAGATATCCATCTTTTGGAATGCTGCTTTGCCTTTTTTGGTGTTAAGCTTAATTTCAGTTTTTGGAAAGTCTTTTAAAGCTTCCATATACATGTCTAACTCGTAGTTCAAGCAGCATTTTAACTTTCCGCATTGTCCGGCCAACTTTATAGGGTTAAGAGACAATTGCTGGTATCGGGCAGCAGAAGTTTTTACCGATCTAAAATCGGTCAACCATGTTGAGCAACATAATTCTCTGCCACAAGAGCCAATTCCGCCAAGTCTTGCCGCTTCTTGCCTTAAGCCAATTTGTTTCATTTCTATTCTAACCTTAAAAGAATAGGCGTATTCTTTAATGAGTTGCCTAAAATCTACTCGCTGGTCTGCCGTGTAATAGAAAATCACTTTAGACCCATCGCCTTGAAATTCGATATCGCTTATCTTCATTTTAAGATTTAAGCGAATCGCGATTTGCCTAGCTTTTACTTTTATCTCTTCTTCTTTAGATCGGCTTTTCTGCCATACGTCTATGTCTTTTTGGTTGGCTATACGATAGATTTTTGGATGTGACGCCGGATCAGAATCGACTTTCTTTTTTTTCATCTGAACTTTGACAAGTTCTCCTGTTAGGCTAACTGTGCCAATGTCGTGTCCCGGATGAGCTTCTGTAGCAACCACATCGCCAATATGAAGAGATAGGTTTTCCGCATTATTATAAAATTCTTTTCTTCCATTTTTAAACCTGACCTCTACGATTGGGTTAGGTTTATGATTTTCTGGAAGTTGCATATTGGAAAGCCAGTCGAAAACGGTGAGTTTATTACATCCGTCTGTTCCACATGTTCCATTATTTTTACAGCCTTTTGGCGTTCCGTCTTTCCCACTTGCACATGAATTGCACCCCATTATTTATATATATTGAAACCGGATAATTCCGATTGATGAAACTAATTCGTAAATATATCAATTTTTAAAAGGATTATTGAAATTGAAACTTAAAAGGATGTTTTAAGACGAACTTTTTTCCTTTTCAATTTCTTGCTTGACGGCCTCGATTAATTCTTCCCCTCGGAGTCCTCGAGCAATAATCACGCCTTCTTTATTTATTAAAAAGTTATCAGGAATACCGCTCACATTGTAAATTAAATAGGGATCTGAACTGCTGCCAGCGTCGTCCCATAAATTTGTCCAATTGAGTTCAAACTTTTCGATAGCTTTAGTCCAAGCCTTTTTAGATTCGTCTTCAGAGATGCCAACAATCTCAAAACCGTCTTTTTGGTAGGTGTTGTAGGCTTCCTTTAGTGCTGGAAATTCTTTTAGGCATGGTACACACCAAGATGCCCAAAAATCAATCAAGATGAGTTTGCCTTCAAAGTCAGAAAGGTTTACATTCTCATTTTGGGCATTTTTCATGCTAAAATCGACGTAGTTGTCTCCCGGTTTAAGGTTTTTCTGGAGTTCTAGATATCGTTGTATAGATTTTCCATAGCTAGAATTTTTAAGTCTTTCGCTAAAACTGTTGTAGAGTTCTTCAACTTTTTCTTTTTCGATAGAAGTGGTATAAAAATCTAATGTAGAGGCGCTAACATAGGAATCTGGATTGTTTTTTATAAAGGCTTTTTCAATACTCAAGTGGCTGGACCAAATGTCCTTTAGTTCTGCCTTAGCACGTGTTTTTTCGCTATCTGCAATAGCCTTATTGTCTAAAATTTTATTTAGACTATCTCTTTTTTTTCGGTATTGCCAAATAGGTTTCCAAAGTCTGTCACTGTCTTCTTGCGAATTTGAGCCCGTTATAACGGCGTCCTTAAATTTACCATCTTCTGCATAAAATTCAATCGTTCCGGGTTCTAGCCAAATGGAGGTATGGTTTCTGGAATTTTCGATATAAAGGTCGAATGCCATAGGGTGTTCAAGCTGACCTTTGAATGAAAATTGATGGTTTGCAATTTTTGTAGAGTCGTAGGTCTCGTTATTGAGAAGCAAATACACCCAAGGATTATTTTCTATGCCTTTTACTTTTGCATTTAATTTAAATTCGCCACTCACTGCTTTTTCAGAGGGCTGGCATCCTACAATAAAGATGAACAGCAGGGTGATTAGACTGATTTTTTTGGTCATTTTTACTTAATCAACAGTTATTTCAAAAGTTTTCCAGATGTTGTCGGAAGAATTGCCAATGTAAACGGTATATGTTCCTTTTTCGACGTTCCAATCTTGTAAAGATTCATCATAATATGCTAAATCTTTTGCTTTTACAGTAATGCTTGCCGTTTCGGATTGGCCTTTTAGAATATTTAATTTTTCAAAGCCTTTCAATTCCTTTAAGGCTCTATCAACTTTAGATTCTGCTTTGCCCACATAGACTTGTACGACTTCGGCACCGTCATAATTTCCTGTGTTTGTTAGCTCACAGCTTATTGTAAATTCGCCTTTTTCAGTTAACGAAGAGGTATTGATGTCAATCGATTTGACTTCAAAATCGGTGTAGGACAAACCGTAACCAAAAGCATATTCAGGCTGTATAGCTTTGGTGTCGTGCCAGCGGTAACCCACCAGAATATCTTCCTGATATGTAGCAGTTAAATTTTTTCCGGGATAGGATTCCGGGCCAAAATAATGCGCAGGATTGTCCTTTAGTTCTTTTGGGAATGTAAAGGGCAACTTTCCTGAAGGATTCACATCGCCACTAATCACATCTGCTATGGCATGCCCAGCCATAGACCCGAGATACCAGCTTTGTAAAATTCCTTTCACCTCTTTTTTCCAAGGCATTCTAAATGCATTACCTGTGAGGCCTACAAAGGCAAGGTTAGGATTTAGGCTTAACAGTTCTTGGATGAGTTCATTTTGCCCATAAGGCAATTCGTATTCCTGCCTGTCATCGCCTTCACAATCTTGTAAATGGCTCTTGTTTAATCCTCCAAAAAATAAAACAATGTCTGCTTTTTTGGCTATTTGTAAGGCCTCATTTTTTAGAGAATCGGCATCAAACTTCGAGGGGATAACTTGGTCATAAACTGAAGGACCGGAATGGTAGCCTAATGCATGTAGAATTTTTGCGTTTTTGTACCTAGCTTTCAATCCTTCTAAAGGCGAAATTTCAAATTTAGCTTTCAACTCCGAAGATCCTCCGCCTTTGGTCATGGAACGGGTTGCATTTTCGCCAATTACGGCTATGCTTAGCTCTTCTTTGTCTTGAATTGGGAAGAAGTTATCTTCATTTTTTAAAAGTACGATGCCTTCCGTCGCCACATTTCTAGCAACTTGATGATGTTCTACAGTATTGGCTTTTCCTAGAGGACGAGTGTTGTTCATATTGGTTCTGTAACGTAATCGAAGCACGCGTCGCACTTTGTCGTCCAAAATGCTTTCTTCAATTTCTCCTTCTTGTATGGCTTTTAAAAAGGGTTGAGCCAGGTAATAGCTGTCATAGTAATTTCTGGTACTTGTGCCAAGGCCATCGGTACCCGTTCCCATCTCGATGTCTAATCCAAAAAGGGCCGCTTTTTTAGTATCGTGTGTGGAACTCCAATCGCTTATAACGACACCGTCGAAATTCCATTTTCCTTTTAAGATGTCATTCATAAGCAATTCATGGTGCGTAGTATATTCGCCTCGAAATTTGTTGTAAGCGCCCATTATTGCCCATGTATTGCCTTTTAAAACGCTGGCCTTAAATGCAGGCAAATAGATTTCATGAAGCGCTCTGTCGCTCACTTCAACATTTACCTTGTCTCTGTTTTTTTCCTGATTGTTCAACGCGTAATGCTTTACGCAGGCGGCAACACCATTTTCCTGAACACCTTCAATATACGGCACAACTAATTGTGAAGCCAGGAAAGGATCTTCGCCCATGTACTCAAAATTTCTGCCGTTTAAAGGCGTTCTGTAAATGTTCACACCCGGGCCAAGCAGCACATCTTTTTTTCTGTAGCGTGCTTCTTCACCCAAACTAAGCCCGTAATCTTTAGCGAGGCCGGGATTGAATGTAGCGGCTAAACAGGTTAAAGCCGGAAAGGCCGTAATAGAATCGTTTGTCCAGCCGGCATAACTCCAATCGTCCCAGCTTATTTCTGCACGAACACCATGTGGCCCATCGGACATCCATAATTCGGGGATGCCTAAACGCTCTACTCCTTTGGTGCTAAACTTGGATTGCGCATGGACTAAGCCAATTTTTTCTTCTAAAGTTAAATCTTTAAGAATCGAGTCTATTTCAGTTTCAATTGCAGTTGAATTTGAAGGGTTTTGAGCAGGTTGCTGCTCTTTAGATGGATTACAGGACACAAGTAATGATAAGGTTAATGAAAGGCGTAATAAAAATTTTGATTGTATGACTATGTTGAGCATAATTGTGCTGGCGGATTTAGTTTTTGTTTTGCGTCTTTTTTTTGTACATCATCTCATTGAGAAACCAAATAAAGATGGCATAAATCCCGCCGCCAAAAACGATGCATATTACCAGTTGAATAATAAAATCGTAAGTAGATTCAAATTTTTTGTCTACAAAAAAATAATCGTAAGCCGTAAGTACCACAAACAAAAGGATTCCAAAGCTTAAACCTGTGGAATAAAAGTGTTTTGTAAAGCCTTTTTCTCGTGTTTTTTCCCATTTTTCGACAAATGGATCTTTGTTATTTTCCATGACTAAAGGTTTGGATTGAAAATTACTATTATTTCTTGACATATTTAAATTTTTCAAAGTAAAAGCTCTAACGGAGGAAACCCATAAAAACAGATTACACAACAGAAGCTGTCGAAACATGTACTTTGTTTTTTAATTTGATTTTTTGGTATTATTCAAAATCAATTATGAGATATCGACATTATATTATTTGATAAAACTATACAGCTATTCTGTTCAGTATCTCGGGTGATACAAGCCATTGGTTTTTAATTATTTAAATCATTTTGAAACACTTTTATATTCCCTGTCTCGCTAAAGGCAGTGTTGAAAGAGGCTAAGAAGCGTGTTTGCTATTGACGAATACGTTATATTTTGTTTTAGTTGTAATACTTTTTCCTCTTAACTTTTGAATAGCACTCAAATCTTGATCAGAAAATAGACATCTTAAGCAAAAAACAGCACGCCAATCAATTTTCTTAATCACTTTGGTGTATTTTTGATACAGACTCTCGTTGTACTTCATTGTCAGAAACTACTAACTAATGCTAAAATTCTTTAGAAAAATACGCTACGACCTTATGCAGAAAAATAAAACCGGAAAGCCTAGCATGGCAGCTGGCAGGCCTGCCGGCCGGACCGGCAGGTATTTAAAATATGCCATTGGAGAAATCGTACTTGTTGTTATTGGAATCTTGATTGCACTTTCGATTAATAATTGGAATGAGAGCATAAAGTCAAGAAGCCAAGAATTAGTGTTGCTCAAGAATTTAAAATTGGAAATGGAAGAAAATTTAACTCTAATTGATGATTATCTTAAAACAAAAGAAGTAGGTATTGCAGCAGCTGATAAACTTCTAACGTTTACGTCACCAGACTATATTGAAAAAAGAGAAGATAGCTTAGCCCGTGAATTTGGTAGAATTTTAGGTATTGATGATTACAAGGCTGAAATCATGGTTCTGAATGCAGCACAAAGCTCAAACTCACTAAAACTAATACGAAACCAAGAGTTAAAAACTAATTTAGCAAAGTGGGAACAATCATTGAAAAGATTATTGGAACTTGTTGTCTATGGTAATGAACATTTTAGTAATTCATTAATTCCTATTATTTCTGATTACTATCCACTAAAAAGCTTTCCGTATGACTCTGGATATGGGAATTTTCAAGAACCAAGCAAGCATAAAAGAGAATTAGAAAAAATGTTTAGAAGTCGAGAATTTGAGAACAGTTTATTCCGAGTAAGAAATTTCGACAGACTAAGAGCACAACAAGCGAAAGAATTTAAAGAGTACACTTTGGAGTTACTTCAGATGTTGAATAAAGAGTTGAATATGTAATGCATAATTCGGGTTAAAAGTGACGAAGTAACAACATCTTATGGAATTGAATGTTAGTGCAAGCCTGCCTAGGAATACTTTTGCTTATGTTCTATTCGGTTTATATTTGCTACATTAGGAGCTTAAAACACACAGCCAATTTATCCAAAAACGAGCTCTGCTTGATTATGACAAACTGCTAACCAATGCTAAAACTCTTTCGAAAAATTCGCCAAAACTTGCTAATGGAAAACCTGTCTGACGGCCGGACCGGCAGATATTTTAAATACGCTATTGGAGAGATTGTCCTCGTCGTTATTGGGATTTTGATTGCGTTACAATTAAATAATTGGAATACAGATAACAAAGCAAGTGTCGAAGAAATAGAACTTTTGGCAGAGATGAAATTTAACCTCGAAAAGGATTTGAAGGATTGTTTGTGGAACATAAATAAAAACAAAGAACTGTATAAGTCTAACCTTATAGTGCTTAACCAGATAGAAGAACGTAAGCCGTTTGTTGATTCACTTTATTTACATTACGGAAATCTATTAGGAACAACTACTCAATTGAGAAATCTGTCAGCCTATGACCACCTAAAGTCTAAAGGAATGAACCTGATTAAAAATGATAGCTTGAGACAGCAAATTACTACAGTATATTCTGCACGGTATTATTATATTGAAATGAAAGAATTGCAATACGATAATCAGATTCAACTAAACCTTGTTATACCACAATTAAATGGGAAGCTTGTTATTGATAATACTTCTAAAACCGGATACCCCATCAATTTAGAAAGCTTATATGAAGATAATGATCTGAAAGGAACGCTCCGAACAAACGCAGACGTAAAAAAATTTATGATAAAAGCTTATACAAATCTCGCAGGCGATTTACGTAACTTAATACAGCACATTAACATAGAATTAAAGACTCGAAAAACATAACCAAAGGGTAAAAGGGGATAAGGAGAAATGGCATTGAACTGTACTATTTGGAAAAATCCTACTAAATTTACATGTTGTTGCGTTGTAAAGGTAAATGCAAGTTGCTGATAGCTTAAAAAAATCGAAATTTAAAAATGAAAATAAAGTTTAAAAGGAAAAGATTGTACATAAATCTGATTCTTGGAATAGCATGGTTGACTTTAGGAATTTTTAATCTGATAGGAAATTTTAAATTGAATTGGTGGGATTATCTTTATGTAATAGCAGGCGTTTTATATATCGGACGTTTTGTATACGATTTCACAAACCAATACCTGATTATAAAAAATGATACCATTCGAAAAAATATACTTTATGGGGCCGGAAAACAGATTAGTTTAAGCGAAGTAAAGTCGATTAAAAGCTTTGGAGGCGAATATATACTTAAAACAGAGCAAAAGGAATTGAGAATTAACACGGATCTTATTGATAAAGATTCACTGACCGAATTGAAGGAAATATTAGAAAAATTGAATTTACCACCTGAAAACACCCCATTTATTAAAACCATGTAACTTCAATTTATTAATTATTTTAGGAGCATATTAGTCATTACGCTTTAGTCGGTAGTTTCTGTGAATGGTTCAATTTGGGTGCTGATTAAAAATAAACCCTATTTAGCCCTTGAATGATTATAAAAAAGTGCAATACCTCATTATGAACTATTAGGCAATGATAAAATTCTTTAAAAAAATTAGATTAAATCTGCTTTTGGAAGGAGAGCTTGGTTTGCCCGCCGGAAGGTACTTCAAATATGCTATTGGCGAAATTGTTCTGGTGGTTATTGGAATTTTGATTGCACTTCAGATTAATAACTGGAATCAAAATAGGCTTAAAAAGCAAAAGGAAATACAAATTTTAAAGTCTTTCGAAGCTCAATTTCAAAACGATATCATTCAGTTTGACGAAAGTTTAAAATTTTACGAAGGCGCATCGAAGTCTGTTGATGTCATTATCCATCATCTCGAAAACAAAATTCCGTACAACGATTCGCTAAATCAACATTTCTATGTGTCAACGCGATTTTATGGAGATTCCGATTTAGATAATAACGTTTTTGAGTCTTTAAAAGCTCTAGGTGTAGATTTCATATCCAATCCCGACATCAGGAAAAGAATCGCTCAATTGTATGAAGATGATGATGAATGGATAGTCAACTTTGAATTGGTTTACAGAGATTTTCTTATCAACGCGAGTCAAAACATTTTTAACACACGATTTAAGGAATATTGGGGTGGAGATTATAGAGATTTAACCTACAGCCAAGGAGAAATGATTCCTCTAGATTATGATAATTTATTGTCAGATCAGGAATACCTGTATTTTATCCGAACCCAGAGAAATAGTATTGGTTGGAACATCTATAAGCCTATCGAAGAAACAAAAGCAAAAATAATAGAGTTGTCAAAGGACTTAAGCAAAGAAATTGAGAGGCTTGAGAAAATATGAAGAAGCAGAACTATCTGTATATGAATCTGCAGTATTTCGTTATGACCAACAGCTAAGCATATAGTCAACAGATACTGTCTAGAGAATTTTAAAAGACTAAAATGAAATGCTGGTCTACTCAGATTCAAGTTTGTTTAGAATGTGATTCAGATATATTTTTGGGTTGTCTATTTTTCTGAATGAGTTGCCAAAAAAAGCTATCAACACCACCACAAAAACCTCAGACTGTTTAAAAAACTTTCTTTTTTAGAAAAAAATACAGTTGATTTCCGATTTGTTGAAGCTAAATTCTGAAATAAAAATCATAGAGTAAAAACATATTCTACATCAAATTTGAACAATTTTAGGACTATGCTGATTTGAATTTTTTTCCATTTTGACCAGACCTTCATAACATCCAAAAAATTTTCATTAATTTTGAGATAACCTACAGCAAAAAACAATAAATTATGAATAGAAGGACAAAATTTAAAATTTTAAACTACGCCATTTTTATTACGCTATTTTTTGTCATTTTTTTTATTCTAAAATTTACATTTTTAGATATGGAAAACTCCTATAAAGCATTAATTTGTGGTGCTTTAACAGCGCTTTTATCACCAAAAATAATTGAATTTGACACGCAAGCCGGAAAGCAAATGCAATTCAAATGGATTTTTCTAAAAAAAGCGATTTCAATTTAATTCTCCACTGGAATAAAAGATTTGAAATTAACAAAAAAGCATTTACAAGTTTATAATTCTTACGAAGGAAAGAAAACCTTTTTGGAAAATACGGGAACTCCATATGAAAAGGATTTGTTTCAAAATGGAGAATTCGAGAAAATTACGGAATTAATTCAAATCGAATACAAAATACAAAAAAATGAACTTTCATTATCTGAAATACAAAAACACAAATTTGAGTTGAGCTTACTATTCGACAAGGCTTGGAATAAAAAATCCCTAAAATATTTATCAAAAAAATATTGTGAACCAGAAAGAGAACAAAGCACTTTAGACTCCATCATGTCTATGCTCTGGGCAATTTTTGGGTAAAAGATGAATAGAGCTGTCAAATACACTTATATAACTATTGGAACTAATCTCTTGATAGCAATATTACTATTCTTGCTGCTATTAGTAGGAACTAAAAATCCTATAAAAGATTTATTTGAATTTATTTTAAACTTTGCCTTAAATTTTGCAGCTGGTATAATTGCTTTATTTATTTCGGGTTATTATATCGGTAACAAAATGCAAACCCTGATCTGCCAAAGAAAATTGAATTCAATTTTAGTTGGAATGTTTGGTCTAATGTCAATTTTAATTTGTGGAGTTTTTGGCGGCTCAACAATTGGATTTATTGATGAAGGTCTTACAAACGGAGATAGTGTGTATGATGCAATTGTAGACTATTATTACAAACCTTTTTTCGGGATACTATTATTTGGGTTTATCCCCACTTTTATCGCAGGTGGAATTTTAGGAAGGAGAATTAAAAAAGTGTGTTGCAATACGTATAATAAATAATATTTATCTCTTCTCCCAAAGTCCCTCACATTTACGTATTTTTGAGTTAGATAGACCATAATCTCATGCGCATCATCATTTTTATTTGCTCGATTTGGCTGATAGGAGCTTCTCTCTCAGAGAGAGATAATCACGCAATTTATCTTTCTATGAGTGAAGTTAATGTAAAAAACGACTCCTTGCAGGTGATGATTAAAGTGTTTTCTGACGATTTGAGAGATGCTCTGAAAAATCATAATCCAATAGAATATCAGCCAACCGACTTATCTCAGTTTTTTGCCAGGAACAAAACGATTGCTATAGACTATTTCAATGATAAGTTTATACTACTCGCTGAGAAATCGAGATTGACATTAAAATTTGAAGAACACAGTGTAGAAGGAGACATCCACTTTATTATGTTTCGATCTTATATCGCCTCACCTATGAAAACGTTGACAGCAGATGCAACATTTTTGATGGAACTTTTTCCTACTCAAGTGAATGTAATTAAGGTAAACAGGGATGAAAGCACACACTATTTGAAATTCACTAAAAAATCTGGTCCTCAGACGGTTAATTTACAGAATTAAATAAATCCATAATCATATTGGTGGTAACAGAAACAGCTGTGCGTATGGTCGGTTCACTTTCAGGATAGTAGAACGGCGAGTGTAATCCCGGCAAGTCGCCACTTTCAATCTTCTCCTTGGTAACGGTACCCAGCCAAAACATTGCTGTAGGTACATCGTGTTCGGTACGACCATAAAGGGCAAAATCTTCTGCTCCCATAATCGGGTCTGTGGCAATCACGTTGTCATTGCCTATGGTCTCCTTAGCTGAAGCAATCAACAACTCGGTAAGATCAGGGTCATTATAGTTGGCTGGCACAAATTCCTCAGGAATCCTAACATCCGGCCACTTATCTTCCGGCAATCCCGCTGCCATTGCATTGCCCTTACAAATTTCTCTGATGCGTTTGTGGACTAGTTGTCGTACGTCCTCCTTGTACGATCTTAAGGTTAACTTTAAGGTTACTTGGTCCGGAATAATGTTTCCAACAGTACCGCCTTTAATGGCACCTACAGTTACTACCGCATCATCTAAAGGCTTAAGGCTTCTGCTAACAATGGTTTGTAGGTCCATGATGATGCTGCTTGCCAGTACTATTGGATCTATGGTGACATCTGGGGTAGCACCATGACCACCTATACCAAACACATCAATCTCTATCATCTCCGCATTGGCCATTGAGTAACCAGGTATCAGACCGATTGTTCCTGCTTCCAAAGCTGGATTACAATGATGTCCAATCCCAAAATCAGGTACGCCAAACCGTTCATATAGACCTGCCTCTAACATCATGCGCGCACCTGCTCCAATTTCTTCGGCGGGTTGACCGATAAGCATCAATGTTCCGCTCCAATTCTCTTTGTTATTTGCCATGGCTCGGGCTGTTCCAACCCAGGAAGTCATATGCATGTCGTGTCCGCAGGAATGCATAACGCCCGTCTCACTATCGTTGTGAATAATCTTTACTTGGCTGGCATAATCAAGTTCCGTCTTTTCATTCATCGGCAAGGCATCCATATCTGTTCTGTATAGAATAGTAGGTCCTTCGCCATTTTTCAGAATACCTACGATACCATACCCGCCTACACCTTCTGTGACTTCAAAACCAACCTTCCTCAGCTCGGAACTCAAGGTTTTAGCAGTCTGTTCTTCTTGTAGGGAAATCTCAGGATTTTGATGCATACGCTTATAAAAATCGATGAGGTAAGGAATATCACTTTCGATCCAATTACTAAGCTTACCATCGTTGGGGTTACCTGCTCCAAGAGTTAAAATTAGAACACAGACGATGAGTAGAGTAAGTTTTTTCATGATTTTCAGTTGCAAATTATCCACTCAAATATAATAAAACTATTGAATAAGAAGATTTAAGACGTATACTTTCATCAATTTTCATAAAAGTTAGACTGCTTTTTGCGAACCATTTGTTACTACCTAACTTCCTCGACTAAAAATGTATTGCACTTCCTCATGCAATACAGAGGTGGACTAATGGTATTTTTAAATCGTTAGATCAAAAAAGTTATACGACAACGTCATTTATAATCTATAATTATATTGACTTAAAACTAAAACAGAAACCGCCCCAAAATTTAAAGGTAAATCAAATCTTGAGACAGCTTCTTAAAAATGAAAAAGTATAACTAAATTTTGCTTGTATTACTTAGGGATAGAAACACTATCAGTTACGTGAATAACCCCATTGGATTGGTTGACATCGGCTATAATTACAGTTGCCGTTCCACCATTTTCGTCGGTAATAACCACGCTTTTACCAACTAACATTGCTGTTAATGTTCCGCCGCTAACAGTTTTGTACGTAGCTTTGCCATTTCCTTTTTTGATGTCTTTTATAATGTCTTTGGCATTCTTTTTTCCGGCCACGACATGATAAGTGAGAATACCGGCGAGTTTGCTTTTGTTTTCAGGTTTTAGCAAGGTGGCTACTGTGCCTTCCGGTAGTTTTTCGAATGCGGCATTAGTTGGGGCAAATACAGTAAATGGGCCTTCGCTTTGTAAAGTTTCGACCAAATCTGCTGCTTTTACTGCGGCCACAAGTGTGGTATGGTCTTTCGAGTTTACAGCATTTTCAACAATATTTTTGCTGGGATACATGGCGGCTCCACCTACCATAACTGTTTTTTCATTTTCCATTTTGCTTTGAGCCCATGCACTCGATGTTTCTGCAAAAATTGAAATAGCAATTGCAATGAAAGTAATAATTCTTGATTTCATAATGATATAATTTTATTGTTCACTATATCTACGAAAGCAAGTAGCCTGTGGTTTTATAAATCAGATATTTTAAGATTTTTTAACTTTTGTGTTTACGTGTATTCTGTGGATGCTGGCTTAATATTTTTAGGCTTATCAATTACATTACCCTTCCAATTTTATCCGAAATCCGCATTTCTAATTTCTTGTACTCCAGCGTTTCAGACAAAATTTCTATATGTGTATCAGATGTATTTGTTTTAATACTCTCGCTCAGATCGTCGATCTTCTTTTTAATGAGTAAACGTCTTAGATTTAGAATAGTTTGCGTCACTTCTTTTGGATCTAGGACGTCTTTGCCGCTAACAAAAATGTTTTTGTCATCCCATCGATGAAGAACATGATTTTCGCTATCAAGCAATGCTGAAGTAATTTCTTGTTGTATATCGCCTTGTGCATTATTCAACAAAGCGTTGTGGTCTATTTTTCCTTGTTCCACAAATTGTTTGATGATAAGCTCATATATGGTTTTGAAGATTGGATTGGTAAATTCAATCTCATCTTCTTGAAGCTCCATATATATTTTATTGAAAACCAATTCTTCATTTATTTCCGAAGACAGCTCCAGTACACCTTCCTCATTGTCTTTAAGCACAAAATCTTCAAATTCTCCCTTTTGATTACCGTATCGTAATAGTAATTTGATAATAATGCGTTCCAGCTCGTGTTGCGGATCAACTTTTTCGACGTTTTGTCCCGTTGGTTTATTTACAACCTCTAGCTGTTGTTTGGGCTGCTTCTGCTGAGATTGCCTTTGTGCATCCCTATCTTTTTTAGCTTTTATTTGGGCCAGAGTGCTAAACAAAACCTCTTCCGAAATACGCATTATTTCTGCACAGGTCCTGATGTAAATTTCCTGTTGAATTAAATCCGGAATTTTAGCTATACTGTTTATGATATCTCGAGTAACTTCTGCTTTTTTAGACGGGTCGTTTGAAGTCTCCTGGTTAAGCAGGTGGGCTTTGTATTGTATAAAATCTTTGGCATTTTGCTCAAGGAAACCTAATATCTCTTCTTCATCATGCGCTTTGGCAAAGCTATCCGGGTCGTCACCTTCAGGGAAACTGCATACTTTTACTTGCATGCCTTGCTCAAGAATCATGTCGATACCTCTTAAAGCAGCTCTTATTCCAGCAGCATCGCCATCAAATAATACTGTGATGTTTGGCGTAAGCCTTTGGATAAGCCGAATTTGCTGTTCGGTTAGCGCCGTTCCGGAAGAGGCAACCACATTTTTAATTCCCGCCTGGTGCAGTTGTATGACATCGGTGTAGCCTTCAACAAGATAACAGTTGTTCGCTTTAGCAATATGGGTTTTGGCCTGATACATGCCATAAAGAACCTTGCTCTTATGGTAAACTTCACTTTCCGGGGAGTTTAGGTATTTGGCTGTTTTTTTATCCTGATTTAATATTCGACCACCAAAACCTAATACACGTCCTGTTAAAGAATGGATAGGAAACATCACTCGGCCTCGAAAGCGATCAAATTTTTTGTCGTCTTTCACCACCGTTAAACCGGTTTTTTCCAGGTATTCTAATTGATAGCCTTTGCTTAAGGCCTTGTCGGTAAAAGCTTGCCAAGCTTCTGGCGAATAGCCCAACTTAAAAGTGCTGATGCTCTCTTTGGTAAAGCCTCTTTCGGTAAAATAGCTTAACCCAATAGACTTTCCTTCGTCTGTTTTCAGCATTTGATTGGTAAAAAATTCCTGTGCAAATGCATTGACCAGATACATGCTTTCTCTTTCACTGGCTTCTTGTTTTTGCTCATCGGTTTGCTGGGTTTCTTCAATCTCGATGTTATACTTTTTAGCTAAGTATCTTATGGCTTCCGGATAGTTGAAATGCTCGTGTTCCATGATAAAGGAAATGGCATTTCCGCCTTTTCCGCTGGAAAAATCTTTCCAAATCTGCTTTACAGGAGACACCATAAAACTAGGCGTGCGTTCGTCCGAGAAAGGACTTAAGCCTTTAAAATTATTCCCTGATTTTTTAAGCTGAATAAAATCACCAATCACCTCTTCAACACGAGCTGCATCTAAAACGTTTTGTATGGTAGATTGGGAAATCATAAATTTGATATAGGCATAAGGCTTCAAAAGTATAGATTTCAGTTTGATTGTTCTAATTTTTTTATTTGCTTTTAAACTCCTTTTTGTTAAGATTTACACTTGAGTTTTGTCACTAAACTAAGTTTACTTTAATCCTTTCGAGTTTTAAATTTGTAATTTTACAGTCATAAATTTATATAGCAACAAAACGTTTAGCCTAACATCTAATGCAAAGAAATATTCTAACTTTATTTACTGTACTCCTAAGTATCTATGCGACTGCACAAGAAATGAATAACGTTTCAACAGAAAAGATTTGGAGAGTAAATTTTATAAATCCTGGAGTTGAACTCGAACTGCCAACAGGAACAAATTCTACATTTTCCTCAGGCTTAGGTATTGGATATGGTGGCGGATATCCTGATATAACTATAGGTGGCAGTGGATTTATTTACATCATCTCACCTTTTTTAGACTTACAACACAAGTGGTTTTATAACTTAAATAATCGCCATAAAAAAGGTAAAACGATTGAGCATAATACAGGAAACTTTGTTTCTTTTCGATTATTAACCCGCGGAAATTCAATTGCAGAAAATGTAAACCGCACAACAGATTTCGATTTTAGTTTTGGTCCGACTTGGGGTATACAAAGAAAAATCGGGAAACGCTTCCATCTGCTATTCGATGTAGGTCCCCAATATTATTTTGATTCAAATGGCAAAGGCAATATATGGCCTATAATGCTTCAACTGAATTTAGGTTTTGATTTGAAAAAGAATTAGATGATTTCAGCTTAATTATTAAGCATTAGCACCTTCAAACTCCAAAACCACCTGATTTCTCATCAAATCTTCAAATGTTTCTCGTTTTCTAATCAAGTGCGCTTCACCATTATACCATAGTACTTCTGCCGGCCTGAATCGTGAATTGTAGTTGCTAGCCATGGTCTGGCAATAGGCACCCGCATTTTTAAAAGCTAAAATATCTCCTTCGGTTATTTCGCTGATCATTTTGTTGTTGGCAAATGTATCGGTTTCACAGATGTAACCTACGACAGAATAAAAGCGTTTTTTTCTGTCTGGATGGGAGACGTTGTATATTTCATGTTTAGAACCATAGAGCATTGGGCGGATCAAGTGGTTAAATCCGGAATCGACTTGAGCAAATACTGTGGATGTAGTTTGCTTAATCACATTTACTTTTACCAGAAACAATCCGGCTTCACTAACCAAAAATTTTCCAGGCTCGAAGGCTAAGGTCAACTCTCTACCATAGGATGCGCAAAATTCATTAAAACGCTTGCCCAGTTTTTCGCCTAGTTCTTCAACATCGGTTTGGATATCATTATCGTGATAAGGCACTTTAAAACCGCTTCCAAAATCTAAAAACTCTAAGTCTTTAAATTTTTCGGCCACTTCAAATAGTATTTCTGCTGCGTATAAAAACACATCGATATCCAGAATATCGCTGCCTGTATGCATGTGAATCCCGTTGATGTTCATCTTTGTATTTTCAACAATCCTTAAAATATGCGGCAACTGATGAATCGAAATACCAAACTTACTATCGATATGGCCAACGGAAATGTTGGTGTTACCACCGGCCATTACATGTGGATTAATCCGAATGCAAACAGGAACTTTTGGGTATTTGGTTCCAAAATGTTCTAGAATAACCAGGTTGTCAATATTGATTTGTACGCCAAGACTTATGGCTTCTTCAAGCTCTTCAAAAGAGACGCCGTTTGGGGTAAAAATGATTTTACTGGGACTCACGCCAGCTTCAATTCCCAGTTTTACCTCTTGAATCGAAACGGTATCAAGGCCACTTCCTAAATGATTGAAAAGTTTGAGTATACTCAAATTTGATAAAGCCTTTACCGCATAGTGTAATCTTAGATTATTTACACTTTTAAAAGCATTGGTTAATCTATGGTACTGCGAAATAATTTTTTCGGCATCGTAAACATAAACAGGGCTATCGTATTGTTCTGTGATATTGAGTAAATCTTGGTTATTCATAACTAAATATTAATTATCATTATTATAATCCTCTTGGTCTAAGGTCAAGTGGAGAGTTGTTTGTTTTTTTAAAATTCCTTTCAACGATTTGGATAGCTATTGAATAGGGGTTTTTAGTCATTATTTGTTTTTAAATCTAAAAACCCCGCCATACGGCAGGGTTTCAATGAGTTAATTGAAATTTCTGCTAAATTAGGCATTATAGTATTTACTCTGCCATATAGCTTCGTTAAAATTTTTACCTTTTGCAAATCCGTAGTAGAGGGCGATGCCTAACAACCATTTAAACATAAATATAAACAGCATCATAAATTCTAACCTGGAGCTGTTGTCAAAGAAAATGCCTTTTGGTACAATTGCTGTAGCGGCCAAACTAATTACAAACATTACAGCAATAAAATTTTCTAAAGTTTTTACCGGCCAAACCAAAAATTTACGAAACGCATTCAAATCGTTACCCCATTTGTGAATAAAATAGTAGTAACCGTTTCCAATTGGCGCTAATAAAATAGGATCGTCTGCATTTTCAAGCTTAAATAATTTTGAAGGTGCAATTATTTTAAACCCTTTCAATTCAGTATCATGCGATTTATTCAGTTTTTTGATTTCAGTTATCGCCTCCTGTGGGATATCTCCTTTAAAGAGATTAGAATCCAAAAAACGTAACCTGTAATCCACACATATTTTTTCTATCTGAGAAATATGATAGATTCTCGAAGATTCTAATTTGTCAAAGTCTAATGTATTGTAAGTGTTTTCGTCATTTGAATCACTTAAAATGCTATCTTCAATCTTATTGTCTTCTTCAATAAGAGAATCCAAATAGTTTTTTACATCATTTAATACCTTTTCCTCATTATACTTAAGTCTTTCTTTATCAAGCTTTTCAAGCAAATTCAATCCTTTCATGTTATAGTATTTTTGCTAAAATTATAAACTAGAACTAATTTATGCAACTGCGACCCAGAATTTTAACGTCTGTTAAATAGATATTTAATCACATTGTCTGAAAAGTGCGAGGTGTCACGCAAAGTGTTTTTTTACAAAGTTTTAATTTGCATAAACAGCTGTTTTTATAAGAGTGCTTTATCTTTGAAGAATTAATGTATAAAGCTAATGAGCAATACTTCAAAAGAATTTGACAGCATCATTTCAGGATGTAGAGAGCTATTTATAAAGAAAATGGCCGATTATGGCAGTGCGTGGCGCATCTTAAGGCTACCGTCGCTTACAGACCAAATATTTATTAAGGCACAGCGCATAAGAAGCATACAAGAGAACAAAACACAGAAAGTAGCAGATAATGTGGATGGCGAATTTGTAGGGATAATCAATTATTCTGTCATGGCTATGATACAATTAGATCACGGCATTGCAAGCCAACCTGATCTGGACGTTGAAAGTGCTACAAAGTTGTATGATGAAAAGGTGTCGGAAACAAAACAATTGATGCTGGACAAAAACCACGACTATGGTGAAGCTTGGCGAGAAATGAGGGTGAGCTCGCTTACAGACCTTATCTTACAAAAGTTGCTTCGAGTTAAACAAATAGAAGATAATGAAGGTGTTACGCAAGTAAGTGAAGGTGTAAAGGCTAATTACCAAGACATGTTAAATTATGCTGTTTTCGCATTAATATTAAAATCTAATCCAAAATAGGTTATGAAATTTTTATATCAAATCGCAAGAATTTTTGTCGGTGTATTATTTATTTTCAGTGGTTATGTCAAACTAGTAGATCCTATAGGATTTTCTTATAAGCTGGAAGAATACTTTGGGGCAGATGTTTTGAATCTTGAATTTCTTCAGCCATTTGCTTTGGCTATTTCGGTATTTGTGGTCATTTATGAATTGGTTCTAGGTGTCATGTTGCTTTTGGGTTACAAACCAAAATTCACTGTTTGGAGTTTGCTGCTTATGATTGTCTTTTTCACCTTTTTAACCTTCTATTCGGCTTATTTCAACAAAGTAACAGACTGTGGATGTTTTGGAGATGCTATTCCGTTAGACCCGTGGCAATCTTTTTATAAAGACATTATTTTGTCTGTTTTAATAGTGTTTTTATTTGTAAAAAGTGAATATTTAAATCCTATTGTAAACGCTTCGCTTGCTTTGGGTGTTGTTGTTATTTCGTTGGTTGTGAGTGGCTACATTAGCTATTTAGGCATCAACCATTTGCCAATTGCAGACTTTAGGCCTTATAAAATTGGTGCCAGTATTCCTGAAAACATGGAAGTGCCGGAAGGAGCCCAAGAAGCGATTTACAATTATAATTGGAAATTTAATATAAACGGTGAAGAAAAAGTAATGACCACACAAGGCAGTTATCCGGATGTTGACGGCGAACTTGTATCTTTTGAAACAGAACTTGTCGAAGAAGGCTATATCCCACCAATTCACGATTTTTCATTGACTAAAAACGATGAAAATTTTATCGATTACTTTATGGCAGAAGAAAAACTGCTTATGATTCCGGCTTATGATCTTGCGCTGACTAAAGAAAAAGCCTGGAAGGCCTTAAAACCTGTTATTGAAGAAGCTGAAACAAAAGGTTACAGCGTGATTATTGTGACTTCTTCCGGAGAAAAAGACCAGTTTAAAATAAACGAGATGGTCCAAAAAGAATTAGATTACTACAACACAGACGAAACCGCCATCAAAACTATTGTGCGCTCCAATCCCGGATTATTAGTTCTTAATGAAGGCGTTATTCAACAAAAAGCACATTGGCATGATGTAGAGGATATCCAATTGTAGGGCTCTATTAAATGATATGTAGAAATGAATATATTACCAGAAATAAATACAAAAAGGCTGATTTTAACTGAATTGAAAGCTGACGACATTAAAGATATTGTAAACTACGCCTCGAACAAGAAAATTTCTGACTCAACACTAAATCTTCCACATCCATATTCCGAAAAAGATGCGATCTATTGGATTAATCTTGCTCACCAAGGATTAAAATCTGGAACGAATTACATTTTTGCAATCAGACTTAAGGAAGATAGTAAGTTTATTGGAGGTATTGGTTTAGGTGTTCAAAAAAGATTTAATCGTGCTGAAATTGGTTACTGGATCGCTGAACCTTTTTGGGGTAAAGGGATAGCAACTGAAGCAACCAAAGCAATAATTGAATTTGGATTCAAAGATTTAGGATTAAATAAACTAACATCTTCTCACTTAAGTAAGAATCCTGCATCTGGTAAGGTTATGCAGAAGAGTGGTATGATAAAAGAGGGTGAATTAAAAAAGCACATTTTAAAAGATGAAATATATCATGACTTAGTTGTTTATGGGATAACAAAACCATAAATACAAAAAAATAACAGCGCATAATAAAAGCTATACGTAATGCGGATTTCTGTGCTTAATTTAAGGTAAATAAATATTTACAAGCATTTCCCTTGGTAGTCAGTAAAGTGCGTTTTAATCCAGTACTTCGCTTAGCCAAACCATAATAACTTGTTATTGTATCTTAGTGCTAGTTAGGTTTTTGGTAGAGAGCTTTCAATCCAAAATAAACACGTGTATCTTGTGTTGAATGCTTATGCCCAAAGCACATTCCAATATTGATATACTTGATACACAAACAAACCTAGAAAAACAAAGCTTACCATCACTTTCATAAAAGTTCCGGCTAAAAATCCAAGGAAAGACCCAACTGCAGATTTAAAGGCATGTTTGGAATTGCTGTTAGCATTAAAGAAAATTTCACCTACAAAAGCGCCGAGGAAAGGACCGATTAAAAATCCAAATGGAGGCACAAATATCCCAACTATAAGCCCTATGGTAGAGCCATACGCACCGGCTTTACTACCACCAAAATATTTGGTACCAATTGCAGGTACAATATAATCTAAAGCAAACATGATAACGGCTACGGCAAAGGTGATGCCTAAAAAGGTATAGTCCATGGGTACTTCCGGGATAAGGTAAAACAGCAAAAGACCAATCCAGCTTAATGTTGGACCAGGCAAGACAGGAAGTATGCTTCCTATTATTCCAACAATACAGCAAATAATACCGAGTATAAGTAAAAGGCTAGTCATCATTTTAAGACGTAATAATGTAATTGATTAGTATATGTAATCCAGATTTTGTTACTTCAAAAATATTACAAATGTGCTCAATAACAACAACTAAATTATTAGTTAAACTAAATATTTAGTTATATTTGATTAAAAAAATGAATAAAACGCTTATCATTTTACTTTGCATTTGCTTAAAAGCATATGGCCAAACTCCCGAAGAATTCTATAACGTTGGTCAATATTCCAAAGCGATAAAGGCTTTTAAAACTTTAAAAGAATTAAATACAGAGGAAAGCATAGTTCTTGCGAAAGCGTATTGCGCAAAAGGCATGCTAAAAGAATGTTTAAGAACATATCAACACGCTTTGGCAGATGCAGATACAAAAGAATTTATTAAAGCAAAATTCAGTTATTCGAAATTGCTGCAGTCGCAAAAAAAAGTGCAAGCAGCAGATAGCCTTTATGCCTCTATGTTGGCCGTTATGCCGGATAACGCTGAATTTTTGTTCCAAAGAGGTAAACTGGCAGAACAAATGAACGCACCAGCGTATCATCAATTTTACTTACAGGCTTTATCTATAGATTCTACCCACATAAAAGCTGCTCACGACGCGACAGAATATTTCATTACAGTTGAAAATTACAAACTTGCCACGCAAATTGCTACTAAAACCCTTCAACTTGTTCCTGAAACGCCTAGGTTGATTAACCTTCTTGCACAGATATGTTATAGACAAGAAAAATGGAACGAAAGTCTTGAATACATTGCACAACTGGAAAACCTGAAAGCAGAACTCCCCAAATTTATATATGAAATAAAAGGCAACAATTATTTAAAACTCCAGAGACCTGAAAAAGCAATCGCTGCTTTTAAAAAGGCCTTACAATTGGATGACAAGGATCCTGATATATGTCTAAAATTAGCAGAACTTTATTTAACCACAGCGCAGCCAGAAAAAGCAACACCCTACTTACGGGCGTATCGTTTGTTGCGAGATACTTCTATGTGGGAGTACAATTACCAGATGGGTAATTATTTTATGCAGACAAACGCGCATAGGATGGCATTTAGGTATTATGATTTGTGTCATAAAGAGAATCTTAACCATGAAGCTTCCCAGTACTATCGCGCAGTAGCAGCAGATAATTTTATGAAAGAAAAATCTGAAGTTTTGGATTACTACACCAATTACCTCGAAACTTGGGAAAACGATAAAGATGCCAAGTACAAGAACCTTGCAACTCGTAGAGCTACAGATATTAGACAAGAGCTATTTATGGAAGAATAAAAATAAATTCTTTAAAAATGAGTTATTTATAAAAATGTAGGTTATGAATTTTATCTCTACTTTAAGCCGGAATGCCCTATCCAGTTTTAATCGTTTTCCATTAGTTGTGTTATGGACAACACTCGGAAGTGTGTTTTTAATTTCAGTATATGCTACAGATAATTTTGATTACATCAAAACCTTTGAAGCTTTAAGCCTTATCTTAATATTAGGTGTTTCCTGGCTTATTGGAACACAATTTATTTCTGAATCGCTAAAGCATAACGCCCTAAATCGTTTTGTGTTTAAAGGCGTGGCGCTTATTCTGCTAGGACTTTTTTATTACTATCTGCATGTTGTGAAACAAGATTTATCAGAGGTAGAAGTAGAACGATTTTTTCTGCTGTTATTAGCAGGTCACGTATTGGTTGTCTTTGCGCCTTTTATAAAGTCTTGGCATTCAGAAAAGTTTTGGAACTACCTCAAATCTATGTTTTTTGCCATTTCGAAAAGTGTGTTTTATGCCGTTGTGTTATTTATTGGACTTTCCCTTGCCATTGCCGCTTTCGACTTTTTGTTTGATTTTAAATTTAATACATACATCTACCTTCAGAATTTTATTTTCTGCTTGGGCATTGTAAACACATTTATTTTTTTAAATGATTTTCCTAAGCTAGACGACTTAGAGGATAAAATTGAATTTAGCAAAGCCATTGAAGTCCTAGTAAACTACATTTTGATTCCGTTAAGCTTGCTTTATATCGTTATTGTTTATGCCTACGCGATAAAGATTGTAATAGAATGGGAATTGCCAAGAGGTTGGGTGACTTACTTGATTTCAGCCTTAAGCATACTCGCCTTTGTGATACATATTGCCATAGAGCCGGTAAGAGAACAGCATTCCTCTAAGTTTATACAAAAATTCTTTCCCAGGTATTTTTACGCCATTATACCCTTATTGCCGCTGTTATTTATTGGGTTATATAAAAGAATTTCAGATTATAACTTCACAGAATTAAGGTATTTAGGTTTGGTTTTAGCGATTTGGATAGCCGTAATGCTATTTTACATGTTGTTTTCCAAAACCAAACGACTTAGTTTTTATGCTAAGTTGCTCTTTATTTTTATTATGATTTCGACATTCGGACCTTTATCGGCATTCAAAATTTCTGTGAATGCACAAATTTCTGAGCTTCAAGAATTAATGTCCAGCACAGATATAGTAAAGACCAAATCCTTTACTGAAGAGCAGTACAAAAGATTTGCAAGCATAGTAACTTACTTGGGCTACAGAGACGAGTTGCATAAAACTGAATCTATTTTTGGATTTAATCCTGAAGAAAAGTTTTCCAATTCTTCTACATATCGAATGCCTAAAAAGATTGCAGACAATCTGAACATTGATATTACAAAAGCCAATATTCCGAATATTTCCGCAAATAAAAGCTATAGGTTAAAAGCATTTACGCCCAATTATGCTGAAGAAATTACAGAATATACCCATTTTACAGAGCTGAAATTCGATAATGCGATAGACAAAAGTATGGCTTTACAATTGGTTTACGACGATGCTAACATCATAAGTTTCACATATTATGGAGAGCCTTTGCTGCAAACCGATTTAACCTCTCATTTAAAAACCATGGCCGATAAATATGATTATCTGAGTGAGGCGACTCAAGATGAATTTACATTTAGATTTAAAAACGAAAACGGCGATTTTTTAATCATCATATCTTCTTTAAGCTACAATGCTGAAGGCCAAAATATGTCTATCGTAAATGGCGAAGCAAAACTATTTTACAGAACATTTGAGCCTTTAGAATTGCCTTAAGTCCACATTTATAATTAGTATAAAAATTACAAATTTTCATTCTCGTATTTAATTTATATATTTAGCTAGCATTTTTTAGCAAAATGTAACTTATGCTGTTAAAATATTATAGATTTTTAGCCTTAATTTTCTGCGTTCTCCTTACGTCTTGTGGCAATAAGGAAAAAGCGGATACGTCGAATGATGAGGTGTATGAAGAGCAAGAAATCTATAATCCTATTGTCGAAAATTCGGTTGATACAGATTTAGAGGATATCAAAAAAGATGGGGTTTTAAAGGCATTGGTAGTTTACAGCAGCACCAGTTATTTTCTTTACAGGGGCCAACCAATGGGGTTTGAATACGAATTGCTCAAAGATTTAGCCGACGATTTAGGCCTTAAACTCGAACTGACCATTTCTCGTAATCTCGACAACCATTTTGAAGTATTAAACAGAGGCGATGTAGACATTATAGCTCAAGGCATGACCATCACTAATCAACGCAAATGGGAAGTCGATTTTACAGAATACTTGTATTTAACTAAGCAAGTTTTAGTTCAAAAAAAGCCGGATAATTATAGAAAATTAAGTTGGGCGTCCTTGCAAAAAAGTCTTATCAAAGACCCTATAGAACTTATTGGCGACACGGTATCAATTCGAAAAAACTCGGCTTATTTCGAACGTGTAATGAGCTTGTCTAACGAGTTAGGAGGCACCATTCACATCGACACTTTAGACAGTCAACTTTCTACGGCCGAGATTATCGATATGGTAGCTGCCGGTGAGATCAAATACACCATTGCAGACGAAAATTTAGCTAGAATTAACGCATCTTACAGTCCAATATTGGACATTAAGGTGCCGATATCTTTTACACAACGCATAGCTTGGGTAACCAGAAAAAAGGCAAAAAACCTAAGAAACGTTGTAAACGAGTGGATAGTGAAGCATCGTAAAACTATAGATTACAAAGTAACCTATAACAAATACTTTAAGAACAAAAGGTCCTTTCTGGAACGTAACCAAAGCAAATACTACAGTTTAAACAACGAGCAAATCAGTAAATATGACGAGACCATAAAAAAATATGCAAAGCAGATAGGTTGGGATTGGCGTCTTATTGCATCTCAAGTTTATCAGGAATCCAGGTTTGATCCTCAGGCTAGTTCTTGGGCTGGTGCACAAGGACTTATGCAAATTATGCCTGCAACAGCCATGGATTTAGACTTGCAGAACGTCACAGATCCATACCAAAGTTTAAGAGCTGGCACAACTTACTTAAAACAGATTTACGATAGATTTGATTATATGGAAGACGAAGAGACCAGAAAAAAATTCGCACTGGCTTCTTATAATTGTGGTTACGGCCATATCCTAGATGCTCAACGTATGGCAGAAAAACTCGATCTTGATCCAAATCTTTGGGAAGATAACGTAGAAAAAGCCTTACTTTCACTAAGCTATCCTAAAAATTACAATAAACCCTTTATCAAATACGGGTATGTAAGAGGTTCTGAACCAGTGGCCTATGTGAGTGAAATTTTTGAAAGGTACGAGCACTATAAGGCCTTTTTCTAGGGTATGAATCTAAATAAATGATCAAATTTTTTAATAGCATAAGGCGCTCCTTAATTTCTAAAAAAAGATTTTCTAATTATATAGTTTATGCTTTGGGCGAGATAGTTTTGGTTGTTATTGGCATCCTCATCGCGCTTTACATTAATAATCAAAACGAAAGCTACAAAGCCAAAAAGAAATCTGAACTTTTTTTGAAAGATATGGTTTTAGATCTCGCATCGGACACCTTGTATCTCGGGCGAATGATTCCTGAAATTGACAAATATTTAAGTTATCAAGATTGGTTAATCAACAAAAAAGAACTTGTGATAAATGATTTAGATTCACTTAAGCATGCAGTTAATCCTATAAACCTGAACTTCATTATCAATGATAAATCTTTTCAAAATATACAGAATTCAGGCAATAAACTTCAGGGTTATGACAGCTTGTATAACTCAATTTCAAAATACTATCTGATCACCAAAAAAAGAGTAGAATACTGTAACCAATTAGAATTTAAAGCCAAAGACAATACCTCAGATTTTGATAAATCCATTACTAAAAACCTTATCCTAAGCACAAGTCAATACAGCGATTATACAGGTTTTAAAGTCAAGTATGTTTCTTCAGTAAAGTCAACAGTTGAAAACTTTGATGAAATAGCAGAGCGTTTTACCGAGATTGCAACCAAAAACCATTTGAATTCTAAATATTCCAGGCATAATTATATCAACTTAACACTTACCTTTTGTAATATCGAGGCAAAAGACCTGATCAAAAAAATTGAAAAAACTTTAGCAGAATAGTCTCAAAATTCATTTTTGACATCCTCATGTTAAGCTAAAAAAGATAAATTCACAAAAGTTGAATTTCTTTAAATAGCCACTAATGCACGAATAACCAACAAGGACTCTAATATGCGTAGTAAAGGAATTTAAGGCACTTCACGATCAAACGACTATATAGTTTATTAAATGCTTTAATTTTTGAATTTAGCACATCGCCCCGTATTACTTATATGTGTTGTTGTGCGTTCAGCTTTTTTTTTCTTACCATTGTTTCGTTACATTTTTAATTTTATCATTCTCGAAAATTAGTAAAACTCTGTCAAGTGTAATTGTGTCAGAATTAAAGTCCATATATTCATAGAGTCTATGGTCTTTTAGTTCGCTCTTAATCGCTGATTTTGTAAGGTCAGTTTTATTTATTATTTCAATAAGCTGGTCAAGGTCGTTTTCTGTGTCTTTATAACCTTCTTTTTGGTAAGTCAGTGTCACGCCTTGGTCAATAATTGAATAAACCGAAAAAACTGTCATGGCAACCAAAAGTGTCAAGCAAAACCAAAATGCAATTTTCCATTTATTCATTTTCTTGAATGATTTTTATACTGTTCGACAAATTCCTTAGCGTCACGAATGTTCTCAGTATACTTTGCATAATTCTGGTAATTCTTTACTCCATTTTTGGTTTCAACTTTTTTGCCTCCTGTTTTTTTTGATGCTCTAAATCGGTGAGATAAAAGTGTCATTGGGTTTCCGTATTCAGGGCAAGGATAAGTTTGTTCAGAACCACTATCAAAAGGTCTGTTAAAGGTCAATATAAATTCTAAACATACTATTTATGTCCCATTAATTTCTGCTGTTTTTTCCTTTATTAGCTGCCGCACAACATTAGTATACCAGCCGGTAGTTGGCTAGCGCGTGAAAGCCTTTAACGGATTAATCACAAAATTTCTTTCTTTGAAAGTTCAACTGTAATGACTTCACTGTCCCTTTCAAGTTTTAGACTCACTTTGTTTCCTTTTTTGTAAGTCCAATCTCTTTTTATAAATATCTCACAAAGCTTGTCCATAGACATATTGCCAAATTCAACATCATTTATCGCCAGGACTTTATCGCCAATTTTAAGCTTTTCATTGGCTTCTTCTTCATCGTAAAGGCAACAAATGTAAATGCCATCATCTCTCATAACCAATTCAAAACCAAAAGTTTCAAGTGTGTTATAATTGTATTCATTCAACTTTTTTAAGTAAATGGTTTTACTCGTCCAATCCAGAATAACATCATAATTGGAAAGAAAATCATTTCCTATTACATTACTTTCATTGCGGAATTGTATTATTTTGTCTTCCAGCAGAATTTCTCCTAATTGAACGTGTTTTATTTTAGCATAAAATGTAGAGTCTGCTTTAGAACTTCCTCCAATACCATATGTGCCGGAGCCCACCGAAAAGGTGTCTTGAAATTCGGAAATGGACTTGTTTTTCTTTAGCGCTTTTAAATAGCCTGTTAATACAGCTATCTTCCCATTCGAACCGGTATCGAAAGTCACATTTTTTATAGTCAGGCTATCAATTTTGATATCTACTCGTGGTATGCTTTGAAAATTGTTCACAAATGGTATAGCGCGATAGTCTTCAGAAATTTCAAAGTTTTTTAGATTGTCCGTAAATTCTATTTTCTTGTTTTGATAATCTATTTTCCAATAGGCTTGTCGCATGAGGTTTGAGCCAATAATGCCGTCAAAATCTACACATCTAAATATAGCAGAGGACTTTAAATCCATTATAATCGTTCCTATGTCTTTAAAATTTACTTTGCCAATCTTAATGTTATCAAGATTTACCATTGGCTGAGATAAGACACTATTTCCTCCGGAGTCGTTTACGTTTATTTGTGCTTTTGTTTTAAGATTCATCTCCGCAACAAAACTTTTATCTAGTATGTTAGAAGCGCCTGTATCTAGAAGAAAATACCCTGTCTTGCCATTTATTTCTGCTTTTACGATTGGTAATCCTGCTCTAAATTCGAGGTCTACGACTTCAAAAAATCCTTCTTCTGCAACTTTTCCAGAATACATCATTTTGACGACCTTTGAAGGGCCACAGCTTAGAACAAATACAACAAGACTTAGCAGTATGAGCTTTTTCATCTTTAACTAGATTTCAACTTTGGGTTCCCAAAGGTGTTTTTTAAAATTTACAATTTTGTCGTCCACAACTTCTATGCCTTCCGCTTCCAGCATTTGTTGCATGACATGCGTTCCGGGGAAATGGTGTTTGCCTGTTAGCACGCCATTTCTGTTTACTACCCGATGGGCCGGGATATCATCAAACTGGTGAGAAGCATTCATCGCATAACCAACAGTTCTTGCACTTTTTGCAGCACCTAAGGCTTTTGCAATAGCGCCATAGCTAGTTACTTTGCCATAAGGGATTTGCCTTACTACATCATAAACTTTCATGAAAAAATCTTTTGAGTTCTCAGCCATAAATTCGATATAAAGTGAGTATTAGCAAGCAAAACATGAGCGCTGCCATGAAATAATTGGAATACTGTTTAAAGGTATCATTTTGCTTTATAATTCTATCGAAGAAATAAACATATACCAAAAATGTACTTAAACTTCCTAAAGCAGCAGAAAGGGAAAATAAGATTTTGATAAACCACGAAAATTCAACATGGTTTACGGGTGTAAAAAGCGTAGATAAAATTAAAAAGTAAGGTATCGGAAAAATATTTAAGCTGGATATAAAAACACCTCTCCAAAAGTAGTTTTTGCTTTTAGGTGGTTGTTCGTCTATAGAGATGGTTTTTTGTTTGGCCGCAGTAATCAAAAAATAGATGAGCATCATGCTAAGCACGACAACCCCTATAAACAAAAGGCTTTCGTTAAAGTTGGGATACTTTTTAATTTCCTTGGCGATACGAATTGCGACCAGTGCCTGAAGGAATACTATTGCCGATGCGCCAAATGCTTTTTGTTTTCCGGCTTTTGTCGACACATCCACACAAGTTTTGGCTACAGACATATTGACTAATCCAGGAGGGATTACGCCCACAAGTGCAGCGAAGAATGTTATGGATACAAGCTGTAATTCGTACAAACTAATTAATTTTAAAAGTAATGTAGGTTATTGGTTTACCTACATCTAAATATTGTTTTTCGTAAAAGGTTTGAATACCCACCACATCTGTGGGTGCTTCATGGTTTACGTAAATATCGTGGTGACTGTATAAAATCTCATGTCCTAAGCCTTCCAGCAATCCCAAGGTGTACCCATGCATAAATTCGCTATCAGTTTTCAGATGTATGATGCCTCCCGGCTTCAAAATGTTTTTATACTTATCCAAAAATGCAGGGTTGGTCATGCGGTGTTTTGTGCGCTTGTATTTTATTTGAGGGTCAGGAAATGTAATCCAGATTTCGCTTATTTCGTTTTCGCCAAAAACACCATCTACCAGTTCGATTTGGGTACGAACAAAAGCAACATTGTCCATATGCTGCTCTAATGCAGTTTTGGCGCCTCTCCAAAATCTTGCGCCTTTTATATCTATCCCGATAAAGTTTTTATCAGGATGTTTTTCTGCCAGGCCAACAGTGTATTCGCCTTTTCCGCAGCCTAATTCTAAGATTATAGGGTTGTTGTTTTTAAAATGCTTTTGGTTCCAAAAGCCCTTCAAAGGATAGTCTTGGTCTACGATTTCGTCACGTTTTGGTTGTAAAACGTTCTTAAATGTTTCGTTATCTTTAAATCTTCGTAATTTATTTTTGCTTCCCAATTTGAAATCAATTTATTGGGTAAATTTAATTTTTTTTTAAACCTTATAAAAATTGATATGGCAACTGGTTCAGTTTTAGTTGCTCCGCTTAATTGGGGATTAGGTCATGTCACTAGATGTATCCCAATAATCGAAGCCCTATTAAGACAGGGTTACACGCCAATCATAGCCTCCGATGGCGTGGCTTTACAACTTTTAAAAAAAGAATTTCCTACGCTGAAAACTTACGAATTAAAAGACCTGAATATTAAATATCCCAAAAAAGGCATTTGGTTTAATTTTAAAATGTTGTTTCAGCTACTCAAGTTTTTGAATAATACTATCGAGGAGCAAAAATTTCTCAAAAAAATTATTGAAAAAGAACACCTGGTTGGCATTATTGCAGATAATAGGTTAGGCTTTTATCATAAAAGCATTCCATGTGTTATCATTTCGCATCAATTGAATGTGCTATCTGGAACAACGACCAGGTTTACGTCGTCGCTGCATAGGTTTTTTATCAAAAAATACAACGAATGCTGGGTGCCAGATCATGAAGACGAGCCAAATCTTAGCGGTAAACTAGGGCATTTGTCTAAACCAGACTTTAGGATTAAATATCTAGGGACTTTAAGCAGATTTCAAAAACAAAAACAAGGTGTAATTTATGACATTCTCATTCTATTGTCTGGTCCGGAACCGCAAAGAACATTACTCGAAGAAAAGATTTACAAAGAGTTTAGCCGGTTTAAAGGAAAAGTGGTCTTAGTACGAGGAAAGATTGAAGATGCTCAAAAAATAAATAAACTTGAAAATATTACAGTCTACAACTATCTTAAGGCTCAGGCTTTAGAAAAAATTATCCAGCAAAGCGATTTGGTTGTTGCGCGTTCCGGTTACACCACATTAATGGATTTGGCCAAACTGGATAAAAAAGCTTTTTTTATCCCTACACCAGGACAAACCGAACAGGAGTATCTGGCTAAAAGACTTGAAAAAATTGGTATTGCGCCTTATTGTAAACAAGAGAAATTTAATGTAGAAGAATTAAAACGTGTTGAGGCTTTTAAAGGCTTAGGCAGTCTTTACAGGAGTGGCGGTTTCAGTAGTGCCGACATTTTCCGACTTTTTGATGGTAAATGAAAATTCGCTTCCAACTTTATAATCGCTTTCAACATAAATTTTTTCGTCGTGCGCTTCAATAATATGTTTTACGATGGCTAAGCCTAAACCTGAACCACCTTCTTTTCGAGAACCGCTTTTATCTACGCGATAAAATCTTTCAAAAAGCCTAGGGATGTGACTTTTTTCAATACCTTCACCGTTGTCTGTAACCCTTACAAGGTATTTTTTTGGTAGTATTTCCTCTATGCTTATTTCGGTAGTCCCTCCAAATTTTCCATATTTGATGGAGTTGACAATCAAATTAGTTAATACCTGTTGAATTTTTTCTTTATCTGCATAGACGTAAATTTTATCGTATGGTTTGTCAAAAATTAGGCTTATTTCCTTTTTTTGAGCTTTCATTTCAAACAATTCAAACACGTTTTGGACCAGGTCGATAATGTCAAAATCTTCTTCGTGAATGTTAAGGTCGCCAACTTCCAAACGTGTAATCATGTCCAAATCATTTACGATGTAGATTAACCGATCAACCCCTTTACTGGCACGTTTCAAATATTTTTCGCTTACCTTATTGTCCGAAATGGCTCCATCCAGGAGCGTTAGTATATATCCTTGTACTGTAAACAGAGGCGTTTTAAGTTCATGAGCGATATTACCCATAAATTCTTTCCTGTAATTTTCTCTTATGTTTAAGCTTTCAATCTGTATTTTTTTGTCCTCGGCAAATTTTTCAACTTCTTTTGTAAGCGTAGCCAT
>CAYNCI010000014.1:0-70943 GCA_964396065.1 uncultured Mesohalobacter sp. | reverse complement strand
TATTAGGTAAGAAAATTCCCGGATCCGAAAATTTAGCCTGGCTCGGAAGCGAAGTCCGTTTGGATGGTAGCTATGTTTGGAAAAATATTTGACGATAAAGGATATTTTGGAAAAGATTTATTTGATAAACTATTTGTTGATGGAATACACATGATAACCAGAGTTAGGAAGAATATGAAAAAGAAAAAATTAGAATTTATGGAGCGTGTTATCCTAAGAAAAAGGGCCGTTATAGAATGCGTTAATGATGTACTTAAAAACATCTGCCATATAGAACATTCTAGACACAGATCATTCGATAATTTCATAGGAAATTTAATCGCGGGACTAACAGCTTATTCGTTTTTAGATTCAAAACCTTCTGTCAAAATTCAGGATTTATTACCTGGATTAAAGATAGCTTAGGTCGAACTCACGTTTGTCAGCTATAGTTCTTGCGCACTAGTATTACATTTTAATTATCCTTTTTCTCTTTATTTTTCTTTTTCTTCCCACCAATCAGGTTGCCCAGAATATTCTTCACATTATCCGTTTTTGTACTGTCTGAGGGCTTGTTGCCACCAAGTAAGCTATTAAGTTTATCGCCGGCTTTGTCTATAAGCTCATCTTTTTGTTGATTGATGATTTGAGTTTTTAAATCCTTTACAGCAGCTTGATAATCTATTTGTAGCTTAGGGCTTGTTAAAGCGCCGGTGATACCTAGAGGCAGGTTCACCTTCATCTTGTCTAAATCCGTTTTAGTCAATTTTGCCAATTCGCTGCCTAAGTCGTCACCAAAATATTTTGCTGGAATATTAAGCTGTGCTTGGTAGCTCATGGTATTATTTAAACTGTGTTGTCCTTGTAAAGAAACGTCTATATCTTCAACTTGGAAGTTTACGGGTTGCACGTTAATATTTCCGTCTATAAAACTGAAAGTTGTAAAAACATCTTCTAGTTTCAACTTTCCTAAATCCAGACCTTTTAAAGAAGAATACAATTGTTGGACCAAAGGCATTTTTTGGGTATCTACCTTTGCAGTTATTATTTTGGCTAAGCCTTCGCCGCTTAAAGATGTGAGAATAGGGGAAAGGTCATTGGTTAAATCGCCGGAAAATTTAAATTCAGTAGTGATTTTTCCGACCAAGGATTTCAGAATTGGTGTAAAACTTTTAAGAAGTTCTACATCGCTAATAGCCGAAACAATATCAACATCCTGCATTTTAAAGTCCATTTTCATTTTTGGATTCTTTTCTATAGTATTTAAATCGCCTTCTAAAGAGATTTTACCGCCAAAAATATTGGATTGTAACTGTGTGATGTAAGCTGCTTTTGGTTTAAGCTGTAATAGTCCTGTTGTGTTTCTTAATGTAAAATTGCTGTAAACTACCTCTTTTGCATCAACAGTTAAGTTTATATCGAGTTTGTCCGGCAGGTTAAAGGCTTCGGTTTCTGCTGAAGTTGCTTCTTCAGTTTTAGTTTTATTTTCAGATTCCTCCTTGGTATTTTCAGTGGCAACATCAGTCATAAAATCATTAAGATTAAAGCGGTTAGAAGTCGCTGTGAAGTTGCCTTTTAGGTCTTTATCGTTTAGCATGTAACCGATTAAATTTTCAAGATTACCCTGAGCTTTTAAATCGGTTTCTCCTGTTTTCATTTCAAAATTGACCAATCTTGTGTTTTTAGGATTAAATTTTATCAATGCATTACTGATATTTACAGGATTGTTAAAGTCAACTGAACTGTATACGAAATCATTTACTTCTAAAGAACCACTGCTTCTTATGTTTTCGTAGCGTTCATTTTCAATGCTTTTCATATCAAAATGGGTCTCTATATCAGCTTTTAAAACACCATTTAAAGTCAAATCTGCTTCAATAGGATAAGCCTCAGATAGGTTGTCTAAATTTAAAACCCCTTTTGCGATGACATCTGCTTTTAGATTTTCGGTAAGATCACGTAGCAACACGGAACCGCTAAACTGGTCTTTGGCGATATTGAAAGAAAAGGCATTCAAGTTTACTTTAGTATCTTCAACTATACCTGTTGTATTTTCTATCTTTAAATCAATATTTACGTTGTCAAATTGTTTGGGTAAACTTTTATAACGCAACATGGCATTTTTACTATTTAAGTTGATGTCTAATTTTGGAATATGGGTGTCGTCTACTGTTCCATATATTTTTCCATTAACATCAAAGTTTCCTTTGGTTTCGATATCGCTTAGACTTCCAGAGTATTCACTTGGAATTAAAGCCATTAGATTTTTAAAATCTGAATCAGGCGTCTTAAATGTAATATCGACGTCTTGACTATTTTCGTTTAATTTTACAAAACCATCAAACAACAATGGCAGTTCGTTTACAAAAGCTTTGTTGTCCTCGAAGCTGAATTTCATTTGGTCTAAGTCCATAGCCAAATCTGCATCCAAGACAATAGCAGTGCTATTTAAATAATTAGAACCCTCGTAAGTAAACGACACTTTGGCGTCTGTATGCGTACTTAAAACAAATGTATTTTGACTAAAATCGCCCGTCCCACTATGGTTGAAGTTTTCCATTAGAAAAATCATGGCATCTGCAGAGTTATAGCTTATTCTCGAGTCCTTGATTTCATAAGATTTCAACTCAAGACTTAAGTTAGAACTTTCAGTTGTTTCCTCTTTTGGTGAAGTTTGCTCTTCTGATGCTTTGGCAATATCATAGTTTGCTGTACCATCCTCTTTTACCAATAGGTTTACATTGGCTTCTTCAACATAAATATTGTCAATGCTCAACGCATCTGAGGTGATAAGTTGAAGTAAACCCATCTCTAAGGCTAAATTTTTAGAATAGAATAAGGTATCGCCGGCAAAAGGGGCATTATTAACTACTGACAGATTTTCCAGGTTTACACTGGCTTTTGGAAAACTCCTGAGTAAGCTTAAGTCTAGAACTTGCCATTCTACTTTTGCATTTACATTTTCGTTGATGGTCTCCTTAAGCTTAGCTTCAATTTTATCTTTAAATAAAAAAGGGATAAGGATTAAAAGGAGTAATAGTATTCCTAAAATTATTCCAATTATTTTAAAAGCCTTTTTCATAATTAATCTGTTTTAAGTTCAAGTAATTCATACAAATATCGCGTTTATAAAACACGTGTATAAATTATAAACGTTATTATATATGAAAAATTCATAAAAGATTATTTAAACTCTTCAAATACGTAAAACTGATGTTTAATATTTTTATTTTCACTTAAAATTTACGGCTTTGAAAACACTACGCTTAATTCTTGGAGATCAACTTAATTATAAGCACTCTTGGTATAATGATGCCGATGAGGACGTGATTTATTTTATGGCAGAAACCAAAGAAGAAGGCAGCTATGTAAAACATCATATCCAAAAGTTGGTAGGTTTTTTCATGGCCATGCGTTCTTTTGCAGCACACCTTCAGTCCAAGGGTAAAACGCTTATTTATTATAAAATTGACGACGACAACAACACACACCTTTTAGAGCAAAATTTAAGTCAAATCATTGAAGAGTATAACATTCAAAAGTTTGAATACCAGCTCCCTGACGAATACCGCTTAGATGAAAAGTTGAAGACATTTTGCAATGAGTTGTCTATTAAAACTTCGTCTGTGGACACCGAACATTTTTACACCAAACGTGAGGATGTAGAGCATTTTTTTAAAGGAAAAAAAGGAATGATTCTCGAATACTTTTACCGTGATATGCGGAAGAAGCATCACATTTTAATGCTAAACGACAAACAGCCGGAAGGCGGCGATTGGAATTTTGATAAATCTAATCGAAAGGTCTGGAAAGGAGAACCAGACATCCCTAAAGCGACTTTGTTCGATCACAATGTTGAAGGCTTAGTAAAAACTATCCAAGAGCAAGGCTTAGAATACATTGGGCGAATAGATGCTAAACATTTTGAATGGCCCATCAATCGAGAAGAATCTCTTGAAGTGTTGAATAACTTTTGTGAAAATTTACTTATTCATTTTGGGGACTTTGAAGATGCTATGCATACGGAGCAAAAGATGTTGTTTCATTCGCGCTTGTCATTTGCCATGAATACCAAAATGCTTTCGCCAAAGGAAATTATAGACAAAGCCCTTGAAACGTATTACCAAAGAAAAGACGAAATAGACATTTCTCAAATTGAAGGTTTTGTTAGGCAAATATTAGGCTGGCGTGAATACATGCGAGGTGTTTATTGGAAAGAAATGCCAAAATATGAAGAAAAAAATACTCTAGAAAACTCTCGGAAATTACCCGACTTTTACTGGACAGGACAAACCAAAATGAATTGCTTAAGCAAGGCCATAAACCAAAGTTTAGACCACGCCTACGCACACCACATCCAACGTTTGATGGTAACAGGTAATTTTGCACTTCTTACCATGACCGACCCGGATGAAGTAGATGCCTGGTATTTGGGAATTTATATGGATGCTATCCAATGGGTAGAGTTGCCCAACACCAGAGGTATGAGCCAGTTTGCAGATGGCGGTATCGTCGCCACAAAACCTTATGTCTCCAGTGGAAGTTATATCAACAAAATGGGGAATTATTGTAAATCTTGTCACTACAAAGTCTCTAAAAAAGAAGGAGATAAGGCTTGTCCTTTTAACAGCTTGTACTGGAATTTCTTGGATGAAAAACAAGACTACTTTAAAGGTAATCCTCGTATGAACATGATGTTGAATTTATTAAAAAAAATGAATAAAGACACTTTGAAAAAACATAAAGAGCGTTCGCAATATATTTTAGAACATCTGGATGAGATGTAAAATTATCCTGCTTAGGGTGTTTCCATTTTTATTGAAGGATACACCTGTTTTTTAAAATAAGAGTTATGCTTAATCACCTATTGAGCGCCTCTACCTATAATTCATCTAGGATTTCCGGTATTAACTCTTGAAAAAACACGTTGTTGTAATACTTTCCACTGCAGTTTGTTACAAGGCTTATTGATATGTCCTTTTTGTGGTTATAAAAGGCCATGGATTGGTATTTTAAAGTACTTCCAAAATGCCCAATATATTCTTCGCCATTGTAAGATAGTCGCATTATTCCGTTACCGTATTCGGAAATTATACCGTCTCCAATTACAATACTCATGGGCTGCATATCTATCCATTCCTCCATTTTTGATATTGTGCTCGATTCTAATATAGTTTTTTCTCTGTACAGCTTAGTTAAAAAGCTATTAAGTGCTTTTGTGTGAGAAAAAGCACCACCATCAAAACCGTAATATTCCCTCCATGTTGAAACATCTGAACTTGCCTGACTGGTTTGTCCAAAAAATGCTTGTAAACCATTTTCGTCGACACCCATTTTTATTTCAGAGAGGTTATTCTTGGCATAAAAGCTATTAAAATACTCATGATAGGCCTGACCTGTTACAGTTTCAACGACTTTTTGAAGAAAAAGGTAGTTGGTGTTGCTGTATGAAAATTTACCACTATTTTCGAGTGCGTTAGAAATGAGTGCTGTTTTTTCTTCGAATGTTTTTGGCGCATTACTTTTCATTAGGTTTTGCATCCAATGAGAATTTTTTGTGTAGTCGGTTAATCCACTAGTATGGTTTAATAGCTGTTTTATGCTTAAGTTCTCAAAGCCTTTTATAGGCCGAGAGAGCTTGATATAGTCGGAAACCTTATCATCTAGGCTTAATTTTTGGTCTTCTACGAGTTTAAAAATCGCTACGGCAGTAAGGTATTTTGTGGTGCTCCCTACACCATAGATATTTTGTTTCTTTACCTCTTTATGGGTATAGTTGAGTTCAACGACCTCATTTTCAGTAGTGATTGTAAGTTCTAAAGCAGGTATATTTCTGCTTTTGGCAATTTTGAAGATTTTCTTTTCTATTTTTTTTTTGAGCTTAGAGGATTCTATACCTTCTTTTTCGACAGCAGTAAAGAAAAATAGATGAGTAATCAGTATGACCAAATAAGTGCTTATGTATTTCATTATTCTTAGCTTATAGCTTTAAATTCTAAAATTACCTAATTCTTTCAATTCACAATAACGAATCCTAAGCTTCAAAAGTCAATTAGTACTCGGTGTTTTCATTCTTATCAGACCTTATTCTTTTTTATATAAAGCAGTATTGTATAAACTATTGTTAGCCTGAGTTCGATTATTTTAATCATGATATTCATATGATTATACTAGCATTATAGCGTTTTTCTCCCTGAGCTGTGGATACTACATTTCTGATAGTTATATTTTAATTATGAGTTTATTCCACTTTTTTGTTGATGATCTCAAGTAATTTATCATAATCATTCAATAATCTTTTTGCGCCTTCCAAAAGTGCCGAAGTCATAAATGTACTACTGGCTATCACATTTCTAAAATCTTCGTTATTGTAAACATCTGCATTTAAGTATTTTTTAAATTTCAGCATACGCTTATTAACCATTAAGTCTATAATCACTCCTTGCTTAACAGAAAAAGGCAATATGTTTGAGTATATGTCTTTTTCTAAATATTCCACACCTTTATTATAATACGCAATAGATTCTGATAGTTCTTGCATTTGTTTAGATAGTTCTGGCCATTGGATTATCTTTTTGTTAGGCCCAAGCTCGCTTTCGATTATGGGTAGTTTTATGCCCTCGTTATAGTAAAATAGCATTTCACTAATTTTTTTTATCTTAATGGAATCTGCTAAATCGGATTCAGTATCATTTAGATAGTCTAAGCGTTTATCAATTCTTAATTTCAATAAACCTAAGTTGTTTTCTAACTCTAGTTTGCTTTCTGTGACTTCTGTTTTTAAATTTAATAAAACTTGATCTGATTGGATTTTTATTAGTCTTTTTTGATTCCAATTATTAATGCTTAACGCAATTAAAATTCCAATAACCACAAGAATAATCTCTCCAACAGCGTACTTCAAATACGTTGCTGTTTTTCCTTTTGTAAGCAAATTTTGTCGTATTTTCCTAAAAAACTTTATCATAGACTATCAGCAGGTAATGTAAATCCAATCACTCAAAAATACACAATTACTTGATTACTTATTCTATTACTTTAACATTCAAAAGAATAATTTATTAAGCCAGTAAATGCATTAAAAAATAATTAAGCCTTAGTTTAAGCAATTTAAGGCACTGTCAGTAGACAATAACGTCAACTATTTTTTTCTTTCCAATCTGTGTCACCTATTGTTTTTGTAAGGTGATAATGATTTATTAACCAGGTTTATCAAAAACGAACTAAGGTACGATGATGGAACAATGATAAATAAGACCAAAATAATTTCTAAAGGAAACAGATTATGAGAAGTTGGATCGTTTGATAAATCAAAAAATATTCGTCCTAAAACAGAAATTACAAATCCAATACTAAAAAATAGAGGTATGCTGTAAACGTATTTTTTGTAAACAAACCCAAGCGCAAGAACAGACAAAAGACTAGAAATCCCCATGATATAATAAATGCTGATGCCGTAGATATTCATTACATTATATGCATTAAACCAGTATGATAAAGCTCCACAGATTAAGCCTGTAAGTAAAGAAAATAATATAGACTTATACTGCATAATAAGGGTTTTTAGTTATAGTAAGTTTGAAAGATAGACTATTACATCAATGTATTCTCGATTAAACGATTTTAATATAAAAAAATCAGTTTATCAAAAACCTAAAAACACATTTTATTGATTTACAGATAGAAAATAGTTGTAAAAACTTCTTAGCTACAGTATATACACTCAATAAAATCTATCTTTATTAAAACCGAAGAGGGATTTATTCTTTAAATTCGTTAAATAGGGTTTCACCATCAAATTCGAGTTTTGAAACATGCCGAATACGGTTATTCCAGTCGAGCGGGGTCCAGTATTTAGGGTATTTTACAACAATAGAATTTCCGATTAGTTTGTTTTTTAGGCGTTCAATTTCTAATCCATATTCTAGTCCTCTATTTATGTAATACCTGCGTTGTTTGTTTTCTAGTTCAAAAAAAACATCATTTCCACTATTGGTATAGATTTCAGATACGATTCCGGTTTCCACAATTGCTTCACTCTCAGTTACAATTGGCACAGGTCTAAAAATCAGAGCAGCAATTATCAAAATAAAACTACATAGAACTATAAGGGTATTTTTCACCTTTTTTTTCATAATCTATTTTTTACTAAAAAAAAATTATACCCAAAAATAAAGATTTGCCTTTAAATACTTAAAAGACAGTACTAGCATTCGTATTCTTAAGAACTCAATAAATTCAGATAATTAAATTGAATCTATCTTGATTGCTATTTGCTATAAAATGACCTTTGTTCTGTCTTTATTAGCTTTTTTTGGACATGATGTAGGCTTACATATTAAGCTATTTGAGATGAATTGTAAATCTTCGTACAATCAACACTTAGAAGTGGCTTAGACTTGTCAATTTTAAAGATTAAAAACTACTGAAGTCTTGTTCTATTAAATTATTAAAAATAAATCTTAATGTGTTAAATATTTGAGTGTTTAGTTATCAGATAGGGGAGTTGATAATTGTTTTCTAACGTGAATGTATTTCCTTAAATCTGAACGGAGTATGTTGTGTAATTCTGTTTGGTTGTTTTCATCAGTTTTAGCAAAAACAAAACCAAAAAGCGGGTATAATTTGATATCCAAGGTTCTTATCAAAAGAGGATTTTGAAAATCATTAGCAAGTGCTTTATAATCAAACTTTTCTATGTCATCTGGGCTTATGCCTGAATTATTATCTAAAACTATTATGCTAAATATCGAATGCTCTTCATCTTTGTAAATACTATCCCAATCAGGAGTAATATTTTCAAAAAAATTCTTGTAGGGGTTCAGGCCAAGTGCAATTCCTGACAAATCTCCCGTTGTGCACCAACCTCCAAAACGAAGAGGGTTGATTTCAATAACATTTATCTTACCATTTTTATCAATTCTTAGTTCAGCATGGGCTGGAAAATTTCTTAAATTCAGTTTGTTGCCAATGCTGTTTAAAAATTCCTCAATTTCAGATTTATGTTGGTTGATTATTGCTTTAGAAGTTGAATATACCCTGTCGCTGGTATCATTACCTGAGGCAAAGACATGATGCAAAATATTTAGGATTACCACCTCACTATTTTCATTGTGGTAATAATCTATGGCATATTCTTCTCCTTGAATTAAATCTTCTATTATAAAGTGTGACGTATCAAGTACATTTTTCGGGAAAATGCTTTTAAGGTTTTGAAGAGACAATTCCTTTTTTACTCTATTCCAGTCGTTTTCATTATTCACAATATAAACGCCAATACTTAAAAATCCGATAGAAGGTTTAATCACAAAGGGAAATGATAAGTCTTGAGCAGCTATATTTTTAATATTTTCCAATTTTATTTTTTGGAATTTAAAATCGGGAAAAATGGTTTTAATCTGCTCTCTGAATTTAGCTTTGTCTTTGAGTATATTAATTTGTCTTGATAATTCACTTTCTCCAAGATGCTTATCAATCCAACTCAGAACATTTTCTGAATTGGAATATAGCCGCTGAGCAGGATTGTTTTTTATACTAGCTATTGCCTCTTCTTCGCTAATCCAATTTAAGGAAGTATCCGCTATTAATTCTCTTGCCGCTTTTGTTGCAACAATTGGATAGTGATTTTCTTTTATCGTATCTATTAGAAAATCAGAAATATATGGTTTATCTATTAAGTACATTTTTTAATGTCTTTTTATGATATATCTAATAACAAGCCTTAAATACAACTAGAATTTATATGATGGTTTTTAGTCTGTATTTTGATGATTATTATGAGATGATTTAGAGTTTAAATATAAGAGTAATCTTATTTTGTTGTGTACATAACGTTTGTTTTTAATACTCTTTTTGTCAACTTTAAATTCAGAAGTATTTAAAATTTTTCTTGCGCTTTCTTAAATTGATATTTGATTTTATTTTTTTAGTTATTATGCTTTAAATGAAAGATTTATATCAAATGAGAAACAACATTTAAGTGATTTTAAGTATTTAAATCAACTATTATATTAAATGAATGAATCATAATATTAACTTCATTTTATTGTAATCATTTATGTTCAATTACTATAAACTTTGATTTATTTTGGCCTGATTCAATTCTCCTAAAGATAATGTCTAACTTAGAGTCGACATTTCTAAATGTTGTAGAATAATTTGATTAAATCAATTTTTTTATCTGTATTGTCAAAATACAAGGTATTGTACAGATCTATAATTCAATAGCATCCTTTGGCACAAGATGGAAGCCTAAAGAGGTTACTACTTTTTGTATAGCTTCTATACTTACTAGTTTGGTGGTATGGATTGTGAATTCTTTAGGATATACCTCATAGTTTAAGATCACATCCTTAACACCATCTACGGTTAAGATGTTTTTTCTAATTTTATCTAAATCACGTTTGTTTTTTGCATCTGTACCGAATACTTTCCCGTGATTTCCTGGGATTACATTATCAGATAATAAGCTCATATTATAATTTTTTAATAGGTTTAATATTATTCAAAGATTTTTTAAAACATACATCAAATGTCAGCATTCCTATAACTTTTTTAAATCAAATTTATCGCCGATATCAACTTATTTTTATGCCTCTTCACATTTATATTGTCCCCTAAAACCGAAAATAAAAATATTTTTTTTGGCTATTATAAAGGCATAGGAAACCATGTATATTTTTATGATTTTAACCAAAATAAACTGATTATACCATGTGATAAATTTGAACTATAAAGATAAGAATTGCTTACGAGAAAAATGCATTTTTCTTTTGATTTTGCTCATTCATCGAAGTCTAAATCTTAAAATATTTTTTCGAATTTTAAATTTTTTACCCTGCCAGAATCCAGCTCTAAGCCTGTAATTATTCCATCTGTTCTTTGATATCTTAGCATTCCGAATGGCATAGAGAATTGGTCTAATTCATAAAGGGTACATTCCATAAGTGCTTGTTTGTTTTTAATTACTGTTTTTAAAATCCCATTTTCGATTTCAAAGTTGTAGGTTACATCTAATTCTTTGCTGTAATAGCTACCTGTGTAGTCTTTTAGGTTAATTTTTGAGAAATCAATTTCTTTTTTTCTTTCAGCAGTAGTTTTAATACCTCCTTGTAAAACGATTAGTGTTTGTGTAAATCCGTCTTTTAGATTTGAAAATGAAAAGCTTATATTTTCCTCACCAGGTATTTGAAATGTATTATCGCCAACCTTTACTATATTATAAGTGGATTTATTCCAAGTTTGAAGTACATTCAATGAATCGTTTTTGATAGATAATCTTACAACTACACTGGGTTCAACTTCATACTCACCTACAAGCTGACTTAGTTGATAGTCTATTTCTGGTATTCCAACTTCAACTTTATTGTCTTTTGTAGTTGAAGGTGCTTCAATAAATTTATCCTTGAGTAATATATCAGCTACTTTATTTGCCATACGCGATGGATTGGCGTCACCTCTATTAGCAAATAGAGCTATAGATAACTTTTGCTCCGGAAAGCGAAGTAATTCTGCACGAAATCCTACAAATGCTCCACCGTGTCTTATGGTTTTTAAGCCTTTGTATTCACTTATTATCAACCCTGAAGCATAATCGATAGTTTCTCCATTATTAAGCACACCTTGTTTGGTCATTTCTTGCCAAAATGTTTCAGGTAACACTGTAGAATTGTAAAATGCATCATCCCATTTTTTAATATCACTAATGGTTGTAAAGATGCCACCATCGCCAATCATATCTAATGTGGTCATGCTTATTTTGTAATTATCATCATCACCAGGAATGTAGCCGGATGCTCTGTTTTTTACTATTCTAGTATGGTCATTATGAAAATGTGTGCTATGCATCCCAAGAGGTTCAAATATTTCTTTTTGAGCAAAATCTGCCATATTCATTCCTGCTACTTTGGATACGATTTGGCCTAAAAGCCAATATCCGGAATTACTGTATAAATATTCTTCACCTGGTTTAAAATTAAGGTCCGACTGATTTACTAACCATTTCATGATGTCATTATCTGTATAAAAATCATCGTCACTTAGTCCTTTTAAATAAGCAATTTGAAGATAATCTCTTATGCCACTGGTATGATTTAACAAATGGCGTACGGTATTCTCTTCGGCATAATCCGGAAACTCAGAGAAGAAGCTCTTTAAATTATCGTCTAAGTTTAGTTTACCTTTTTCAGCTAGAAGAATTATGCTAGCCGCTGTAAATTGTTTAGAAGTAGAGCCAATTCTAAAAACAGTATTGGCAGAGTTAGGAATGTCATATTCCATATTGGCCAATCCGTACCCTTTGGCATAAATCAGCTTTCCTTCTTTAATTATTCCTAAAGCACAGCCTGGGACATTTGGTTTATTATATTCTGCAAAAATGCTGTCTACAGCTTTACTTTCTTTAAACTGTGCCTGCGAAATTAGAGATGTATAAGAGAATATAAATAGAATTAAATATTTTTTCATTTTCATAAAATGGTTTTATTGTTTCTAAAGGTGTTTAATATAAGTCTATAAGTAAAAATAGTTATGTTTAAGAATTAATCAATTATGGTAAAAGAGGTTTAGTTTTTTGATTCGTAATAATTTTTAAGTACATAAAAGGCTTTTTTCTTCTCTCCATGATCAGAAATAAGTCCCTTTCTGTTGTAATTGTCCTGCACCTCAGGAAGTACTCGACGCGGAGACTTAAAATCCACAAGTATCCAAGGGGACATGCCTCTCAGCTGTTCAATTTGCGCTAACATTTTTAAGGTTTCTTCATACAGGTATTCCTGGTATTCTTCTGTCCATATATCGTCTTTTTCTCCGTGTAAACCATATTTTGCGCCTGCTCCAAATTCCGAAACAAATACCGGTTTATTTTCCTTTATTATCCATTTGATTTCCTTGCATTTTTCTACTGCGCCATCGTACCAACCAATATATTGGTTAAAACTTAAAATGTCTACCATGTCCACAAATGGGTCTTGAATAGTTCTTGAATTGGGGATGTCTTCGTAGCTATGTAGCTCCAAGGCTGCACTAATTAAGCGGGTAGGGTCTTTTACTTTGGTATATTTTGCAAGTTTTGTTAAAAACTTATTCCTAGCATCACTTATAGGGGTTTCATTAGCCATGGACCATATAATAACACTAGCCCTGTTTTTATCCCGGTCGATAACTTCAGAAAGTTGATGTTGAGCGTTGGAATAAGTCTCTTCATTTTCCCACGAGATGGTCCAGTATACAGGGTTTTCTTCCCAAACTAAAATCCCCATTTGGTCGGCTAAACGAAGCATGTGCTCATTATGAGGATAATGTGCTAAACGCACAAAATTACAGCCGAGAGATTGCGCATATTTCAGCAATTTAAGGGCGTCTTCTTCAGAATTACATCGGCCTCCATTTATAGGACTTTCTTCATGAATGGAAATACCTTTTAAAAAAATGGACTCTCCATTTAGTAGAATATCAGCACCTTGAGTTTTTATGCTTCGGAAGCCAATTTGATCGGTAATTTTATCACTTTTCGTGCTCAGTGTAATATCATAGAGCTTAGGTGATGAAGGAGACCAGTATGTTATATTTTTCAGGTTGAATTCAAACTCAGATTTCCCGTTTTGATCTGTTTTGAATTCTTTTTTAATTCCAAGTTCAGGAATGGCAAGTGTTATTTCAGAATTCTTTTTATCATCTCCATTTAACTCAATTATTCCCTTTATCAATTGGTTGTTTTCATCACTTAAATAAATGTGATAATCTGCAATATATGTGCTGCTTGTTTCAATGAGTTTTACATCTCTTGTTATACCACCATAATTCCACCAATCGGTGTTTAAGGTAGGTACGCCTTCTTTTTTTCTTTTGTTATCTACCTTAACAATTACAACATTTTGTTCTTTTAATAGGGATGTTAATTCAAATTGAAAAGGGGTAAAACCACCAACATGTTTCCCTAATTTTTTACCATTAAGGTAGACATCAGTTTCATAGTTTGAGGCACCAAAATATAAGAATACCCTGTTTTGGCTATTACTTTTGGTGTAAGTAAACGACTTTTTGTACCAAATAGTTCCTTCGTAATAAAAGAGATTTTCTTTTTGTGAGTTCCAATCACCGGGAACTTGTAGGCTATCCATTTTATCAAAATCGTACTCAACTAAGTCTGATTTGCTTTTTCGCTTTGCATTAGTAAAATACGCTCCATTACCGGGATTTTCAAGATTTTCAAACGGTTCGTATCTGTAATTGTAAAACCCATTTTCATAAGGGTCTACGATATATTTCCAATATCCGTTAAGGGAAGTAGCCTGCCTATTAAATGCATTTACCATTATTTGTTCCTGTGCTTTCACCATATTCAACATGAAAGCACAAATTATAAATATTGTTATTTTCTTTGTCATTTGTTTAGCTTTTTCATTTTTAATATCTAAGCTGGTTGACTTAATTCTTATTAAACTTTTGGGCGACCTGCAAGTCAATTTAGTTATTTTATTACAGGTTACTAATACTTATTATTTAGTGTTTATTATGAGTCCTAAATGTGTCCAACTGTGAGTTGAATTATTTTCAAATTTTATTACATTGTACTCTAACAATTAGTAAAACATATTATTATGGTGAAGATAGCTTAAACTTTTTTATTAAAAACAACTTTTTGAGATTATCAAATAGATGATTATCTAACACTAAGCTGTTATAATTATGCTATTGCTTAATTTTAGTTTTTGCAAAACCATCAGTTATAATAATAATAAAGATGAATGTTTATAAATATAAAATTTCGGTATGTTGAATATTTTGTAAGAATTGACAAATCATAAAAATATTTAGAAAAAATAATTATCAGGTTGAATAGTTAGATGTCGGCTGATGTTTGACAACTGTTTAGAAATTCGATTTACATTATTCAATATTTTTTAAAATCGTATTTAGATACTGTATTTATTAAACGTATGAAATGGACGACATCAAGTAAGGGATTTGTATTTGTGTTATAGGGAATGTAAAATGAAATGAAACTAAAATACAATTGAAACTTGCTAAGAAGAGTTCGATATAAGTAAGTAGTTAAGTATTTGATAATCAAATTGTATCCGTCTGTATCTCTCTTTGAAGGGAGAATTACGCTTTTTCAATATCACCTTGGGGGATTATTGGGGTGCTTATACTTTAAATATTGATTATAATATTTTAGAATTCATTTTTACCTTATAATAAAATGTTGAATATATATCCTGATATGATGATACAGAGGGTTACTACTCCAAAAAAGATAGCGATAAGTTTAAGGGTCATTACTTTTTTTAAGAGCATCGCTTCAGGTAATGAGAGGCCAACAACACCCATCATAAATGCAATTGCAGTTCCCAGAGGAATACCTTTATCGACCAAAACCTGAACCACTGGTAGTATACCTGATGCATTAGAGTACATGGGCACAGCCAAAATTGTAGCAATTGGGACGGCAAAAAGGTTGTCTTTATCCATATAAGTCTCAAAAAAGCCTTCCGGAATATAACCGTGCATCAGTCCACCAATAGCTATACCTACTAAAACATAAGGAATAATCCCTTTAAGGATTTTTAAGACCTCTGACCAAATAATTGGTAAACGTTGCTTGAAGGATAGGTTTTCGGCTTCAAATTTATCTTGCTCTTTTTGTGCATTCTTCAACACTTCTTTGACCCATGGCGTTAAGTAAGTTTCTAATTTTAATTTTTGAAGAATAAACCCTGATACAGTTCCCAAAAGGACACCACTAATAACATAAATAAGGGTGGTTTCTAGGCCAAACAAACCAATAAACAGTCCAATAGCCACTTCGTTGACTAAAGGTGAAGTAATTAAAAATGCGAAGGTTACTCCTAAAGGAATACCACCTCTTACGAAACCTATAAACAGAGGAACCGATGAACAGGAGCAAAAAGGTGTTACCACACCAAAAAGACTTGCCACAAGATACTCCAAACCATATAACTTATGTCTGGACAGGTAGTTTTTTACTTTTTCTATTGGAAAATAACTGTTAACTATCCCCATAAAAAATATCACGACAAAAAGAAGAATTAAAATCTTTGTGGTGTCGTAAATAAAAAAGTTTAGGGCTTCTGCCAAATGATTTTCCTTGGTTAAATTCAAGACATCATAGACTACCCAATCAGCTAAATACTGTGCCCAATCAAACATTTTTTATGTTAATTATTACTATTGAAATCCGGATAAAACAGGAAATGATAATTCTTTTTTGTTTATTCGGATCAGTTTAAAAGCGCAAGTACTTCATCTTTTGATGGCACTCTACCTTTTATCGTTATTTCGCCGTCTATTACCAATACAGGAGTAGACATGACATTGAATTTCATAATTTCCATAATATCTTCTACTTTTTCGATTGTAGCATCTATGTTGTTTTCTAAAACAACGTCTTTTACAATGCCTGTCATAGATTGGCATTTTTGGCATCCTGTTCCTAAAATTTTAATTACTTTGCTCATGATAGTGAAATTTGTTTAAGGCCATTAAGGCGATATAATTATTAAAAATATCAATCAAAAAATGTCTTGAACAATTCTTTTGCAGTGTTCCAGTTTTCCTGATTAATACAATATTTGATTTTCGGTGGGTTAAGTTCACCCTGAATAAGACCAGCGTTTTTAAGTTCTTTAAGATGTTGAGAAATAGTAGATTGAGCCAGTGGAAAAATATCTACCAAATCGCCGGTAAAACAACAGGATTGATTTTCTAGATGCTTTAAAATGGCTATTCGTGTAGGATGGCCTAAAGCTTTTGCAAATTTAGCCAAAGCTTCGGTATCTTTCTGATAAACTATATTTTCAAGACTTCTTCTCATATTCTTTATCGTAAATGTACGATAGATATTCGAAGATAAATGTGATTTAAGTTACATTCAATTTATATTTGTTATCAAAATGTGTTGGAAATAGGGTTTAATCTATGATAATCAAATAATTGTAACCAAGTTGTGTTATTAATCACATTCCTTAATTCCAAGCTTGTCAATTCCACTTCTGTACTTTTCTTTTACCCTTATTTCAGCCATATTATTGATACCTATTGGATAACTACTACCTGAAATATTAATGTGATTTTTCTTTAGAATCTGCTTTAAACTGTCAATATTTTCTGCGCAAATTTTAATTATTTTTTCATTTTGAAAACTTAATGCACCATTTCCTTGATAGTATTCAAATTCGTTTCTAAACGTCTCTAAGAATTCCTTGTTACTCTTATTAAGCCAATCGTATTTTAAAACTTCGTTTAACCTACGAACAGCACTTTCTTTGTTTCCGGCAAAGGTTTCGAGCATTGTATAATTTACCAATTGGTTTAAATCTTCTTCATTTTCAATATTTCCAATTTCACTAAAGTCAAGCGCTAGTTTATAAAATTCTCTAGCTTTTTCAATCTTAGCATCGTATTCTAATAAATTTCCTTTAGTCTGAAAGTAGTAAACTGATTTCTTTTGTTTCTCGGATAAGCGTTCTAATAAATCAAAGGCTATTGATATCTCGCCTTTTTGTACATAAATGCCCAAGAGCGAGGAATGTATATTTAAATTTGAACTATCAATCTGGAATGCCTGCATATATAATTTTTCGGACTTAGACAGTTCTCCCTTCATGCGCATTTCAATAGCCTGATTATTTAATTCGATAACTTTTTCCCTTTTCGATTCTTGTGTTAAGTCGCTTTTACAACTACTAAATATGATCAAAATTAACAATACAGTCAAAGTAGCATTTTTCATTCCTTTTACATCTTAAGGGTTTAATTGTATGGTACTATTTTTAAAAGCTTGTCCTTTTTTTTATAGAAATATAGCAAATTACAATCACAAAAGTGCTCAATTCTGGAGTGTCAATGCAGTTTCGATTTAGACTGAAGCCTAGCAAAATGGCTTTAATAATTAACCAGTAGTGTTCCGAAAGTTTGATTATATTTTATTTTTTTGGATAACAAATTACGAGGTGTATTCTCTTAGTTAGATTTTGCGCCTCTTAAGCAAATTCAGAAATTGATTTATTCCGATTTAAATTGAAATCGTTTTTCTTAGAAAAATCCAATTTACCTGCATTTGTTTACCAGATTGATTTTCAAATACTTTTATTCTTGGAGATAAAACTACCATAATTCCGCCACTTATCATTGCTTTGTAGGAGTTTCCTAAATTTTCAAAAGAAAAATCTAAAATTATCCAAGCAGTCAGAAAAATAAGAATTGATATTAAATATCTTAAAATAATAATATTGGTTTTATTAATCATTTGATTTTATTTATGGTCATGTAAATTTACTTTTCATATTATCCTATATTGTAATTTCTAACGACGTTAAAAATCCAATTAAAACCCATCCTTAATGTTTACGTTCTTTGATTGGTAATTTTACTCTCTTCTTGATTAAAATTATACCAGCACTAAAAACTAATAAACCAGCGTAAATTAATTTATCATGCATTGCACTTGCCACAAAATATCCGGCAGAAAATACCATAATTAATACAAAAATCATTTCCATCCATTCTAATCTAAATCCAATTTTGTATTTCATAAATAACATTTTTTGTTTAGAGTGCATTACTTCAAATAAGGTCTATACACAAATATAAGGAATTCATTATTTTTTATATAAGCCAAAATAACTATGATTAACCCAATTTTTCAGAGTGGTTATTTCGGTAACAACAAAAAATTAGCTATTGTAAATTTATATTTTTTTGAAACCTTAGTGCCTATTACTATATCGTAAATACTTCGCTGCTTTGAAGTTGACAAAATACTTACTGTATAAATGGCAAAAATTAATAAGCCAACATAAGATAATACTCGAAGCCTATTTTGATAAACGAATAGTTCTCGACTGCGCTCGAACTGACAATACTAAGCTTCTTCTTATATTGATTATCATTTAATAATGCATTAAAATCATGAGCAATTATCTGCTGACCTCTAAAATTCTAATTACATAATTTTCGTTTATAACCGCTATTTTTTCTCATCTTAGTCAAAGTTTGGCTAAAATACAGTGCAGACCAAATCACGTAATTCTTCCAATTTTCAGGGCTATCAAATGATGACGTCATTACGGCTAAAGCATTAATTCATACAGCATTTAAGCAGTTATTCATACATTTTTGAGGCAAATCGATTTAATTGAGTTTGTATTCTTTTTTTGGAAAGATCAAAATATTTTGAAGTTTGTATTATGTATCCACATGGAGGCTGCGTGTTTTTATCATGAATATCAAAAACAAAATCAGTGGTATAAAACAACCTAACTATCTTTTGATTATGCTTTAATCAGCATCGTTGTATTTATTCTTCTTTCCTTTTGTGATTTGTATGGGTCGAAATAATTTTTTCAATGTGTTCTGCTTTAAAAAACTTCTTTTTCATCTTATACCTTATCCAAAATACGGCATAGATGTTTGTAATTCCGACAAGAAGGCCTACATTTAAATAAACATCTCTAGTCATTTCCGGAGACGGGGAATTATTAACGATAAGATATCCCATACAAATAATACCAATAATTTGAGGTAGAGGGTAAAAAGGCGACTTGTAAGGTCTATGGTATTTTGGATATTTACGTCTTAACACAATTAAGTCAACATGCGCAATAAGATACACTAGTAACCATACGGTTGTTGCCGAGATCATTAGAGTTATCACAGTATCTTGAGAATTTCCAAATATAGCATAGATAATCAAAGTAATAGAGCAGGGGAAAAGGATACTCAGCCATGGCGTTTTGAATTCTTTGTGAAGAGTACTAAATACAGTTGGCAATTGACTGTTATTAGCCATGCCATAAAGCATTCTAGATATAGCAGCTAAACCTGTATTAAATGAACTGCCGGCTGCTGTTATGGCAAGTATAGCCATAAGGAACCTTCCATTTTCGCCAAAAATAGATTTAACCAAGAGCCAATGCGGGATGGAAGAGTCAACTAACTCCTGACCCGGTACTTTGTGATATCCTGCTAATGCCAGCATACCGTATACCAACAACAAAATAAAGGAAGAAATAATCATTGCTCTGGGGATATTTCTTTCCGGTTTTTTAGTTTCTTCAATCATGGGACAAATGAATTCTAATCCTAAAAACGCCCAAAGTGCTAAAACAGTTAAAGGTATCAGACTCCAGTCTAGCGAACCGAGGTCCTTAATCAAGTTAGCAAAAGGAATATCCTGCACTTCTGAACTGCTTACTCCGGCTAATCCAATAATCAATAGTGCGGCAAGCATTGTAAATGCTAAAATATTTTGTACGGAGGCAAAAATGTCAACACCTCGAATATTTAAAAATATGATAACGATGAAAATTAACAACCCAAAATGCCCAAATATGTCAGGATATAGCACATCTAAGATATAATTCAATAAGAAAATATCTGCAGCTCCAGCAAAAATGGCAAGACCTAAATAGCCTGCAAGTGTAACAACTATTGCAGGAAGATGTCCGATGGCCACTTCTGTGTAGGTACTTATTCCTCCAGCTTTTGGCATCATCAGAGATAATTCGGTAAACGTGAAAATATAACCTAATGTCAAGGCAAAGGCAATTATCAATGCAACGAAGAATGCTGTAGGATTAATGCCAACACCTTGTAAAACTGTGACTAAAGGCGCCTGACCAACTACCACGCCAACGCCAATCGAAATGAGAGACGTGAGGCCCAATGTTCGTTTAAGGCTGCTGCTTACTCCTTTGGGATTATTCATACATTGTCTTTACAGGTTATTATTTATGTTTATAAAGTTCGATTGCTTTTAAGTAATTTATGCCTCCAGATTTAGTTTGGTTATAAATAAATCCGTTTAATTCAGGATGGTTTTTATCAATCCAATCTAATAGCTCATCTCTGTTTTTGACAAAAGTCGAATCATTAAATATCACATATTTTGTTGTCTCAACTCTTGTGATTTTATTTTTATCGAAATAAATAATTTGGTTAGTTACAATTGGCTTTTTGTGAAGGAAAGAAATTCTTTTGTCTGTCTTTGATATTGTTGCTTTTACAGTTTCATTTTTTTTCTCGATTTCAAGGACTTTGTAAGTCGGTTGAAATACTGAATCCCATTTCAACCATTCTATATATTCTTTTTTAGAAAACTTTTGTTCATAGTCGTATTCTGTTTCCTTGGTCAAAAGGCTGTCAGCAAGTAATGTTTCGATTTCGGAAACATATGATTTATCAAGAATTTCATAGTACTTCTTAGCAATTTTCAGTTTCTCAATTTTTTTTTCTGAATTATTGCAAGAAATAAATCCTACAGCTGACAGGATTAGAAAAAGAACGATTTTCTTCATTTATTTCTTGGTTGGCAATACATAACAGAATACTTATCAAAGATATGCAATATATTCTCTGTTACTTGTTTATTGAATTAATTTAATCACGAAACTAAACATGAAACATATATATTTTTCTTGAAGTCATTAGTCTGAGCTTCAAAATATTAAAATATTTAATGTGTATTATTTAGAAAGAAGTTGTGATCTGATTTTGCGAAAGAATTTTATCATTTACTAGTGGTGGATTATTATGAAGTAAAATGGAAGCCTTACCTAAAAAAACACCAAAGTAAATAGGAATAGGGTTTACAGTGTATTTTTTTAATCCTTAATACAGATTCACCAATCAATATTTAAGTGGACAGCATTTGCTTTCTTATAATATTAGGAATCTAAAATATTCCTATCCCTTCAGATTATTATATCAATTATTCGTACTGCAAGGTTTGAAATTTTATTTTCATCAATAATGTAAAAAAATAATAAAACTATTATTCAGTATATTATATCAAATTTTACTTCACTTACTTTAGACAATTATAGAGGAACGATAAGCACGGGAATTTTTGATTTTTTAATAATTTCTGCAGATACACTTCCAACAAATGCATTGTAAAAGAAACCATGTTCGTGATGTCCTGCAATAATTAAATCAATGTTTAAATTTTTAGATTCTTCTATTATAGTTTCAATCGTTTCGCCCTGTTCTAATAAGCTCACAGAGTCAATTCCTTTTTCCTTTAGACTTGCGCTGTATTCTTGAATTAACTGATGTTCTTTTCTAAGTTCTGAAGCTCTACTATCTCTTACAGATTGCGGCCCGGCTTCATAACCAATAAAATCTGGATTAGGAGCGGCTACATGCATTAACCATAATTTAGAATTGAAGGCTTGAGCCATTTGGAATGCTTTATCAATTAGCAATTTTTCATTAGCATTAAAATCGATTGTAACTAATATATTCTTCATCTTCCAGTGTTTTTATTGATTTTATTGTATAATTTACGATTAATTTTTTAAAACCAACCTGACTTCCACATTTTAAAATGTTTATTTTTTTATTAAATCAAAGGTGTATTAGTATCATACACTATAGTTATGAAGTCTTAAATTATAAGGTTTCAGATCGATTATGATAAAGCGCAGATATAAAACATCTTAAACTTATTTCACAAAAGATTACGTCAGTATTATAAATAAAAATTCCTTCTTTTTATTTATTTATTGAATGACAAATTCAAATAATACAAATAGTAAAAAGAAGGAATTAAGTATAGGAAAAAATCTTTTCTTTTACTCTTTTAATAATTTTAAACTGCCTACTCCGGAACTAGTTGAGACTTTTGCAATGTAAATACCGTTACTCAAATTTGAGATATCAATATTTGTACTAAGTGTATTTACATCAAGTTTTAAAACCTCTTTTCCAAAAATATTATAGAGAGTAATGTTTTTAATGTTTTTGTATTTAGAGCTTACCGTGACTATACCATCAGCTGGGTTTGGAAAAGCGCTAATTTCCTCATTTATGTTTAAAGAATGTTCATTGCCCGTACTTAAAGTGTTTGGTATAATTTCAATATCATCAAATAAGAATGTCGCATTTGCTGAGGCATCATTTGGTCCATTATAACCTAGCATTAACGTTAACACATCGTAAATCGGGCTATCTCCATTAGAAAGGTCCCAAGTGTATGTCGCCCATTCACCCGATACAGTTGTAAAGGCGTCTTGTTCTTTTCCGAATAGTTCTGGCGGACTGCTTTCTAATTTAAACTTTAATAGTGTTCCTACTGGCGCATCGGTATATACCTTCATAGATATGGTTCCAACATTAGACATGTTGGTTATATAGTCAGTTAACGTTATTTTACTTCTCATATATCCATCTCCGCCACTTCTTAAAAATTGTCCTACGGTAGCACTTGGATTATTTGCATCTATCTGCGGATTTGGTATCACAGTTGTTATTGCTCCAAAATAATTAGTAAAATCTGTTGTCACCACGCTGTTTTCAAAATCTATTGGAAGGGTAGTAGGCAAAGGATCTGGAATAGCCGGACCTGAGAGTTGCTCAATATCGTCAAATAGAAAAGTAGAGCTTGATGTTCCATCGCCAACATTTCCAAAATCAAACATTACTTGTATGTTAGTGTAATCATTGGCTTGGCCATAAAAATTCCAAGTAATTGTTTCCCATGCACCCGTTACAGTTGTTAATTTGTCTAAGTTGGTTCTACCATTCGAATTTTCAAGTTCTAATTTTATTCTAGTACCAACTGGTGCTGTTGTATATACTTTCATCGAAATAAGCCATAACGATGATAAATCTATGGGATTATTTAAAAAGATTTGACTACCTGCCCAATAATCGCCACCATCTCTAATAATTTGGGCTACTGTAGCGCTAGGGTTATCACCATCAATTTGAGGATTTGAAATAACACTAGCTGTCGCACCGCCATAGTTAAGAAAATCTGTACTTACAATTCCAGATTCAAAATTAATAGGTAAAGATGTTGGTATGGGTGCTACTGGTCCTTGAACTTGTTCTATATCGTCAAAATAAAAGGTAGAATTTGCAGAACCATCTCCAACATTTCCATAATCGAACATGAATATGATTTCATTAAAATTATTCGCAGTACCGACAAAAACCCATTCTAGAGTTTCCCATGCTCCCGACACTGTCGTAAAGGCATCTACATCTACTCCAGAAGAATCGTTTTCTAATTTAAATTTTACAGTTGTTCCTACAGGCGCTGTAGTAAAGACTTTCATTCTAATTTTTGTTAGAACCGAAAAATCCAGATTGTCTGTTAATATGATCTTACTACCTGACCAAATGGTACCTCCACTTCTTACAATACGAGCAACTGAAGAGCTCGTGTTTATTCCTGAAGGATTTGGGTTTGTAGTTACTGTTGCTGTGCCACCATCAAAATCTACAAAATCTGATGTTGTAACATCGCCTTCAAAGTTGATTGGTAAACTTTGCGAAAATCCTAAAAAACTCGAATTAAATGAGATGAGTAATATTAGGTAATAAATATGCTTCATAATGCCTTGTATAAATAATTTTCTCTGAATATAGATTATTTAAAGCGATATATCTAGAAAAATCAGCAATATATAACCATAATAATGCTGATTTCTACATGTTTTTTTAAATACTAAGGAATCCTGTAATCGATTAGCTTTAAGGATTATATAAAGTGGTCTCTGTTTGCTAAATGCTCTAATACGTTATTATTAGTGTATTCCTTTTATTGGTATTGCAGCAACTGATTTATTTCTCTAATTTTTCAACTGCTTTCTTCCTGCCTTTAATATCACCAAATCCAATAAACACTTTATTTGTGCCTAAGGTTTTTTCACTTTCAAATAAAACATCTTCACTTCCAATTATTCTATAGTTTAAAACTTTGTGATGTTTGGGTAGATAAGAATCAATAAATCCAAGGATTTCGTAATCAAGAATTTTTAAAATTTCGGCTAAGCTTCTTACATGTCCTGATGAACCATACACATTTTTTTTAACGTAATTATGGAAGGAGAAAGATTTAGTTTTTATTCTAATTAAAGACAAATAAATTACCGGTAATCAAACAACTAAATTCTTTAAATTTATTTTTTTTGCAAAAGCACTATATCTTATTAGAATCTAAGAGGGATTAGATAAAACAATAGCTTATATTTAAATGCGTAATTCTTAATTATGCTTCTTAGTTATTGAGCTTTTTTACTCGCTAATATTTTAATAATATAAAAAACAGGAAGTCCAATTAACAAAATCGGAAATAGTGGTTCGAGATATTTGTCGAGATCGTTTTCAATTTCAAGTCCGTCTAAAATAGACATTAAAGTGAGCGATAAGCACAAAACACCAATTAGCAGATTTAAAATCCTTAGCATCTGTGTCGCTTGTTGATAATTAAATTCAGCATTTTTTTCGTCTATTTCGGTCGGAAAATTAAAAATCCAGGGATATTGGTTCAGTTTATAAATTCCAATTGCAATTATTCCACATATTACTGGAGTAGCCCAAAGTAAATCTTTGGTTCCAAAACCATTATTGTCCTTCGAAGGCCAATTAAAGTGAATGGGAATTTTATAGGGTAGTTGATTGTAGTAAATTCCTATTAAAATTATAGAACCTAAAATAAATAGGAAAGTCAGAGCCTCGATTAACTTTTGATTTACAGTTTTTTCAATTTTTATTTTAGGACGATTCATTTCTGAAATTACACTTGTGTCTAATTTGGCTCATAGTCGCACGACAACTATGATTTTCCGTCTTAAAATTAAGACAAAAAAATTTATAGACACCTGAACGCAGAATGATTGGTGTAGCAATTTCAAATAAGCAGTTCATACTTAATGCGACCTATACAATTTACAATATTTTGATCTATTAAATCTAGTTATTTGACCTTTTGATTTCATAATATTTGATATGCTACTAGTACTTGGCGTAAAAATTCAAAAATTCGTTTATCATCTTAATTCGTTGTTCGTCTTTTTCAATTAGTAATTCATGATGCGCATTTTCAACCTCGTAAGCCATACAATCTTTTCCTAGTTTTTTAGCAGCAGTTACAAATTTCTGATGTGCATATGGATATACAGTTTGTTCGTTTTCTGCCGAAAAAAGTATGAATGGCGTATCTATTTTATCAATATTATTAAACATGTATGTAAACTGTTGACAAGATTCTCTAACCCAGGTATATGTTGCGCCACCAAGTCTTGCTTCTGGTACTTTTTTTAGACTACTCGTCCATTGTTAAGCTTCTTTTATCATTCTCGCTATCATATGGTAAGCTGACTCACAAGCTCCATGTACCATGGCTTGGTTGTCTAAAGAAAGGGCTTCTCCCGCAAAATAGACCTTATTCATTAATGGATGTGCAATATTTTTGACAATGTCCTTTTTGTTTCCATCGAATGAATACGAATAAGCCCCTTGAATGTAGGGTTCGTTTGACCAATTTTGGATGATATGTTTCTTATAATGGGCTGTTGCCTTGCCTTCGAATATTTCATCTAACTCAGCTAAAAACTTCAAAATCATTTCTTCTTCATTCAATTTTGTGTAGGCTGAGGCTTTTTCATTAATGGAAAAAAGACCTAGTATATTTTTAGTAGAATCCTTTTTAAAAGCGGCATCATACACAAACTTATTTTCCTCACTAAGGGCCTTAAATATATTTCCAAAAGACAACATATCAGGATAAAATTTTTCATCAAACTCGATAAAAATTTTAATACCATCACCCATAAAGATGTTGTTTATTGCTTCCTTCTTTTCTTTAGGCATTATCGGTTTAAAGGCTATTTGCTCATTTTGAAGCATTTTAATTGGAACGGTGACAAGAATTTTGTTGGCTTCATAATATTCATTATCAGCAGTTTTGACAATAACTGTGTCCGTTTCATAATTGATTTCGGTTACAGGTTTGTTGAGGATGATATTATCAGAAATTTCCGTAACGATATTTTGCTCAAAAAAGTCAAACCAGGTAGAACGCTTGAATTTCCACTCACTGTAAAGATTTTTAATATAGTTGCGTGACCTTAGCTTGCCGTGTTTCCAAGTTTTAATCGTCTGTGGATTGTAATCAATGATTTCAAACTGTTTACTATCAAAAGACTTATTGGTTATTTCTTTTAAAACCTTAGGATTCACATGAATCCACTCTGCACCCAGGTCTAAGGGAAAGTCGGTAAAATTTTCAGCTTTCTTAAGTCTTCCACCATAAACAGGAGCCGCCTCAAGGATTTTAAAGTCGACACCATATTTTTTCAGTAAATAGCCTGCAGACATTCCTGCAGCTCCTGCACCCACAATAATAACGTTGCCTTTAAACGAATCATTCAAATTCGGAAAAAAAAGAGATTTTGTGTTGCATGATGGTAATAGTAAGGAAGAAAGAATTGGTAAACTGATTCCCATCAACAGGCCCTTTTCAATAAATTCTTGCCTTGTCATCTAATAGATTTTATGTTTTTAAAATACCTTGTATGACAAACCTATGTAAAAGACATTATTTTTTAAGTCACGACCCTTTACAATATTTGTAAGGCCTTGGCAGTACCTTATACCTATTGCCCAATCCTCTGCGAGCTTGTAGCCTAGGCCGGCGTTTAAAGAAAAATCAAAGCTTTCAAAGTTATCAAGTTTGAGTTCAGCAGGAACAGATTTGGCAGTATTAACAGTAAGTAGTCCTAGTTGCGGACCGAGCTCGTAGTAAAATTTACCTTCGCTCCATTTTAACATCACTGGAATATTAATGTAAGAAATTTTGTACCTGCCGCTTTTTTCAGATGCTTCTCCCTGAAGTGACCAAATAACTTCAGGTTGAAGCTTAAGGTGCCTTGAAACCTTATAGGAGGCATACAAACCAAAGGAATAGCCTACTTTACGGTCACTTTCAGGCAATGCATCATTGCCCCAAAGTTCAGCAAAGTTTATCCCTGCTTTAATGCCATACTCAGCCTCTTTTGCTGTTTTTTCTTTATCCTGAGCAAACAAATGAAACGTATTTGTTAAGCATAAAATAAGAATCATAATTAATGAGCGAAAATTGAATATTTTTTTCATTGCGAAAAGTTAACTTAAGTTATTCGTGTTTCTTTATATCCATTTTAATTCAGCATATACAACAGCATTCTATCTCAAAAATACACCAAAGTGAATAAGAACTATTATTTAGATTCTAATTTTTTGACGTGTAGAACAGAAAATTTAATAAACATTAAACTTTTTAAAAGTGTCTTTGTGGTTTGTATGTTAAGGATTAACATCAAATTATCAGCTAAGACAAGTAGTCCAAAATAAGATATCAAAACACCACCTCTAAAACGATATCCCCAATGGGCTTTTTCTCTACAGTAGTCTAAGTTGCTGTAAATCTGTTATTGGCAAGCAAAGTTTTTATAATATTCTTTGTTTTATCACTAGTTTAGTCATTAAAAATTATTCTATGTGATTTTATAATTGTGTTTATTCACAATTATTAATATAGAATTCAGCAATATTTTTAAAACCATCTCTTAATCTTATCTCTTTGTTTTTAAGTTTGTTTATGAGCAATTCACAATCTGAGAAATATCTATTTACTCTTACCTTAAATTCACCCAAAATTGCATCATAATCACCTATAAAAGTTACTTTACTTTCACCCTTTTTCTTGACATAATAGTTTGTGGCAGTGCCTGACATAGTCATACCGCCAGCCATGGAATTCGTGTAGTTGTAATCCAAGGCATAGACTTCCAAATTTTTTCCTTCGAGGATTTTTTCAACACCAACGTATCTATCCGAACCATCGACCTGAAAATATTGATAATATTTTTTAAAACTACCACGACCTATTTTAACAGAAACAATCTCAGAAAAATCTACCTTTTTAGGCTTTGAATTATCGTCTAGTTTATACTTTAAAAAATTCCTTTTGAGTTTTCCTGATATATTTTCTAATGTATCTCCTGACTTTAAAACCAAGTTTAATGGTTTATAGGTATTGAATTGTGAATGAACACTATTAAGCGTAAGTACAATTAAAACAAAAATCATTTTTTTCATGATTATTCTTTTTAGGTAAAAATTAATGATGACAAATATAAGTTGTCAAAAATACATTAGTCTATATTATTGCAACCTATTCCGATATGTCATCGCTATTTTTATGCAACCTATACTCTTATATAAATTGAGAATGCCCTGATAATTATGTTTTTCTAATGCCAATACCTTTCAGTCGCAGTATATTTTTTGGATAAAATAAAATTAAAAATTTTTCTACACAGAAGAAGAATTTCAATAAACTAATCCTATATAATGTTAAGAATAAGTAAGTTATGACAATAAAAAATAATGATAGCTAATAGAAATAAAAGCGACTAATCGTCTACTTTTTCCCAAATCTTATCGTCATTCAGCTTAAAGCTGCCTTTGTGGTTAAAGTTGCATTCGTTTGGTTGAATAAGGGATAAAAAGGTTTCTTGATTGTCCTTGATATACAAATGGTAGGTTTGCCCAACTATTGGCTCAAAATTAAATTGTGCGCTATATACAAGGCTGTTGTACTCATATTGTTTCATCAGATTGTCGTAAGCCTCTTTTAGCTTTTGGTATTCTGTATTGATTTGATGGTTAGCCTTGCTTATGTTCGTGTTCTTCCAGCCTGTTAGATCTGTCGACGTAATTTTTGGAGCAGAAGCATTTGTGGCATATGGTAATAGACCGGCATTGTATTTTTGTTCTTCTTCGTCAAAGACGACTAAATCTGGTTTTTTGGACATATCAAACAATATTTTTGCAAAACTAAAAGAATGTGCTTTAGCAATCAATTTTACGTTACAGGTTTAACGCGTTTTTATTAAAATACAACTAATCTTCCTTTATAGCGGTGTTTAACAGTGTGTCTAGTTTTCTTATTTGACGAAGTGTTTCCAGATAAATAGCTGAGATTTCGGTTTCTACACTGTAAATGAGATTAAGATTATTTCTAAATCTCACAGAATTAAATCCTTTGAATGAATAAACTTCGCCTGTATTAAAGTCCATATCTTCATTTAGGTATTTATAATAATCTTCAATTTTTATATCTAACGTTTTTTCGGTTAAAAGGCTTAAATCATTTTGTAAGTTCTCCAGGTAAATGGCTTCTTTATTTATTTCAGGAAAGTAATTTTTTTGCGAGTTGATGTAATTGATAAGATTGGTTTTGCTAAAGGAAAATGTTGTTCCTCGAATGGTGTTGGTTATAAAATATTCTATAGAATCGTTTATTTCTTTTATTTCATTATAACTTAAATAATTAATAAAATCGTAATATATCTTAGGGAGTTTTTCTCTGAATTCTTCCTCTTTTTCCAGCGCTTTTAAATTATATAAATTTTCTTCTTTAAACTTTTCTAGTAAAATTTTCTCATACTTTTTTTCTTTATGAATTTCACTTTGGTTGTTAATATATAGCGCTATTAAAATACCTATAACCACCAGGATAATTTCACCAATGGCATACAATATGTAGTTTTTTGAAATTTTCATAGCAGCGTTTTTTCTATATGTTTTAAATATTCTAAACAAAACATTGGTTATTTGTTTGAATATACTCAAGATTTAGCATTTTTATGCCATGCATTCTGAATTTTTTAGGAATAGTTGAAATCGAAGGGATATTATGAAATCATCATAAGAAATAACATGATATACTTAGGATTTCAAATCCTATAACACTTAAGCATAAATGTCTTTCTATTAATCTCAAATTAAAACTCTTGTTTGTTTTGAGTTTTGATGAACTAAAAATACGGCAATTGTCCTATTTGGAATAAAACCTCTTCAACATAGTTTTACTTAAATTTTAAAAATTACAATGATGAAATACTTAAAATTATTTACGCTGCTATTTTTTGGGTTATCACTTTGGTCTTGTAGCGAAGACGATAACGAAGATGTTTCCGGTAATTGCTCTACTGTATGCGAATACACACTCGAATCCGGACAAGATCCCGGAAATGTGCCGGCGAGTTTACACGGCGAATTAAAACTTATATTGGATTTTGCAACGGACCAATCGCCATTTCCGGTAGGAACGCAGGCAACATTTACAGTAAGCGCTACCGAAATAACAGTTGAAATTGAAGGCGAAGAATGCATTACCCTTAGAAACCCTTACAGAATTCCCGGAACCAGCGAAGATAATTTTATTGACAATTGCAGAGATGATTACATATTCGGCATTTCCGCCGATCAAAACGGAAACCTTAATGAAATAAACCTTGGCTCAATAGCCGGAGGTGGCATACAATTTTTGGGGCAATTCAAATAGTAGTTAATTAACCAATCAACCATTTCAAAACTTATAATATGTACTTTTCTCAACCCAACTGAGTAAAACAGATGATCAAATTAAATTATTAGTAATATATTTAGAATCTCTTGTTTCTAATTTTATTAATTCCTAAAAGCTTATGCAAAACATATACTTGAGTCTATTCGCTATCCTATCTGCTTTTGCAGTTTATGCAAATACAAATACCAGCACAGATATTTTAAAAACGGATATTAACAAAATCAGAATAGAAGTAGAGGATTACAATTATAATACCATTCAGTTTGGGTACTATTATGGGGATAAAACGTATTTAAAGCCAGATGCCTTAACTGATTCTGATGTAATTGAAAAGCAAAGCGATGGCAAATTTGTCTTTAATTTTGAAAACACCTTAGAACCTGGCGTTTATATCATTGTTTTTAAACCGGATAATAAATATGTAGATGTACTTATCCCAGAAAAGTTTTCACCTGATTTTCAAATAACGGTGAGTGCCCTAAACCCAAGTAAAACCATAACTGTTAAAGGCGATAATGATGAGAACAAGTTGTTTTACAGTTATATTAATTTTTTTAATGAAAAACGAGAAATCGCACAACAATACCAAAAAGATGATGTAGCAAGTTTCAAGAAAATAGATGATGAGGTAAAAGCATTTCAGAAAAAATTTATAAAAAAACATAAAAATAGGCTTGTTGGTAAACTAATGAATGCTAGCGTGCAGATTGAAATACCAAATTTTGAAGGTACGGAAGAAGAAATTCAACTTCAAAGTTGGAAATACGTAAAAAGCCATTACTTTGATAATGTAGATTTAGCAGATCCGGCCCTATTAAGAACAATTTTTTTATATAACATGGTAAATACTTATATCGAAAGACTGACGGTCCAGCATCCGGATTCTATCTCAAACGCTATAGATTTTATTTTGAATAAAATGGAACCTGCTCCGGAGACCTATAAATATTATGTTGTAGATTTTTTGAATAAATACGCCAAATCAAAAATGGTCGGCATGGATGCGGTGTATGTTCATATGGCCAATGAATATTATGCAAAGGGTAAAGCGCCTTGGACAGAAAAAGAACAGCTGGACAAAATTTTGAGTAATGCAAAAGCAGTGGAGCCTACTTTAATTGGTAAAATTGCCCCTGAATTAGAACTTGAACAAGCAAATGGTATTAGCTTTAATCTTGATGATTTAAAGAGTAAATATACTATACTGTTTTTTTGGAATGAAGAATGTAAAAACTGTATTAAAGAAATAAATAATATTAAAAAATTCGAAGTACGTTTGAAAAAATCAGGTGCAGAAATCGTCTCTGTTTTTTATGGAGAAAATGAAACCTACTTCAAAGATTATATTAATAATAGCGAAGACATGCAGCATTGGGTGAATACCAAAATTGTCAATACATCAGATCAACTATTCATGAAGTATAATATTAGGACTTTACCTCAATTTATTATTTTAGACCAAAACAAAAAAATAGTCTCTAAACGTATTGGGGCCGATCAACTTTTAGAGGTGATAAATCTGCTACAACAATAAGAGTTTATGACTTAAATATAGCAATTAATTAATCTGTTTTTTGGTGTAATTTCTACAACAACCCCTATTAATTTACGCAATAAAAGGGGTTTAGTTTTTTACCACTTTATGGTTTGATGTCCCCTTATCCGTTTCAAGCCTTAGCAAATAAATCCCTTTTAAGACATCATTAAAATCCAATGTATTTTCAACTTCAAATTTCTTAATCAATTTGCCTTGTATGTCAAAAAGTTCGATAAAATTCAGTTGAAGGTCTTGCGGCAAATCGATATGTAATTTGTCCTGAACAGGATTAGGATAAAGTTTAATAGGATTAATGTCAAATTCACTAACACTGAGCTCCTCAACAACAGTAGTGACTGCGGTATTGGTGATTATTGGCAGATTGAAATCAAAATAAATATAAGCAGTATTTTCAAACGTATCACCAATTTGAACTGTGGACTTTGGTTTTATTTTATAGGTGATGTAGCCGTTACTGCCTTCTGGATCGGCCGTTTCAAACGGTAAATTGATATTGTCAAAATAGTAATTTATTTGTTCACTATCTATAATTTCAACTCGAAAGTCATGACTTGACGAAATGGGTTGAAAAGTGGTCCAATCCAGGTTATTGTCAATCGTATCTGTGATTTTTACATTCAAAGCATTGGCCGTACCTAAATTCTGAAAACGAATGCGATAATCCAAATACTGGTCAATGTCATCTATAAAAATTTCATCGCCTTGTACGACCATTTTGTCGTTAGGATCGAAGGAGTTAACGACGGTTTGATCCAGGCGTGCAAAATTATTTTTTATATCCACATCGTTATTATTTGGAGTAACCTCGGCAGAAAGTATTAAAACATCTCCACTATTTAGTGTCGGCGGTACTACATTCTGAAGCGTAATTTCAAATATTTCCTGATTAAACGGTTCAAGGCTCGGAATTTGGAAGGTTAGTAAATTTGTAGTATTTACACTAGGCAAAAGGGTAGAACTAACGTAAGTCTGAAACGCATTATCAAAAGTAAAGTCTACTTGAATATTATTAATGGTGTAAGTGCCATTATTGGACACAACAACTTGATATTCTGATTCAAAACCCGGAATGGCGTCGTCTAACGGAAAAATGTCTATAGTCAAATCCATATAAGGTTGAAAAAATTTTACACAAAAGTTTTCATCATCAATAATTTCATTTTCCCCTGAAAAGGTAAAAAACTGTGTCCCGGGAACAGAATTGAAATTACTATTTAGATTTTCAATATTCATCGCATAAGAGCCTTGCGGCAGTCCGATAACGAATTTGCCAGAGGTGTTTACCGACACAGAAATATCTGTCGTACCATTGTTAACATTCAACATGAAGTTAGATAATTTTATATCGTCAGGATCGCAGCCGTTATTGTCGTAATCGAAAAAGACATCTCCTGACACATAATTGAAATTACAATCGTCGGCAAGACCATTATCAGAAAAAGTCCAACCTCTGTTGATGAGTTGTAGTCTGGTTATTTCATCACAATATTTTAGTTCATGAGCATTTAGCGTAGCATCTAAAATTCCTAATTGCGCAAATCTGTCCAAAAGTTTATCATAGTTTGTAGAATCCATTCCTGTATATGATATAAAACTATTGGTATTTATAGAATTAAAATCCCAAGAGGATAGATCTTGATTAAATGATGACGCAAAAGTGAACATTCCCGAAAGGTTCATTACATTGGATATGTCCCAATTGTCTAAAGGCTGGTTAAACAATGGTGCAGCGTAAAACATCGCTGTAATTTGTTGCACATTAGAAATATCCCAACTGTTAATAGGTTGATTAAACGTATCCGCATACATAAACATTCTGCTCATGTCAGTTAGGCTAGTAATATTCCAATTCCCAATAGGTTGATTAAAGCTATTAGCATTATAAAACATCTCCTTCATAGTTGTGACATTAGAAACGTCCCAATTGCTAAGAGGCTGATCGAAATTTATTGCACCATCGAACATTTCTCTCATAGTATTTACATTAGAGACATTCCAGTTGTTTAGGGGACTGTTAAAAGCTATAGCATCTTCAAACATTCCTCTCATGTTTACGACGCTGGATACATCCCAGTTATTTAAGTTCTGATTAAAAAAATAGGTTTTGTAAAACATATCTTCCATTTCGACAACACTAGAAACGTCCCAATTATTCAAAGGTTGATTAAAATCTATATTAAAATAAAACATTTCACTCATGTCTACGACGTTGGATACGTCCCAATCATTTAAGGACTGGTTAAAATTGTGCGCATTTTTAAACATTGCAGACATGTCAGTAATCGTTGAGGTATCCCAATGGTTGATATTTTGATTAAAGTTGGTTGCTCCTTCAAACATTCTTCTCATATCAGTAACTTGAGATAAGTCAGGCGCGTCTGTAGCATTGATGACCACGTTTTCGCATTCAAAAAAAGAGGCAAACATACTTTGCCATTGGATATCACCCCATTGTTCCACAGAACGTAATTTATCATTATTGGTACCGATATTATTAGTTTCCAATGCATAAAAGTGAGGATAATTACCTGAAATACTTACGGAATAAATTCCAGGATTTGCATAGGTATAAATGACGTCATTCGTTTGGTTATTGAGAACATTACCATCACCAAAATCAATAGAATAGTTATAATTATAATCGTTAGTATTCGCAGGAATTCTTATGCTAAGATCGGTTCCTCCAACTTCCCATGTGGTGATAAAAGGCTGTTGAGCCAGACTGTTGAAGATATTTACTATAAACGCGAGAAGGATAAGTTTTTTCAAAAATCATGTTTTTGTAAAAGTAATTCGTTTTTTTACAACATACTTATTAGAATGAATAAATCATATTATTTTAAAATCTTAAATATACCAGACAGAGTTTAGTTTTCACTCCCTGTAAACTCACATTAGAAATGATACGTAAATTAATTACAGATTTAAACATTCTTGCTGATGTTTTAATACAAGAGTATTGAGCTTTGAAATATTACAAATCATATACTTTTACTTTTAAGTTAGTTTTTGAAACTTTAAATCCGCTTCCCAATAAAATGCGTTGCTAAAGTTGTAAACCCAACAATACTGATGGAACTCAATGGCATTAAGATAGCTGCAATGACGGGTTCCAACTGACCTGTTACAGCAAAGTACAATCCGATGATGTTGTAAAGGAAAGACAACACAAAACTCAGTTTGATCACTTTTAAGCCTTGATGTGTGGCGTTAATAAAGTTTGGTAAGAGGTTAAGTTTTTTAGCATCCAGTATCGCATCGCAGGCAGGCGAAAAGACATTTATATTTTCCGAAATTGCTACACCTAAGTCCGATTGTTTTAAGGCTCCGGCATCATTTAATCCATCACCAACCATCATCACCTTATGGTTTTTGGTTTGTTCTCTTTTGATGAATTCTAACTTGTTGTCTGGTTTCTGGTTAAAATACAATGGCGTATTTTTAGGCAAAAATCGTTCTAAAAACTTCTTTTCTCCTGAGTTATCTCCAGACAAAATAGCTAATTGATAGCCTTTTTGCAATTGATAAAACAAATCCTGAACACCTTCTCTATAACTGGTTTTAAAAACAAATTTTCCTTTGTATTCTTCATTGTTTCTGTAGTGTACAGCCGTTTCCAACTTTGTTTCTTCTGTAGGGTTTTCAACAAATGCGGAGGAACCTAATTTAATGCAATTGTCGTTTATTTTAGCCGAAATGCCTTGTCCTACATGTTCTTCGTAATCTTCTGTCGTCAATATGTTTTGACTTTGTAAATAATCGTATAACTTTCGGCTCAAAGGGTGGTTAGAGTTTTTTAAAGTGCTCTTAAGTAAATCTTCGTCTTCAGCGGTAATTTCTACACCTTCGTAAGAGATTTCTGCTTTGTCGTTCTGAGTGATAGTTCCTGTTTTGTCAAATATGATGTAGTCTATTTCAGTAAGTTGCTCTAAACTTCTTACATCTTTCAGATAAAATCCTTTTTGTCCAAATAGCCTGAGCAAATTCCCCATGGTAAATGGAGTCGCAAGTGCAATGGCACAAGGACAAGCAATGATCAGCACTGCTGTAAAGACATTTAGCGCCAGGCTTGGGTCAATATAAAGCCAGGCTGTAGTCGAAACAATAGCAATAGTTAAAACAGCTATGGTAAATTGTTTACTTATTTTATCCAAAAGCGTTTTATAGGTTTTTGCTTTTTGATCTTTAAAGGCTTCGTTAGACCAAAGTTGTGTTAAGTAACTTTGTTCTACAGATTTTTCTGCTGTCATGGTAATAGAACTCCCGATTTGCTTGCCGCCTGCATAAACTTTTTCTCCGGAAGATTTTCTTATCGGCTTTTCTTCACCGGTAACAAAACTGTAGTCGATATTGGCATTGCCTTGCATCAGAATTCCGTCTACAGGTATCAATTCCGAATTCCGAATTCTTAACACATCACCTGCTTTGATGTCGTTTACCTGGGTATTGATTTCTTTTCCTTTTTCAATTTTGGTAATGGCGATAGGGAAGTAGGACTTGTAATCTCGTTCAAACGAAAGGTAATTATAGGTTTTTTGCTGAACGAATTTTCCTAACAATAAGAAAAATACTAAACCTGTTAAACTGTCAAAAAATCCGGAGCCCAAATCAAAAAATATTTCAACTGAACTTCTGATGAATAAGGTTAAAATCCCCAAAGCTATGGGAATGTCGATATTTAAACTTTTAGTTTTTAATATTTTGAATGCCGACTTAAAATAGTCTTGTCCTGCATAAAAAACAACCGGTAATGAAAAGGCAAACATTAGCCATCTAAAGACATGTTTGTACCTGTCCAGCCAAAATTCTGAAACTTCAAAATATTCCGGAAACGATAAAAACATGACATTGCCAAAAGCAAAACCTGCAACACCTATTTTGTATATCAGGGAGCGGTCTATAGTGGTTTCCTTTTTGTCTACATCGTCCAGGCTAATGTAGGGCTCGTAACCAATAGAAGCCAAGAGGGTTACAATATCCTTTAAGCTGGTTTTCTCAGCATTGTATTGCAGCTGAATGGTTTTCTTAGGGAAGTTAACCTGTGAGCTTATAATGTGCAGATTCAGCTTTTTCAGATTTTCTAAAATCCAAATGCAAGAACTGCAATGCACGTGCGGAATATATAAGGTGACGATTTGTGTACGTCCATCATCAAAATCCACAAGCTTTTCTACGATGTCTTTATGTTCGAGGTAGTCATACTTACCTTCTAACTCCGGTGGGGTTTTTCCCGGAGCATTTTCCAAATCGTAATAACAATTTAGATTATTCTCTGCAAAGATTTCGTAAACGGTTTTACACCCGTGGCAACAGAAATGCTTGCCGTGTGCTTCAATATCTGTGGGTTTGCAATCATCGCCACAGTGGTAACATTTTTCAACTGCATTTGTACTCATACTACAAACATAATTTCACATGCTCAAGCAGGATATGAGCATAATCAGTTTTTTAGAAATTTAACAATTCAATTCCTCTATAAATACCTGCTTAGCCCTAAATATTTTTATGTTGAAAGAATTAAAAATGTCAATATTCTGATAAATTTTAACATCACAATCGCCATTTCATTTCTTTAGTCTAATTTTGTAAAGAAAGCAACAAAATGAATACTGCTTCATCAAAAATACAATTTGAAGGATTAACTTACGACGATGTCCTTCTTGTACCTAATTATTCTGAAGTCTTACCACGGGAGGTTAACATCACCACAAAACTCACACGAAATATAACACTTAATGTACCTATCGTATCTGCTGCGATGGATACAGTAACAGAATCACGCATGGCTATTGCTATTGCCAGAGAAGGTGGTATAGGTGTTTTGCATAAAAACATGACGATAGATGAGCAGGCATTAAAAGTTCGTCGTGTGAAACGTGCTGAAAGTGGTATGATTATAGACCCTGTAGTCCTTCACATCGATGCAACGGTAAAAGACGCTAAAGCTTGCATGAAAGAACATAGTATTGGAGGTATTCCGATAGTAAATGAACACCATAAGCTATTGGGAATTGTAACCAATAGAGATCTTCGTTTTGAAAACGACGACTCTAAGGCTATTGAAGATATCATGACTAAAGACAATTTAGTGACGACCACAGAAGGAACCTCATTAAAAGAAGCAGAAGTCATTTTACAAAAACACAAAATTGAAAAATTACCCGTTGTTAAAGATGATAACGAGCTGGTGGGTTTAATAACCTTTAGAGACATCACCAAGTTGACTCAAAAACCGATGGCCAACAAAGATAAGTATGGTCGTTTACGTGTTGCGGCAGCTATCGGAGTAACAGCAGATGCTGTGAATAGGGCAGAAGCACTAATCAATGCCGGAGTCGATGCTATCGTTATCGATACAGCACACGGACATACCAAAGGCGTAGTTTCAGTTTTAAAAGATGTAAAAGCAAAATTCCCTAAAGTTGATATTATTGTGGGAAATATTGCGACAGGTGAAGCTGCCAAATATTTAGCAGAAGCAGGAGCAGATGCCGTAAAAGTAGGTATAGGGCCAGGTTCGATTTGTACGACGCGGATTGTGGCTGGTGTTGGTTTTCCTCAACTATCTGCCGTCATGGAAGTCGCCGAAGCTTTAAAAGATACAGATGTGCCAATCATCGCCGATGGAGGTATTCGATATACAGGCGATATTCCTAAAGCTATCGCTGCGGGTGCGGATTGTGTGATGCTGGGATCGCTTTTAGCAGGTACTAAAGAATCTCCGGGTGAAACCATTATTTACGAAGGACGAAAATTTAAGTCCTACCGCGGAATGGGTTCTATTGAAGCCATGAGTAAAGGCTCTAAAGACCGTTATTTTCAAGACGTAGAAGACGATATTAAAAAATTGGTGCCAGAAGGTATTGTGGGAAGAGTGCCTTATAAAGGGGAATTGTTTGAAAGCATGAACCAATTTATTGGTGGTCTTCGTGCAGGAATGGGTTACAGTGGTGCAGCAACCATCAAAGATTTAAAAGAAAACGGACGCTTTGTAAAAATCACAGCTTCAGGAATAACAGAGAGCCACCCTCATAACGTTACGATTACCAAAGAGGCACCGAATTATAGTCGATAAACTCTAGTCGGTAGTGGGTAGTGGGTAGTCTTTAGAGGGTAGTTGAGTTTTAGGTTTTAAGTACATATCTCAGACCGTTCATGATACTAGTGGCCAGAAAAAACCTCCTACTCATAATCGTCTGATTATAACTATTGAAGGATTATACCCAAAACGGTCAACCTGTATCAGGGCATCACACTAATAAATGGCAAAAACCTAAAGTCTAAGAGCTAGTACTCAATCACTACATCTTCAATAGGACGCCTCACTTTTTTCATGCTTGAGAACATGTCGTCTTTATGCCGAACTCCAACAGGTAGAACTAAGACGGGTTCTATTTTATCAGCATCTAATCCTAAGATTTCCGTGTATTGATGAGGAAGAAAGCCTTCCATCGGACAAGCATCAATTTTTTCGATGGCACAAACCGTCAACATATTTCCTAATACCAAATAGGCTTGGTTTTTTGCCCATTGTCTTAATTCTTCATCGTTTTTCTTCGAAAAATCTTTCAATAAGAATTCTCGATATGGATTCAACACTTCATCGGGTGTTTCTCGTATTTCTTTTACCAGTTCAAAATGATTTTTGATAAAATCAGAATCAATCTTTTTTTCAATACAAATCACAAAGACATGAGAAGCTGTATTCACCTGCTTTTGATTAAAGCTTGCCGGCAATAGCTTATCTTGAATTGCTTTATCCGAAATCACCAAAAGCTTTAAGGGTTGTAAGCCATAAGAGGTCGGCGTGAGGTTGAACGCCTGTTTCAGTAAATCTATTTTATCGCTTTCAAGTGTCGATTCTGCATCAAAAGATTTTGTAGCGTATCTCCAGTTAAGTGCATTAATGGTTCCCATATCAATTTTTTTGCAAAATTAAACCTAGTATCAATCTATTGGTCTTAACTATTCTTAAAAGAATATGATAGTTTTCATAAATTATAAGTCGAAATTTTCTTGTATTTTTGTTAGTTATCACTTTAAAATCAATTTTAATAATAATATGAATAATATTCCGAGCGTAGATCTTCAAATGTTTTTGTCTAAAGATGAAAACGAAAAAATGCAATTTGTTAACCAAATCGGTAAAGCTTATGAGGAGATTGGCTTTGTGAGTTTAAAAAATCATTTTTTAGATGAGGAGCTGATTGAGGCCTTGTATAAAGAGGTTAAAGCCTTTTTTGATTTGCCAACAGCAACAAAGCAACAATACGAAAGAGAAGACCTAGGCGGACAACGAGGGTATGTGTCTTTTGGGAAAGAGCATGCCAAAGGTAAAACCAAAGGCGACTTAAAGGAGTTTTGGCATTTTGGCCAAGAACCTGATGAAGATGCTAATCTTACTGAGGAATATCCTGACAATATTCAAGTTAAAGAATTGCCTGAATTTAATGCCGTTGGTATGCTAGCTTACAAGGCTTTAGAAAAAACAGGGATATATGTTTTAAGGGCTTTAGCCTTATATATTGGTAAAGAAGAAACTTATTTTGACCACTGGGCAAAAAACGGAAATTCGATATTACGTCCTATACATTATCCACCTATCACAGCGGAACCTGATGGTGCCGTTCGTGCCGGAGCTCATGGGGATATCAATTTAATTACCTTATTAATGGGGGCATCTACAGGTGGTTTACAAGTTTTAAGACATGATGGCGAATGGATTGATGCTATTCCGGAAGAAGGCGATTTGGTTATAAACGTAGGTGATATGCTCGAGCGTCACACAAACAATAAGCTTTGTTCTACAGTGCATCGTGTTGTGAATCCACCAAGAGACCAATGGGATAAACCACGCTATTCCATTCCATTTTTCATGCATCCCAGAAGTGATATGCGATTAGATTGCTTACCGGAATGCATCACTGAGGACAACCCCAAACAATACGAAGACATTACTGCAGGTGAGTTTTTAAACCAAAGGCTAAAGGAGATAGGACTGATTAAATAATAATGTAATGGACTTAAAAGACCAACTAAAACATCTTTTTCCGGACCACGTTTCTGAACCTGAAGACAATAACGAAGATGAGCAATCTACTTTAGATATTTGGTTACAGGAAGAACCTCTATTGTGTAAATTTGAAAAACGCAAAGGCAAAGTAAATACTGTTATCGAAGGTTATAATGGGGCAAAAGATGATTTTAAAACACTAACAAAACACCTTCAAAAAGCATGTGGCGTAGGAGGTAGCCATAAAAAAGAAGTCATCATCATACAAGGTGATTTTAGAGACAAAATCATGCAAATATTAAAAGACCTTGGTTTTAATGTAAAACGCGTAGGCGGCTAAATATAATTACTACTATGAATAAATTATTAAACTCAGAACTTATCATAAATCCCGATGGTAGTATTTACCATCTTCACCTTAAACCTGAAAACATTGCAGATACAATAATTACGGTAGGTGATCAAAATAGAGTACAAAGTGTTTCCAAATATTTTGACAGTATAGAGTTTGAGACTCAAAAACGTGAGTTCCGAACACATACTGGATTTTATAAAGGTAAACGCATAACTGTAATTTCAACAGGTATAGGTGTAGATAATATTGATATTGTATTAAATGAACTGGATGCTTTAGCCAACATCGATTTAAAAACACGCCAAATAAAAGAAAAGCATAAGTCTTTAAACATCATTAGAATAGGCACATCCGGAGCACTTCAAGATTTTGTAGACTTGGATAAATTTGTAATGAGTAAGGCTGGTTTAGGACTTGATGGTCTGGTCTACTATTACGAGAAAAGTGAATCGTTTAATGCATATGGAAAAGAAATAGCAAAGTTTATCAATTGGAGCCCAAATAAACCACAACCTTATATTGTGGAAAGCAGCCCTGAATTAGCAGAGTTGTTTGAACACGAAATAGATGTGACATCTGGTGTAACGATTTCAAACATTGGGTTTTACGGTCCTCAAGGAAGAATGCTTAGATTGGGGTTAAGTAATGATCACTTTCTAGACAAACTTGTTAAGTACGAGTATAAAGGTTACCCGGTGACTAACATGGAGATGGAAACAAGTGCTATTTATGCGCTTTCCAAATTATTGGGTCATAAAGCTTTATCTATGAATGCTATATTAGCAAACCGAATGACAGGTGAATTCAGTAGAAACCCTTATATGGTTATAGACGAGCTAATTAAATTTACTTTAGATAGGGTGGTGAAGATTTAATTTTATTGTTTAGATAGATTTTGAGGCCACTAATTCACTAATAGATTTCAATCATAACATTCGTGCATTAGTGGCTCGATTATAAAAACAATACATTTAGTATGCTTTGAAATAGTCTTAAGCGTTTAAAATTTGAGATTATATCCTAACAGCATCCACTTCCCGGCACACAAGTTGTTTCACTCGATTGCTTTTTAAGATTTTTCAAATTTAGCTTTTGTTTTTTCGGAGGAATTCCGCACTTTTCTTTTTCTAAACAGTCTGTCTGTTTTGACGTAAGTAAAAAACTATCACCATTGTTATCCAAACCAAATTTTTGAATGGTAGAGCCTTGGTATTCCACTTCAATTTCAACATCTGGAATGTTCAATTTGTTTTCAGAGAGTTCTATGATGTGAAGTAATTTTTCAGGGTGCAATCTGTGGTCATAGTCATTGGCTTCCCATAATTGAAAGTTTACCACTTTTTCCTGTCTTAACACACCACCACAATCGATAAAGTGTTTAGAGATTTTTCCGACTTCCGTTACATGAAAATGAGAAGGCACAAATGAACCATCAGGTAATTGAAAGGAAATGGTGTTTTGTTTTTTTAGGAGCGCTTTAAATTTTGAGAGTTTCATCTTTAGCAACAGTTTTTATGAGTTTGGTCCTGTTTTAGGAACGTGTGCATAAGCGTTTTTGTTTCGTGCCATTTGGATCTATTTATGCAATAACATACACTTGTACCTTCAATATTGCCTTGTATAAGACCTATAGATTTTAATTCTCGAAGATGCTGAGAAATAGTAGCTTGAGCAAGTCCGATTTCTTCTACCAAATCGCCACAAATACAAGTATCAATCTTAAACAGATGATTTAAAATGGCGACTCTGGCCGGATGTGCAAAGGCTTTTGCCAAAATGGCTATTGTATTTTCAGTTTCAGAATATAAATCGGTTTTAGTAACACCCATGGATATATAATTATATTGCAATATTACGATTAATAACATACATAAGTATATAACTAATGATGTTTAATTATCTCTCAAAAAATCATTTAATTTCAAATTATAAGTTTTTTGCAACCAAATGATTAAGATTTTTAATAACCTAATTAGTATTATATTAAGATATATTTAAGAATTATTTTATTACATTTATGAAAATTATTAGTGCATGGTATAACATTACTTAACTTAAAATAATAATTAAATTATGGCAAGAGCAATGTTCGAGTACACAAAACAAGTTCTGGAAAAGGTATCGTTTGACGTAAAACTGTTTTGTAACGAAGTAAAGAAAGCCGTTAAACGCCTTTTGCCGCATGAAATTGATGAATTAAGAATCTTTATTGAAGAATTAATTTATCAAAATCCTAAACTTGACAGGTGTAGGATTTACCTTCTTTCTTAATTAAAATCTATTTAAACCGCCTCTTCTGGCGGTTTTTTATTTTTACTTTTGAATAAAATTATACAGATGACAAAAATACTTGCGTTTGCAGGCTCCAACAGCTCAACTTCGATAAACAAATCTTTTTTGAATTTCGCCATTTCTAAATTGACATCTTTTGATGTTGATAGTATCGATTTGAAAGAATATGATTTACCGGTATATTCTATGGATATTGAGAATACATCCGGAATTCCTTCACAAGTTGAAGAATTATATGAAATTATTAGTTCATATGACAATATGATCATTGCAGTGAATGAACATAATTGGAGTTTATCTGCATTTTTCAAAAACATACTGGATTGGCTATCTAGACATAATTCAAAATTTCTTGAAGGTAAAAAATTATTCATTCTAAGTACTTCACCAGGTAGAGGAGGAGCCGGTTTTGCGAATGAATACGCTGTAAAGATGCTCCCTAAATTTGGAGCAGAAGTAACAAGTCATTTTGCATTAGCATCTTTTAATCATAGTTTTTCTGAAGAAAGAGGAATTTATGATGAGGATCAAGCTAAGGCATTTGAAAAAGCTTTAAATACTTTCACAGAATCAATTTCTTAAAATATTTTGAGAACGTCTTTTGAGTTTACTGTAAGCGATGTAGAATCGTTTAAATCCCAATTGTTTTTATGGTCTAGCCAATATCAAGATGTGGTTTGGCTAGACTCTAACTCGTATTCGGCATCACATTCAAGCTATGATGCCATCTTGGCTGTAAATGCTTTTACAGCTATAAAAACAGATTATAGCCATGCACTAAAGACGCTTGATGACTATATAGAGACAACAAAAGATTGGATTTTTGGCTACATCAGTTATGATCTCAAAAACGGGATTGAAAACTTAAGCTCGACCAATCATGATAGATTGGCCTTCCCGGATTTGTATTTTTTTCAACCTCAAAAATTGTTTTTCATAAAAGGGACTACTATAGAAATGCAATACCTTAATGTAGTATCTGATGAAATTCAAAATGATATAAAAGACATAAAATCCTTCAACAGAAAAGAATTTGCTAGTGTTTCAGACCTAAATATTCAATCTAAAATATCAAAGCAAACGTATCTGGATAAAATTGAAAACATTATCAGTCATTTAAAAAGAGGTGATATTTACGAAATGAATTTTTGCCAAGAATTCTTTATCGAAGAACACTCAAATTTCGATGCAGTAAAGTGTTTTATGGATTTAAATGACATTTCAAAACCTCCATTCGCATGTTTTTTTAGACATGAACATCTTCATGCCGTTGGTGCCAGCCCGGAGCGTTTTATAAAAAAAGAGGGGCAGAAGATTATTTCTCAACCTATAAAAGGTACAGCTAAAAGGCATCAAAATGAGGACATCGATAATATACTAAAAAATGAACTCAGTCAAAACCCCAAAGAGGTTTCTGAAAACGTAATGATAGTCGATTTGGTGAGAAATGATTTATCGAAAATAGCAAAGAAAAACACCGTAAGTGTAGATGAACTTTGCAAAATTTACACCTTTGAGCAGGTGCATCAAATGATTTCTACAGTTTCTGTAGAATTGGAAACTGAGGTAAAAATGAGTGATATTTTAAGGGCAACATTTCCAATGGGCAGCATGACCGGAGCACCAAAAATATCGGCAATGCAAATAGCTGAAGATTTAGAATCCACAAAAAGAGGGCTTTATAGCGGATGTATAGGTTATATCTCTCCGGATTTTAATTTTGATTTCAATGTAGTAATCAGAAGCATCTTACACAATTCTAAGACTAATTATACGAGTATGATGGTTGGAAGTGCCATCACAATTAAGTCTGAACCCGAAAAAGAATACGAAGAGTGCCTCATCAAGGCTAAGGCTTTGTTCGAGGTGTTAAATAAATCAATAAAAGCAGTTGAAAAATTGTAGTACATCTAACCACAATTTATTTTAATATGAAACCATAACATAATGCTAAAGCCGTTCGAATCAAATTTATTTACACTTGTAAGCCACTTTAAAAACAAACGTTTTTTAATAGCAGCAAGCGGCGGATTGGATTCTACAGTTTTAATTCATTTATGTCATAGCCTAAATTTAGATATTGGAATTTGCCACGTTAACTTTCAACTTCGTGGCGAAGAAAGTGATGCAGACGAAAAATTTTTAGTCGAATTAGCTAAGCGATTAAATTGTCCAATATTTACACAAAAAAAAGATACCAAAACATATGCTAAAAGGCATCAACTTTCTACACAAGTTGCTGCAAGGGAAATTCGCTACAAGTGGTTTGAAGTTTGTCTAAAAGGACATCAATACGATTACCTTCTGACTGCTCATCATGCAGATGATAATATCGAAACTTATCTTATAAATTCCTTTCGAGGTACCGGCATTAAAGGACTCACAGGGATACCAAAACAAAGAGATTACATTTTAAGGCCATTGTTAGGTTTCAGCAGAGCAGACATTTTAAGTTACGCGGAATCTCATAATATTTTATGGAGAGAAGATAAAAGTAATAATAGTGATCATTATTTTAGAAACAGATTACGCCATCACTTAATTCCTTTTTTCAAAAGTCATGATACCGATATTTTTTCAAGATTTGAAACAACGCAAAGCCACATTTCTAGACAGGAAAACCTTTTGAATGATTATATTTCGCTTGTAAAAGAACGGATATTTCTTCAACAGGAACCTACAGTACGAATTGGTATAAAAGAACTAGAACTATTCTCAAATCCTGACTTAATTTTAATCGAATTATTGAAGGATTACGGCTTTGTAGACGCCAAAAGTATTGCTAACCTCATTTATGCACACAATGGAAAATTTCTCACCTCAGAACATTATAAAATTGTAAAAGAACGCGGATTTTTAGAGCTGTTTAAAACTGAAGAGCAAACGGCAACAGAGATCGAAATAGGTCTAGATAAACTGCCACAGCAAGTTACGTTTACAGAAGGGGCTTTACATTTTTCAATTACAAACAGCAGTCATTTTAATTTTTCTACACCAAATATTGCTTTTATAGATAAGGCTCTTCTGACAGAACATTTAGTATTAAGACCATTAAAAAAGGGAGACTTTTTCTATCCACTTGGAATGACCGGAAAAAGAAAGTTAAGTGATTTCCTTAAAGATGAAAAATTGACTAATTTTGAAAAGTCAAAAACTTGGGTTTTGACGCATAAAAATGACATTATTTGGGTTATTAATCTTAGAATTGATAATCGATATAAAATAACCAAATCAACTAAAACATGTTTAAAAATAGAATTTTCAACTTCTTAATTCTTGCTAGTTTTTTTATTTTCAATACAAATCACGCTCAGAATTTTGGACAAAACCAAGTGTTTAATCCACTAAGTTGGTCTGCAAAAGTGACTAAAGCAGACGATGTATTTACCGTTTCATTTATTGCAACATTAGAAGAAGGTTGGCATATTCCCTCTATCAAACCACTGCCTGAAGACGCGATAGGCCCGATAGCGACAGAAATCACGTTTTTAAATCCTGAAAACTATACTTTAATAAGCGGGATAGTAGAGCCGGATGGTATCGAAACATTTGATACTACCTTCGAATTAGACATTAAATATTTTGAAGATGAAGTGGCATTTCAACAAAAATTAAACATTTCAGATTTTGAAAAACCTATTGAAGCTGAAATTTATTACAATGTTTGTGATGATGAAAGATGCTTGCCACCAGAAATAAAAACATTCAATATAAAAATAGAAGAAGACGGTACATTTTTAGTTTTAGGTGAAAATATTCTGCTTACAGAGAAAGATAAACGACTAGCTGAAGAGCTTAAACTCGATATCAAAAATCCGGAAATTATAGATGCTACTAAGCAAAAACAATCTTATTTTGTTTTGTTTTTTCTTGGGTTTATTGGAGGTCTTCTAGCCTTATTAACGCCTTGTGTTTTTCCTATGATACCTTTAACTGTATCATTCTTTACAAAAGGAGCAAGCACACCTAAAATGGGTAAAATTAATGCCATTATGTACGGTGTGTTCATTTTTGGGATATACCTGTTATTAAGTTTACCATTCCATCTACTGGATTCTGTAAATGAGGAAATATTAAATAACATTTCTACCAATACCGTATTAAACATTGTTTTCTTTGTAATATTTGTTGTTTTTGCCTTTTCATTTTTTGGTTATTACGAAATCACTTTACCCCAATCTTGGAGTAACAGAATGGATCAAAAAGCCATGAGTTTTGGTGGTGTGATAGGAATATTTTTTATGGCCTTAACATTGGCCATTGTCTCTTTTTCCTGTACTGGCCCAATTTTAGGGTCTTTATTAGGAGGATCTTTAACTTCGGATGGCGGCGCCACGCAGCTTACTTTTGGGATGGGTGGCTTTGGTTTAGCTTTGGCGCTTCCTTTTGCTCTTTTTGCACTTTTCCCAAATTGGTTAAAAGCTATGCCTCAAAGTGGTGGATGGTTAAATACAGTAAAAGTCGTTCTTGGATTTATCGAAATTGGTCTAGCCTTCAAGTTTTTATCCAACGCAGACTTGGTAGAAAATTGGGGTATTCTTAAACGCGAAATATTTATAGGTATCTGGATTGCAACTTGTGTTGGTCTTTTCTTGTACTTACTCGGAAAAATCAGATTTCCTCATGATTCCAAAAATATAAAAATCACCAGAGGAAGAATTATTACTTCTACAATTATCTTGGCTTTTGTGATTTACCTAATACCGGGATTAACCAATAGTAGTTACGCCAATTTAAAACTCTTAAGCGGTTTCCCACCACCTTTAAATTACAGTATTTATGATAAAGACTCTTCAGGACCTTTAGGACTGGAGCCGTATAAAGATTTTGAAAAAGGATTAGCTGCTGCAAAAGAGTCTGGCAAAGCTATTGTTGTGGATTTTACAGGTATGGCTTGTGTAAATTGCCGTAAAATGGAAGAGCATGTGTGGAGCGAACCTGAAGTTTTAGAAATCTTAAAAGATGAAGTTATTCTCATTTCTCTTTATGTAGATAAAAGAGAAAACCTGAAAGAGGAGGAGCAATTTAATTACGAAAAATTAAATGGAACTATAAAGCAAATCCGTACAATTGGGGATAAGTGGGCAACTTTCCAAACATTAAATTTTAAAAATAATTCTCAGCCCTATTATGTCATGTTAGATGTTGATCTCAATTTGCTAAACTCGCCAACCGGCTACGAGCCTGATGCTGATGTTTTTCTAAAATGGTTAAAGGACGGCATGAATGCTCAAAAGTCTGAGTAGTTTATTAAATATGCTTTAGAGTTAATTCTTATCTTTTTTGCTTAAAATTTATTCCATTGAAGAACGAATAAGTGATAAAATCACAAAATATTATATTGAAGTAGGAGGGAAACGAATAAGATTTTCTGATGTTATTGAATTTCTGACTACTTCTGATGATTTTATCATACAGTTTAATAATATTTTAAAAGCTTCAAACTTTAGTTCGTATTTTTGGGAAGTAAAACCAGTATCAAAGCAAAGCCTGCAAAACCCATTTGAGTTTGTTTTAGTCAAAAGTAAACGCCTTGAGCAGATTTCTGCAGACAAACGTGCCTTTGAAGTCTACTTTACAAAAGGGAAACCTGTTGTACATTTTAGCAATCTCAGAAACGATGCAGAATTAATTGTCCCTTCGCCAATTTCAAATCAAACAGACTACAGCCAAATATCTAGATTTGTGCGTACAGCAGAGGATAAGCAAATAGTTGATTTTTGGAAAAAAGTAGGGCAAATTTATTTTAAATCTATTGGAGACCAAAAAAAATGGTTGAGCACATCAGGTTTAGGTGTTTACTGGTTGCATGTCCGCGTTGATAACAGACCTAAATACTACCAGTTTTCTGAGTATAAAAATTAAAGGCATTATCGTTTTTCTTTCACCTTTAGACTAATCTTTATCCATATTTCGCTAATTTCTTTTGTCTTTTGTTAAATATTTAATCAAAGAAATAAAATCGAAAACGTTTTATTAATTCATATATAGTAATATTATTACCTATTGATTATCAATTCAATAAAAATGACTTTTAAGCTTAAAGATTGATAAAAGTTTCCTTAGAAATACAATATATTTGACTCAAAAATTAGCATTGTGAAGAAGATAGAAGCAGTGATAAGAAAGTCAACTTTTGACGACGTCAAAAAAGCACTTCATGAGATTGAAGTCAATTTTTTTAGCTATTGGGATGTAACTGGCGTAGGCAACGAAAAAAAAGGTCACGTTTACAGAGGCATTGAATACAGTACAACAGACATACCGAGGCGCTACTTGGTAATAGTTGTATCAGACCATTTTTTAGAACGTACATTAAATGCCATCATAGAATCTGCAAAAACAGGCGATGTTGGTGATGGTAAAATATTTGTTTCCGATGTGGAGCAAGCTATTCGAATAAGAACCGGAGAATCTGGTTCTCAAGCACTAAATTAATATTAGATTATTATGGATAACGCTTTATTTACAGCCAATAATGTTTGGATGATGATGTGTACAGCTTTAGTGTTTTTTATGCACTTAGGCTTTTCTCTTTTAGAAGCTGGTTTAACACGACAAAAAAATACCATTAATATTCTATTTAAAAATCTCTTTATCATATGTGGTGGTTTGCTCATGTACTACATTATTGGATTTGGTTTAATGTATCCCGGAGATTTTAATGGTGTATTAGGATTTGCAGGTTTTGGAATCACCAATCCTGAAAACGGAACACTAGCCACTTACGCAGATGGCGGTTATACCTATTGGACAGACTTTTTGTTTCAAGGCATGTTTGCTGCAACAGCGGCAACTATAGTTTCTGGAGCAGTAGCAGAACGTATCAAGATCCACGCGTTTATGATATTTAGTGTATTATATCTAGCTATTGTTTATCCTATTGTTGGTTCATGGCAATGGGGTGGTGGATTTTTATCTAATTTAGGAGATTATCTGGGAATGGAAGGTGGATTTCATGATTTTGCCGGTTCTACTTTGGTACATTCAGTTGGTGGATGGGCAGCTTTAGTTGTTATCATTGTTCTTGGTGCACGTCTTGGAAAATTTGATGCTAACGGAAAATCCAAAGCTATTCCAGGGCATAACATACCTCTAGCCACTACAGGTGTTCTTATTTTATGGTTAGGCTGGTTTGGCTTTAACGGCGGTTCTGTATTAAGTGCAGATCCCGCTCTAACTTCATTAGTGCTTGTTACTACAAGTTTATCTGCAGCAGCAGGTGGATTTGGAGCATTTATTGTCTCATCAATAAAATTCAAAAACTTTGATGTTACCATGTTTATGAATGGTATTTTGGGTGGTCTAGTTGGTATAACAGCTGGTGCAGACCTTATGTCTCCGCTAGAATCTATTGTAATAGGTTTAATATCAGGAGCTATAGTTGTATTTGCAGTTAGCTGGATTGATAAAATCAAGTTGGACGATCCTGTTGGTGCTGTTGCTGTTCACTTGTTTTGCGGTGTTTGGGGGACATTGGCAGTAGCAATTTTTGGAGAAAAGGCTGGTTTTGAACAATTATTATTTCAGTCTATAGGAATATTTGTAATCGGACTTTTTTGTAGTCTTTTTGCCTTTATCTTTATTGTTTTGGTGAACAAAACCATTGGCATTCGCGTGTCTAAACGAGAAGAAGTAGAAGGCCTTGATATAAATGAACACGGCATGGATGCTTACGCGGATTTTGGATTAAACGATCATTAACTATGTGAAATATAAACTAACCTATTTTAATTCCGTAGTTTTTTGACCTTAACCTTACTTTGTTTGGTTAAGGTTTTTTTTTAAAGTATTCTTAAAAAAATGGAGATGTTTATTGATTATTCAAAACATGCTAGTTATAATTAATACTTTTGCAAAAAAATCATTTATTATGGAAGTTAAAGAAATTACAAGTTCTCAACAAGCAATAGATTTAGAGCATAAATATGGAGCTCATAATTACCACCCTATACCGGTAGTTCTCCATAAAGGAGAAGGTGTTTTTGTTTGGGATGTAGAGGGCAAAAAGTATTATGATTTTTTATCCGCTTATTCTGCTGTAAATCAAGGACATTGTCATCCCAGAATTACAAATGCGCTAAAAGAACAAGCCGACTTGCTGACTCTTACCTCTAGAGCTTTTCATAACGATGTGTTAGGACTGTACGAAAAGTACATCACAGAATTATTTGGTTATGATAAAATATTACCAATGAATACAGGTGTTGAAGGTGGTGAAACAGCTATAAAACTTTGTAGAAAATGGGCTTATAAAGTGAAAGGTGTCCCGGAAAATGAAGCTGTCATATTATTTGCTAAAAACAATTTCTGGGGAAGAACATTAGCAGCAGTGTCCTCTTCTACAGATCCAAGCGCTTATGACGACTATGGTCCGTACTTGCCTGGTTTTGAAATTATAGATTATAATGATATAAACGCTTTAGAAAAAGCTTTAGAAAATCCAAATGTTGCCGGTTTTATGGTAGAACCTATTCAGGGTGAAGCCGGTGTTGTTGTTCCGGACGAAGGCTATCTTAAAAAAGCATACGATTTGTGTAAATCTAAAAATGTGCTTTTTATTGCTGATGAAGTTCAAACAGGAATTTCCAGAACAGGCAGATTGTATTGTTGCCAGCATGAAAATGTAAAACCGGATATTCTTATACTTGGTAAAGCGCTTTCAGGTGGTGTATTTCCTGTTTCTGCAGCTTTAGCAGACGACGAAATTATGTTGACTATCGCTCCAGGAGAGCACGGCTCGACCTTTGGAGGAAATCCATTGGCTTGTAAAGTGGCTCACGCTGCACTCCAAGTTGCAGTTGAAGAAAAACTAGACGAAAAAGCAGAATACCTCGGAAAAATCTTTAGAGAAAAACTGAACGAATACATTGTAAACAGTAATATCGTTAGCTTAGTGAGAGGTAAAGGCCTATTGAATGCAATTGTTATTAATGATACTGAAGATTCTTCCACAGCGAGAGATATTTGTGTTGAGTTGAAAAATAATGGTCTTTTAGCCAAACCTACTCATGGTAATATTATCAGATTTGCGCCTCCTTTAGTTATTACAGAAGAGCAATTGCTTGATTGTATAAATATCATCACATCAACACTTCAACATTTTGAATAATTGGTGCTGAATTTCGTTTATTTTGAAATTTAAATTGTTATAATGAGTATGAATTTTAATCAAATAATTCATACTCATTATTTTTTATAACTAAGAAAAAGAATAAGTGCTCTCTAAAAATCAAGAGCAAGCACGTTGAACAATTTAGCTTTAGAATCCAAGAGGTTTTTGTAAGATTCGAAATATTTTATTTGGGATTCGATAAACTTTACCTCTCGACTATTAATCAAGAAAATCGAGCTTTCCCCAAAACTAAATTTTCGTTCTTCACCTTTTAATAATTGGTCATAGTCGTTTACAATACTCAACGATGCATTCAACTGTCTGTTGTAAGATAATATTTCATTTTCAACAGCTGTAATTTTGTTTGATAATGTTGTGTTTGTGAGGTTTAAATCGTATTCAGCATCTTGAATTTTAACATTTGCCATTCTTAAATCTCCACGTTCTTTTCTTAAAAATATAGGTAGCTTAAACTGAACGCCAAACGTATATTCACCAACGTTGAAATTTTCAATATTGCTAACATTTTCATTCAAGAAGTTATATTTTAAATCCAGTTGTGGTTTTAACATTTCTGCTTTCAACCGTCGCTCTATATTCAGTTTATCAAGTTTAAAATTAAGTGATCTTAATTTAGGATGATTTTGAATATTATAATCCTGTAACACAATTAGATTTGTACTTAAAATATCGTCTACATCGTTTGTTGTAATCTCCTGTGGGTTGATATTTTCCTCAAGTTCTACGGGAATATTGTTGCCAATCCATAAAAAATTGGATAACTCCAGTCGCTTCTTAATGAGCTTAAGACTAGACTTTTCTAAACTTAACGCTCTTGTTTGTTGAATAATACCTGCTTCCAGAGTATCGATACCCGGTAAATCCCCTGTAATAGCTCTTCGCTTTATACCGGCTAGTCTAACTTCAGCTTGTTCCAGAGCATTTTTGAAAAGCTCAACTTCTTTGTAGGCTACATACCATTCAAAATAAGCAAGACTTGCTTCATAAATAATATCATTTACAAGCAATTGTCTTTCCGCTTCATTAAGATCTTGGGTAATTTGAGCTTGCCTCAAACCAGCCATTCGATCGTTTATAAACAATCCCTGGCCTAAAGGAACGGATATACCAGCTTTGTACAATCCATTTTCCGGCACGTTTCGTTCCGGGTTCAAGAAAACACCGGAATTTCTTTCAAATCCTGCAGCTAACTCTACACCAAACCAAGTAGGGATTTTAAAACTTGAGTTCAAGATGTTGTAATAATCAGAATCTTTAAACTCTTTGGTATCCCAATCGATTTCAATCTTGGGATCAAAAGCTCCTCTGGCTTTTAGCAATTTCGCCTGTGCTTCAGTAATTTTTAAATCTGCTTGTTTTACAACAGGATGATTTTGTTTTACAAGACCTAAGTATTCTTCTAGGGTTAGGATACCTATGTCGAGTTGATTTTGAGCCTGGGCTATGCTAAATATGAAAAAACAAAAAAGTAATTTTCTCATTATTTTTTATCCATTTTAGTATCTCCACCCTGTGGGATGTAGTAATCAGGAGGGAAACCATTTATCTGTCGCCAAAGTTCGTACCAAATTGGAACATCTTTTAGAAGTGCAAAAGTTTTGGCACCAGAACCTGCTCTAATAACCTCAGGCCACTCCTGTTCTTCGGGATCTGGTTTGATCAATACCCTATATCTGCCATTCGGACTGATGTTCCTTTCTACAGCCACAACTTTTCCGCCATAAGTTCCAAAACTCATATTAGGCCATCCCGAAAAGAAGATGGCTGGCCAACCATCAAAAATTATCCTCACACTTTCTCCAGGATGCATAAGAGGTAAATCTATCGGCCTTACATAAGTTTCTACAGCAAGATCAATTTCACTAGGCATGATGGTTACAATTTCTGCACCTTCCTTGAAGGTTTCTCCAATTCCTCGTTGTATGGCCCTGTTTATAAAACCATCCTGTGGGGCTCTAATGTATCTAATACTATCTCTAACTCTGTAATTGCTATACATGTTTTCCAGTTTAGCAACATCAGCTTCTGTGCTGAATTGAGAAGAAATAGCACTCATTCTATCACTTTCGGCTTTGGAAATTTTATTACTGTATTCTGTATTTATTCTATTGATTTCTATTTCAGCATTTAAGACCTCGTTTCGGCTTTCAATAAGTTTGTTTTGTTGTGAAATGAGTTTGGCTTGACTTTGCTGAAGTTTTACCTCTTTTTCCTCTCGATCAACTCTGGATTTTAATCCTTCACGTTCTAAGGTGTCTGTACGATTAAACTGTTTTTTAGCTATTTTTAGCTGTATTTTGATGGCTTCCAGGTCTATACTGTCGCTTTGTACTTTAAGATTTGCCTGAATAAGTTTGTTTTGGGCTTGCTCAAGTTTTAACTTTCTTTCTAACTTTAACCCTTCAATATTTCGCATTAAAGCTTCTGCTTTAGTTTCATACGATTTTTGTGAAAAGGCCTTGGAATTAATTTGTTTTTGAGTCTGACTTAGAAGATTTGGATCAAAATATTCACTTTTTATTTCTGAAATATAAACGATAGTATCACCTTTTTTAACAATATCGCCCTCGTTAACATACCATTTTTCAATACGTCCGGGTATAGCGGATTGGATGCCCTGTGGCCTTTGACTAGGGTCTAGCATAGTGACATTTCCGGTACCTCTGACATTTTGAGTCCATGGTAAAAACATGAATACCAAAAATACAATTAGCAGACTTAGCATTAATTTATTGAATGTAAGAAATCTAACTCTATTCTGTACATTCTGCATAGAATTGAACTCATTAAGTTCTTCTTCGTTATCGAGATTATGTTTTGAGATGTTCAGCATGCTTATACTAATTTTCCGTTTTCAAGTTTAATAACTCGATTACAATACTTATTCCAAATTTCGTTTTTACTGGCAACAATTACAGTCCAATTGTGTTTAGGATTAAAAATATAATTCGTTATTGCATCTATTTCCTGTCTGTCAAATTCATCTAGAGGGTCTTTTAAAATCAATACTTTTGGATTTAAAGCCAAGGCTCTGGCGATCACTAATTTTCTTGTCATGGTGTAAGATAGTTGTTTGCCGTCCGTAGTAATGTGTGTTTCTATGCCTTCCGGTAAAGTTTTAATAAAATTGTTGATGCCTAAAACTTCGCAAACTTCTCTCACACGTTCTTCAGGTATTTCAGGGTTGTTAAAGGTGATGTTTTCTCTAATTGTCCCGTCAAAAGGGGAGTTGTTAGGAAAAACAAAGCCAATAAAAGACCTGTAGTGCTTGTTGTTTATATTTAAGGTATTTATGTCATTTACGAGTAATTGGCCTTCACATTTTATCACTAAACCGGCTATTACTCTGAGAAGAGTAGTTTTTCCAGAACCACTCGACCCGGTAAGCAAGACTCTTTCGCCTTGATTGATTTTAAGGCTAATTCGGTCTAAAATCTTTTTTTCAGAATTTTTGTATTCTACACCTAGATTATTCAGTTCTAAATTGAAGTCATCTTCCTTTTTTAAAGGTTTGTTTGGTGAATCTTTATCTAAAGGTAAGTCTGTTACCTGACCAATTTTTTCAGTTGAAGTGATTACATCATAAACACCTTCCAATCCTAAAATAAGTTTTTCAACAGAGCTGATCATTAATAAAATTACAATTTCTGCAGCAACAAATTGACCAATATTCATTTGTTGATTGATGACCAGTAAACCACCTATAACAAGCAATGCAGCAGTAACTAAAGTCTTAAAACCAATCATTTTAAAGAATTGTAACTTTAAAATCTGAAAGTGATTTTCCCTGGCCTTTAAGTACTTCATAACCAGTTGATCATTCTTTTTTGTGGATAGTGTATAACTATCAATAACCTTAAAACTGTCAAAATTACGTGCTACTTCTTCAATCCAGTGCGCTGTTTTATACTTCATTTTAGATTCCATCAAACTGGTTTGAATACCCTTTGGAACACTAAATTGAAAAACAACATATAAAAGGACAACAAGTAAAACACCAAAAAAGATAAAGAATGGATGATAAAAAGAAAGGAGAATAAGACCAAAAGTAATTTGAAGCAACGCTTCAGAAAAGTCTATAATTGCTTTAGGCAATCCTTTTTGAATGGTGAGGGTATCGAAAAAGCGGTTTGCAAGCTCTGGAGCATAAAGTCCATCTAAGGCTTGAGACTGCATTCTTGGGAACCGATAAATTAACTCAAAAGATGAACGCGCGTAGATACGCTGTTGTAAGTCCTCTGCAACTCTTAATTGCATATACCTGATAATACCCTGAAAAATTACTCCAAGAAGTACCAATAGGATCAAAATTATGATAGAAGCATTAAATTGTCCTCCAACAACAAGGTTTATTGTAGCCTGAACACCTAAAGGCAAAGACAAACCTACTAGGCCGGAAAAGGCAGCATAGAGCAGTATTTTATAAATATCTCTTTGCTCTAGTTTCATTAAGTTTAGTAATCTCTTCCAGGGTGTCATTTTGAAATTGTTTTAATTTTTAATACGCTGATTAGGATATTTTTTAAAAAACAATATACATCGTAATCATTTTTATGTTCTGTAAGTGTTTTAAAGTGGTTTCTCATAAAATGTTGATGAAGAGCGCCTTCAATCATTTGGCATGCCAGGGATTTTGGATATTTATAATTAGCGTCTATAGCTTCAACCATTTCTGCAATTCTGAGATTAAGCCTTTTGTATATTTTAAAATTACCCTCATCATTATCAGAATCGACGTGTTTGTTATGGTACGACTTTGTAAATTCTGAAATAATGATATCTCTCAATTTAAGCTGGTCTAAACTTGAATACGACGCAATATTTTCAGGCTCCAGGGTTACAATTTTCAAAGCTTTAAACAACTTTTTTACAGGATCGTTTATAGAATTGGTTTCAATAACCACTCTGTATTCTAAAATTCCCCAATATAAAGAAGAAAGGTACTGAAGCAATCTATATTTGTTTTCAAAATACCTGTAAATAGAACTTTCGTTAGAGTTTATGTGTTTGGCCAATTTTTTGAAATTAAAGTCCTCCAGACCCAATTCCTGAATAAGGATGATGCTCTTAGAAACAATATTTTGACCTAATTCCGAGCTTTCAGGATCTTTAAGGTAAACCCTTGGATTTACATTTATTTTTATACTTGAAAGTAAACTTTCCATTTATGAAATTCAAAATCACAAAATTAATAGTATTACTTTTAATTAGTGTTAAAGCTTAGCTAATTAATAAGCACATAAATTAAGTTGTTAAAGTATAAATTTTGATTAAATGCATAAATAATTAACATGCAGTTTTTGTCTTTTTTGTAAAAAATGATGATTTTTACTGATTATTTTTAAAGTAAACATGAAGCAGTTCAGATTTTTAAGTTTAATTCTTTTATTAGTTTTCAGTTACGCCTCTTCACAAACTGAAGCACAAAGAAGGCAAATCACTAAAAATTATGATATTGAAAAGCTTCAGCAAATGTCTAAAGCATTTTCTGAAAGATACAAATTAGAAAAACAAAAAGCCTTAAACTTTGCAAAAAAGAATAATATTGAGATTACAAAAACCTACCCAGATGGGAGTTATGCTGAACTTCAGCGTATTGCAGAAGATGGGACGCTTATTTATTACAGAACAAATAATGTAGACGCAGCTGCATCTACTCGGACTAATTACCTTAACTCAGGTGGTGGATTAGGTTTAAGCTTAGATGGTCAAAACATGACAGCCTATGTTTGGGATGGTGGTCATGTCAGGACCACACATCAGGAATTTAGCGATGGTTCCGGAGGAAGTCGGGTGAGTCTTGGTGATGTTGCTGTTGAAGGCTTAGATGTCATAGATCACGCCACTCATGTAACTGGTACAATATGTGCTGAGGGTATAGCTCCAGCAGCTAAAGGAATGGCTCCGGAAGCTACAGCAGTGAGTTATAAATGGAATGATGACGTAGCAGAGGCTTTAATTGAAGCGTCTAACGGAATGTTGGTATCAAACCATTCTTATAGCTTAGACCCTACAGATTTAGATGATTATTTTTTTGGAGGATATACGTATTATGCCTACGAATGGGATTTAGCTTTGTATAACACACCATTTTATTTGATGGTAGTTTCGGCAGGTAACATAGGTAATAATAATGATCTTAACGGTACGCCTTTAACTTCCGGTTTTGATAAATTAACAGGTAAAGGTGTGACAAAAAATAATTTAGTCGTTGCCAATGCTCAAGATGCAATCATTAATCCCGACGGTAGTTTAAATTCAGTTTTAATTAATGATAGCAGTAGTCAAGGACCAACGGACGATTTTAGAATAAAACCAGACATAACCGGTAATGGTACTGGGCTTATTTCTCCGGTTGCTACAGCCGATAATACTTATGCATCTGCTTCCGGAACTTCAATGTCTGCACCAAATGTTGCAGGCTCATTACTATTGTTACAACAGCACCATAATAATCTATTTGGCACTTTTATGCGGGCAGCAACTTTGAAGGGGCTTGCTTTGCACACAGCTGATGATGCAGGAATAACAGGTCCGGATGCTGTTTTTGGCTGGGGATTGCTCAATGCCAAAAGAGCTGCTGAAACACTTACAGCCAAAGGCTCATCAACTATTGTTGAGGAAATTGTTCTTAATCAAGGTGAAACATATACCATAAATGTTGAGGCTGACCAAGATGTCACCAATGATTTATTAGCCAGTATATCCTGGACTGATCCCGCTGGAGATTGGAATACAAATTTGAATGATCCTACACCTGTTTTGGTTAATGATTTAGATATAAAAATCACTCAAAACACCGACACTTATTACCCATGGAGACTAACAGGCGTAGACACAAATGCGAATAACGCTGAAAATCTAGTTGATAATTTTGAGAGAGTTGATATCAGTGGTGCAAGCGGTACTTATACCATCAATATTACTCATAAGGGAACACTGTCAGATGGGCCACAGCAATTCAGTTTAATTGTAACAGGTCTTCAAAATGCAAATTCGTTTTGCAGTGCACCTCAAAATATAGAGGTTACGGATATAGCAACAACCACAGCAGAAGTGTCATGGAATCCTTCTGTGAGTTCGCCTACAAGTGGTTATAACATCTATTACAATACAACAGGTACATTGCCAAGTGCTTCAACCACACCGTCTGACTCTGTTTTAGCTGGAAATACAAACTATAGTATATCCGGTCTTACGGCAGGTACTGAGTACTATTTGTTTGTTAGGGCAGATTGTGGCTCCGGAAATACCAGCGAATGGTCTGAGGTTACAACATTTACTACACTTTGCAATTCTGTTACTTTTCCATATTCAGAAAATTTTGATGGCAGTTCATCTGTTCCCACATGCTGGACTCAAAGCCGAATTCTTCAGTCTGAGTTAATAACCAGTAATTGCGGAATTAATAATACTAATTATCTAAGGATTTATGGCGGTTTTCACTCTTTAGAATCACCACCTGTAGATGTTAGCGGCCAAACAAACATTGAAATAAATTTTGATATTAGAAACGGATGTTTCGAGCCTGCAGAAGCGAATGAAAATCTTGAAGTTTACTATTGGAATGGAACCGATTGGATACTGTTGGATACCCTTGACCCGGCAAACCTTTCGCAGTTTTGGGTTCATAAGTCTTACCAGCTAAGCACCGGTTTGAATACTGCATTTAGATTACAATTTCTTAGAAAAGGTGGTTCTTTAGATTACGATGATATTAGTATAGATAACTTAGAAATCAAAGCTCCAACACCTGCGCCGGCTAATGATAATGCTTGTAATGCAATTGCGCTAACACTTAACCAAGCTTCAACTGGAGATGCTTATACCATTAAAGCAGCAACTGCTCAAGTAAATGAGCCGGATGCTAATTTAAATAATGGCGTTGATGGTTCTGTGTGGTTTACTTTTCAAGCACCAAGTTCCGGAGATGTCAGAATTACTACAGACTTGGTTGGTGCCAAATCTGATGATCTCGAATTAGCAGTATATTCAGCCACAGATTGTATAGACTTTACAACCTTTAGTCAAATTGGTTTTGATCAGGACGACGGTAGAGATGTAAACATACAACGTATGCCCGTTTTAGATTTAATCGGCTTAAATTCTGGAGATACTTATTATATTCAAGTTGATAGACTTCCAAACTCATCCTCCAGCACGTTTGGCATAGAAGTATTAGACTTATATTATAGTTACGACAGCGTAAACGGCTATTCACCAATTAATCCCAACGGTAAAGATCTAACAGCTTATGAAGGCGATTTAATAGGTGGGACTTTGGAAGTTTTAAATGGAACAGCAACTATTACAAGTGCAACAGCCCTTAATGAAGTGATTGTAAATCCTGCGGGCATTCTGGATTTAGAGGCCAATTTAACCTCAGACCTTATTTTTAAAAGCGACGCCAATAGTTCAGGACAATTGGCTAATGCTAGCGGTAATTCTATAACCGGACAGGCAACTGTAGAGCGCTATATGACAGCCAACAGGGCGTATAGATTTGTTGCTTCACCTGTCACAACAACGGGTACAATTAGAGAAAATTGGCAACAAAACGGACTAAATGATGGTGATAACGGCTTTGAAAATAATGTTGGTACACATATTACCGGAAATTCAGGAAGCGCTAATGGATTTGACAATAGTGGTACCAACAATCCCTCTATGTTTACCTTTAACAATTCCACAGGTGCTTACGAAGAGGTAACCAACACTAATGCGAATACCTTGCAGGTCGGTCAGGCTTATGCACTTTTCGTTAGAGGGGATAGAACAATAGATTTAACTAATAATTCTGCAGAGCCCAATGTCACAAGACTTAAAGCCAACGGTGCATTACATATTGGAGATTACCCTGGTTCGCCAGAACAAATAAATACCAGTGCAGATGGCTACAGTTTAATCGCCAACCCATATCAAGCTATTGTCGATTTTAATGCAATTACTTTTGCAGGTGATGTAAATGCCAACTCTTTTTACATGTTTAATCCTACATCAACTGTGGACAACCCCTTTGGTACATTCGAAAGTATTGATGCTACCACAGAACCCGCGAATGCCATGATACAACCCGGACAAAGTTTTTTTGTTCAAAATCTAAGCACGGTCACGACCAACCCAACAGTACAGTTTACTGAGGCTGCTAAAAAAACCGACGGAAATCTGACAACTGTATTTTCAGATCCAAGTATTGCCTTGGCTAATCTTCATCTTTATAATGCTTCTAATGAGAGTGTTGATGTTATTAAATTTAGGTTTCAACATGAAGCAAATAATGGAATAGATGAATATGACTCTCGTAAGTTTTCAAATCAGGTTCTAAATTTTGCATCTGTAAGTAATAACGAATTACTAGCCATAGATCGAAGAGATATACCAGACACAAACGATATCATACCACTTTTTATTGAAAATTACCAAGGTAATCAATACGAATTTAGAGTAAATATTGAAAATTGGGATAATAATATCGATATGTATGTTGTTGATAGTTACTTAAATACATCAACTTTAATTCATAACAATCAGCCTTATGCATTTGTAGTAGATGCGACTGTCCCTGAAAGTATGGCCTCAGATAGATTTAGCTTAAGTTTCGACAATTCGACCTTAAATACACAAGATCAAGTTTTTGATGCTACTTTTAGGCTTTACCCGAATCCAGCAGATAATGGTGTTTTCAATATTCAATTTTCAACATTTAATAACGATAACATCAATTTAAAGCTTTACAATATTTTGGGACAAAATGTATTTACCCAAAACGTAATGATGGATGGTAGCGGAAAAGCATCAGTAGATGTTTCTCAGTTATCGTCTGGTGTCTATCTGGTTGAAATAATTCAGAACGAAATAAAGCTCATCAGAAAGTTGGTAATTGACTAATCTTTGTTTTGTAAAGAATAATTGGCTAACCGATTGTATATCATTAATTAACCATATCTTTGCAAACATTTTAAATATTATATGTCAAAATTTTCAACTTTAGGCTTAGATAGCAGCCTTCTAAAAGCTATCGAAGATTTAGGTTTCGAAACACCTAGCGAAGTACAAGAGCAATGTATTCCCTTATTAATAAATGATAAAACCGATTTAGTCGCACTAGCACAAACCGGTACAGGTAAAACTGCTGCTTTTGGCTTTCCGATGATTCAACACATAAATACAAATAAAAGAATTACGCAAGGTTTAATTCTTTCTCCAACAAGAGAACTATGCCTCCAGATTACAAACGAATTAAAGTTATATTCTAAATATGAAGAAAATCTGAATGTTGTAGCGATTTATGGTGGTGCGAGTATTACAGACCAGGCGTCTAAAATAAACAGAGGTGCTCATATAATTGTTGCTACGCCAGGTCGTATGAAGGATATGATTAAAAGAAAGATAATTGATATTTCTGAAATTCAATATTGTGTTCTAGACGAAGCAGACGAAATGCTTAACATGGGATTTTATGAAGATATCACAGAAATTCTTTCTTACAGTCCTAAAAGCAAAAGCACTTGGTTATTTAGTGCAACTATGCCAAAAGAAGTATCTCAAATTGCTAAAAAGTTCATGTCTCATCCTATTGAGGTAACTATTGGCAAAAAAAATGTATCCACAAAAAATGTGACGCATTCCTATTTTTCTGTAGGCGCTAGAGACAGGTATAATGCTTTAAAACGATTGGTGGATGCGCATCCGGATGTGTTTGCAGTTATTTTTTGTAGAACTAAAAGGGATACACAGCGTATAGCAGAAAAATTAATCGAAGATGGCTATAATGCCGCAGCACTTCATGGCGATTTGAGTCAGAATCAGCGTGATATGGTTATGAAGAGTTTTCGACATAAGCAGGTACAAATGCTGGTAGCTACCGATGTAGCTGCTCGAGGTATTGATGTGGATGATATCACGCATGTTATTAATTACCAATTACCGGACGAAACCGAAATTTACACGCACCGCTCCGGCAGAACGGGTAGAGCAGGAAAAACAGGTAAATCTTTTGTAATTTTAACTCGTAGTGAATTACGAAAAATTAAAGCTATAGAAAAGGTTATTGGCCAGGAGTTTAAAGCTGAGCAATTACCAACTTCGGAAGAAATTTGTGAAAGCCAAATTCTATATCTCGCTGACAAAGTAAAAAATACAGAGGTAAACCATAATATAGACGTTATCTTACCTAAAATTTTAGATAAGCTATCAGATTTTGATAAAGATGAACTGATAAAGAAATTTTTTAGCGTTGAGTTTTCCAGATTTTACGACTATTACAAAAAAGCCCCAAGTTTGCAACAAATAGAACAGACAAAAGGCAGAGATAAATCGTCTTCGGGTAGTGGTAGTAAGGATTATGGTGACGAACACCGCTATTTTATCAACTTAGGGGCAAAAGATGGCTTTACATGGATGTCTTTAAAAGATTTGCTCAAGGCTGAACTTAATTTAGGTCAAGATGATATCGGAAAAGTAGATGTCATGAAGACATTTTCTTTTTTCAACACACATAAATCTAAAGAAAACCAAGTCTTAAACACGCTTAATAATTATGAATACAATGGAAGAAGCGTAAGTGTTGAAATCACAAGAGATAGTAAAGAGGCTGGAACACGTAACAAGAAATTTGATAAAAAAAGCAAGTCGGGTTTTTCCAAAAAAAGAGGCCCGAAAAATCAAAGTAAAAGCAAATCTTTAGAGCGAAGACGTCGTAGAAGTTAATTTATTCTTGCTTAACAGCTCACTTCAAATTTTGAATTTATTATCTTGTGCTGTTAATTTTCAATTAATGATTCTGTTTTAGATTTACCTAGTATTTTAATTTCAGTATTTTTACAATGTGAAGAACTTAGCATACATATTTCTTATTTTACTTTTTTCATATTCATTATCCGCTCAAAATGATAGTGAATATGAAATAAAAGGTCAAATTCAAAACGCTGCGAACGATTTGCCTATTTATAATGTAAATATCATCAACATAAATACGGTAAAAGGAACAGTTTCAAATAAAGATGGACACTTTAACATCAAAGCTTCTATAAACGATACCTTGTATTTTTCTTATGTTGGTTTTAAATCTATGCAAGTTAAAGTAACCGAAGACTGGGTAAAGTTTGGTGAGATTAAAGTGAAGATGACAGAAGTGGCCATTGCGCTTGAAGAAGTAACAGTAAAAGACATTAAATTGACAGGTTACTTAGAAATAGATGCCAAAAATATACCTGTTTATGAAGACTTTAGATATCAAATATCTGGATTAGACTATGGTTATGAGGGTGGCGGATACCAAAAAAGCTCTTTTTCCAAAACGCTAGATGCCATCTTTAACCCGGCGGATTTACTGTATAAAACCTTTGGAAAAAAGCCTAAGCAAATGCGTAAAATCCGTAAGATGAAAGAGGATGAATCCATTCGAGATTTGTTAGTAGATAAATATAATAGAGAAACGCTTTCGGCAGTATTACAAATTTCAGTAAATGATATTGAGGAAATTCTAAAGAGATGTAATTTTTCTAAAACATTTATCGAACAAGCCAATGATCTTCAACTCTTGGATGCAATAAGCAATTGCTACGAAAATTATAAAGCTATTAATCCGGAATGACGCCTAATCGAAAGAAAATAGTCGTTTTATCAGGTGCGGGCGTGAGTGCCGAAAGTGGACTAAAAACCTTTAGAGATGCAGACGGGTTATGGGAAGGTCACGATGTAACGCAAGTTGCTACGCCTCAAGCTTTTGAGGCTAACCCGGAATTAGTTTTAGAATTTTACAACCAAAGGCGAAAACAGCTAAAAACAGTAATGCCTAATAAAGCTCATTTACTCATAGCTGAATTGGAGCAGCATTTTGATGTGCATATCGTTACCCAAAATGTAGATGATTTACATGAAAGAGCAGGTAGCAATAATGTTTTGCATCTGCATGGCGAATTGTTTAAAGTTAGACCGACTAACAATCCTGAAAAGATTATTGATTGGAAGGAGGACTTAAACATTGGAGATGTTGACGAAAACGGAATTCAGCTTAGACCTCACGTCGTTTGGTTTGGAGAAGCAGTACCGAAAATGCTTGATGCTGTTCAAATTGTTGAAAATGCTGACATCTTAATTGTAATAGGTACTTCACTCCAGGTGTATCCTGCTGCAAGTTTAATAGACTATACAAAACCAGAAGTAAAAATATATCTAATTGATCCAAACCCGGGCTTAAGCGAAACAGACAAGCTTAAGATTTTTGCTGAACCTGCAACAAGCGGTATGGAAAAACTATATAACCTTTTGACAACCTAATGATCATGAATGCCTTAAATGCCATTTCGCCAATAGATGGACGTTACCAATCTAAAACCAAAGAACTTAATCAATATTTTAGTGAATTCGCACTTATAAAATATAGAGTTAGAGTTGAAATCGAATACTTTATAGCATTAGCGGAGCTGGACCTTAAACCACTCCCAAAACTCACAGATGCACAAAAAGAGCAGCTTAGAGCTATTTATTTAGAGTTTACTCAAGAAGATGCTCAAAAGGTAAAAAGTATAGAAAGCATTACAAATCATGATGTTAAGGCTGTAGAATATTTTATTAAAGAAAAATTTGATCAGTTAGATGTAGCATCTTACAGAGAATTTATTCATTTTGGTCTAACGTCCCAGGACATTAATAACACCAGTATTCCACTCTCCTTAAAAGAATGTGTTACTGAAAGTTATTTAAAGCTTTTAGACGAACTGATAGCAACCTTACAGAATTTAAGTCATGAATGGGCTTTGGTACCTATGTTGGCAAAAACGCATGGTCAGCCTGCATCGCCAACACGTTTAGGAAAAGAAATTGAAGTTTTTACAGTAAGATTGGTTGAGCAAAAAAATCAATTATTAAAAATACCATACTCTTCAAAATTTGGAGGAGCAACGGGTAATTTTAATGCACATTATCTCGCTTTTCCTGATGTAGATTGGAAGGGTTTTGGTAAAAATTTTACAGAAAGCTATCTTGGATTACATTATTCATTTCCAACAACACAGATTGAGCATTATGATAATATTGCGGCTTTATTCGATTGTTTAAAACGAATTAATACCATTGTAATCGATTTAGACAGAGATGTTTGGACTTACATTTCGATGAATTATTTTAAGCAGAAAATTAAAAAGGGTGAAGTAGGCTCTTCTGCTATGCCACACAAAGTAAATCCTATCGATTTTGAAAACAGCGAAGGTAATTTAGGAATAGCCAACGCCATTTTTGAACATTTGTCTGCAAAACTACCTATAAGTAGACTACAACGTGATTTAACAGATAGTACTGTGTTACGAAATATTGGCGTGCCTATAGGGCACACATTTATTGCTTTTCAATCTACCTTAAAAGGCCTCGGAAAACTATTACTGAATGAAGATGCTATTAAAAGTGATTTAGAACAAAACTGGGCTGTTGTAGCTGAAGCGATTCAAACGATTCTGAGAAGAGAAGGGTATCCTAATCCTTATGAAGCCCTTAAGGAGCTTACTAGAACAAACACAAAAATAAACCAAGAATCTATTTCGAACTTTATTGAAACACTTGAGGTATCGGAAAGCATCAAAAAAGAGTTAAAAGCTGTTACACCATTTAATTATACTGGTATCTAAATGAATACTTTTAAAGCTTGGATAAGTGCAGCACGATTACGAACATTACCGCTGTCTGTATCCGGAATCTTAGTTGGTAGTGGTTATGCCTTATTTTACGATGTGTTTGATGGATTAATTTTTGCACTAGCCATCGTAACGACCCTTTTATTTCAAATTTTATCAAATTTTGCAAACGATTACGGCGATGGCGTAAAAGGAACAGATAATGATGATAGGCTAGGGCCAAAAAGAGCATTTCAATCTGGAGCAATTTCTAAAGTACAATTTAAAAAAGGAATTATTATCACTTCCGTATTAAGTCTAGTTTCTGCAATTTCTCTTATCATTTTATCTTTTGGATGGGATAACGCTTTGTTAAGTATTTTGTTCTTAGGGCTAGGTCTGTTAGCTATTTGGGCTGCCATAAAATACACTGTAGGCAGTTCGGCTTATGGATACCGGGGTTTGGGAGATTTATTTGTATTTATCTTTTTTGGGTTAGTAAGTGTTTGCGGTTCATATGCGTTATATTCTAAGACTATAGATTTCACAATTATAATGGCAGGAATTGGAATTGGTTTACTTTCTACAGCAGTGCTTAACCTTAATAATATGCGAGACTATAACTCAGATAAATCAGTTGGAAAAAATACTTTGGTAGTGTATCTGGGGCAAAAGATTTCTAAGTTTTATCACGGTATATTAATCGTGCTTGGGATACTGTTTATAGTTGGATTCTACATATTTTCAGATTTTTCTAAATGGGTGTATTTAAGCATGTTTACTGCATTTATATTAAGTAAACATCTAAGCTTTGTGTTTAAGAATAAAAACCCAAAAGATCTGGACCAGGAACTCAAAAAAGTAGCATTAAGTACGTTTGGATTGGCTTTAGTGTTCTTTATTGTAGAAGTTTTTAGTAAATAAAAAAACCGCCTCAAGTGAGACGGTTTGCTTATTGGAACAAAAATGATAAATGTATTTTATCTCTTGTTGTTCTGAGGTCTTGGTTTACTCTTAAATCCTTCAGGTTTTGGAAGTAGTGCTTTTCTCGATACTTTTTCCTTTCTGGTTTTTGGATCTACACCAAAATACTTCACATCGATCACGTCTCCGATATTCACCACATCGGTAACATTATTGGTTCTTTCCCAAGCTAATTCAGAAATATGAAGTAAAACTTCGTTGCCCGGTGCTTCAACATATTCTACAACGGCACCAAAATCCAGTATCTTGATAACTTTTACTTCGTAAACGCTTCCTTTTTCAGGTTTAAATAACATGGATTCGATTGATTTAAGTACTCTATCAATGCCATCTTGGTTAGTCCCTAAAATTTCAACAATACCTTGTTCTGTTACTTCGTCTTCGTTGATAACGATTGTAGTTTCAGTACTTTTTTGTAATTCCTGAATATTTTTTCCACCCGGACCAATTAATGCACCTATATAGTCACCCGGAATTGTAGTTGTTACAATTTTAGGAGCGTGAGGTTTAACATTTTCGTTTGGCTTAGCAATCGTATCAGTTAATTTGCTTAAGATATGTAATCTTCCGTCTTTAGCTTGTTTCAAGGCATTTATCAAAATATCATAGGAAAGCCCTTTGATTTTTATATCCATTTGACAAGCTGTGATGCCATTTTCTGTCCCGGTAACTTTAAAGTCCATATCACCAAGGTGATCTTCATCACCAAGGATATCGGATAGTACCGCATATTTTTCACCATCAGAAATCAGTCCCATTGCAATACCGGAAACAGGGCTTTTCATTTGAATACCTGCATCCATTAGAGACATTGTTCCTGCACATACTGTCGCCATAGAAGATGAACCATTAGATTCTAAAACCTCCGAAACTACTCTTACAGTATAAGGACAATCTTCCGGAATCATTTTTTGAAGTGCACGTTGCGCTAAGTTACCATGACCGATTTCTCGTCTGGATGTTCCTCTAATTGGATAAGCTTCTCCGGTACTAAAAGGAGGGAAGTTATAATGTAAATAAAAAGTTTCTTCGCCTTGGTAAGTTGCATTGTCTACCATATTGGCCTCTCTGGAAGTTCCCAGCGTAACCGTTGCCAAGGCTTGGGTTTCACCTCTAGTAAATACAGCTGAACCATGAGTGGAAGGCAAGTAGTCTACTTCGCACCATATTGGTCTTATTTCTGTTGTTTTTCTTCCGTCTAGTCGGATTCCTTCATTAAGGGTTAAATCTCTTATGGCTTTTTTATGAACAGCTTTAAAGTATTTAGAAATTAAGTGACCATTGGTTTCTAATTCCTCTTCAGAAAAAGATTCCATCAACGCGTCTTTAATTTCTGAAAATGCTGTAGATCTTTCTTTTTTGCCTAAACCCTGCTTGGCAACTTCGTAACACTTATCGTAGCAGCTTTCATGGATTTTAGCATGTAAGTCTTCATTTTCTTCTTCTACTTCGTAAGCTCTAGTTTCCTTTTTGCCCACTTTTTCGACTAAACGTCTTTGTAATTCACACTGTTTTTTGATAGCCTCATGTGCAAATTTTATAGCTTCGGTCATGTCTTCTTCAGAACATTCCATCATTTCGCCTTCAACCATGGCAACACTGTCTTCTGTAGCACCAATAATCATGTCGATGTCAGAGTCTTTTAATTGTTCACGGCTTGGGTTAATGATAAATTCACCATCAATTCTGCCAACTCTAACTTCGGAGATTGGATTTTCAAATGGAATGTCTGATAATTGGATTGCGGTAGATGCGGCTAATCCGGCAAGGGCGTCCGGCATAACGTTTTCGTCATGAGACATAAGTTGAATCATTACTTGAGTTTCAAACTTATAGTCGCTTGGAA
>CAYNCI010000013.1:13208-72217 GCA_964396065.1 uncultured Mesohalobacter sp. | reverse complement strand
AATTTAAGTTGACTTATTAACAATTTATTTGTCAACCTATTTCAGGACGTGACCACGCTTAGTGTCCTAAAGTTTATACCGATTCACATCTATAACGCTATCTGTTGATTGATTAGCGGTTCGTTATTGAGGTTATGAGATAATTAGTTTATGAGTTTATAAGTTTTTAAGATTATAAGCTTATGAGTAAAAAAACGAACGTGAAACTACTATCAGCTAAAAGCTTACGACTAAAACTAACCGCTATGCTCGCCAAGTATTCGCTAAGTTAGCAAAGAATTACATAGTTAATTTTAAGCTTAAAGGCTATATATATTTATGAGTTAAGAACTTGAAACCTGAAACTCATGTCCCGAGAACAAAAGTCCCCGATGCTTCGGGGCGGGATGAAACTTGAAACTTGAAACCACTAAAAGCTAAAGGCTAACGACTAACAGCTAAAAGCTAAAAGCTAATAGCTAATAGCTAAAGACTAACAGCTAACGACTAAAAAATTAACATAAATGTTCGGGAACTTTGCCAAAGTTAATCGTTTTTTAAAAAATAAGCGATCCTAAATGGGACTTGCTCCGGCGAAGCCGTGTCTTGTAGTAAGTAGTGAGTAGTTTTTTGAGGGGATGCGTTGATGAGGTTATAAGTTTTTAAGATTATAAGTTTATGAGTAAAAAAACGAACGTGAAACTACTATCAGCTAAAAGCTAACGAGTAAAACTAACCGCAATGCTCGCCAAGTATCCGCAAAGTTAGCAAGGAATTACATAGTTAATTTTAAACTTAAAGGTTATATATTTACGAATTAAGAAGTTGAATATTTTAAACTTTGTGTCAACCATATTCATGAATGGACAATGGAAAAAGTTGAAACTTGAAACCACTAAAAGCTAATGGCTAATGGCTAACAGCTAAACCTGAAACACTTGTCCCGAGAACAAAAGTCCCCGATGCTTCGGGGCGGGATGAAACATGAAACAAAAGACTACAGACTAGAACATTAAAATTGTTAAACAATCTTTTAATAAAATTACCTCAGCTGAATTAAAGAAATCATCATAATATTTTTATATTGCGGGCTTGAATTTTTGAGGCCTTTAACACCGGAAACAGGACGAACGGTACTTTAATAAAGACCAACAGCCTTTTTTCGTAGTTAAACGCCCAAAACCGCTACATATTCTACAGCGAAACCCTCTCTGGGACTCGCCATGGCGAAGCCGTGTTTATTAGTCGGTAGTGGGTAGTGGGTAGTCGGTAGTGGGTAGTGGGTAGTCGGTAGAGGGTAGTTCTTAGTTTGTATTAAGTAGTCCTTAGTTTGTAGTAAGTAGTCCTTAGTTTGTAGTAAGTAGTCCTTAGTTTGTAGTAAGTAGTCCTTGGTTTGTAGTCATTAGTCATTAGTATTTTAAATATTAAAGAGTTTAGAAGTTAAAACCGAAATCACGAAAGCAAAAGCGAATCGGGAAAGCTAAAAACAAAAAATGCACTCCAATAAAGCAAATAAATAAGATATTCGCACTCATACAGTGCAAATAATGGATTGTTTAAGGTGTATGAAAGATGGAAAATTTATTTCAATATTCTAATCAGCTCATCTCGCAAGTAGATACTACTTTTTCCCGCTACATGTATCATCAAATCAATTGGCAAAACAGATTGGTTGGCTTAGTGGGGGCACGTGGAATTGGAAAAACAACACTCCTACTCCAATACATTAAAAATAATCTCGATCCAAGACAAACGCTTTATGTCACAGCAGAAGATTTCTATTTTTCAACTAAGCGTTTTACGGACTTAGCAAGTGATTTTGTCAAAGCTGGAGGTAAATATTTATTTATAGATGAAATACACAAGTACCCGGAATGGTCTAAAGAGCTCAAACTAATTTACGATTACCACCATGATTTGAAGGTGGTATTTACGGGCTCCTCAATATTAGATATTAAGAAAGGAAGTGCAGATTTGAGCCGAAGAGCAGTAGTTTATACCATGCAAGGCCTTTCGTTTCGTGAATATCTGATATTGTTTCATAACATAAACCTGCCGACTTACGCATTAAACAAAGTGCTTCATCATCAAATTAAATTACCTGACTTACAACACCCCTTGCCTTTATTTAGGGAGTACTTAAAAACAGGCTATTATCCTTTTGCGACAGAAGAAGATTTTAAACAAAAATTAAAACAGGTCGTCAATCAAACTTTAGAAATAGACATTCCTACTTATGCATCTATGCATATGTCAACAGGACGAAAGCTTAAGCAATTATTAGCTATCGTCTCCAAAAGCGTTCCTTTTAAACCCAATATGAGCAAAATTGCCGCTATGCTGAACATCAGCAGAAACAATATAGCAGATTATCTGCACTATATTGAAGATACTGGAATGATCATTCAACTAAGAAGTGAGATTGAAGGCATTCGCGCCTTAAGTAAAGTAGATAAAGTCTACTTGGAAAACACCAATCTGATCTATGCACTAGCTGATGAAAATGAAAACAAAGGCAACATCAGAGAGACGTTTTTCTTGAATCAATTAAATGCAAAATTCACCCTTACCTCTTCAAAAATTGCAGATTTTAAAATTGATGACATGGACTTCGAAGTTGGGGGAAAGCATAAAGGATTAAAGCAAATTAAAAATGCTCAAAAAGGCTACGTGGTCAAAGATGATATCGAAACAGGCTACTTAAATACCATCCCACTCTGGCAATTTGGGTTTTTGTATTAAGTAGTGGGTAGTCGATAGTGGGTAGTGGGTAGTGGGTAGTCGGTAGTCGGTAGAGGGTAGTTCTTAGTTTGTAGTAAGTAGTTCTTAGTTTGTAGTAAGTAGTTCTTAGTTTGTGGTAAGTAGTTCTTAGTTTGTGGTAAGTAGTTCTTAGTTTGTGGTCATTAGTCATTAGTATTTTAACCGGCATTATTCACGGATATTAATAAAGCTGTTGTTTTTGGCGGTTAACCCCGACTTAGAAAAACTCAAATTTGAGGTACGAAAATTCTAGTTTTTCTTAGTCGCTACAAGACTCGAATACTTTTTGAATGAATATTTCGGGTTAAATTTAAATAGTAATCAGTTTACAAGTTAAAACCCAAGTCCCGAGAGCAAATGCGATTCGGGAAAGGCTAAAAGCTAATAGCTAATAGCTAACAGCTAAACAACAGACATAAAAAAAATCGCCTTAATAACAGGAATAACAGGCCTTGATCAAAGATTATGATGGCAGGTGACCTTGAATTGATGAAAAGAGATGTAGAACTGCTTAAGGCTGGGCATAAGATTTTAAGTCAAATTGAATAAGTGAGTTAAGCATTGAGCCATAGAAATATTTTATTTCAGAAGTAAATTTTTACCTTAGAATTATGATATGAATGCCTTACTACACATAATTAAAAATGAAAGTAAAAATTTACAAATTAATTATGATATTCAAGCATACAGCATTTAATACTCGTGATAACGAAGCCTTGGAAAAATTTCATCTTTGACCTCAAATTTTCGCTTAAGCAGAACACTAAACACATTACTATTTGAAAATTATTACAACTCTATGGCCTTAATAATCAAAACCATATTATCATGACTGTACTCGTAACAGGTGCTGCAGGGTTTATAGGCTTTCACTTGGCTAAAAAACTGCTTGATGACGGCCATAAAGTTATTGGTCTTGATAATCTTAACGGTTACTACTCCGTTCAACTCAAGCTAGATCGATTAAAACAACTGGGGGTCACTGAAGTTTTTGAGGAACAACTAGTTAACAGTAATATTTATAAAGACGACTTTCAATTCATCAAACTCAATCTGGAAGACAGACACAACCTTCCGAAACTTTTTAAGAAGTTCAAGTTTGATGTCGTGTGTAATTTGGCTGCACAAGCTGGAGTGCGTTACAGCCTCGAAAATCCTGATGTTTATATTGATGCTAATATCGTTGGATTTAATAACGTGTTAGAATGCATACGTCACCATGGAGTAAAGAAACTGGTTTACGCCTCCAGTTCGAGCGTCTATGGCATGAATGAAAAAGTTCCTTTTAGCACTGAAGACCGCGTGGACCATCCCGTGAGTTTATATGCGGCCACCAAGAAAACTAATGAACTCATGGCTTACACTTACAGCCATCTTTATAATATCGAAACTATTGGTCTGCGCTTTTTTACGGTGTATGGTCCATGGGGACGGCCAGATATGGCCATGTTTTTATTTACAGACGCCATATTGAACGATAAGCCATTAAAAGTATTCAATGACGGAAAGTTATCTCGTGATTTCACCTATATCGATGACATCGCAGAAGGTGTGGAAAGAGTGATCCTCCTACGAGATCAGCCTAATCGGCAAAAATACAGTTTATACAATATCGGAAATGGAAAACCAGTGAAACTCCTTGACTTTATAGAGGCCATCGAAAAATCTACGGGTAAAACAGCGAATAAAGAAATGTTACCCATGCAGCCTGGAGATGTAGAAAAAACCTGGGCAGACACTATAAGCCTTGAACATAATTACCACTATAAACCTAACACTCCTATAGGTGTTGGGGTGAGTCGCTTTATTGGCTGGTACAAAGACTATTATATGTAATACTAATGTTAATAAAGAATATTATTCAAACGGAAAAAGACAATGCCTCTTAGAAAAAAAGGCAAGAAAGGGGTTTTTTGGTCATCTTTTGAACAATTTTCAAATCAGTTAATAGGGTTTATAAAATCTATAGATAGTCAAAAATACTCCCTGTCACTTCAGTTTGTCCCTAAGATAGTTCGGGAAGCGCAGTCGAGAAGTCTCATTTACCTCAAATAGGCCAGGAAGTCCTCTCCATAGACCCCGAATACTTTAGACCCACCGAAGTGGACCTCTTGATCGGCGAATCTACCGAAGCTAAAGAAAAACTAGGCTGGGTACCGGAATACGATTTACAAGCTTTGGTAAAAGATATGATGACCAGTGACCTTGAATTGATGAAAAGAGATGTAGAACTGCTTAAAGCCGGGCATAAGGTTTTAAAGCAGGTGGAATAGAATAATTTTCAATATTTGTAATTAAAAAATAATTAGTGTTTAAAATACAACTTAAAAATAATAAGACTTTTGATTGCTCTGAACAACAGACTATTTTTGAAGCCGCATTACAGCAGGATATTCATCTTGACCACAGTTGTTTGAGTGCAAGATGCCGAAGTTGTATTGCCAAAGTGGTTAAAGGTAAAGCACGAAATGTACAGGACGACTTAGTGCTTACGGATAAACAAAGAGAGCAAGGCTATACATTGACATGTAATGCCAAACCACAATCAGATATACAACTGGATATTGAAGATTTAGGGGATGTAAAGTTCTACCAAAAAAGAATCTTACCCTCAAAAATTAATACCATAGAGAAAATCGCTGAACATGTGATCAAGTTAGAATTAAGGCTTCCGCCTAACCAAAAATTTAAATTCAATGCCGGACAGTACGTTAACCTGATTAAAAATAACATCAAAAGGAGTTATTCCCTTGCCAATTATTCTAATTCTAAACTTGAATTTTTTATAAAGAATTACAAAGGTGGTAAAATGAGTCAGTATTTGTTTGAGGAAGCCAAAACTAATGACCTGATAAGGGTTGAAGGGCCTTTGGGTACTTTTTTTCTCAGAGAATCAAAAAAAGAAAATTTAATTTTTTTAGGTACCGGAACCGGGGTTGCTCCCATAAAATCTATTTTAGATGATCTTAATAACAAACCCGAAATTGTAGCCGGAAAAAAATTATGGTTTTTCAGTGGCTCTCGTCATCAAAAGGACATATTTTGGCGGCCCAATTATCAGAACCTCAACGTCAATTACGTTGAAGTACTGTCCAGAGAAACTAATACCTTTGATGGCTACAATGGCTACGTGCAGGATGCCGTATTACATCATAAAATAGATTTAACCAATGCACAGGCATATGCCTGTGGCTCTGCAGAAATGATAGATTCTTCCAAAACATTACTAACTCAAAAAGGTCTGGAGGCGCATCATTTTTATGCTGATGCCTTTGTACAAACAAACTAATTAACAACTATGAAAGCAATTATCTTAGCAGGAGGATTAGGAACTAGACTTAGCGAAGAAACCGTTACCAAACCTAAGCCCATGGTAGAAATTGGGGGAAAACCGATTTTATGGCATATCCTTAAAATTTACTCACATTATAATGTACGTGATTTTATCATTTGCTGTGGCTATAAAGGTTATGTAATCAAAGAGTATTTTGCAAATTATTTTCTCCACCAATCCGATGTCACATTTCATATGAAAGACAACAAAATGGAAGTCCATGAAAAAAGGGCTGAGCCCTGGACAGTGACTTTAGTCGATACAGGCGATGAAACCATGACGGGCGGGCGCTTAAAAAGAGTTAAACCTTATTTGAGAGATGATGAGACCTTTTGTTTTACTTACGGAGATGGTGTGGCAGATATTAACATCAAAGAGCTTATAGATTTTCATTATTCCCATGGCAAAGAAGCTACGCTTACAGCAACATATCCGCCGGGGCGATTCGGAGCTTTAAACATCCAAAATAATCAAGTTATGCGGTTCGAAGAAAAGCCAAAAGGGGATGGTGGACAAATCAATGGCGGTTTTTTTGTGTTGTCCAGAAAAGTGATTGACAGGATAGAAGCAGACCATACGGTTTGGGAGCAGGAACCACTCAAAGGCCTGGCAAAAGACAGGCAACTCATGTCCTATAAACACGAAGGCTTTTGGCAACCAATGGATACTTTAAGAGACAAGAACAGGCTCGAAGAATTATGGGATACTAATAAAGCACCATGGAAAGTATGGAAAGACTAAACGGAAACGTAAATCCGGCATTCTGGAAAAACAAAAAAGTTTTTCTTACCGGCCATACTGGTTTTAAGGGTTCCTGGTTGTCGTTATGGCTCCAACACCTGGGCGCTGAATTGAAAGGTTATGCTCTTGAACCTTATACTACACCTAATCTTTTTACTGAAGCTGGTGTAGCAGAAGGCATGCAGTCTCAAATCGGAGACATTAGAAATCTGGAGGCAATGTCAAAAAGTATGACCAGCTTTAAGCCGGATATCCTCATCCATATGGCGGCTCAGCCACTGGTCAGGCAGTCCTACAAAGATCCGGTAGAAACGTACAGTACTAATGTCATGGGAACCGTAAATGTATATGAAGCGGCAAGACAGTGTCAGGACCTTAAAGCTATTGTGTCTGTAACCACAGACAAATGTTATGAAAATAGAGAATGGGAATGGGGTTATAGAGAAAATGAGCCTATGGGCGGACACGACCCTTACAGCAGCAGTAAAGGCTGTGCTGAACTCGTGACCTCTGCCTATCGTCGTTCTTTTTTTAGCTCACCCGATACCGCTTCACTGGCTTCTGCAAGAGCAGGTAATGTTGTAGGTGGAGGCGATTGGGCAGATGACCGTTTGATTCCGGATATATTAAGAGCTTTTGAAAAAAGTGAACCGGTCATCATCAGAAATCCTTTATCCACAAGACCATGGCAGCATGTGCTGGAACCTTTGTCGGGTTATTTGGTTTTAGCACAAGCTTTATATACACATGGAGACACATACGCAGAAGCCTGGAATTTTGGCCCAAGAGATGAAGATTGTCGTTCTGTGCAATGGATTTTAGATCAAATGGTAGAACGCTGGGGAAAAGGGGCTTCCTGGGCATTGGATAAAAATAATAATCCGCACGAAGCGGGCTTTTTAAAATTAGATATTTCTAAAGCTAAAACTAAATTAAACTGGCAGCCCAGTTGGGATCTGAGCCATACGCTTAACTTAATTGTAGACTGGCAAAAAGCCTATATGCAAAATCAAGATATAAAAGAAAAATGTTTACAAGAAATCAAAATGTACTATGAATAAGACTATGAACGCCGAAGATAAATTAACGAAACTGAGAGAAGACATCGCTCAGCTGGTATCCGAATATGCCGCTGTACAATACGAACCAAAACCATTTGTACCCGGAGAAACAACCATCCCTCCCTCCGGTAAACTTTTAGGTGAACAGGAACTTCAAAATATGGTTGCGGCCTCTTTGGATGGATGGCTTACCACAGGACGATTTAATGCAGAATTTGAAAAAAAACTCGCCGGGTTTTTAGGCGTCAACTATTGTTTGACGGTCAACTCCGGTTCTTCAGCAAATCTTGTGGCTTTTAGCACCATCACCTCGCCAAAATTAGGAGACAGAGCCGTAAAAAAAGGCGATGAGGTCATAGGCGTTGCTGCAGGTTTTCCAACAACCGTCAACCCTATTGTACAGTTTGGAGCGGTGCCGGTTTTTGTAGATGTGGACATAAAGACGCATAACATCAACGCCGACTTAATAGAAGCGGCTATTACCCCAAAAACCAAAGCCATTATGCTGGCCCATGCCCTTGGGAATCCTTTTAACGTGAAACGTGTTAAGGAAATCTGCGATAAACACAATTTATGGTTGATCGAAGATACCTGTGATGCGCTTGGTGCTGAATTAAATGGCCAAAAGTGTGGCACATTCGGGGATATTGGAACCTTAAGCTTTTATCCTGCCCATCACATGACCATGGGCGAAGGTGGTGCGGTATTTATGAATAGCCCTGAACTTAAGATGATAGCCGAATCTTTTAGAGACTGGGGTAGAGACTGTTATTGCCCGCCTGGTTGCGACAATACCTGTGGTTGTCGATTTGAACAACAGCACGGGGATTTACCTTATGGCTATGACCACAAGTACGTGTATTCGCATTCCGGGTATAATTTAAAAATATCGGATATGCAGGCAGCCTGTGGCCTGGCACAGCTGGACCGGTTAGACTTTTTTATACAAAAACGCCGTGAAAACTTTAATTATTTCTATGATAAATTACAAGGATTGACAGAATTTTTAGAATTACCGGAAGCCACCCCAAACTCTAATCCCTCCTGGTTTGGATTTCCTTTAACTTTAAAAGAAACCGCAGGTGTTACCCGTGTGGAGCTAACAAGATTTTTAGATGAACATAAAATAGGTTCTCGGCTTTTATTTGCCGGAAACCTTCTTAAACAACCTTACTTTAAAGATATAGAGTACCGTGTAGTAGGGGACTTAACCAATACAGAAAAAACCATGAATTACACCTTCTGGCTTGGGGTACAGCCCTATCTGGATAAAGAGCACTACGACTTTATCACAGAAAAACTGGAAGAGTTTTTTGGATTGAATTTTTAAAGTATTGAAAAAAAAGCTACTAATTACTGGTATAAACGGTTATTTAGGCAGTAAATTGGCCTACCGCTATAAAGATAATTACCATGTCATTGGATTGGAATATGATCTTAGCAATCTTTCCAGGCTAGAGGAAGGCCTGTTTGAGGTCTATGCCTCCAAGGACGGTATCCCGGATAGTCTTTTTGAGAACCACGACATTGATTTTATTATTCACACCGCTACATTTTACGGAAGAGAAAAAGAATCTAACTCAAAAATGTTATATGCCAATACATTTTTACCACAAGTTCTGTTAGAAAAAGCGGTGCATAATCACTGTGAATTATTTATCAATACCGATACGGTATTAAATCGGTTTACAAGTGCCTATGCATTGACAAAAAAACAATTTAGAGATTGGTTAGAGTTTTATACAAATCAACATAAAATAAAAGTGGTTAATCTAAGCCTGGAGCATTTTTATGGTCCCGGTACATCAGATACCAACTTTATCACTTTGATGATTAGGAAGATGCTGAAAAATGAGCCCTCAATACCTTTAACCAAAGCGGAGCAAAACAGGGACTTTCTCTATGTTGACGATTTACTTAGGGTGTATGATAAAATGCTTGAGGTTTACCATGAACTTGACTTCTTTGAAGATTATCAGGTTGGCTATGGTGAAAATACCAACTTGAAAGAAATCTTAGAATTTATAAAGCATAAGACCAATTCAACCTCAACTCTAGACTATGGCGCAATACCTTACAGGACAAACGAATTAATGAATTCTAACGTAGATATAAGCGCTTTAAAAAAACTTGGCTGGTCACCGAATGTTGAGATTAAAGATGGGTTAATTAAAATAATTAGATATGAAAAGCATAGAAAAAGTAGATAATCTAATTTTAGGTGCAGGTATTGCAGGATTAGGAGCTGCTTATGAATTAAAACAACATAATGTTGATTCTATAGTTCTTGAAAAAAATAAAAGCTATGGAGGACTCTTAGATAATTTCTCAATTAATGGTTTTCGATTTGATAAATTTATACACCTCTCTTTTGCCAAGGAAGATTATGTAAATAATATATTCTATAAAACGCCATTGATAAAGCATAAACCTCTGTCCTATAATTACTATAAAGGATATTGGTTAAAGCATCCTGCTCAAAATAACTTATATCCATTAAGTAATGAAGAAAAACAACTAATTATCAACGATTTTAAGAATCGTAAGGATAAAGACATTTCTAGTATTTCAAATTATGAAGAATGGTTAAGAGTACAGTATGGCGATTATTTTGCAGAAAATTTCCCTATGGTGTATACAAAAAAATATTGGACACTAGAGGCAAAGGAGTTAGAAACTAAATGGATAGGAAGTAGATTATATAGACCCACAATTGAAGAAGTACAGCAAGGTTGTAATACGGACAAAACACCTAATACCTATTATGCCAATGAAATGCGTTATCCTAAAAAAGGTGGATATAAGTCATTCCTTAATCCATTGGTAAAAGATTTAAAAATTGCGTATAATTCAAAAGTTACATGCATTGATTTTTACAATAAAGCAATAGAACTTGAAAATGGTGAAACTTATAAGTATAAGCACCTTATTTCAAGTTTACCATTAACAGAAATATGTCGAATTATCAAAGATATCCCTGATCATATTTTGGAAGCATCACAAAAATTAAATTTCACATCAGGTTATTTGATTTCTATTGGTTTTAATAAACCTGACATACCCAAAAACTTATGGTTTTATATTTATGACAAAGATATTCTTCCTGCTAGGGTATATTCACCAAGTCTAAAATCTAAAGATAATGTTCCTGAGGGCTGCAGTTCCATTCAGGCTGAATTGTATTTTAATAAGGGGAAGAAATTGAATCTTTCAAATCAAAAAATATTAGAAAACACTATAGAAAAATTTATAAAAATAGGGTTATTTAAAAAAGAAGACATTGAGGTAACAGATATTAGAACAGAAAAATACGCAAATATTATTTTTGATCATCAAATCTATGAAAACAGAAAGCTTGTATTAGATTATTTAAAAATGAATAATGTAATATCTGTAGGACGGTTTGGCGAATGGAAATACCTATGGAGTAATCAAAGTCTAATGAGCGGTCGTAATGGTGCACAAAAAATTCTCTCCAAAACTAATTAAATGATATATTAATACAATAATTATGCTTTTTACTATCGCAATACCAACATATAACAATGCAAAAACTTTAGAAGAAACAATAGAAAGTTGTATCAATCAAGATATAGAAACAAATTATGAGGTATTAGTAGTCGATAATAATTCTACTGATGATACTAAGACTATACTTAAATCTTATGAAAATAAAGTAAAAATAGTAACAAATGATATTACAGTGTCAATGTGGGAAAATCACAATGTGTGTTTACAGCATGCAGAAGGAGATTATACAATTTTTTGCCATTCTGATGATAGATTACTACCTGATGCTTTAACTAAATTATTTATAGAGCTAAATAAAAAAGAGTTTCCAAAAAGTATTGTCATTTGGGGAAGGAGTTTTTTTAGAGATTTTTACGGTAATTGGAATAATGCAGGTTTTCATCTTAATGAAATAGCAACAGGTATTACATGTTTAGACGTTTTTTTTATGGGTGGCCTTACACCATCAGGAACGTGCTATTCTACAAAATCATTTATTGAATTAAGTGGATTCTTGAAAGTCGAACACAAACTTGGACCAAGCGATATGGTTACTATGTGGAAATTAGTAATGAATTGTTTTGAATTTCTGATGATAGATAGAGTCCTTTTTATTCGTAAAGAAGCCAGTACAGCAAGCGGATCTGCTTTTAATAAGAATAATATACAGGAATCAATCAAGGTAGCTATTCTAACTTTAAAAGCCCATATATCTGAAGAAGATTTTAATATGATTATTGATCGATTTCGTTCTTCAAATGTATTTAATATTTTCGTCGCAAAAGCTTTGTTTGATAATGACATGATAGTAAAGAAGGCACTCAAAAGAAAAGCAATTAAGTACTTCTTAAAGAATCCATTCCTTTTTAGGAAAAAAGAGACATGGCTAACGATTTTTGAGTAACTAATTGGATAAGTATTGAGTTCATTACGTAAATCCTTGATTTTCAGGAATTTTTTATACTGCTTTAGCCCATTATAGTGATGTTTTTGTAATAGATCTCAATACACGATAACAATACAAAAAAGCAATTATTATAGACTAGTAAATATCCTCTTAATATTAATAAATTACGTTTCACCAAAAATTAAGTAGATGATGAAAAGGTTTAATTTATTCAATAACTATTTAACTTCACCCGTCACAAAATATATTAAATTATGAAAAAGTTTTTCAAATTTTATAAAAATTCAGTCCCTTTTGATGCAAAAAACACAGATTTTTACTTAGTATCATTTCCTAGGTCTAGTAATACATGGACACGATTTCTTATAGCAGATGCAATTTCGATGTCTTTAGGGTTAAATATAAAAGTTGATGGAAATAATCTTAACCACTTTGTAACTGATAGCCCAAGAAACAAAAAATCATCTATGGTGACATACAAAAGAAAATCAAAAAAAATGGTGGTAAAAGAATAATTAAAACGCACAATAAATATAAGTCAATATATTCTAATACGATCTTTATAATAAGAGATCCAAAGGATGTTATGGTATCATTTTATCATTACTCTTTAAATAGAACTAAAAATTTTAATGGAACGTTTCAGGAGTTTATAAGACATAAAGACTTTGGATTAATCAGTTGGTTTGATCATTTTAAAAGTTGGAATAATAAATATGGTATTCTCGTTTCTTATGAAAACTTACTGCATAACTCTGTTGAAGAACTTCAAAAAATAGTATCTTTTATTGGTTTACCTGGTCTAACTAACAATCAAGTTGAAGACATAATATTACGAAATAGTATATCCAAACTAAGAGATAAAAATCCTAAAGCCATTGCGAAGAATATATACCGCATATCTAGAAAGACTACCTTGGAGATTGAAGTTTTTATCCATAACGCTTACAATACTTACAACAAAAATTTTTCATTAATAAATTTTAATAACAATTTAAATAAAATATTAAATGAATTATAACATAATGAAATTATGAATTCATTTCGTAAAAATCTATTTTCAGGCGTATTATACACAGGTATTTCAAAATATTTAGGGATTTTATTATCAATAGTTATCGGTGCCATCTTAGCCAGGTTATTAACACCTACTGAGTTTGGACTTGTAGCGTTGGTAACTGTTTTTATAGGTTTTTTTAGGTTACTTAGCAATGTAGGTATTGGTCCAGCGGTTGTCCAAAACCAAAAATTAACTGATACAGATATCGAATCTATTTTTTTATTTTCCTTAATCCTTGGCTTTTTATTTGGTTGTCTATTTTTCTTGTCTTCAACTTTTATAGCGTCATTTTATGGCAATCCAGAATTAGTTCCAATAGTTCAATTACTATCAATCACAATATTTTTTACTGCACTCCAGATTGTGCCTAATGCTATTTTATTAAAACAACTTAAGTTTAAAAAAATTGGTATTATCACTATAAGTATTCAGCTCATAAGTGGTGCTTTAGCAATACTCCTTGCGTATAGAGGATTTAGTTATTTTGCTCTAGTCTACAAAAGTATATTTGATAGTTTTTTTACTTTTTTAATTTTGTTTTTTCTGGCTCCAATAAGAATAAAACTAAGATTAAATACAGAGGCTTTAAAAAAAATTATGAGGTTTTCAACGTTTCAATTTTTATTTAACTTTATAAATTATTTTTCGAGAAATTCTGATAATCTCTTAATCGGTCGTTTTATTGGTCCGGCAGCTTTAGGATATTACGATAAATCCTATAGATTAATGATGATGCCTGTGCAAAATTTAACGCATGTTATAAGCCCTGTACTGTTGCCTGTTTTATCAGAGTATAACGAAGATAAAGCCAAAATATACAGCGCTTATATTAAATTGGTTAAACTACTAGCTACCATTGGTTTTCCATTATCTGTCTTTTTATATTTTGCGGCTCCTGAACTTATTCTGATACTTTATGGTTCGCAATGGACTGAGAGTATCCCTGTCTTTAAAATCTTAGCCCTCTCAATCGGTATACAAATAGTATTGTCTAGTTCTGGTGCTATATTTCAAGCGGTTAATAGAACAGACTTATTGTTTTATTCAGGATTTTTAAGTGCAATATTAATGGTGTCTGGTATTTGTTATGGTATTTTTATAGGACAAAGTTTGGAGTCGGTCGGGTGGGGATTAATTTTTGCATTTACAATAAATTTTTTTCAAGGCTTTTACTTTTTAATCAAAAAAGCTTTGGGTTTCCATTTAATCAAGTTTTTAAGGAACTTTATTTACCCTGTTTTCATGGCAATATTATTATCATTAGTATTGTATCTATTTAAATACTTTGATTTTCACGATAAAGTAATAAGCCTTGCTTTAAAGTCACTTACAGCAATAAGTGTATTTTCAATTGCTTTTTTTATAAAAAAAAATAATAGGTATACTTTTAAAAAAATAATGCTTAAAAACTTTAATTTTAATATTTTTAAATGAGAGTACTTTTTATATCCCACTATTCATCACTACATGGTGCTAACCTTTCCCTATTAGAACTTATTCTGGGATTGCGTAAAAAATACAATATAGATCCTGTTGTTTTAATACCTTCAAATGGAAGGATAACTGATTTTTTGAAAGATAACGATATTGAATATGTTATTATTAAATTCAGACCATGGAAATGGCGTTGGCATAAATATAGAATTATAAATTCATTAAAAAATTATTTATTGCAAAAACTCTCTTTACGAAAATTAGCTACACACTTTAAAAATGCAAATATCGACATCATTCATACTAACTCAAGTGTAACTCCAATAGGAGTTTTTTTATCAAAATCATTACAGGCAAAACACGTTTGGCATATAAGAGAATTTGGTGAACCTGATTTCGGTTTAAAAGATGTTTACTCTAAACGTTATAATAATAATTGGATAGATAGATCTCAAGGCATAATTTATATTTCCAAAGCCGTCAAAGACCATTTTCGAAGTAAATATGACTTTAAATATCCTAAGGAATACATTATCTACAATGGAATAAATTACGAGAAATTTGAGAACGAATCGCTTATTGATAATGATGGAGTTTTTAAATTTGTTTGTTGTGCTTATAATTCCAAAGGGAAAAATCAATTAGAACTATTGAAAGCAACAAACTTTTTGAAAGACAGAACATCTAAGTTGTTTGAAGTCATATTAGTAGGTGGCTTTTCGAAGGAAGAAGGTTACAGGTCGGAATTATTGCAATATGTGCATGAAAATGATTTAAACAGTCACGTTACCATTTTAGACTATGTAGAAAATATATCATCTATATATAAAAAATCTAATGTTGGCATTCTATGTTCAATAAGTGAAGGTTTTGGCCGTGTTGTAGCCGAATACATGTATTTTAAAATGCCAGTAATTGTAGCCAATTCAGGAGCCTTACCAGAGTTAGTAGATCATGAAGTAAATGGTTTTATTTATGAGTTAGGAAATGTTGATGCCTTATCATCTTTTATGCTTCATACAATAAATCATCCTGATCAAGTATCTAAAATGGGAGCAAAAGGAAAGAATAAAGCAATCGAAAATTTCGAACTTAATAGAGTTATTGATGAAGTCTATAAAGTTTATAAAGCAATATTAACTAATTAATTAAAAATGAAATCAATAATCACAACAATTGCAGAACCAACTGCTTGCGTAAAAACATTACAGCAAAAAACAAAACATACCAATGGCCTGATAATCATTGGCGATAAAAAAGGCCCCTTCAAATACGATTTGGAGAATACCCAGTTTTTTAGTTTAGAAGACCAGCTTAAGCTTAACTTTAACCTTACAAAACTATTACCGGTAGGTCATTATGCCCGAAAGAATCTAGGATATTTGCTGGCCATACAACAAGGGGAAGATTGTATTTACGAAACCGATGACGATAACCAACCCAACGCAAATTTTAAAATTAGACAAAAAGAAACTGAAGCCGTAAAGGCCACAAACGAATCCTGGACCAATGTTTACAAGCATTTTTCTAAGGAAAATATTTGGCCAAGAGGGTTTCTTTTAGATAGAATAGGGCAACAAGAATCACTTCCAACACATAATGGTGAAAAAAAAGTAATTATTGCACCCATACAGCAAGGCTTAGCAGATGTATCTCCCGATGTGGATGCCATTTGGCGTTTAACCCAGGATCGAGAATTTTATTTTGATAAAAATGACAGCATCGCTTTATCTAAAGGCCAATGGTGCCCTTTTAATACACAGAGTACATGGTGGTGGTCTGAAGCATTCCCATTGCTCTATTTACCGAGCTACTGTTCATTTCGAATGACAGATATCTGGAAAAGCTTTATCGCGCAGCGTTGCCTTTGGGAAATGGGACACGATATGGTCTTTCATGCCGCCGAAGTCGATCAGGATAGAAATTTCCATAATCTCATGCGCGATTTTGAGTCAGAAGTCTCAGGATATACACAAAATGAAAAATTAACGCAGGTTCTTGAAGAAACCAAACTTGAAAGCGGAAAGGACAATGCCTTAAGAAATATGGTGATTTGCTATGAAGAACTGATAAAAAACGACATTTTCCCTAAAAAAGAAATGGAGTTAGTCCGTGCTTGGGCTAAAGATATTGAAAAATTAATGTAACTGTAAAAATATGAAAAAAGTACTAATCACAGGTGTAACCGGTATGATTGGCAAACATCTTGCCAAATTATTAACGGAAAAGGGCTATCAGGTAGCCGGAATTTCAAGAGCGACTTCTGCCGCCAGATACGAATTATCTTCAAAGGATTACAAACATTATAAAGGAGATATCATGGATGTTAAATTCCTGCGTGATGTTTGGCAAGACTGGCAGCCAGACATTGTGTATCACCTTGCTGCTCAAGCCTATAATGGCGAAAGTTGGAGGGCTGAGGATATGACATATTTGTTGAACATTCAAGGTTCTCGAAATGTTTTTGAAGCCTGTTTGGAATATACACCAAAAGCACGCGTAATTCCTGCCTGCTCAAGCGCTGAATACGGATTTGTTCCTGAAGACTTGCTTCCTATTGATGAAGATAAAACACCTCTAAGGCCTATTACACCTTATGGCGTTTCAAAAGCTTCTATGGAAATGATGGCAAGACAATTCCATTCAAATTATGATATGGATGTTGTCCTTCCAAGATTATTTATTCATGTAGGTCCTGATCATCCTCCAGTAACTGCTTTGCAAAATTTTGCAAGACAAGTAGCTTCCATTAAACTAGGAATTCAAGAGCCTGTGATGAAAGTTGGTAATTTAACTTCATCTCGGGATTTTGTCGATGTTAGAGATGGTGCTAAGGCACTTATCCTTTTAGCAGAGAAAGGACAATCAGGAGAAGTGTATAACATATGCTCAGGAAAGGACTGGACGATGCAGGAATCTTTAGATATGCTTATTGAAATTGGTGGCGTTGATGTTAAAGTAGAAACTGATCCTGCTTTATTTAGACCCTCTGATGAAAAAGTACTATTGGGTAAAACCAATAAATTAAAAGAGTTAGGGTGGAAAACTGAAATCCCTTTCGACCAAACCCTTCGTGACATTTATCAAAACTGGTTAGAAAGACTATCTTAACATAAAAAAATTATGATAACCATTCCTTTTTCCATTGTTACCACATGCCGTAACGAAATGTCTTCACTGCCACGTTGGAAACAAAACATGGTGGAACAAACCAGACAACCTGATGAAATAGTAGTCGTTGATGCCTTTTCAGATGATGGGACTTTTGAGTTTCTAAGCGAATGGGCAGCAGCTGATTCACGGATTAAGCTAATTCAGGCTAAAGGCAATGCAGCTAAAGGTCGAAATTTAGCTATAGAAAATGCAAAAAATGAGTATATTCTGTCTACAGATATGGGCGTTCGCCTTAGCACAAACTGGTGTGAGGAATTAATTACACCATTTGAAAAAGACCCAGCAGTAGAAGTTGTTGCGGGTAATACATGCTTAGATGTTGAAACTATTAAAACAAAGGTAGGGTGGGCAGAATTTTATTTTGAAAATGGTGGTTTTGCAAACTTAACCAAAGGTCATGTTCCGGGAAACAGATCTATTGCATATAAAAAGCGTGTATGGAAGGAAGTGGATAAACTCCCTGAGCAACTATCATTTTATGCAGATGATTCAGTTTTTGGAAGGCAGCTTGTACAAGGTGGGTATAAGTTTGCTTTCGCCCCTAAGGCTATGACCTATTGGGGAAGACCTAATACCTTAAAGCTATTTTTTAAAGAGCAATTTGTATATGGCAAAGGAGATGGAGAAGCTTATATCAAGACTCCAAAAGCCGTCAAGTTGTATTTAAATAAAATGCTTCCTGCCTTTTTCTGTCCCTTTTTTAGTGGACTAATAAACCTAATAAAGAAGAATACTTGGAAAGGGGTTGGGAGAGCATTGAGAAAAGGAGATCTAGTGGCCGCATGTTATATTCCAATTCTAATTTTTGGCAAGTTTTATAATCATACTAAAGGTTATATCATAGGTTATTATAGTGGTAAGGAGAAATGCAAAGATGTTAGAGGGAGAATAAAGCGTGATATAAACGGATTTGCCTTGAGTTAATACTGTATGCTTAAAATCTCCATCATTATTCCTATGTATAATGGGGCTCTACTAATAGAACGCTGTTTAGATTCCGTATTTCAGCAATGCGAGAATTATGATAAAGAGGTCATTGTCATTGATGACGGTTCTACAGATAATTCAGTGGCTATAGTCAATAACTATCCTGCTCCAATTAAGCTAATTAAACAAGCCAATCAAGGCCCTGCAGCAGCTCGAAATAAAGGTATTGAGGCGGCCAAAGGGAAGTATCTCGCTTTTTTAGACGCCGATGATTATTGGGAACCTGATTTTTTACTACGAACCGTTACTTTCCTGGAGAGCAATGATGCCATTGCAGTGAGTGTGGGCCAAATTCATAAGATTACAGGGAAAGAAGATAGAGTGATGCCTCAAATCATTAACAAAAGCCATGGCATCAATGAAGATGGAATCTTACTAGAAGACTTTTATACCTTTTGGGCAACGCATAATCATGTGTGTACGGGATCCGTGCTTATGCGCACGGATATCGTCCAACAAACAGGCGGCCAACGCCCTGAATTGCGTATTACAGAAGATCTCGAATTTTGGGCCTATCTATCCACGTTTGGGAAATGGGGCTTTATCCCAAAAGTCTTGTTTGTTAGTGATGGTGGCAAGGTAACCAAAAGTCAAGGCTGGTGGGAGAAAAATTACAAAAGATGGGCCTCTGCCCCTACAACGGAAGAGTGGGCATCACGAATAAAACCTAATTTGCCCCAAGCCTTAAAAAGGTCGTTTGCAAAAGCACAGGGCAAAATTGCGAAAAATCTGGCCTATGCCATGCTACTTTCCAATCGGCAAAACCAAGCCCGCCATACCGCTTTAAAATACAAAGCCTTTTTTCCTAAAGACCCTATTGCAAAGTTGATGTCTATTTGTGCGGCTACTCAACTAAGTTGGTTTATACTTGCAAAACTGATATTTGTAAGGGAAAGGTTAAGATGATGACCAAAACAGCGGACTTAGTTTCTTTAAAACATTTAATCAAAGCCGGGGGGTTGCCTGGCTTTCTTTTGTTGTTTCACAACATATTAATTTTTATTGTTAAGCGTAGAAGAAGTCTGGATGATGCCGGAGGGGTTGATGCATCTGCCGGTTTACAGATTTTATTTACAGCAATCGTATTTGGGTTGGTGTTCCATTTCTTTTTTTTAAATCGCAGCGAGGTAAAAACATACCTATTTCGAAACCCGAATTATTTTTTATGGCTATTTAGCATCGTTTGCGCATTAAGCATGTTATGGACGCCACAGTTAGCCTTAACAGGATACAGAGCCTTTGAGGCCATCACCTACCTCTGCCTGATTTCGTGGACGGTGTATAAGCTGAGTAAAAATCTGGATGCACAAAACATGGTTGAGTGGTTAGTATTCTGGGGGATTTGGGGCATCTTTTGGTCTGCTGCTACAACCATTAAAGGCTCTTTACAATGGTTTTTAATGCAACCTTTTGATGTAGCACGTCTAGATTATCCTGCGGTGCTATTTTTCGCTTTGTTGTTAACTAAACGAAAATGGTTTAAATACATCATCCTTATTCTGGCCTTATTATCCGTATCTAATAAGATTTATTTGGGCTTTGCTTTAGGCCTCATCGGGTTTTTCTTCGGCGATTCTAAAGATGTAAAAATTATAGCTTTGCTTGGTATTGTGCTTTTACTCTCTGTAACAATATTTATAGATATTGAAACGCTTTTAAAAAATACTGTATTTTATGGGCGTGAAGAAATCAGTTATGAAAATTCAAGTGGGAGAGATAAAATTTGGGAGGTGGCCTGGGAGGCGTTCTTAAACAGTCCTATACTGGGCTATGGATTTGTAAGTGGTGAGACTACAATATTGTACGAAAAGTTTCAAGGCGCTATCAATTCCCACAATTCTATGTTTTCATCGCTTTTGGGTACAGGTATTGTAGGAGGCATTTTTATTGTCGGTTATTTTAGGAGTGCCGTACTCACAGCTTTTAACAGACATTGGCCTGTGGACAAATGGAAACCGGCAGCCATTGGCACTGTAATGATGTGCCTAACTCTATCAGCCTTGGCCCCGGGCGTAGGCAGCCGGGTATTCGGCTCCTGGATAAGTGTGGTTTTAAGCCTAACCATGTTAAAGGCCATAAATGATAAGTTTAAAGAAGAATCCATACAAGATAAAACCATAAAGGAATGAGAATTACCTGGGTCACGAGAAGTTTTTTAGACTATAGAATTCCTGTATATAAGGAAATCGATAAACTATCCGGCAACCAACTTACCGTTATCTATTATAAAGATGTCGTTCCTTTACGTTGTCAGAAAAAACTTGATAAGGTTTTAGGTCATCGTGCCATTGGATTATCTGGTGAATTACGATTAACCGGCAAAAAATCTCAACCCATATCCAAGATAAAATCCAAAGGGATTCGAATTCCACTACAGCCTGGCTTGATCAAAGAGATTAAAAAGAGTAGTCCTGAAATTATGATAAGTGATGGCTTTTTCCAGTGGACCTATGCTTCATTGTGGTTAAGACTTTTTAAGGGCATTCCGCATCTGATGTGTTATGAAGGTACTCCGCATACTGAACGCCATAGTGGAAAGATTCGTACACTATATCGTAAACTGAGTAGCAAATATATTGATCGTATCGCCTGCAATGGAAAATTATGTGCTGAATATGTCAGGTCATTAGGATATTCTGAGCAAAAAATCACTTTAGGTAATATGGCGGCTGATTTCGAGACCTTAAGTAATGATGTTGAATTGTTGAGTATCACAAGGAAGAAAGAGTTAAAGAAAAAATTGGCCTTAAATAAACACATTTATTTATTTGTTGGCAGATTGGTTGAAATAAAAGGAATAAGCAAATTATTCGATGCCTGGAAAAAAGTTTTTGCCAATAACGAAAATGTTTCATTGCTCATTATTGGCGATGGAGATCAGAGGCAAACGCTTCATAGCTATATTGACCAATTCAATTTAAAAAATATCATGTTATTGGGATCTATAGATTATGACCAGATTTACAAATATTTTGCTATATCAGAAATTTTTGTGATCCCTACACTTCAGGATAACTGGTCTCTTGTTGTCCCGGAAGCCATGAGTTGTGGATTACCTGTGATAAGCTCAAAATACAATGGCTGTTGGCCGGAACTGGTTCGACCAGAAAATGGGTGGGTGTTTGATCCGCTGGATCAGGAAAATTTCGTGGATACACTCCATAAAACTTACGAACACAAAGAACATTGGGAAACGATGGGTAAAGCGTCAAAAGCAATCGTAAAAGATTTTTCGCCAAAAAAGGTGGCTTCACGAATTTTTAATAGCTGTAAAGAACTCACATAATGAATCCTGCAGACTATTCGTATTTACTTCGTTATTCTGTAGCTAAAAAAGGAGCTTTAAAAGCATATAAAAATGCTATAAAGCACCAACATCTTCAACCCGAAGAATTAGAAAATTTATCATGGCTTAAAACGCAAAAGCTATTGGCTTATGCTTATAATAATGTCAAATGGTATAATGATACATTTAAAGCCATAAATTTACATCCCAGAGACATCACCAAACCTGAGCACTTTTATCAGGTACCAATTCTTAAACGCACAAATATTATAGAGCATTTTGATGATTTTATTGCCAATGGAGTACACGCTAATAATCTTAGTTTTATAACCACTGGTGGCAGCTCCGGTACACCTTTAAAAATTGGAGTTACCAAAAAAAGGGTCAGAGAAGTGCAGAAGTGGCAAATGTTCAATTGGTGGGAAACGGCGCTCAATGCTAATATGGCGAGTATTTACAGGGGTTTACCTGTAAAAGGCATAAAAAAAATCGCTCTCGATGTCATCAACTGGCCACAGGAAGTACTAAGATTTGATGCGACGAATATCACCACATCTTCTATAGAACAATTTATATCAGACTACAACACTGTAAAGCCCAAGATTATTCACGGCTATGTTGGAGCGGTTGATACCATTGCAGATTATATTCTGGAGCACGACATCAGGTTTGACTTTCAGCCCAATGCCATTTGGCTTACAGCAGCGCCAATAACCTCTATACAGGAACATAAAATATCAAAAGCATTTCAATCTAAAGTATGCGATCAGTATGGCTGTAGCGAGATATTTTTTATAGCAGCAGAATGTCCGCATAAAAAAGGTCTTCATGTATTTTCTGACAGTGTAAAATTAGAAATTGTTGATGAAAAAGGCAAACCGGTTCAAGATGGAACTTTTGGGAAAATAATATTAACGAATTTGGACGAGTTTTCTTTCCCTTTAATTCGTTATGAAAATGGCGATGAAGGCCGTTATCTAACAAAAACATGTGACTGCAATTTGAGCTTGCCACTCATCGATAAAGTAAAAGGCCGCATTTCAGACAACCTAACTTTACCCGATGGTAGGATATTGTCCGGTGAATACCTTACCACGATATTTGATGATTTTACAGACAACGTCAAACAATTTCAAATCATTCAACTTAAAAATTTGGACCTTCTGGTACGAGTAAATTTATACAACCAACACGATGCAGGCTTTATCAAAAAAATGATTCTTAATGAGTTTCTACCAAAAATAAAGAATCAGGTTGCAATTAAAATAGAAATAGTACAATCTATCAAACAGGATAAAGGTAAAATTCAATTTATAGTAAAGGAATAATGAAAATCCTCTTTGTCCATAACAACTATGCCAATAACAACAGTGGAGAAGAACATGCTTCCCAAGGCTTAGCAGATATACTAGAACAAAATGGGCATGAAGTCATCTGGTATAGAAAAAGCTCAGATATCATAGGAGACAGTGCCAAAATGAAAGTAAAAGCCTTTTTAAATGCTTTTTACAACCCAAAAGCGGTTAAAGAGCTTAAACAGCTTATCCAAAGAGAACAGCCGGATCTTATTCAAATTCAAAACCTTTACCCTTTTATATCGCCGGCTGTCATCAGGATGATAAAGCGTCAAAACATTCCGCTCGTCATGCGCTGCCCCAACTACAGGTTGTTTTGCCCAACAGGTTTACATTTAGATGGACAAGCTAAAGTCTGCGAACAATGCTTATCTGGACTTAGAGAATTAAATTGTATAAAAAAAAACTGTGAGAACAATCACTTTAAAAGTTTAGGGTATGGCCTGCGAAATTATGTTGCACGAACCTTTTGGGGCATCACCAAAGATGTAGATGCTTATATTGTCCAGACCAAATTTCAAAAAGATAAATTTATAGCGAATGGTATTCCGGAAAGAAAGCTATTTGTTGTGCCGGGATTAACCCCTTCAATTCATAAAATCTTAGGAGATGTTGTGGATAGAGGTGTTGTGAGCTTTATTGGCAGAGTAAGTGAAGAAAAAGGAATTAGAGAATTTATTGAAGCTGCGAAAAATCTACCTGACGTACCTTTCAAAGTCATTGGCCCTTATGGCCCTGAATTTAATGCTTTAAAAGCCCATTCCTCTCAAAATGTAGAATGGAAGGGTTTTATAGGGGGCTCTGCTTTAGACCGTGAATTTTCTGATGCACGAATCATTGTAGTGCCAGGCAAATGGTATGAGGGTTTTCCTAATGTTATTACCCGGGCGATGAAGCATGCTAAACCGGTAATTACCTCGAATCTGGGTGCAATGGCGTCTATTATAGATCACGAAAAAAATGGTTTATTAGTAAAACCGGGTGATGCTGATGATTTAACCTTGGCTATAAAAAGAATGCATGCTGATAAACACTTGTGTAAGCGTTTAGGAGAAGCTGCAAAACTCAAAGCGGAAAATGCTTACAATCAGGAGCAAGTATTTCAAAGCCTCTTAAAAACATATAAATTTGTAATGCCTCACCATGTTATTTAATTCCTGGGAATTTATAGCCTTATTCAGCATCACGACGATACTGTATTTTAATATTCCACACCGGTTTAGAGCACTGTTACTTTTGGTGAGCTCTTACGTGTTTTACATCTCCTGGCGCTGGGATTTTGCTTTTGTAATGCTGGGTGTAAGCATCATAAACTATGTAGCGGGCATAAAAATTCATAAAGCCAAAACTAAAACCTTAAAGAAATATTGGCTTTGGGGCTCGGTGATCGTCTCCCTTTGTCCTCTGTTATATTTGAAATATGGCAACTTTTTTATAGAAAATATCAATCAAACCTTGACCTTTTTTAATTCGGATAGGCAATGGTCTTATCTTCAGGTCATTCTGCCGGTTGGTATTTCTTTTTTTACATTTCAGGCCTTAAGCTATGCCTTAGATATTTATTACAAGAAAACAGAGGTAGAATACAATCCCGTTAATTTTTGTGTCTTTGTGGCATTCTTTCCCCAATTGGTAGCCGGTCCTATAGAGCGTTCATCTCACCTTCTTGGGCAGTTTAGACGCGAACACCACTTTAGCCGGCAGAATTTTATTGATGGCTCAAAACTTTTTATTTGGGGCTTGTTTAAAAAAGTAGTGATTGCCGATCGTCTGGCATTTTACGTAGATCGCATATATGACAACCCGGAGTTATATAACAGTCCTACTCTACTTGTTGCCACGTTGTTTTTTGCGATACAGATCTATTGTGATTTCTCAGGCTATTCGGATATGGCCATAGGAACTGCAAAAATACTAGGTTTTGATCTCATGCAAAATTTTAACCTGCCTTACCTGTCCAAATCCATAAGCGACTTTTGGAAACGCTGGCACATCTCTTTATCCTCATGGTTTGGCGATTATCTGTACAAACCGCTCGGGGGTAACCGCGTGCCTTACAGATGCTGGCTCTTTAATATTTTTGTAGTCTTTTTAGTCAGCGGGTTTTGGCATGGCGCAAGCTGGACCTTTATTGTATGGGGGTTTTTACATGCCTTATTTTATGTTTTGGAACGATGGGGCGATCAGGTATTAAAAGCCCTTCAACTCATCAAGATTAAAACATATGCAGCCTATACTTATACAAAAATACTCATCGTGTTTGTCATGGTCTGTTATGCCTGGATTTATTTTAGAGCTAATAGCATCACAGATGCTCTGGAAATTAGTTCCGGTTTATTTACAAGGTGGACTAACGCCTTCTATCTAGGGGCTTCTACTGTAACCTTTATATTGTCTGTAGCTCTAATTTTGCTGTTATTTGTCGTTCAGGTTTTGCAGTATAACAAAATCAGTTCTTTGTATTTTTCAAGATCCAAAGTACATCCGGCCCTGCAAATGGTATGGTATGTAGGCTTATTACTTGGGATATCGCTTTTAGGTATAAGTTCTAATGCATTTATTTATTTTCAGTTTAAAAAATGAATAAAAAGAAGTTTATCATACTCATTTTATCATTTATACTATGTTTTATCATATTGGATAGGCTGGTTGCAGGTATACTTGAGTATGGCCTGTACCGTTATTATGGTTTGGGTTCAAAAGCTGAAATTGCAGTGGTTGGACATTCTCATCTTATGCTTGGAGTGGATAAAGATTTATTGGAAAAAGAACTTCAGGTTGATGAAATTGCGAAATATACCCGAGAAGGTGTAAATGTTACAGACAGGTATTACATGATTCAGCAACTGCTGGAGAATAATAAGAACCTAAGTACGGTAATCTACGGTGTAGATGCCTGGACATTTACCGGGGAAGGTCTCAGCCAAAATTCACATAAATTGTTTTACCCGTTTTTAGACGATCCAGGAATAAGCGATTATGTCAAAGCGAATGATGATTTTATAGATTTCCTGACCAAAAAAACCATTAAAACAACACGTTATAACGAGCAATTAATTTCCGGTGCATTTAGAGGCTTGTTAGGGAAATGGGATAATCTCAAATTTGGAAAAGTAGATGTTTCAAAATTAAAACAAGAACTTGAACAAGGCATTTACAGAAGGATAAACAATGCTGAAGAAAACATAACCTATTTTGAAAATACCTTAGAAATACTAAAAGAAAATAAAATAAATGTTATTCTGGTCTATATCCCGACCATAAAGGAGTTAGAATACATTCAGCAGGAAGCTTTCGATGAAACCATCGAACTTTTTAAAAGTTATAAAAGTGATAATGTACAATTTATTAATCTCCAGGACCCTTGGTCGAAGGATTACGAGTTGTTTTACGACCCCATTCACTTAAACCCATCAGGTCAAAAAATCATCACCAAAGAATTGTCTAAACGCATAAAGCCCTGATATGAAAAGAGTATTAGGATACCATATTTTAAAATCACCCTTGAGTACTTTAGATTTAGGGAAAGTAAAAATTATCAACACCCTTAATCCACACAGCTATTGCATCGCAGAAGAAGATTTAAAATTTAAACAAGCGCTGATGGCCTCCGATGTATTACTACCAGATGGGATTGGTATTGTATGGGCCGAAAAAATATTGAACAAAAATAAAATTGATAAAATTGCCGGTTATGATTTGTTTGAGTTTTTAATGGCAAGAGCCAATGTAAAAAAACAATCTGTATTTTTTCTAGGCGCTTCAGAAGTAACACTGGAAAAGATAAAAACAAAAGCTGCAAAAGATTATCCCCATGTCAACGTTTTTTCCTTTTCGCCACCATATAAACCAAGCTTTAGCGCAGAAGATTCTGCTGAGATGTGCGCCAAAGTAAATGCGGTACAACCCGATGTCCTTTTTGTTGGCATGACCGCACCAAAGCAGGAAAAATGGGTACACGCCTATAAAGACCAGCTAGATGCAGGTCTGATTTGCAGTATTGGTGCCGTATTTGATTTTTATGCCGGCAACGTAAAACGCTCCTCGGCATTTTGGATCAACCTGGGTCTGGAGTGGTTACCCAGGCTTTTAAAAGAACCAAGACGCTTATTTAAACGTAATTTTGTGTCTACACCAAGATTTATAGCCACTGTTCTGAAACACAAACTTAGTAATTAACTTTTTGGTTAAAGTTTTTCTATTTTAAAAAATTTAAAATTGTAAATTGCGCAGCATATTTTTTTATGGCCTTTAAAAAGTAATAATTAGGTTTATGACTGAACGAAACACGTATACAAAGATAGATCAAGGACAGATTCTGAAGACAGAAGTTTTTAAGTTTTTTAGGTACTGGTATTTCTTTGTAGCGGCCATAATGGTGGCTATGATTGTTGCCGCTTTGTATTTGCGGTATAGTTCTAAAATGTATTCTTCTGTGGCTAAAATTAATATTTTAGACAAAGACAACGGCTTAGACTTGTCCAATACCATGGTACTTTGGAACCAAAGTAGTGTAGTGCTTGAAAAAGAAATTGAAATCTTAAAGTCTTACCCTATTCTTAAAAAAGTGGTTCAAAATCAAGACCTTACTGTACGCTTTTACGAATCGGGAGATATTCAAACTTCCGAAATAAATAATTTACCGTTTGATTTTATCAAAACCATAGAAAATGATAGCATTGAGTTCGGCTTTAGCTATAGTATTGAGTTAACTGAAGAAGGTTTTGTAATCAATAGAATTGGTGACGACGAAGAGCGTGTTATCTTTCCAAGATATACCACTATGGGGAAAGAGCACAACCTGCCGTTTGAGCTAAATCCCTTAGAAAAGGAGATTCCTTCACATCTTATAGACAATGAGTACTCTGTCAATTTTTCACCACTTAAATCGGTGATTATGGGGCTTAAAGGGAGTATAAATGTTATACCCTTTGACGAGAAGTCAGGTATCCTGCAACTAAGCTACGAAAGTGAAAGTATGGCTAAAAATGAACGTATTATTAACGAGTTGATAAACGTGTTTAACCAGGACGGCATCGACGACCGCCGAAAAATTTCCTTACGCACCTACGAATTTATAGACGAGCGTTTTCTTACCCTATCCAAAGAATTAGACTCACTCGAAACAGACATTAAGGAGTTTAAGCAGGAAAATAAAATCGTTACCATGGAGTCTAAAGCTGAGGCTGGCTTGACAGACTTAACATCTACGCAACAGCGTCTCTTTGAACTGGAAAACCAGCTGTTATTATTAGACATTTTAGAACAAAGCCTTAGGTCCGAGTCTTCCGAGCCTGAATTACTACCGGCAAATATGGGGGTAAGCAGTGGCAGCCTGAATAATTTGGTTGAAGAATACAATAGATTGGTTTTGGAATACCAAAGTTTCGAAGTGAGTTCTGTAGGTGAGAATCCTAATCTTATAGTTTTAAAAAAACAATTAAATACCCTAAATAAAAACATCTTCGCGTCTATCACAGGTTTAAAACGCCAACTGGATGCGACGAAAGAACAATTGGAGAAAAAGAACGAACAACTCATGGATGAGGTCTATAACATCCCGGCAAGTGAAAAAGCCTTTTTAGACATCAAGCGACAGCAGGAAATCAAACAGGAATTATACCTGTATCTGCTACAAAAAAGAGAAGAAGCCGCCATAAATTACGCCATCACCGAGCCATCTATAAAGGTCATAGAATATGCTTTATCTACAGGAGTACCTGTATCTCCTAATCGAAATAAGACCTACCTGATAGCTTTAGTAGCAGGATTAGGCATACCCTTTGTAATCATTTACCTGATAAATACTCTTGATACCAAAATTAAAAACAAAAGCAGCATAGAAGAGGTCAACCCAAATTATCCTGTGGTAGGCGAACTGCCTAAAGTGGATAAAGAAGGGCAGTTGTCCTTCATCAACACTAACGATACCTCAGAGCAGGCTGAAGCTTACCGTGTTTTGAGTTATAACCTTGGGGTTGGCCTGCGTAAAAACGCCAAAGAAGGGCATGTGGTATTCTGCACTTCTACCATCAAAGGTGAAGGAAAAACACACGTGAGCCTTAATCTGACCTTAGCTTTATCCAGCATGTCTAAAAAAGTACTGTTGATCGGAGCAGACCTAAGGAACCCGCAAGTACATAATTTTATAGAACGCCAAAAAAATGAAATAGGTTTGTCCAACTACCTTTTTGACGAGGAGCTGGACTGGAGAACAGCCCTCATCAAAAACTTTGAACAACATCCTCATCTGGCAATTTTACTTTCCGGAGAAATACCCCCTAATCCTACCCTGCTTTTAACCAACGGACGATTAGACACCTTGTTGGAAGAAGCCAAACTGGAGTACGATTACATCGTAGTAGATACGGCACCAACACTGTTGGTATCGGATACATTGCTGATCTCCACCTTAGCAGATTCCACAGTTTACGTCACCCGATACAATTACACAGAAAAAAAGTTGCTTGAATACTCTAAAGAGCTTGCAGAAAACGCTAAACTTAATAACCTGATGTATGTTGTTAATTCTATGGACGTCCGTAAATCTAATAGTTACGGGTACGGCTACGGATACAGGTATGGGTATGGGTATGGGTATGGCTATACAAAAGATAAAGAGAAAGTAATTAAATAGCGATTACAATCCAAAATAACATCATTGCAACCTATCCCAAACGCAAAATAAAACAACTGTCACATCGAGCCTTTCGACTACGCTCAAGACAGCCTAAAGTCGAGATGTCTCTCTCAGCTACATCACAATCGAAAAAAACCACGTCATTTCAGCCTGTCCCGAACTTCGATTCGGGAAACGAAATGCAATGGAGTGAAGCAATCTCTCTCAACTTAGTACAAATCGAACTCCAATCTCCAAAAACCCTCCTAAGCATCCTTACATAACCTAATTCAAAATGTCATCTCGAGTGTCCCGACGACTTAGTCGGGATGTATCGAGAGATGCCTGCCCGACGTCAGGCGGGCGCTCAAGACAGGCTAAAGTCGAGATGTCGCTCACAACTTAGTACAAGACAAACTCCAAAACACTTCTCGATACAAGCTTTCAACTATAAAACCAGTCATGCTGAACTCTTTTCAGGATCTTACAGGTTTAAGGCAACCTCATATACACAATGCTCACATTTTAGAATTAAATATTTATGGGTATAACCCTAAATAATAAATTAAAATACGTATTTTTATGCTTGTAACCCTAAAAAAATGATTTTACGTCCAAGCTACATCGAAGCCATAAAGCCTTTTATAGGTAAAGTTCAAATAAAGATTATAACAGGTATCAGACGATCCGGTAAATCTACAGTATTACAATTGATAAAAGAGGAGCTTTTACAAAGAGACATACCAGAGGAGCAGATTGTTTCAATTAATTTCGAAAGTTTTAGGTATGCCGATATGCTGGAAGCATCTAAGTTGTATCAGTTTATCAGCAATCAAATTAAAACAAAACAGAAGTATTATTTGCTCTTAGATGAAATCCAAGAAGTTGAAAACTGGGAAAAAGCTGTTAATTCATTTTTAGTTGACTTTGAAGTAGATATTTACCTTACTGGCTCAAATTCTCATTTGTTGTCCTCAGAATTGGCTACGTATTTAGCAGGGAGGTACGTAGAATTACCAGTTTACACTTTGTCCTACAGCGAATTTCTGGATTTTAGAAGCTATTATTTTTCTGAATCAGAAAACAGCGGAAATCTTTTTTATACCTATTTGCGAAAAGGCGGCTTTCCGGTTATTCATACCGTTGAATATCCAGAGGAGTCAGGATATAAAGTAATTTACGATATCTACTCTTCAGTTATTTTGAGAGATACCGTACAACGCTACAAAATTAGAGATGTGGAGTTGTTGGAGCGGGTTATTCGATTTGCATTTGACAATATTGGGAATACCTTTTCAGGTAAAAACGTAGCCGATTACTTTAAGAGTCAACAGCGTAAAATCGACATAAATACCGTTTACAACTACCTCAATGCCTTAGAAGGGGCTTTTATTTTGTATCGTGTGCCACGATATGATTTGAAGGGAAAGGAAATATTGAAGACGCAAGAAAAGTTTTATGTTAGCGATATTTCTTTGATTTATGCAACGATGGGAAATCGAGACAGAATGATTGGAGGGATTTTGGAAAACATCGTATTCTTAGAATTGAAAAGAAGAGGATACAGCGTTTTCGTCGGGAAAATTGGCTCCAATGAAATAGATTTTGTAGCTGAAATGAACGGCAATAAAATGTATTTACAAGTAGCTTATAAATTGGAAAGTGAGCAAACAGTGCAGCGAGAATTTGGAAATTTATTAGCTATTGACGACCAATTCCCTAAATATGTGATTACTATGGACGAATTCTGGAAAGACTCCATAGAAGGAGTAAATCATCTTTACATTACCGATTTTTTATTGAAGGAAAATGTATAACCTGAATTCGATTATTAAAATCATCATATTCAAATGATTATATGAGCCTTATGTACTTGTTATAATTTTAGAATACCGGGCGGGATAAAACACACTAAGGCTAATAGCTACCGGCTAAACAAAACCCAAACACCCTCATCCCGAAGTTTAAAGTTTATAGGTTTATGAGTTTAGAAGTAAAAAGAAACTTGAAACAAAAAAACGTGTAACATAAAACTTGAAACTACTAAAAGCTAAAGGCTAAAAGCTAAAGACTAAATAAAACCCAAACACCCTCATCACGAAGTTTAAAGGTGATAAGTTGATGAGTTTATAAGTTTAGAAAATAAAACGTTAAACAAAAAAGCCTGAAACATAAAACTTGAAACCACTAATAGCTAAAGACTAATAGCTACCGACTAAACAAAACCCAAACACCCTCATCCCGAAGTTTAAAGTTTATAGGTTTATGAGTTTAGAAAAAGATAAACGCAACCGTCATCTCGAGTGATTTTTCTTGAGGCACGAAAGAAAAATTGTATCGAGAGATGCTTTTTAACTCATCACGAACTAAAAACTCTAAACACCCTCCTTAATCCTCTCTCGGAGGGAGGAATTACTTCATTAAAACGTCATTACAGCTTGTCCCGACCCAAAACTTTGGGATAGATTCGGGAAAGGAGCACAGCGACTGAAGTAATCTTTTTCTGTAAAATCTTAAGCGAACTCCAATCCCCAAACACCCTCATACCGAAGTTTAAAGGGTATGAGTTTATAAGTTTATATTAAGTACATGACAAAAATTGATTTCAATATATTTTCCTAAATTTTTTGCCCCTCCCGAATTAGTTAGGAATAAAAGGAGTAATTGAGGAAAATCAGGCTCTCTTTAGGGTAAGGGGCAGAACTGATTTTATCTTTATGTTAATATAATTTTTGCCGTGTACTAAAAAATTTAGAAGTAAAAAAACTTGAAAACTTGAAACCAGAAACCTGAAACAAATAACACTAAAAGCTAAAGACTAAAAGCTAAAGGCTAAAGACTAAAAGCTAAAGGCTAAAGGCTAAAAGCTAAAAGCTAAAAGCTAAAAACTACCGACTATAAATCAAAAAGCACACCAAAACTTAAACTGGTCCTACCGTTAACGATTCTCCTAAAATTTATCACTTCAATTTGAAAAATATCTATTAAACCGGGTGATATCTCCAGTTCTGTAAATAACTTAATATGTTTTGTTAAATCCAATTTATAACCGGCTCCATAAGAAATACCTAAATCAACTTTATGAAAGACATAAGACAAATCTAATCCTGTAGCTTCGTCCTCAGCTCCTAACAAAAATCCGATATAAGGACCTACATGTATAAAAAAGTTTCTTTTGGCACCGGCATGATGGGTAATTAAAAAAGGTACAGTGATATAATTTTGTCTAAAATCTGTAATGTCATTACTTACTAATTCATTTCGTATAAAAGAGTCTACCCAACCTTTCTGATCATACATTAGTTTAAATTTTAACCCCCAGGCCTCAGAAAAAAAATACTCAGCAGAAAGACTCGCATTATACCCAATTTGTGTTCTTTTGGGATCTCCGTTGAAAGCAAGTGTATGAGAGGAGTTTATACCTGCACCAAAACCAATTTCAATATCTCCTTTTTCTTGAGCATTTACAACAGGTACTGCAAGTAGTAAAAATAACAAAAGTCTTTTCATGCTCAAAAATTATATTAATCAGCGCTGTTTATATTTTGTGGGCTAAATTAGTAATTATTATTTAAATCAAACATAAGCAACAAAACCTAAATTGACAAAATATCACCTGTATTTTCTACATAAGCTTGGCAATGTCAAAATATACTTTAAAGATTAAACTGTTTAAGTAATTTATATTTTTCGATTCTGCGCCCTGTGTTTGTTAGTGCTCTAAGGTCTTTAAACCTAAACTAAATGCTATGGATGATACTAAATAAATAGAAGTTATGTTATAAATTAAAGAGAAGTCCTAAATTAAAACCACTCCTTCCGTTTGTTAATTTATAATTTACATTTGTTTCTATCATAAAAATTTCTTCAACACCATGTTGAAAATCATATTCGAGAAACAAATTAACATTATCACCCAGCTTAATTCTATAACCGGCAGCAAAAGCAACGCCAATATCCGTACTGTTAAAATCATCTGTCAGGTCTGCTCCTGTTATAGCGTCTTCGGCATCAAGCAACACCCCAATGTATGGACCAAGATTAAAATACCAATTGTTTTTAGACCCAAAATGCAATGCCGCCACCAAAGGGATGGTCACATAGTTCAGACGTGTTTCTGAAATAACTAAATTTAAATCTCTGTTTGTATACACGTAAGAATCTATCCAGCCCTTTGCATCATAAACAACTTCTGTTTTTATACCCCATCTTTTGGAGAAAACATATTCCAGTGACAAGCCTGCATTAAAACCGGACTGAGGACTTAAAGATTCTCCACTAAAAGCGGTGACATGAGAAAGGTTTAAGCCCGAATTGATACCCAATTCGATATCCCCTTTTTCTTGTGCGAATACTCCAATACCTAACAATAGAACCAGTATATAAAGTTTTTTCATAATTAACCAGATAATAATAATTAACAATATTACTATATTTTTTGTTAGCCTTAAACTATTAGAGTCATTAATTAATATAAAGGCTAAATTAATACCCTCTTCAACAGGATATACGAATCCAAACACCCTCATCCCGAAGTTTAAAGGTGATAAGTTGATGAGTTTATAAGTTTAGAAAATAAAACGTTAAACAAAAAAGCCTGAAACATAAAACTTGAAACCACTAATAGCTAAAGACTAATAGCTACCGACTAAACAAAACCCAAACACCCTCATCACGAAGTTTAAAGGGTATAGGTTTATGAGTTTAGAAAATCTTAAACTAGTTAAACCGTCATTGCGAGGGAACGCAGTAACCGAAGCAATCTCTCTCAACTAAGTCCAAGACGAAAACGAAATAAATCAGCTTAGTTTCCATCAGAAAAAGATAACCACGTCGGCTAATTATCATTAGCCTTCTCGTTATGACGGGAATAGAACTAACGTCATCTCGAGTGGTTTTTCTTGAGGCACGAAAGAAAAATTGTATCGAGAGAGGCTTTATAACTCATCACGAACTAAAAACTCTAAACACCCTCCTTAATCCTCCCTCGGAGGGAGGAATTACTTCATTAAAACGTCATTACAGCTTGTCCCGACCCAAAACTTTGGGATAGATTCGGGAAAGGAGCACAGCGACTGAAGCCCGCCTAAAGTCGGGCAGGCAATCTCTCTCAACTAAGTCCAAGACGAAAACGAAATAAATCAACTCAGTTTCCATCACAAAAAGATAACCACGTCGCCTGATTAACATCAGCCTCCTCGTTATGACGGGAATAGTGAGTAGAGGGCAGTTTTATGAGGTTATAAGGTATGAGTTTATAAGTTTATAGAACATAAATAACTTAAAACGCGTATTTAAACTCTTTTTTGACAGCATATATGAGTAAATCCTGTTAAGAAAAGCCGAAGCCTTGGAGGCTTTTTAGGGATTTACGAATGGTTTGCCTCATACTAATAATAATATATTAACCTAAAAAACAAACATAGAGGCAAAATGCCTTCAAAAAAGTGTCCTTTTCTTTGGTTCGTTTCTTTTGGACAAGCAAAAGAAATGAACAGAACACATTATTTATAGCAAAGTATACTTACAATTAAATGATTATTTTTAATATGAACGATACAGTTTCCATCAGAAAAAGATAACCACGTCGCCTGATTAACATCAGCCTCCTCGTTATGACGGGAATAGTAAGTAGAGGGCAGTTTTTTTTTGAGGTGATAGTGTCTGAGTTTAGAAGTAAAAAAACTTGAAACAAAAAAGCCTGAAATGTGAAACATTAAACTTCATACTAATAAAACTGAAGCTCCACATCCTCAGGATACTTCAACTGGTACGAAAGCATTATCCTTTTATTTTCGCCTTCTTTAAGGTTTACCTTCCATAAAACGCTACCGGTGTTGTTATCCAACTTACCTCCATTGGTCTCCACATTTATAAGTTCTATGTTTTTATGTTGAGATATAGGGATTTGATCTAAAATTTCAATAGCGATCTCCTCTGCCCTATTATTTTTCAAGCTTATCTCGTAAGCATAATTTTCAACTTTTTTGGAACTCAACAACTTTGTTGACCTCAAGTTATCTAAAAGTCGTCGTTTTACGATAATACGTTCATCAACACCCAGGGAAATCGAAAATGTACTACTGGTATAATTTGGATTTATAGTGGTTTTTCCGATGTAATGGTCCTGAAAGTAAATGTTTGCTTCGGTTAAAAGCAAATTAAGGGACTGCCAGTTTTTGATGTTTGCAAGTAAAAAAACCTCTTCAGAGCGTTTAGGAACGGTATGGTATAGATAATCGGCTTCTACACTCTTCTTGTCCAAAATAAAAGTTTGCCCATCGGTGTTTGTGGAAACGCTTTGGCGACCATCAACTGTATATAATGTATTAAATTGTTGACTAACAGCTTCTGACACCACAACAGCTTCATCTAGCACCATAGAGTCTTCTCTTAGTTTATAAGAATTGTCCAGAGGAGCGTTTACACTTCTCACCTGCCCGCTTAAAGGACTTGGATATTGAGCTTCCCTCACATAAAACGGATTTAGAATGGGCCTGTCCTGATTAGACCTGGGGAAATAGGTAGAAACCCTGAGCTGAATATTATCCCAGGGCTTTCCAGTATTCTGATACACCTTGCCTTTGGTGATAATTTCCAAAGGTGCTGTTATACTTTTTGCACGTATATCATAAAAAGGCTGCCATCCTGCTGCAGATGTGATAAAGCTAATATTCAGGCTAGCATGCATTGGTTTGGAAGATTGGATTTCCAGCACAACCTCATTACGGTTTACATTTTTATCTTTGACATACCTCCTGATTTGCATGTCCAAATCGCTGATTTGCTCTAAAATGCCTTGAGAAATCATATTTTTTTCTATCAAAAGGGTTCTGATTTCCAATGTTCTTTTAGCATAATAGGACGCTAACTCGGCTATCTGTACCGCCGTCCAGGCATTGTCCGTATTTCCACTGCTCTGTATTTTCTCGATAAGCCTAAGTTCGCCTTCCAGCGTTTTTACTTCAGCCTCTACTAATTTTTGCTGGAGTTGTAAACCTTTCTTATTGTCCAACAATTGTTGTTCTTCTGCGGAGTATTCGTCTGTTTTCAAATAGTTTGTAGATGGCGACACAGACAAAAGCGTAGCACCATTACTTAACCCTATCTGGTAAGAATTTATATCTATATTGTTCGGTAATCCAACAACTTTAAGGGTATTCTTACCCTTTTTAAGATGAAAAGAAGCAGTTTCTGTGACCTTAGCCGAATTAAGATAAACGGTTGCTTCACTAGGGACTGTGCGAACGTCCTGGGTTTGAGCTGTGAGCAGGCTGCTGCAAAAAAGCAGCATGATCAATAGAGATTTATACATCATAAATAATACATTTTGGTTTGATAGACTATAGGTAGTCAAAATACGTGCCGAAAGTGTGCTTGAATCCAACAACAACAAGCAAGACACTGACTTTCAGGCTTAAACAAACAATACCTTTAAAACACGATGCGCCTACGAATAGTATAATTAGAGTACAACCTGTTTCCCTCAAATCTTAATTATGGTCCGCATTAAGAAGACACTGTTAAACAAAGATTTAGAAAAACTTATCAACATTGTGGTAAAATGTGGTAAAATGTGGTAAAAAATTCAATATATTTGACCTAGGTTTTGTGTATTGTGGTAAATTTTAATGGCTCATATGAATGTAAAATAGACGCTAAAGGCAGAGTATTATTGCCCTCAGCGCTAAAAAAACAATTACTGTCGCATTTAGAAGATGGTTTTGTTTTAAAACGTTCTGTGTTCGAAAATTGCCTGGAACTCTACCCCATGCAGGAATGGAATAATGTCATGAAAGACATTAACAAGTTAAATCGATTTAAAAAGAAAAACACACAGTTTATCAGGGCATTTACAGCCGGTGTGAAGCTTATAGAATTGGATGGAAATGGCCGATTACTTGTCCCTAAAGACCTGATTGCATATGCAAAACTTAGCAAGAATTTAGTCTTAAACTCTACTATAAACATCATAGAAATTTGGGACAAAGACCTTTACGAAGCTTCTATAGAAGTTGAAAATTTTGGAGAACTGGCTGAAGAAGTTATGGGAAATACAGATGACACAGAATGATTACCACATACCCGTTTTGCTTGAAGCCTGCATTCAAGGTTTAAACATCCAGCCCGATGGGGTGTATGTGGATGTCACTTTTGGTGGTGGCGGGCATTCTACTGAAATTCTCAAACAACTTAACAAAGACGGTAAGCTGATTGGTTTCGACCAAGACCCGGATGCTAGAAATAATAGTATTCAGGACGAACGCTTTGTATTTATTCCTGAAAACTTTAAGTTTTTAAAACGCTTTCTCAGGTTTCATGGCATCACAGAAGTTGATGGTATCCTAGCCGATTTTGGGGTGTCGTCCCATCAATTTAATACGCCAAAACGCGGATTTTCAATAAGATTTGATGCCAAACTAGACATGCGTATGGATCAAAACCAGAAAGAATCTGCTTATGAAGTTATTAACGAATACTCTTATGAGCAACTCACAACAATTTTCAGGCAATATGCAGAAATAAAAATGGCATCTAAACTCGTTAATGCCATAATAAAAGCCAGAGAAGCTAAACCTATTGAAACCACCTTTGAGCTAAATGCCGTAATAGAACCATTTTTTCCAAAACATAAATCCAACAAGTTTTTAGCGCAAATCTATCAAGCTTTACGAATAGAAGTGAATGCAGAATTAGATGCGATGAAAGACTTTTTGTCTCAAGCCTGCGAAATTTTAAAACCCGGCGGAAGATTATGCCTGATATCCTATCATTCTTTGGAAGACCGCTTGGTGAAGCATTTTATTAGAAGCGGAAACTTTGAGGATGATATCAAAAAGGACCTGTTTGGCAACATTTTGAAACCATTAAAAAATATTGGAAAACTGATTGTTCCATCGGCTGAAGAGATTGCAAACAACAACAGAGCAAGAAGTGCAAAATTGAGAATAGCCGAAAAATTGTAAGCATGAGCAAAGGATACGTAAATATCATAAAAGGGAAATTTCTCATCCAGGATGGTGCCATAAAAAACTGGACGTTTATTGTGTTTTGCGCAATCCTGGCCTTATTCATGATTTACAGCTCACATAGTGCGGAAAAGAAAGTATTGAGAATAGCAGAATTAAAATCGAAAGCAAAAGAATTAAATAGTGAATTTGTAGAAACCAAAAAGCAAGTCATGCTGCTTAAAATGGAATCTAATGTTGCCACGAAAATGCTCGAGAGAGGCATAAAACTCTCAAAAGAACCGCCAATTGAAATTATTGTTACAACAGACTAAATGAAAGAACATAAAAACATATTGCTTAGATTTTATGTCGTCATGCTTTTACTTGTGGTATTTGCAGCTGGAATTGTATACAAAATAATCGAGATACAAAATATTGATGGCGAACATTACAAGTCTTTGGCAAAGCAAAAAGTGTATAAAACCAGCATCATAGAACCTAATCGAGGTAATTTGTACGATGCCAACATGAATCTACTGGCAACTTCGGTTCCAGAATACGAACTGCGATTTGACGCGGTAACGGTAAAGGAAGAGGATTTTAACGACAGCATTGTCGCCCTTTCAGAAGCGCTTGCCAAGTATTTCAACAAGCCAACAAACTATTACTTAAACAAACTCAAACGTGCTAGAAACGAAAATAACAGATACCTCTTTTTAGCCAAAGGCGTCAATTATGTTCAACTTAAGAAAATAAAGTCTTTCCCAATTTTCAATTTAGGAAAATATAGAGGTGGGTTAATTGTAGAACAAAGCATAAAAAGAGAACAGCCTTTAGGTAAAATTGGCAGAAGAACAATTGGCTACAATAGCGTTGGTCTGGACGGTGCTTACGACGAGTATTTAAAAGGAAAAACGGGTAAACAGTTTAAACAAAAAATCTCCAAAGGCCAATGGAGGTCTTTATACAATAGCGAAAGTATTGAACCCGAAGATGGTCTTGATGTCGTTTCGACTATAGACATCAATATACAAGATATCGCCCATCATGCCTTATTGGCTCAATTGGAAAAGTTTGAAGCAGACCACGGTAGTGTGATTGTCATGGAGACTAAAACCGGAGACATCAAAGCAGTGTCTAATCTAGGCCGCACTACAGATGGTAACTATTTTGAGAAAAGAAATTATGCCGTTTATGAGAGTCATGAACCCGGCTCTACTTTTAAACTAATGAGCCTTGCTGCAGCACTGGAGGACAAGGTAGTTGACACGTCTCAAACCATCGATACCAAAAATGGAGTGGTAACTTATTACAACAGAAAAGTGATGGATTCTCGCAGAGGGGGTTATGGCGAAATATCTGTGGGAGAAGGATTGGTGGTCTCTTCGAACACCGTTTTTGCGCAAATCATAAACGACTCGTACAAAACTAATCCTGAAAAATTTGTAAACCGCCTTTACAATATGGGCTTAAATGAAAAGATTGGCTTAGACATTAAAGGCGAGGGACAACCGCGAATACCTCATCCTGACGACAAAAACTGGTACGGCACAACCCTGCCGTGGATGTCTTTTGGCTATGGTGTGTCTATGACTCCACTCCAAATCTTAACATTTTACAATGCCATTGCGAACGATGGTGTAAAAGTTAAACCTCGTTTTATCAAAAAAATATTAAACAAAGGGGAAACCATAAAAGCATTTGAAGACCCGGAAATATTAAACAGTGTTTGCTCCAAGGAAACAGCCAGGATTCTTCAGGATTTGTTAAGAAAAACGGTTGAAAGAGGTACAGCAGAAAATATCTATAACAAAAATTATTCAATGGCAGGTAAAACAGGGACTTGCCAAACTGAATATTGGGTAGAATCCGGCAGGTATATCGCATCTTTTGCCGGCTATTTTCCTGCTGAAGACACAAAATACTCCTGCATCGTTACGATTCATAAGCCAAATAAAAGTTTAGGATACTACGGCAGTACCGTTGCAGCGCCAGTATTTTCTGAAATCGCTGAAAAAATATACACAAAAACGACTGTAAAAGAGCTGATAAAGTTTGACAGTATTCGGGATCTAAAAACAAAAATCAGCATAGACGAGAAGCTGGCATCGACCGAAGAAGCCATTGATAAGATGCCCGATGTAAAAGGCTTATCTCTCATGGATGCGATGACCGTTCTGGAAAATATGGGGCTTAAAGTTGAATTTTCGGGTGAAGGTGTAGTTAAAAAACAATCTGTTAGCGAAGGCCAACAATTGAAAGCGATTAAAAAAGTAAAATTAGTTTTAGGTTGAAAACATTAAAAGACATTCTATATAAAGTACGTATTGAAGCTGTTGAAGGCTCAACCTTTCATGCGTTTACCGATATACATTTCGATTCCAGAAAGATAGGGCTTAATGATGTCTTTGTCGCCATCAGAGGCACAGAATCGGATGGGCACGATTACATCACAACTGCTGTAAACCAGGGCGCCATAGCTATAATTTGTGAAGAATTTCCTGCACTAAAGATTAATGGTGTGACTTATGTAAAAGTTAGCGATACCAGAGAAGCACTAGCTTATATGGCTTCAAATGTTTATGACAATCCTTCAACCCACCTAAAATTAGTTGGCATAACCGGCACGAATGGCAAAACAACCGTAACCACATTACTATACCAGTTGTTTTCTAAATTAGGATATCCAACAGGTTTAATTTCAACAGTAAAAATTCTGGTTAACGATAAGGAATACCCTACAAACCTGACCACACCCGATTCTTTAACGATTAACAAATACCTGAAAATGATGGTGGATGCCGGTGTAGAATTTGCTTTTATGGAGGTGAGCTCTCATGGCATAGACCAAAAGCGAACTTTAGGCTTAGACTTTGACGGTGCAGGTTTTACAAATCTATCGCATGATCATTTAGACTATCACGAAACATTCGAGGCTTACCGGGACGTTAAAAAAAGACTGTTCGACCAGCTCCCAAAGCAGGCGTTTGCCATGACCAACAGAGATGATAGAAATGGTGAATTTATGCTTCAAAATTGTAAAGCAAAAAAATATACGTATGCTTTAAAATCGTTTGCAGACTACAAAGCCAAAATTATTGAAAATGGGTTTTCCGGACTTCAACTAAAAATAAACCATCAGGATTTATGGACAAATGTTATAGGCGAATTTAATGCTTATAATATTCTCGCCGTATTTGGCATCTCAGATCTATTAGGTATAGAACATATGGAAAGCCTAAAGTTTCTAAGCAAACTACAACCTGTACACGGGAGGTTCGAGCACTTTAGAACAGAGAAAGACCACATTAGTGGTATTGTAGATTACGCTCATACACCGGATGCACTAAAAAATGTTCTTCAGACTATAAACAGCATAAGAACAAAGAATGAAAACCTTATAACAGTTGTAGGATGTGGCGGAAACAGAGATAAAACCAAAAGACCAAAAATGGGCAAAATTGCAGCACAGCTTAGCGATACGGTCATTTTTACCAGCGATAATCCAAGAGACGAAGACCCTAAAACCATAATAGATGAAATGGAAGCCGGCGTAGAGCCACAACATACTGGCAAAACGCTAAGCATCACAGACCGACACGAAGCGATTAAAGCTGCCTGTAAGCTTTCAAAACCCGGCGACATCATCCTTGTTGCGGGAAAAGGCCACGAGACCTATCAAATTATAAAAGGCGAAAAAAAAGATTTTGACGATATGAAAATCATAAAAGCCTGTCTAAAGCAATTGAACAAATAACATGTTATACCATTTACTAGAATATCTTGAAAGTATCTACGATTTCCCGGGTTCGGGATTGTACAAATATTTGTCCTTCAGAGCATCTGTGGCGGCTATATTCTCTCTTTTATTTTCAACGATTTTTGGTAAATACATCATAAATTATTTAAGAAGAAAGCAAATTGGAGAAAGCGTAAGAGATTTAGGCCTTGATGGCCAAAAGCAAAAAGCGGGAACACCAACCATGGGTGGATTAATCATTATCGCTTCCACGCTTTTGCCTGTGTTTCTGCTTAACGACCTGACCAATATCTACATCATTTTACTCATCGTTACAACAATATGGATGGGATCTATCGGGTTTATAGACGACTACATCAAAATTTTCAGAAAAAACAAAAAAGGCCTAAAGGGCAAGTTTAAAGTTTTTGGACAAATTGGCTTGGGGATTATTGTCGGCTTAACCATGTATTTTCATGAAGACATCACTACGCGAAGTGATATTATTTTAAATCCTGTTACAAACGAAATTATTGAAACAGGTGAAAAAAGTAAAACGACAAAAACCACTATTCCGTTCTTAAAAAACAACGAACTAGATTATTCTAAACTCATCACCTGGATAAGCGAGGATTTAGCTGCTTATGCGTGGTTGATTTTTATACCTATTGTCATTTTTATAGTAACGGCGGTATCCAATGGCGCCAACCTAACCGATGGTATAGACGGGCTTGCCGCAGGCAGTTCGGCGATAATTGTTTTAACCTTAGGCATATTCGCTTGGATTTCAGGAAACGTGATTTTCTCAAATTACCTTAACGTGATGAATATCCCGAACTCTGGAGAGATGGTCATTTTTATAGCCGCATTTACAGGTTCACTTATTGGATTTTTGTGGTACAACACATTTCCTGCTCAGGTATTTATGGGCGACACAGGGAGCTTAACCATAGGAGGCATTATTGCCGTCATCGCAATTGCAGTAAGAAAAGAACTCCTGCTTCCTATCCTATGCGGTATATTTTTTATCGAAAACCTCTCTGTCGTCATGCAGGTGAGCTGGTTTAAATACACCAGAAAAAAACATGGCGAAGGACGAAGAATATTTCTGATGTCTCCCTTGCACCACCATTACCAAAAGCAAGGATTTCATGAAAGTAAAATCGTAGTTAGGTTTTGGATTATAGGAATATTATTAGCTGTGATTTCCATTATAACCTTGAAAGTAAGATGATAGAGAAAGTTGGCATATTAGGTAGTGGAGAAAGCGGTCTTGGTGCTGCTGTTCTGGCCAAAAAGCTAAACACAGATGTGTTTGTTAGCGATGCCGGCTCTATCCCAAATTCTACTAAAACTTATTTTGAGGAAAACGGTATTGCCTACGAGGAAAAACAACATAGCCTGGAGCAGCTTTTAGAAGCTGATATTATAGTTAAAAGTCCCGGTATTCCTGATGAGGCAGTAATAATTAAAAGCCTCACAGAAAAAAACATTCCTATCATCTCTGAAATTGAATTTGGAGCCATGTTTACAGATGCCAGCCTAATCGCCATAACCGGTTCGAATGGCAAAACAACAGTGGCCAATATGACCTATCAACTTTTGGAAGGAGAGCTCCCAAACACAAAACTTGCAGGTAACATAGGGATTAGCTTTGCAAAATCTGTAGCCGAAGACGACGCCAAAAATTATGTGTTAGAAGTAAGCAGCTTTCAACTGGATGGCATCAAAACCTTCAAACCGCATATCGCCATATTGACCTCCATTACACCTGACCATTTAGACAGGTACAATTACGATTTTAACTTGTACACAGCTTCAAAATTCAGGATTGCTGAAAATCAAACTGAAAACGACTACTTTATCTACAATGCCGACGAAGAACATTTATCCAATTGGCTAAAACAAAACCCAATAAAATCAAAGTGTATTCCTATTTCTACCCAAAAAAAACTGGAATATGGAACCTACTTAGAAGACAATAACATAATCATAAACTTAAACGAAAAGATAGAACTTATGCCCATATCAATATTAGAAACAAGAGGAGAACATAACACAAAGAATGCTATGGCAGCCTCTACTGCTGCACACTTGCTTAAGATAAGAAAAAAAACCATTAGAGAGAAGCTTAGTGCTTTTCAGGGTGTTGAGCACAGGTTAGAAACCGTCCTGAAAATAAATAATGTAACCTATATAAACGACTCCAAAGCAACCAACATAAATGCTGCGCATTATGCCTTAAAATCAGTTCCTGCCAATACGATTTGGATTGTTGGTGGCGTTGACAAAGGCAATGACTACAGTGAATTGTTAAGTAGTGTAAACGAAAAGGTAAAAGCTATTATTTGCCTAGGTGTTGATAACCACAAGATAGTTGAAAGCTTCTGCGATTGCGTAGATGATATCTACGAAACCCAATCTATGGAAGAATGTGTCAAGATAGCCTACCATCTGGCTGAAGCAGACGATACCGTGCTCTTGTCTCCGGCATGTGCAAGTTTTGATTTGTTTCAAAACTATGAAGACAGAGGAAACCAGTTCAAAGAGGCTGTAAGAAACTTATAAAAAACTCAACTATGAATAACACTATAGTTCAATTTTTAAAAACTAACCTAAATGGCGACCGTTATATTTGGGCTGTAGTGGCATTGTTAGCCATATTTTCGTTTATACCTGTATATAGTGCAAGCAGTAACCTTGCGTACCTTAATGGCGGAAGTGGAAATACGCTGAGCTACCTCATAAAGCATTTTATCCATTTATTTATGGGGTTAATTATCATATTCGGGGTACACAAAATACAGTTTAAATACTTTAGAGGGATTTCAATTTTATTATTGCCTATTGCTATCATTTTGCTCATCATCACCGCTTTAAAGGGAACAACAATCGATGGGTCTTACGCCAGCCGATGGCTCACAATTCCGGTAGTAAACATGAGTTTCCAAACCTCCAGTTTTGCTTCTATAGTATTGATGGTGTATGTTGCTCGGTACTTGTCCAGAATTGCCGGAAAGCCAATACGGTTTAAGGACACCATTCTTCCGTTATGGATTCCTGTCTTTATAGTTGTGGGGTTAATATTTCCTTCCAACTTTTCAACAGCAGCCATCATTTTTAGCATGGTGCTTCTTATTGCTTTCCTAAGTGGTTATCCTATAAAATACAGCGCTGTTATTGTTGGGTTTTCTTTATCTTTATTAATTCTGTTTATAGCTGTTTCAAAAGCATTTCCGGGTCTGTTACCTAATCGTGTGGATACCTGGACTAGTAGAATTGAAAATTTTTTACCAAACGACAACAGCGAAAAAGAAGAAGATGAACCCTATCAGGTTAGAGAATCGAAAATAGCAATTGCTACAGGAGGAATAAATGGTAAAGGGATTGGGAAAAGCGTACAGCGAAATTTTCTTCCACAGTCGTCTTCAGATTTTATTTATGCCATTATAATTGAAGAAACCGGATTAATTGGAGGATTCTTCGTGTTATTTATCTATTTATATCTACTACTCCGTATTGCTATAATATTTACAAAAAACGAGTCCCTTTATGGTAAATTGCTTGTTGCTGCCGTTGGGTTGCCCATTATTTTTCAAGCCTTTATCAACATTGGCGTAGCTGTAAATTTATTTCCCGTTACGGGTCAGACATTACCACTTATCAGTAGCGGCGGGTCTTCCATATGGATGACTTGCGTAGGTTTGGGAATAATATTGAGCGTAAGTGCAAAAAACAATAAGGATTACACAGAAAAGGAATTAAAATACACAAAAGAAGAGCAGGAAAACCCATTAGATGTATTAAGTCAAACATTATGAAGCCTTTAAAAATCATCATATCAGGAGGCGGAACGGGAGGACATATCTTTCCAGCAATAGCTATTGCAGACGAGATAAAATCGCGTTTTAGTAATGCCGATATTTTGTTTGTAGGCGCAAAAGACCGCATGGAGATGACTAAGGTGCCTAAAGCCGGATATCCAATTAAAGGCCTGTGGATAAGTGGATTTCAAAGGTCGTTGAGTTTGTCTAACCTGCTTTTTCCTGTAAAATTGGTTTGGAGCATGTACAAATCAAGATTTATAATTAAAAAACACCAACCGGACATCGTAATAGGTACAGGAGGTTATGCAAGTGCACCTCTCCTAAAGACGGCAAATAACATGGGGATTCCAACCCTTATCCAGGAGCAAAATTCGTATGCCGGTGTCACCAATAAGTGGGTTTCAAACAAAGCCGATGCCATATGCGTAGCCTATAAAGGCATGGAAAAATACTTCCCTAAAGAGAACATATTCTTCACAGGAAATCCAGTAAGGCAAAATTTACTTAAGAAAAGCATTAGCAGAGCAGAAGCTTTAAAACATTATAAACTGGATGTAAATAAAAAAACAGTATTGGTAATAGGTGGCAGTTTAGGCGCTCGAACCATCAACAACACCATAAGAGATTATTATAAAGAAATTCAAAACCTAAATTGTAATATTGTTTGGCAATGCGGCGCTCTTTATTATGAAGAATTTAAAAATCTTGAAAACGAAAGTGTAAAAGTCGCCGATTTTATTGAAGATATGCCAATGGCTTATGCTGCTGCAGATATCATCATTTCCAGAGCCGGCGCCGGGACAGTAAGCGAACTATGCTTAGTAGGAAAGCCTGTTTTGTTTATTCCGTCACCAAATGTGGCAGAAAACCATCAGTATAAAAATGCCATGGCCATAACTAAGGACCATGCAGCAGTATGTGTTGAAGAAAAACACATAGAATCGGATTTTTTTTCCACACTAAAAGAGCTGATTATCAACGAAAAAACTCAAAAGGAACTATCTAAAAACATTAAGACCTTAGCTAAACCTGAGGCTACAAAAGACATTGTAGACATCATAGAAGACTTGTTAAAATAATGCATATTAACGGACCACATATCAATCAGATTTACTTCCTGGGCATTGGAGGCATAGGAATGAGTGCGTTGGCATTTCACTTTCTCAAACAAGGGAAAAATGTTTTGGGATACGACAAAACGAAAACCGAATTATGCAAATCGCTTGAAGAAGCCGGAGCAAAGATTGAATATGATTTCAATTTACACTTGGCAAAATCGCTTAGTAAAGAACATTGCACCGTTATTTACACCCCTGCAATAAAAGAAGATCAACCACTATTTTCATATTTTATTGAACAGCATTTCTTTTGTGTAAAAAGGGCAAAAATATTAGGCGAGATAAGCAAAGACAAAACCTGTATAGCCATAGCCGGAACACATGGCAAGACAACCATAACCTGCATGCTAGGCCATATCCTCAAGGACAACAACGAGCCCGTTACTGTTTTTGCCGGAGGCATAGCGGACAATTACCACTCGAACTATATATACAACGGAGACGACATATATGTGGTTGAAGCAGACGAGTTTGACAAATCGTTCTTGAACTTAACACCAGATTTTGCAGTAATAAGCAACGTAGATGCAGACCATCTTGACATATACAGCTCAAAAGAAAACATTGATAAAAGTTTTGAGGAATTTGCAAGGCTTGTAAACGATAAGACCAAGCTTTTTCATAACGAAAGTATAGATTTTGGCGGAATGACGATAGGCCTTGACAATACCGCTAACAGTTATGCCGAAAACATCAGGATTGAAAGCAGCACTTACATCTTTGACTTTCATTATAACGGCAATTTGATAGGAGATGTAGAACTTAAAATACCGGGCAAACATAATTTATTCAACGCGCTATGCGCATTAAATTTGGCTATTGCCTACAAGCCTGACAAAGCCAAAGCGTATGCAAAAGCTTTATCAACATTTAGTGGTGTTCGACGTCGATTTAATTACATAGTCAAAACTGAGGAATACACAGTTATTGATGACTATGCGCATCACCCCACTGAAATTCATGCGGTGTTCACAGCAATTAAAGAAATGCATCCGGGGAAAAAAACCATGGTAATTTTTCAACCGCATTTGTTTAGTAGAACGAGAGACTTTATGAATGAGTTTGCTGAATTTTTAAGTGGTTTTGATACGGTGAGGCTGTTGGATATTTATCCGGCACGTGAAAAACCCATAGAAAATATTAGCGCTCACAGGCTTTTAGAATTGATTACGTCAGAGGACAAAAAAATTATAACCAAAAGCGAAATTTATTTTGAAATTTTAGAAAAAAAACATTCTATTTGCGCCCTTTTAGGTGCCGGAGATATTGGTGTTGAAGCACAAATCATAAAACAACAATTTAGTAATGTCTAAGAAGCTTAATTTTATCAAAATTTTTAGTGGCACTATCATCTTTTTAGTGCTGGTTGGCTTTTCTTACAATAGGCATAAGCAAAAGACTGTCAACAGTATAAAAATAAACTACGATCAGAAAGAGCATATTTTCGTAGACACTTCAATAGTTAATAAATTGTTGATACAAAACCAAAAGCACGTTAAAAACATGCCCACAGAAGACTTAGATTTGAATTTGATAGAAACACAGCTGGAGACACATCCCCTGATTGAAAATGCTGAAGTATATTTGGATTTAGACAACAGTCTTTACGTCGAAATTTCACAGCCTAAACCTATCGGGCGAGTAGTTGGGAAGGAACAGTTTTACATAGACATGAATGGAAATGAGATGCCTCTTTCCAGCAACTATTCGGCGAAAGTTCCTATCGTGTATAATTTGAACAAAAAAGAAATTTCGAACGCTCATCAACTGTTGAAGCATGTATATGAAGATGATTTTTTAAGCCAAAGGGTAACTCAAATTAAAGCATATCCCGACGAACAGTTTAGCTTTAAGATGAGAAACAAAAAATTTGAAATCTTTGTTGGAAAAACTGTTGAGTTAGAGCAGAAATTTTTTAATTTCAAAGCTTTTTACATAAAGGCAGAGCGCGACTCACTTTTTAACAAATATAAAAGGATAAAGTTGCAGTACGGCTCTCAGGTAGTATGTGAAAAATATTGAAAAGGTACTTATGGAAGATATAGCAGTAGGACTGGATATTGGGACAACAAAAATCGTTGCGATGATTGGTCGTCGTAATGAATTTGGTAAAGTTGAAATATTAGGTTTGGGTAAAACCAAAAGTCTTGGGGTACATCGTGGTGTAGTAAATAACATTACGCAAACCATCCAATCCATACAATTGGCCATAAAAGATGCTGAGGAAAAATCCGGAAAAGAGGTTAGAGCGGTTACTGTAGGTATTGCCGGACAACATATCCGAAGCTTACAACACAGCGATTACATCACTCGAAAAAGTGCAGAAGAAGTGATTAACCATGAAGATATACATTCACTATGCGAACAAGTCCATAAGCTTGTAATGCTTCCTGGTGAAGAAATCATACACGTGCTGCCTCAAGATTTCAAGGTAGATGGTCAAGCAGAGATTAAGGAGCCAATTGGTATGTATGGTGGCCGTTTAGAGGCTAATTTTCACGTTGTGGTAGGTCAGATTTCATCCATAAGAAATATTGGCCGGTGTATAAAAAGTGCTGGCTTAGAGCTTAACGAGGTTACACTCGAGCCTCTGGCATCTGCCAACGCCGTACTTAGTCAGGAAGAAAAAGAAGCTGGTGTTGCACTTATAGACATCGGTGGCGGTACGACAGATTTAGCAATTTTTAAAGATGGGATTATCCGCCATACCGCTGTCATTCCTTTTGGAGGCAACATCATAACAGAAGACATAAAAGACGGGTGTTCGATCATAGAAAAGCAAGCTGAACTTTTAAAAATCAAGTTTGGTTCGGCATGGCCTGGCGAGAATAAGGAAAATGAAATTGTTTCTATCCCCGGTTTGCGAGGCAGAGAACCTAAAGAAATTTCTTTAAAAAACTTATCTAAAATAATACACTACAGGGCTGTAGAAATTATTGAACAAGCCTTCCTTGAAATTAAAAATTATGGCCATGAGGAAAAGCGCAAAAAATTAATTGCAGGTATTGTTTTAACAGGTGGTGGCGCACAACTAAAACACCTGAAACAACTTGTAGAATACATTACGGGCATGGATACCAGAATTGGTTATCCAAACGAACACTTAGCAGGAGACACAGACAAGCAGACGGCTAGCCCCATTTATGCTACAGCAGTAGGTTTAGTGATGAACAGCTTAGAAAACCTAAAACCTGAAGCTAAAACTGAGAAAGTTACTGAAGAAAAAGAAGAAAAAGAACATATAGAAGAGAACGAACTCGAAACGCAACCCAATATATTTAATAAACCAGAAAACGCAGAAAAACAAAGAAAATCCTTTTTAGACAAGTTTGTAGACAGGTTTAAAAATTTCTTAAATGATGCTGAATAACCTAATAAAAATTACCAATTATGAATACAGAAGAATTTAATAACATAACATTCGATTTACCCAAAAACCAATCTAATGTCATTAAAGTGATTGGTGTTGGTGGTGGTGGTTCTAATGCTATTAATCATATGTTTCAACAAGGCATTAAGGGCGTAGATTTTGTAATTTGCAATACAGATGCACAGGCACTAGCTAATTCGCCTATACCTACAAAAATTCAGTTAGGCGTAAACTTAACAGAAGGTCTTGGCGCGGGTGCAAATCCGGAAATTGGAGAGCAGGCTGCTGAAGAAAGTATTGATGAAATAAAAAATCTTCTTGACAAAAGCACAAAGATGATTTTCATTACTGCCGGAATGGGAGGTGGAACAGGAACAGGAGCTGCGCCTGTTATTGCAAAACTGGCAAGAGAAATGGAAATCCTTACCGTTGGTATTGTTACAATTCCTTTTCAATTTGAAGGTAAAACACGTAACGAACAAGCACAAGTTGGAGTTGAAAAGCTTAGAAGTAATGTCGACTCACTTATTGTTATAAACAACAATAAATTAAGAGAAGTATATGGTAATCTGGGTTTTAAAGCTGGTTTTTCTAAGGCTGATGAAGTTTTAGCTACGGCCTCTCGAGGTATAGCAGAAGTCATAACTCACCACTACACGCAGAACATAGACTTACGTGATGCTAAAACGGTATTAAGCAATAGCGGTACGGCAATCATGGGATCAGCGAATGCTTCCGGCAGCAATAGATCCAGATTGGCAATAGAAAAAGCTCTGGACTCTCCTCTTCTAAATGACAATAAAATAAAGGGTGCTAAAAATGTTTTACTCCTGATCGTTTCCGGTAAGGATGAAATTACATTAGACGAAATAGGAGAAATAAACGATCATATTCAAAATGAAGCTGGACATAGCGCCAATATCATCATGGGTGTTGGTGAAGACGAGACGCTGGAAGATGCCATCTCTGTTACAGTGATTGCTACGGGTTTTAACGTTGAGCAACAAGATGAAATTGTGAATACAAGAACTAAAAAAATTATTCACACCCTGGAAGACGAACAAAAAACTGAAATCGATTTATCGATAAAAAACACGGGGTTCACCAACAAAAACTCTTCGACGACGAACCAGAGTAAAGACGGTGGTAAAATCTTATTTCAACTAGAAGAAGTTGAAACTGAGAAGCCTGAAAATCATGTAATAGAAGACGAAGATAAGAGCGAAACTAATGACGAATTGATAGAAACTACTCAAGCTATAAGAGATATTGAAGTTGTGGCTGAAGTGGTAAATCCTATCGACTTTGAAATTATCGACAAAACTGAAGAGGTTGAAGATGATGTAGAAATTGTGGAATCTCAAAACAGACTAACTTTCGATTTATTTAATCAAAGAATTGAGAGTGAACCTAAAAAACAAGCTACACAAACGCGTGAACAAAATCAAGCCTCAGAAGAAAATGAGAGTGTTAGAGTTGTTTTTGATCTCGAAAAGGACGTAAGAAGTATTGAAGTTAATGAACCGGAATTTGTAAGAAGAAAAGACTTTAGCAGAACAAATTTTGAATTACATGAAAGCAGCAGCTTGGATGAAAAGGTAAAGAATACGTCTAAAGACGAAGACATCTATCACTTTGATACCAAAGTAGATGAAAATAAAGCTGAACATATAGATACTGATGATATTAAAGAGGTTGACCCGCTTAATTCTTCTATTAACGAGCTTAAGGCAAGAGCTGCAGAGCGTCGCGCTAAGATGAAGCAATTTAACTACAGATTTTCTAGCCAAAACATTCAGGATATTGAAAAACAACCTGCATATAAAAGAGCTGGAATTGAACTAGATGAGCCGAAGACTAAAGGCACAAAACTTTCAAGAACATCCTTGCACGATGACAATAACGACATTTCCCTTCGCCAAAACAACTCTTATCTGCATGACAATGTAGATTAAGCCTTTGGATCGTCATACAATACTGCTTTAAGTTTTAAGTTTTCAACTTTGATTTAAAGCAGAGTTTTTTTTTAATACTTATTGTATAATCACCTTCACCGTCTTGGAGTTTTGAGAATCGGTGATTTTTAAGAAATAAACACCCCTGGACCAGCCTTCAACATTTATCGCAGTTGTAAAGCCTTTAACAGTGGTGGTATAGATATGTTTACCTAACATATTATACACATTAATCTTTTGATTTTCAGGGTATGATACGTTTACATAAAGTAATTTATCTTTTACCGGGTTTGGATAAACTTCAATATCAAAATTTTGAAACTCGTTGGTATTAAAGGTATCATCCCAAATCGCCTGAACAAAAGTAGGGTTGTCTATAAAAGGGTTTCTGTTGTTTTGGTGTAAGAAGCCGTTGTTATTTCTATCCAATTCTTCCGGAGAAACAGGGTCTGACAAATGCCAGCTCAACAGTAAATCGATGTACCAATCGTCGTAAAATTGATTACTGTTGGCATTAAGAACATTATCGTTGGGACTATCCCAGCCGTTTGTATTTACCTGATCTTCGTACCGTGTTGCAAAATAGAACAAACCACGAGCGATATCGCCTTTAAATTCGTCTAATGGTTCGAATACTATACCATTATAACCCGGGAAGGTATTTGGACCTCTTTTGGAACCGTTTAAGCTTGTAAGGTTAGGATTGCTCACTTCACCAAAAGGATAATTAGACCGGTATCCATTAACCTGACCATCAGTTGGAAAAACATAGTGAATATCACCACGCATAGGCATTTGCTGGTTAAAAAACGACTGAGGCAACAAGTGTTCTTTGTTGTAGCACACGCCCTCTGCGTTGTAATTACCACATTCGTCTGTGACCAGGATATGATTATAGGGGTCTGCTCCTGTTGGATTCTCAGAATAAATATCTAAAAGGAAACCATCGTTTTCATAAGAATTGTATTCATCTCTAAAACCGGAATTAGGCATAGGGTAAGCCAAATCTAAATCTGAATACGGCTGTGGCAAATGCACCGGCAGACCATTTCCATCATCTATATCATCAATAATTTCTTTTAAAGCTGTTTTAAGCGGATATCCTGTAAGTCCTGTTGCAGCATCGTAATATCCGGCTGGTGGCTGCGCGATACTTAAACTATAAATTAAAAAAACGCCTAAAAGGGTAAATAATATCTTCACTAAACTATTTTTTTACAAATTAACTACATTAATTATATACTAATACGAGTGAAAATACTTTTAGTTACAAGAGAGTAGCTATTCACTCTAAAAAATTAAGACTTACGCTCTAGTTTTGCCATATAAAAACCGTCTTGCCCGGTTTTATGTGTCAAAATAGATTTATCTGAAATCAATTTAAAATTTTGACCTGCTTCCGAATTTAAAAACAAATCGACTTGAGATCTGTTTTCCGAAGGTAAAATAGAACATGTCGCATAAACCAAAGTGCCACCTTTTTTGACGATACTGGAATACTCCTGAAGGATGTGTTGTTGTGTGTTTTTAATCTTATCCACAAACTCTTTTTGTAATTTCCATTTGGCATCAGGATTACGCCTTAAGACGCCAAGTCCGCTACATGGTGCATCAATCAATACCTTGTCTGCTGTATTTTTTAGCTTTTTAATCACTTTAGAGTTTTCTATCGGCCTTGTTTCAATATTAAAGGCTTTGGCTCTTCGTGCTCTTCGTTTAAGCTCATGAAGCTTTTTCTTATAAATGTCTAAAGCTATAATTTGACCTTTATTTTGCATTAACGAGGCAATGTGTAAAGTCTTCCCTCCTGCACCGGCGCATGTATCTACAACACGTTCTCCGGGTTTGGGGTCAAGGAGCTCTGCAACCATCTGAGAAGATGTATCCTGTACTTCAAACCAACCATTCTTAAAGGTTTCTGTTTTAAATACGTCTGCCCTTTCGCTTAAAACAACGCCATCTCTTATAACAGGCACGGGTTTGGCATAAATGTTATCTTTGGCAAGACTTTTTATTAAAGATGTTCTGTCCGTAAGGAGTTTGTTTGCACGAAGAACAACAGGTGCCTGATCATTTTGAGCCTCAATCTCGTTGTCCCAAAGCCCTCCTAACTCAGCAACTCCTAAGTCATCAAGCCAATCTGGTATAGATGTTTTAAACTTTCGGATTTTTGATAATTCGTCGAACCTGCCTTTAATTCGTCTTGTTGGTGTACCTTCAAATTGTGGCCACTCCGGAAGCCTAATACCTTTTAAGGTTGCCCAAACGGCAAATATCCGAAACATATTCTCTCTGGAATATGGGATTTGTACTTCTGCAATCTCAGCGTACAGACGGTTCCATCTTACAATGTCGTAAACAGTCTCTGCAATAAAACTTCTGTCTCTCGAACCCCAGCGCGGATCTAATTTTAAGGTTTTGTGCAACTGTTTATCTGCGTATTTATCTTCATTAAAAATTAATCGAAGACAATCAACAACTGCAAAAACTAAATTTCTGTGTAAACGCATAATTTATTGTATGCTGCAAAAGTAGGTAAAAGTATGCTTGTATTATTCAGATTTCATTTGTTTCAGCAACTCTCTGTTGAAATCGTAATCTGCTTTTTTAAGTTGCATGATTTTCTTAGGAGACACCACTGTTAAGAGCTCAGTAATGTACGCTTCTCTGTATTCCAGACGCATTTTTCTGTAATCACGGTATTTTTCCAGCAAAACCTCTGCCTCTTTCTCACTTAGATTGTCGATATTATTAAGCTCTTTTTTAATAGGACCCCAGACAGTTTTTTTAAGCTCTATATACTTTTTATTATGCTTGTTGTAGATAGGCCAAAATTTTTCAGCTTGAGCAGAAGTTAAGTTTAATCGCTCTGTAATGTAGGCGATTTTATACGAGTCGACATCAATTTTTTCTTGTGCAAATAAGCCACTTGTGCTTAAAAACAAAGCACAAACGAATGTAAGTATAGTGTATTGATAAAATATTTTCATAACCTAATCATCAATTAGTTGTTCGATTGAAGTTTCATCCAAATATTCCAAAACTTGATCCGATGACAAGTCTATCGTTGAAGATTTTGGTGACCCGGCATTATTATTAATGTATAAATCATGGTCTAAATACATTTCATCCTCTATGTAATCAAAAAGTTGATTTCTGTCAATCTTACTAAAGTCTAAATTCTCATCAGTTTGCTGCACATTGATTAAATTGATAAGCATGGTTCCTAAAATAACCAGTAACACGGCAGCAACAGCAACAGATTTATAATTGTATAACCGGATAACTTTTGAAGGTTTTGGGGTTTTTACTTCAAAAGATTCAAAATAATTTTCAGGAACTTTAAAGCCGGCTTTGTTTTGAGATGTAGTCTTTACATCCACAGAAAAACTATCAAAATACCCTTTGGGTGTTTTAAAACCAGATAATTTTGATATGTTTTTAGTATTTTTCATATAGTAATTAGACTATTGTAAAGATAAAAGGTTTAATTATTTTTAAGAAACTCTTCAACTTTTTTTGAAGCATGATGGTAATTGGATTTTAAGGCACTTTCCGATGTTTCCAAAAGCTCTGACATCTCCTTATACTTCATTTCTTCAAAATAACGCAACATAAACACTTCTTTTTGTTTATCGGGCAAGCTGTTAATTGCTTTTTGGAGTTTCAGTTTTATGGCATCGGCTTCAAAATAAACATCGCTTTCCAAATTTTGTATCAGCTGGTCCTGTAATTCCTGACTGGAAATTTTTAAAATTTTGGCACGCTTGTTCAAAAAGGTGATGGACTCGTTTCTGGCTATGCGATACATCCAGGAATACAATTTACTATCGCCTTTAAACGAATTGATGTTTTTATAAACTTTAATAAATGTGTTTTGGAGGACGTCGTCTGTATCTTCATGATTTTTGAGAATATATCGAATGTGCCAATACAGTTTTTCTTTATACAAGCTTACCAGCTTAGAGAAAGCAGAGTCCTTGTATCTTTGGGAACACAATTGTTTAAGTAACTCTTTTTCTTCGTCAAGTTCCATAAAAACCTAGTCTTGAAACGATTGCATTTCAACCAATTTCCTGTAAGTTCCATTTTTAGACATTAAGTCCTGGTGTTTGCCTTGTTCTACAATCTTACCAGCTTGCATAACTATAATCTCATCTGCTTTTTGTATTGTAGAAAGACGGTGTGCTATAACGAGCGAAGTGCGGTTTTTCATCATATTTTCCAAGGCGACCTGAACCAGTTTCTCACTTTCGGTATCTAATGCAGAGGTCGCTTCGTCTAATATCATAATTGGAGGATTCTTAAGAACGGCACGCGCAATAGAAAGCCTTTGTTTTTGGCCTCCCGAGAGTTTGCCACCCGCATCACCAATATTGGTATCAATACCATTGTCTAACTGGTTTACAAATTCTAAAGCGTTGGCAATTTTAAGTGCCTCGATAACTTCTTCGTCCGTTGCATCCGGCTTACCGATTAATATATTATTCTTTACCGTATCATTAAATAATATAGAGTCTTGAGTTACCAGCCCAATGAGCTGCCTTAAAGACGAGGTTTTAATCTCTTTTATATTATGACCGTCTATTTTTATTTCACCGGCATTAACATCATAAAACCTGGTTATCAGATTTGCAATAGTAGATTTACCACTACCCGACTGCCCTACCAAAGCTAGTGTTTTACCTTTAGAAAGTTGAGCGGAAAAGTTGTTCAGGACGTACGTGTCGTCATATTTAAAGGACACATCTTTAATCTCAATTTTATCAGAAAACTCAGAAAATTCAGCCGCATTTGGACTGTCTGTTATGGTGTTTTCAGTCTCCAGTATTTCCAATACCCGTTCGGCTGCTGCATTCCCTTTCTTTATGGTATAGGAAGCTTTCGAAATGGCTTTTGCCGGTGTTAGAATATTGTAAGCCAAGCCCATAAATACAATAAAGTCAGATGGGTCAAGAGACTCATCTATTTTCACCATTCTACCGCCATACCAAAGCAATACGGCTATGACAGAAATACCTAAAAACTCTGATGTTGGCGAAGCCAAGTTCTGCCGATTTAATAGTGTATTGGAAAAATTATAAAACCGTTGTGTTGAGTTTGAAAAATTTTTGAAGAAAATCGACTCTGCATTAAAGCCCTTTATAATTCTTAAACCGCCAAGCGTTTCTTCCAGAATAGACAAAAACTGACCTTGCTCGTTTTGAACTAAATCTGATTTTCTTTTTAGCGACTTACCAATAAACGATATGATAAAACCCGAAACAGGAATGAAAATGAAGACAAATAGCGTAAGCTGTGGACTTAATAGCAACATGGTAACTATTGTAAACAGTATGGTTAGAGGTTCCCTTATCAAAAGCTCTAAAATAGACAAGAAGGAGTGCTGTATTTCTAAAACATCTGTGCTAATTCTCGCAATAGTATCTCCTTTTTTCTTTTCAGAATAATGAGATAATGGTAGCTCAATGCTCTTTTTGTACAAGGCGTTCCTTAAATCCTTTAAAACACCGTTACGTAAATATGTTATAAAAAACAGTGCCAAATAATTGGCGATATTTTTAAGGAAAAACAGTGAAATAACAAGCGTAACCACAATAAGCAGTGCTTTTGAAATATCATCTTGTGCAACATCGTTTATGTAATAAGACATATAATCCTTAAAGTAAGCCTTAAGACCGGAAAAGCTACCTTGGAATATGGGCTTTTCGGTAACAGGCTCAAGATCTTCATTAAACAAAACATCTAGCATAGGCATGAGAGCCACAAAAGATAAAGCGCTAAATAAGGCGTAAAAAATATTGGAGATAATATTTCCAATAGCGTAAATTTTATAAGGCTT
>CAYNCI010000013.1:0-13108 GCA_964396065.1 uncultured Mesohalobacter sp. | reverse complement strand
ATATGTCCAATTCCAAAGAAAACCTATCTATTAAGTCCTGGTCTTTAGATGACAGACCTCGTGAGAAACTTTTGTATAAAGGGAAAAACACCTTGAGCGATGCCGAACTACTGGCCATATTGATAGGCTCCGGAAGCCGAAATGAGACAGCTGTAGACTTGTGCAAACGGATTTTAAAGGACAAAGATTTTCAGCTGAAACGCTTAAGCAAAATGTCTATCGAAGAACTTCAAACCTACAAAGGCATTGGTGAAGCTAAAGCCATTACTATTGTGGCAGCATTGGAACTAGGCAAACGACACGGTAATGCAGATATTCCTCTATTTCCAAAAATAAAATCGAGTCTGGATGCCTATTCTGTATTAAAACCCATCTACAGCGATTATGCGCATGAAGAATTTTGGGTTTTATATTTAGACAATTCCAATAAAGTTATAAACAGATATCAAGTAAGCAAAGGTGGCATGACAAGTACTGTTGTAGACAGCAGAATAATCTTTAAAAAAGCGCTGTTAAGTGGTGCTGTAGCTATCATCTTGTCTCACAACCACCCTTCCGGAAGCTTGAGACCAAGTGAGCAAGATAAAGCCCTGACAAACAAAATTAAAAAGGCTTCTGCTTTTATGGATATTAAATTATTAGACCACATAATTGTAACAGACAAATCTTATTTTAGCTTTGCAGACGAAATGCTACTTTAAGCCATGGAACTTTTAATATACGTCCCCAAAATAACACCAAGAATAAACTATACTTTTCGGCAAATTTGTAAAGGTATCTTAGGCTTCGACTTAAAGTTTACGACAAAAATTGAAACTTTTATTGGCTATAAAGGTGTAAAATTTTCATATACCAAGCAGCGTCTGGGCAATGAAGTATTCATTCAATCTTTTGGATTATTAGAACAACAAGGCGTAAATAATATCGAAATTGACATAACGGAATGGGATGGACAAGCCTATTTTTTTAAAACCTCTCAACAAAGTGATATTCCTTTTGATATTTTTTCGGCAAGTTTTTATTTGTTGAGCCGGTACGAAGAATATTTACCACATGTTAAAAATGAATTAGGAGATTTCCCATTCGAGGAAAGTGTTGGCTACAAGCACAATTTTCTTGAAAAACCTGTGATAAACATTTGGATGAATGTATTTTACAAGGTATTGAACTCAAAATTTGATCAATTAGATAGCTTGAACCTAAAACCAGGTATAAATTTAATTATCGGCATAGAAAAGGCTTTTAAATATCGTGGATATGGTATCTCAAGAAGCCTGACAGGTTTTATTACCGATATATTCAGATTAAAATTCAGAGAAGTATTTTCAAGAATCAAAACATGGTTTGTACCGGGTAACGACCCCTATGATGTCTATGACTTCCTTGTAAATCTCAAAAAAAATGTGCCGGTTGAAATGTTGTTTATGTTTCAATTGGGTGACTACAGTATATACACTAAAAACATAAGCTATAGGAAAACACTGTATAAGCGGCTTATCAAATCTATGGGAGATTACAGCGAAATTGGCTTGATGGTTAGTCATGAAGCTATAGACGATTCTGAGGTTTTAAGTAAAGAGATAAAACGTTTTGAAAACATCGCCAATCACGAGCTAAAAAGTGTCCTTATAATGGACAGGTCTATAAATTTTCCCAAGTATTACGTTAATTTGGAAAACACAACCATTAAGAAAGATTTTTCTATGGGATATCATAATGCTATTGGATTTAGGACCGGAACTTTTTCATCACATCTTTTTTACGACCTGAATCTTGAACAAGCTTCACCAAAAGAAATTCACCCCTATTATTGCAGCTCAAGTGTTTTTAAGGAAATTAATCCGGATTTGTTAGCACAAAAACTGTGTGACCTTAAAAATCTTGACGTTAAGTTTAATATTTTATTAAATAATTCAGATTTTTCAGCACATAGTCAAAAAGGGGCTATTTTGAAAAAAATTTCACTTATTAAAGAATGTTTAGAGCAAAAGTAAAACATATCTTCTTCGATTTAGACCATACACTATGGGATTTTGAAAAAAACTCGAAGCTCACTTTCAAAATTATTTTTGACAAACATGGCATCCCCTTTGATTTAGATAGTTTTATTGAAGTTTATAAACCTATCAATTTCAAGTACTGGAACATGTATAGAAAGAATATGATAAGCTCCGAGAATTTGAGGCACGAGCGGTTAAAAGAAGTTTTTTCGATATTAGGTTATCCGTATGACAGAGCTTTGATAGACCTTATGGCAGAAGAATACATCAATTATTTATCAGAACAAATCCATTTGTTTCCAGATACAAACACAGTGCTTGACTATCTATCCGAACATTACGAATTGCACATTATTACAAATGGTTTTGAAATGATTCAACATAAAAAATTAAAATCGTCTAAGATTAATCATTATTTCAAAACCGTAACAACCGCTGAAGGTTCAGGCTATAAGAAACCTGACCCCAGGATTTTTGACCACGCATTGACATCTGCAAAAGCCACCAATAGAGATAGCCTTATGATAGGCGACAGCCTGGAGGCAGACATACAGGGTGCTAAAGATTTTGGAATGCATACCATTTATTTTGGTAAAAAACCTAATTTTGAAACCTTACACGTAGAACACCTTTCGGATTTAAAAAACTTACTATAGAGTTCAAGCTATGAAAAAACTTATCATCATTTTTATAGTGCTATTTTCAACAATTACAAAAGCACAAAACACTACGAAAAAATTCAAATACGCTATTGTACCGGTACAGTATGGATTTTTAGCAGAGCCTAACCAATTTCAGCTTAACGTTTTAACCAGGGTGCTGCTTAAAGAAGCCGGATTTGAAGTTTACATGAGCGAAGGTGAAGAGATGCCAAAAGATTTGAGAGAAAATAGCTGCCTGGCTTTAAAGGCAAATGTAATTAAAGAAAAAGGCATTTTTGCCTCCAATTTACTTTTCCAACTCAAAAACTGCTATGGCAATGTGGTTTACGAAAGCCGTGGTACCAGCCGTTTAAAGGCCTTTAATGATGCCTACAAAGAAGCTTTAAGAAGCGCCCTAGATGAATTTATTTTTGTTTCGTCGCAATATGTAGAATATTCTTCTGAAAAGAAAGAAGAAACTGAGGTATCTACCACAACAAATAACGATGAAGTAGAAATACCTTTTACAGAGAAAGCTGAAAAATACACGATTTCAGACAGAATGCTATGGCTGCTTAAATCGGGAGACAACTACACCTTTTATGAAGATGAAGGCGTAACCATCTATGCCACTTTAAGTCAGGCAGACAGAGGTACTTATGCATTCGACTCTGCTGATATAGACGGTGCTGCTTACTTTAATGCCAATGGCGATGTTATTGTAGAATATCTGGCAAAGGACAAGATAGATGTCCAAAAAATGACCTTTACGAAAGTAAAATAGAGGACATTAATACTCATATTTATCCTTCCACCGCTTCTTTAAAAAGGTTTTAAGAGACTCTTCTTTTGGATTTGCAGACGGTTTGTAAAAAGCTGTAGAGTGGAGTTCTTTGGGCATAAACTCCTGATATACAAAGTTATTCTGGTAATCGTGAGCATATTTGTAGTCTTTTCCATATCCCATATCTTTCATAAGTTGAGTAGGCGCATTTCTTATGTCAAGAGGTACTTCCAGGTTTCCCGTTTGCCTTACTGCAGAAATGGCATTATTTATGGCCATATACGCAGAATTACTTTTAGGTGAAGTGGCTAAATAAATAGTACACTGGCTTAACACTATACGCGCTTCCGGCATACCAATATTGTTTACAGCCTGAAAGGTGTTATTAGCCATAACCAAGGCAGTAGGATTTGCTAAGCCAACATCTTCCGAAGCAAGTATGATTAGTCGCCTGGCGATAAATTTGATGTCTTCTCCGCCTTCTAACAAACGAGCTAACCAATACACTGCTGCATTAGGATCGCTACCACGAATAGACTTTATAAATGCTGAAATAATGTCATAGTGCTGTTCGCCATTTTTATCATATTTTAAAGGCGTCTGTTGTATCACCTTGTAAACTATTTCATTTTTGATGTCTATATTATTATTCGTCTTTAAGTAATTAACTACTAATTCCAGAACATTCAACAGCTTCCTGGCATCGCCACCGCTTAATCTAATGAGGGCTTCGCTCTCTGTAATCGTTATAGAATAGGTTTTTAATACAATATCTTCTTCAATCGCTTTAAAAAGGAGCTTTTCTAAATCATTTTTATTAAAAGGCTGCAATTGATAAACTTGACATCTTGACAATAAGGCTGAAATGACTTCAAAACTTGGGTTTTCTGTAGTGGCTCCTATGAGTGTTACCCAACCTTTTTCTACTGCTTCCAGAAGAGAGTCTTGCTGCGATTTACTAAACCGATGAATCTCATCTATAAATAATATTGGCGTGTTAAGCGAAAACATACCATTATTTTTTTTTGCACTATTTATCACCTCTCGAACCTCTTTTACACCGCTATTTATAGCACTTAGCTTGTAAAATGTTCGTTTTAACTCGTTGGCAATAATATGTGCTAAGCTCGTTTTACCAATTCCCGGTGAACCCCAAAGAATTAAGGAAGGTAAAGATTTATTATTTATGATAAGTCTTAAGGCACCATTTGGACCCAACAAATGGTCTTGACCAATAAAATCTTTTATGTATTTCGGCCTTAGCCGCTCTGCAAGTGGTTGATTCATTAGTATTATGCTATGACAATTTTACTGATTTAGGAAAATGGTATAAAATTCAATATATTTATAATATGTCTAAAGAATTTAAATATACACATGATATTCTAATTATCCCTTTTGGACTTGTATTATTATTGTGGTTAATATTTTGGATAGAAATCAGATTTGGTTTTAACTTTAATAAAGCCGGAATTTATCCTTTACGACTAAGCGGACTAAAAGGGATTGTTTTATCCCCTTTTATACATAGCAGTTTAAAGCATTTATTTAATAATTCGGTGCCTCTCCTGCTACTCTCATTAGCTTTATTTTATTTTTATAAGAGCGTAGCAACTCGGGTAATTGTTTTTGGCATTCTATTGTCCGGTTTGCTTACTTGGTTTATAGGCCGACCAAGTTATCATATCGGTGCAAGTGGATTAGTGTATGTACTGGCCTCGTTTTTGTTTTTTAAAGGGATATTTTCCAAGTATTACCGTCTAGTTGCTCTTTCCTTAAGTGTAGTATTTATTTATGGCAGTATGATTTGGGGATTGTTTCCGGTTGAGGAACGCGTATCTTGGGAAGGACACCTGTCCGGCTTTTTAATCGGCTTTTTATTTTCTTTAATTTTTAAGACCAAAATACCTTTTCAAAAAAAATATAAATGGGAGCTTAAAGATTACAATGAAGACGATGACGAATTTATGCAGCAATTTGATGAAAATGGTCATTTTAGCCCAAAAGAGCCTGAAGTGAAAGACGAAGACTCTAAAGAAGAAACATCATACACTATAAAATACCATATCAAAGAGAAAAAATCAGCGAAATAATTCATACATAAACAGGGCTGCAGCCACGCTTACATTTAGAGATTGTGTCTGCCCGGAGATTGGAATACGATAAGTCTGGTCTAAGAGCTTAAGAATGCCTTTGTGGATGCCTTCTCCTTCACTTCCCATTACAAGCGCAACAGGTTTTGATATTTTAGTATTAAAGAGATTATGTTCTGCTTTCTCAGTTGCGCCAATCGTTTGTACACCGCTGGCCTTTAAAAAATAGATGGCGTCTTTTAAATGGTTTACTTTACATATCGGTATATTAAAGATTGCTCCGGCAGAAGTTTTAACCATGTCGCTGTTAATCCTTGCAGAACCTTGTTGTGGAATAATTACGGCACTTACACCTACGCATTCTGCGGTACGTAAAATGCTGCCAACATTCCTAACATCTGTAATACCATCTAACAACAAAAATATACTGTCTTTATCTTGAGATAGAGCTTCTGTAACTGTATGTTCAAAATCTGCAAACTCTATAGGAGACAGAAAAGCAACAACACCTTGATGATTTTTAGATTGATATTTTCTGAATTTTTGATGAGGAACGAAGCTTACATTTATATTTTTCTGTTTTGCAAGGGGTAATATATCTCTATGATGTTTACCTTCTTTTAGTAACCATATTTTTTCTATGGTTATATTACCATTTATGGCTTCCATAACCGGATGTATGCCAAATATTGAGGTTGAATTTTCCATGCTATAAAAATAAAAAAATCCCGCACAAAGGCGGGATTTAGTCTATAAAAGATTATACAAAAACTATTCTGCTGCAGGTGTTAAAACAACATCTACAAGGAATGGAGCATTAAACAAGCCTTGCTCTAATGTATAAAACATTTGATTTGTACAAGGATCAAATAAATTACCATTTAATGCAGCATCAAATGCAGTAGTACCTGGGAAAAGTCCTGTATCGCTACCAACAATACTAACAGTATTATTTGCACCAAGAGTTAGTGTACCGTCGTAAATAAATTGCCCATCGAAAGCAGGGTTTCCTGTAGCACCAGCTACAAAATTTGTCCCCCATGCTGAACTTATTGCATATTCACCTTCATTTCCTGTTGGAGTTAATGTCATGTCGAAAGTATTAATCTCTGAACCCTCTATGAACGCTTGACCGGTCCAATTTAATGGTAATACGTTATAACACACATCTAATGTAAACGTATCAGGATTGTCACCCTCTAGTCCAATAATTACATCAGGATTACTAGTAGATACAATAGTGAATTGTAAAGTATAGTTTGAAGTAATATTAGGATTTACAGCATAGTCTATACTCAAATCTACTGTGTTAGCAGCAACTGTTGTTGTAAACGTACCGGTTTCTGCTCCAGGAGCATCACCCGCAACAACCTCTACAGTATATGTTACTTGAGTATTAACTTGATTTACAGGTACGTTATATTCCATAGGAATAGTTATGTTACCTTCAGTATGAAATACTTGATCAGATGATTCGGCGAATTCTACCCAACCACTCGTTAGGTTTGGTTCAAATCCATCTAAGTCTATATTGTCACAACCTACAAAAGATAGAACTAATGCAAATGCAACAAAAGTTTGTTTAAATATATTTTTCATATTCTATTGTTTTGTAAATTGAAATTCTGTTTGAAGAGGGAATGGTCCACCACTACAACCTCCTGGGTTTACGTATTCTGCTAACCATAAAGTAAACGCACTATCGTCTGCAGTGTCATATACACCATTTTGTGAGGGTACACCTAAAGTAATCGTTCCATCACCACAGGTTAAACTTGTACTTATCTCATTGTTAGTTATAAGAACGTTGTTACAAGATAAATCAAAAGGTACAGTTGCAGGACCTTGTCCTATACCTAAACCTTCGATCCAAACTGCAGAGAAAGCTCTTTCAGTAGAACCACCATTTACAACTAAATCTACAACTTGAGTTTCAAAAGTTGGCACACCATTATCAGGGTGAATAGGAGTTAATTGCTCTAATAAATAAGGACCGGTAAAGAATCCGTCTTCAACAGGACAAATTTGTCTGATACTTACTTCTAATACATCTTGAGCAGCAACAGCATCAGCGCCAGCGTCTGCAATACGAAGCAATAGTAATCTAGGTGTAATTTCAACACTATTATCAATACCATTAATTACAAATGAACCAAAGTACTCTCCAGCAGGAATAGTTGCGGTAAGACTAGGTATATCATAATTTTCAGGTAAGGCATCAGTACCATCTTCAACAATTTCGATTTGAACAGATCTGTCCTGATTAGAAAGCGTTGTTGTGTTTATCTGAATTTCAAGAGATCCAGTGTCATCTATGACGACATCAAGGTTTCTTGATAAGTCAGGAAAGTAGACAAATGTCTGCCCTCCATCAAATGTAGCTGGTTGAAAATCATCACAAGAAGTAATGATAAACGCCAGACTAAGTAAATAAATTATCTTTTTCATTGTTTATTTTTTATATGTTACCATTGTGGATTTTGAACCATATTTGGATTACCATTTAATTCCTGAAGAGGAATAGGGAAAACCCATCTTCTATCGTTTACAGAAATATTACATGGAATACTACCAGGGCAATCTGAAGCATCTCTAGTCATACCTTCATTTAAAACGCTTCTAAATCTCTTAATATCTACATAGCGATGACCTTCAAAACAAAGCTCTAATCTTCTTTCGAACATGATGTCAGAAATCGCATTAGTTAAACTACTGTAGGCAATAGCTGAATCGGCTGAACCTCTACGTGCGTTTCTTACAGCTTGTACAGCGTCTGCTGCTTGTTGGAATTGTTGTTGTCTAGCAAAAGCTTCTGCTCTCATCAAGTATACTTCAGATATTCTAGCCGCTTTAAAATCGTTTACAAAACCACTAGCACCTTGAGGATACTTATTTATTCCTTTTTGGTTAAAAATATTCAAATCACTAGCAGGATCGAAATTTACAGCTAATCTGATATCGTTATTTACGTTAGCCTCATTTTCTAAAATACCATATAATTCATTGGACATAGAAATGAAATTACCACCACCTCCAAAACGGAACTCAAACGTAACGTTGTTGAAGTTAGCACCTACTATGTTGTCATAACCAAATATAACTTCAGTTTGATCTAAATCGCCAGCAAACATATTTTGGTATTGTGTCTGATCCGCTAAAGGATAGTTAGCTATTAATGGTTCTGAAGCTGAAATTACTGTAGCCCAGTCTCCACTATATAACGCCACTCTAGTTCTTAAGAATCTTGCATAATCAGGATTAACTCTTGATTTACCACCATCAAAACTACTATTGAATAAACTCTCTGCAGTGGAGATGTCACCTAATATTTTTTCTATGGTTTGACCAGTTGTTAGTCTTTCCGGAGTAGCAACTTGAGAAACGAAATCTTGGTAAGGTACACCTAAGGAACTTGGATCCTCAAAATCTTCACCATAATAAAGCAATAGCTCTGTATGTGCAAATGCTCTAATTAAGTAACATTCTGCTAAAAGATTATCTAATCTATCCTGATCCTCAGGATCAACATCAAGACGAGATGCTGCTTCGATTATACGGTTAGCATCGTTTGCAGTGTTGTACTGGCTTGACCAGATACCAAAACTATTAATCTGTGGGTCTAATTGGATGTTGAAAGTAGCTACTTTTTGACCACCATTATCATCACCAATTTGTGTGTTGTCTGTGAAACAAGCATTCAAATCTGCTTGCCAAGTGTAATCTATACCTGTGTAAACACCTATTACACCATCTGCAATATCATCTACAGTTTGATATGCTGTAGCATCGATAAGTTCGTCTACAGGTACTCTATCTAATTGATTCTCACAACTTATAAACAAAGCTGCAAAAGAAAATATAAAAAGATATTTTTTCATTTATATATTATTTAAAAAGTTAAATCTAAACCGAAAGATACTGTGGTTGGAGATGGGAAGCTAAAGAATTCAGCTACGTCATTAGATTCAGGATCGTATCCTCTCCACTTACTCCAAGTAACTAAGTTAGTTCCTTGTGCATATACTCTAACAGCAGTAAAAAGTCCTATTTTATCTAGAGTTTCTTTACTTAAGTTATAAGCAATGTTTGCATTTCTTAATCTTAAGAAAGAAGCATCTTCAAGATATCTGTCTGTTTGGTTAGAAGACGTAATTCTTAAACCAGCTGCTTGAGCAGGTGCTGGAATAGTCGCTACATCACCAGGCTGTTGCCATACATCAAACATTGTTGTACTGTAATTGGTAATAGCTGCTAAGTCGAAATCTTCAAGTAATGCTAAAGAAGAGTTCATTCTGTAGGTTTCTGCTGCAAATGAGAATAATGCACTTACAGTAAATCCTTTCCAAGAGATATTTGTACCAAAACCACCAGTAAATACAGGGTCGAATTGCTTATCTAAGTAAACACCTTCTTCTGCTCTGTTTAGGATATTAGTTATATTTCCTTCAGCATCGTAGTAAAGTGGCTGACCGTTAGAAGGGTCTATACCAGCCCATCTTTGTAAGAAGAATACATTAGCTCTCTCGCCTTCTTGGATTCTTTGTCCAAATCCACCGAATTCAACAAAACCAGTTTCGTTAGCGATATCCACAACTTCGTTTTCATTGTATGCACCATTAAAGAAAACACTTACATTCCAGTCATTAGTTGGAGATTTTCTTAAGATATCGTAAGCCACTTGTAATTCGACACCTGTGTTGTCCATTACAGCAACGTTTGTATCTACGTTAGAGAAACCAGTTCCTGAAGGAGCAATGTTTCTTCCAAAGAATAAGTCGTCTGTTCTTTTGTAATAGAAATCTAAAGCACCGGTTAATCTGTTGTTCCAGAATCCGTAATCGAAACCAATGTTAGTTTGAGTAGTTGTTTCCCAAATGATATTCTCATCTACGAAGCCATCAGGTGCCAACTGGTTAGCGTTTTGATATCCCGCTCCACCAGCAACTCTTTGGAATGCTTGGTAGAAATCACCAATACCTTGGTTACCAGTCTGACCATGACTAGCTCTTACTTTTAAGCTAGAAACCCAATCCACATCTTCCATGAAAGATTCTTGATCTACATTCCAACGAGCACCTACAGAGTAGAATGTACCCCATCTGTTTTCTTCTTGGAATCTTGAAGTTCCGTCACGTCTTACAGTAACGTCTAAACCAAATCTACCATCGTAATCGTAAGTAACGTTACCGAAATAAGAGAATAATGCCAATTCGCTTTCTACAGATCTAACTGTAGGCGCAAATACTGGAGCACCATCTACTAGAGTTTCACCAGATGTGAAACCTGCTTCAGAACCAGGGAATTTAGGATTCAAACCATTTTGAGTGAAGCCCATAAATTGGAAGTTTCTGTAAAAATATTCTGTAAAAGCAGCAGCGTTTACAGTGTGCTTTTCATCAAAAGTATTTGTATATCTAACAAATGCGTTAGTGTTGAAAGAGAAATCTCTTGTAGAGAATTCTGCTTGAGTACCACCGAAGAACGAATCATCGGCTAAAGCATCTCTTGTAAATAAACCTCTAATACTTAATGGATCTTCTCTAAAAAGGTCTTGGCTATGGATATAGTCCGTACCAACAGAAGCTCCAACAGTTACGTTTTTAATTACATTATAGTCTGCTTGTAAGCTACCTACAATTCTTAATTCGTTTTCTCTATCTGTATTATTTCTTGCTGTGTTAAGTGCAATAAACGGTGTATTTAAGAAACCGTTAGCACCATCTACATTGATAGTTCCATCTGGGTTTAATGCGCCAGAAGCAACAGTACCAAATGTGTTTAAAGACCCATCAGGATTGTAAGGATTCAAGTAAGGCAATGCTAAGAATGGTACAATAAATGGGTTATCTAACTGACCACCTGTATTGTTTCCTCTTGCTGCATCAACTACGAAGTCATTTTTAGAGTAAGAAATACTTACATTAGAGCTATAGTTGAATTTTTCAAAACTTCCGCTTAAGTTATTACGAACAGAAAATCTTTCTAATCTAGAACGTAAAGTTGTCCCTTCTTGCTGGAAGTATTGCATAGATGTAAAAGAAGAAAGGTTTTGACCACCTGAAGTCACTATTAATTCGTGAGATTCAGTTTCACCTTGCTGCTGAATAATGTCTGCCCAGTTAGTACTTACAGAGTTTGCTAAAGCTTCAACCTCTGCAGGAGTTAAATTGTCACCAAATTGGTTTCCTGGAACAACTTCTCTTCTGTAGTTAAGTAACTGACGAGTGTTCATTACAGAGAAGTTTTGCTCCGGTAAAGTTGCAACACCATAAAGCCCTCTGTACTGTACTTTTAAGTTTTCGTTTTTCTTAGCTCTCTTAGTTGTAATTAAGATAACACCGGCAGCACCCCTGTTTCCATAGATAGCTGTTGCAGCAGCATCCTTAAGGACACGCATAGTTTCAATATCATTGGAGTTGATATTTCTAAAGTTATCTTGATTTACCGGCATACCATCAACAATAAATAAAGGCTCAGAGTCACCTCTAAGCGACGTACGACCTCTAATAAGTATTGTAGCGGATTGACCTGGCTGCCCTGAAGCAGTTCTAATGTTTGCACCAGCAACATTACCTTGTAATACTTGGTCTATAGATGCAATTGGAACTTGCTCTATAGCTTCAGATTTTACAGTTGATGAAGAGGATACAACTTCAGACTCTTTGAGGATACCTTGGTAAGATGTTACAACAACAGCATCTAGTTCTTCTAGATTAGTTTGCATTGTAACATTAATTACTGTCTGGTTTCCTACAAGTATCTCTTGTGTTTTAAGACCAACATAAGAAAACACTAATGTTTGACCCGAAGATACACTGACGGAATAGTTACCATCAAAGTCTGTTTGTGTACCCGTTTGGGTTCCCTTAATTTGAACATCTACCCCGGGAACTGGTAGACCATCTCCATCAACGACATTACCGCTGACGGTCTTTTGCTGCGCGAACGAAATCTGCACAACAAACGCTAATAATAGCGTTAGAATTACTCTAAACTTTGTTCTCATTTTTAATTTATTTGAATTAGCCAAGGCCAAAAATGACAATAAATACTCATTCAAACAAATTTTTTTTACTTTAATTTAATATTGGAGTGTTAAATATTAACGAAAACCTTATCAATAAGCTGTTATTTTTTAATAACCGCTTTATTAATGGATAGTTAGGAATTTTACCAGAATGCAAAAAAAATCTTAAATAAGAGTGTGTTATTCTTAAATATTTGATAATAAGTATTTTCAACCAAAGCAAAAGCCCTCATATTTTATTAAACATGAGGGCTTTTTTATTAATTGATAAATGAATTTATAAGCTAGTTTTGATCGCTAGGTGTAATATTTGGGTTAGCGTCTATCTCTGCTTGAGGTATTTTAAAGATCCAATCGTCATTAATAGAAGGTTTCTCTACAATGAAAGCCTCTTGATACAAGACCTGAGATGCACCAGACCCACCATCTGCGCTGTGGTCTATACCTTCGTCCCATCTGATTTTATCCGTATAACCAAAGCCTTCACCCCATAATTCTACACGTCTCTGGAATTTAATTTGTTCCATAAGTGCTTCTTGGCTTCCAAAATTAGATGCACTAAA
>CAYNCI010000012.1:71601-73065 GCA_964396065.1 uncultured Mesohalobacter sp. | reverse complement strand
CAGGTAGATAATACAGCTTTATGTTCAGTTTTTACAGTGATGATGTGGTTACCCTTTTGATAATTAGATTCTACGTATCCTTTTATGGCTAAATTAATTGATTCTGTAGAACCAGATGTGAAAATGATTTCTTTAGACTCGCAGTTTAAGATTTCAGCTACTTGACTCCTAGATTTCTCTACAGCGTTTCTTGCTTTTTTACCAAAAAGATGATTACTAGAAGCATTCCCGTAAAGCTCTGTAAAATAGGGTAGCATAGCTTTTAAGACCCTATCGTCAACTTTAGTTGTTGATGCTGTATCTAAGTATTTAGGTATTTTGTTTTTATGTTTTCTTTTATTTTCAATCATTTAGTAGCAAAAGTTATTTTTTAAGAAAATATTGTTTTATGCTTAATTAAATTTTCAACTTTAGGCTGATATTTAGGGTTTTCCGGTAACCTTATTTTTTTGCCTTCATATTGTTTGATGTTATATGAAGAGCCTTCATTTTCAACAAAATTATCGTTTACTTCAACTTCATAGTTTTCATTTATAAATATTAGACCTCTATCGTAGGCTCTATGCAAATTTGGACACAGTGTAATTCCATTTCTAACCGTATCATCATGGCTTATAGAAAAAGGCACAATATGGCAGGCATCAACCAGATTAGCATTTACCATGGCATCAACCTTCATATCACTAATGGCACAAGTGTAATTATAGAGTTTAGGAATTTCTCTTTTAAAAATTCCACTTCTAACAAAAACATCTTCCTCGTAATTATTAGAGTCCAACGTATCTTTAAGATGTTCTAACTCCTTAAAATACTTCTTTTCGCTTTTAAATAAGAAAGACGTATCATCACTAATTTCCTTTTTGTAAAGGGTTTTAGTGTTTGGAAAATACTTTTCTAAAATAGAGATCTTGAGGATGTTTCTATGGTCTTCATTTTTGAGTAATTCAGAAAGCTCCTGATCTATTTCTGCGCAATAAATAGAAGCTTTTAATGTATTAAAACTACTTTTTAGACTCGCCTTTGATGCAATTAACTTTTCGAAACCATAATTTGGTATCAATTTCCAAAAACCCTCACTTTTCATATGATAGAATGGTAAAGCAAAAATTGAATGGTGATTTGTCTCTACCAATTGAGCCCAAATTCTCTTGAAATTTGCAACTAGTTCTGGTATAATGAAAACTTGATTATTATGAAATATTCTGTCTTCATATACTTCTATAACACTAATTAGTAAAATAGGTTTATGAGGTGCGCCACCGTTTTTGTTGTCTCTTCTGAGTGAAGTGAACTTTTTAAGATATTTATTTAATAGTTTTTCTGTGTTTGTGCTTTGCATGGTTAGTTAAAACCTATTAATCAACTTTATTTTCTAATTCTCTAATTTTATCCTCGAGTATTTGTATAGTTTTTTTCTGTAAGCTAATGACATAGTCTTTTTCATCTTCAGACACCGCTGTAGAA
>CAYNCI010000012.1:65616-71501 GCA_964396065.1 uncultured Mesohalobacter sp. | reverse complement strand
AATTTCATTATAAAGTTAAACTTAAAAATGAAGTTTTAGCTTTTTCTCTAAGTTAGAAATTATACAAACTTTAAAAATACAAAAATTATGGGTTTTTTTAGCTGGATTACACAAGATACCAACCGAAGCATTTCAAACATATATTCGAGTCGTCCATTTTTTCGAGTATTTATGATAGACCATCTTGGTAATACCTGGCAAGAAAATGCTTACGAAGGTTATGGTCAATTTGGAGGTAAAGATTATTATGAATTAATGGCAGACATGAATGGATTAGAATCAATAGATGAAACCATCGATTTATATTTCGATCCTACACCAACAACTTTGTTTCCAAATTTAGTCGAGTACGCCCACAAATGGAAATGGATAAACGAAAAACCAAAAGATTGTCCGGATCAGGGTTTTTTCTATTAGCTATATCCATTCAAGAAACTGCAGGTCAAACCGTTCCACATGCGCATATTCATATTATTCCTAGATTTACAAATGATATGGAAAATCCTCGTGGTGGAGTTCGCGGGGTTATTCCCGGGAAGAGAGCCTATTGATTTGTTGATGGTTGGGGTAGTTTTTTTATTCTTTCAGTCTGTTTTTTAAACCCAAATTATTCATTAGAAAAAGTTCTAATGAATAATCGAATAAGAAAAATCTACCATTTCGATGTTTTTGCAAAACACCAAAATGGTGATTTTCTAGCTCGGGGTTAAACCCAACTAATGCAAGTAATTCGGTTCATTCTTCACCTCTTATTACATAATTTGGGTTAAATCCATTCGTTCGTGTAGAATTCTTGTGATTTCAATGGGTTGTTCATCTCGTTTTCTGTAAAATATGATGTGAGGTTTTGCTTTTAGTCCTAAAAGGTCAGTTTTTATTCCATCATAATTTTTTCAAAGTTCTGGATTGTTAGCTATGTCTTGACAAATGTCCAGTAGCATATCTTAATAGCTGTCAGCTTAATTCTCTGACCAATTTTCGATTGTATATTCCCAAATTTCATTCAGGTCAATTACAGCCTTGTTGGTCAATTCATGTTTAGCTATTCCTTTTGCGTTTAGCTTTTAATTCCTCAAGATTTTTTTTAGGGTCGAAATCGTGAGCAATACCGCTATCAATTCCATCTTGAATAGCATTTCGTAAAGCCATGACTTTACTTTCTTCATTTTCCAAAAGTCGAAGACCAGCTCTGATGACTTCACTAACGTTTTTGTATCTTCCAGCAGAAACTTGAGCTTGTACAAACTGATCAAAATAATTTCCTAATGATACTGATGTGTTTTTCATGCCGCTTTAATTATAATCAAAAACACCAAAATTTGGTAAAATTATCAAGATTATAGGTTTTTGCTCAAATTACACCGAACTCGTTACACCCAAACAAAATCAGAAAATGCCCTGAATTCATACCCGGTTAAGCACTATAGTCGGTGGTCTCAATACTTTCAAAACATAAACTTACAGAAATCTCAAATGTGTTGCAATACAAGGGTATTACTTTTTTAGTCCAAACCTTTGACGTTTCGACCTGTCAAAATGAAAAGCCAACATATTGTATAGGTATGCATATATATTCTAAAACTTAATCAAATAAGCAATAAATTATATAGTTTATCAAATATTTATATCTACTTTCATATTTATTATAAAATTTAGTTTTGAAAAAGATACTTCGTCTACTGTTCAAGCTTTTACTTGTCCTCGTAAGTTTAGGACTTGTGGTATTTATTGCGCTCAAACTGATGTATAACGACGATGTGCCGGTTGGAGAAAGTGGAAAAGCCGCAGATGCCTTAGCTCAACAAATGCTTGACGCACTGGCGTTTGAAAAGTTTCAAGCTGCAAAAGAATTACAGTGGACATTTAGAGACAAACACACCTACCACTGGTATCTCCAACAACATATTGTTGATGTGTATTGGGATGAGTATAAAGTAACTTATCACACCAAAGACCTGCAAAAGAGCAGTGCTTTTTTAGATGGTATTCCACTTGAAGGCGAAGCGAAAACAGAAGCCATAACTTACGCGGTAAGCAATTTTAACAACGATAGTTTCTGGCTGGTTGCTCCTTTTAAAGTGTTTGATAAGGGCACTACCCGCAGTCTGGTCCAAGACGAAGGCAAACGAAAACTACTCGTACAATATACGACTGGCGGCACTACACCCGGCGATGCCTACCTTTGGGAATTGGACGAGCAATACCTGCCAGTAGCCTTTAAAATGTGGGTGAGCATCATCCCTTTTGATGGTGTAGAAGCAACCTGGATAAATTGGGAAAGAACGAGTGCGGGGTTTCTTTTACCAACCTCACGGACATTTTTTGGCTTGGAGATTCCTATTTCCAATGTCAAAGTTGTGCCTTAGTCTATTTTTAAACGTCATTGCGAGGAGGCACGACGAAGCAATCTCCTTCTGATTAAAACCGATTGCTCAGATAAGACAAATCCAACATGGTTGAGAGGGATTGCTTCAGGTTCGTACCTCACCTTCGCAATGACGTGTGTTTTTTGCTTAGTCAATTACGAAACAGGCTGCAATGACTTGTATTTTTTACCGTCATTGCGAGGAGGCACGACGAAGCAATCCCCTTCTGATTAAAACCGATTGCTCAGATAAGACAAATTCAACATGGTTGAGAGGGATTGCTTCAGGTTCGTACCTCACCTTCGCAATGACGTGTGTTTTTTGCTTAGTCAATTACGAAACAGGCTGTAATGACTTGTATTTTTTACCGTTATTGCGAGGAGGCACGACGAAGCAATCTCCTTCTAATGAAAACCGATTGCTCAGATAAGACAAATCCAACATGGTTGAAAGAGATTGCCACAGTCACTGCGTTCCTTCGCAATGACGTATTTTTTTTTGCTTAGTCAATTACGAAAAAAGCTGCAATCAGGTGTGTATTACCGTCATTGCGAGGAGGTACGACGAAGCAATCTCCTTCTGATTAAAACCGATTGCTCAGATAAGACAAATCCAACATGGTTGAGAGGGATTGCCGCAGGTTCGTACCTCACCTTCGCAATGACGTGTGTTTTTTGCCTAGTCAATTACGAAACAGGCTGCAATGGCATTTATTTATCTAAGTACAAACTACCACCTCGCGAACCTTGCGTAAGCTTAGTGTTCCTTGCAGTTAGGATGAAGTGTAAAGTGTTCACTGTGATTCCATAACCTCATAAACTCAAATAACCTCACTTCATCTCAGGCATTTTCAGTAAAAACCATTCTGGTTGCGCTGCAAATCCTGTTTCAAATTTTATCTTTGCGAGAAAACACATGGCGTCACTGCGTAAGTTTTTAACGGATAAAGGATTTACTAGGGTAAAACTAAAATTTACACCAACCGACCACTTTCACATCAAAGCCAAAATAAACGGGATTGAAGGGGATTTTATCCTGGATACAGGCGCGTCCAGCAGTTGTATAGATTCGAGTCGAGTGCGCTATTTTAAGCTATTTGCAAAACACAGCGATGTTAAAGCAGCCGGTGCCGGCGCCACCAATATGCGCACGCAAGTTTCTGAAAACAATACTATAGAGATTGGAAAGTGGAAAAAGACACGTCAAGATTTGGTGATTTTTGATTTAACGCATGTTAACCAGGCGCTTACAGACCACGAAGCCGACGAAGTGGATGGCATCATTGGTGCAGATTTTTTAAAAAAAGGAAAAGCCGTTATCGACTATAAACAACGGGCCTTGTATTTAAAAACTTAAATTTTCAGCTTTTGCGGAAAAAGCATCTTCGCGAGGAGTTCCGACGAAGCGATTTCATGCATCTGAAAATCAATTAAGAATGTTATTGAAATTTAACAAAACCCTAGCATTTTCAGCCTAAGGCTATTATAATTTAAAGTTTATTTAATTTTTCGCGTGGATTATATTCATATATTATGAAAAATTGATAATATGTTAGAAATACTTACCATAATAGCGCAAATTGCAGTCGCTCTTTCTGTAGCATTTGTATGGATATTAAGGATGCATAATGTGGAAAAAGAATTTAGACAATTTAGTTTAAGCCTTAAAACCAGAAGTTTTGTGGGTTTTGCAAAAACAGTCTTGGCAACATTGTTGTTTTTAGGCATTTGGTACACAGAATTTACACTGTATGCAAGCCTGGGCATGGCGCTTTTTATGGCAGCCGCGCAATACTTTCACTGGAACGCCAACAATTCTATTTTACAAAAACTCCCCTCATTAACATTATTTATACTTAGTGTTTTTATAGCCTTAAGTTCATCTGAAATGATTTAAATGAAAGCATTTCAATTTTGTGTTTTATTATCCAGCATCGCATTTATAGGCTACAGCCTGGCTTATTTTACAGGTCCTAAGATGAAGAATGAATTTAAACGCTTTGGGTTGTCTCCATATGCGTTATTGACTGTAGTTTTAGAATTACTTGGTGCTTTGGGGTTGTTGATAGGGTATTTTTTATCCGTTACAATTCTTCTTGAAATTTCAGCCATTGGACTTTCTGTTTTAATGCTCCTTGGTGTTATCGTCAGATTGAAGGTAAAAGACGGATTATTTGTTACGCTTCCTGCTTTTTTCTTCTTTTTGTTAAATGCCTACATCGCATGGTTTTCTATGTTTAAAATGTAATTTTCTGTTTTTTGTTGTACTTTAATCGCGCATTTTTACCTCTACAGGTAGAGCTCAGGAGTCAGTTAAATTCAATCATTTTTCAGATGAATACTATGGTTTTTATATCATGCCAGAAAAACATTTTTTTATGTACTATAATGGTCCTGATGTGTTTAACAGCATGTCAAAATCCTGATAAAAAAGCATCAGCGGAGGACGTATCTCCGGTCTTGTCTTCCTTTAAAGCCAATGGCATTAAAACGGTTTATGTGTATACCCGGGAGGCGTCTCAGCCCATCAAAACACTTGAAACCGAAATGCGTATAGATACCTCAGGCTATCCTAACAGCAGGATACATTACGAAAACGGCAAGGTGTACAAATATGAAACGCTGGTGTACGATAATATGTACAATATTACAGCGCGCTACGAAGGCAAAACACCCGATGATTTGACCTTAGTCTATACGTTTGAAAAAAACATGAATCAAGAAATTACAAAACATTTTGACACTACAGGCTATTTGTTGAAACAAGAAATAATAGACAACGACAATGAGGGCTTGTACCAAAGAAAAGTTGTTAAGGATCAATATGATAAGGTGATGGAAACGACCTTATTCGAGTGGGTGCCAACCGCTGAAAACGATGTGCTTAAAGCCACTACCATCGGGAAAGACAATACCCTGCAAAGCATGACCTACTTTACCTATGATGCCTATAACCTTATAGAATCTGTCGTGGTTCATGAAAGCGATACCCTCGAAATTGAAAAAAACACCTACAACGCCAACGGAATGCCGACGTACCATCTTTTTATCGATTATAAGGACAGCACCAAAACAGAAGTGCATACCACCTATTCTGATAATCACCTGATTTTGAAACAAGTTGAACTCATCAGCTCACTACAAGATAAAAACACATCCCCAACAAAAACTGAAATTTTTTATGAGTATAAAGCGGTTGATTAGACTTTAGTGGGTAGAGGGTAGTCTTTAGAGGTTAGTCTTTAGAGGGTAGTCGTTAGTCTTTAGAGGGTAGTTTTTATGTTTAACTTTATTAAACAGTGTGTCTTAATACTAGCTACTTAATACTCCATTCTAGATGGTAGAGAGTAGTCATATTAGCTTGGCGGCTTCGCGCCTTTGCGAGAGACTTAACAATCAGTGGGTAGAGGGTAGTCTTTAGAGGGTAGTTGGTAGCCATTAGCTCTTAGCCTTTGGTAAGGACTGGGTGATTAGTGACTAGTATTTAGTAAAACTTGTCAACCATATTCATGAATGGACA
>CAYNCI010000012.1:0-65516 GCA_964396065.1 uncultured Mesohalobacter sp. | reverse complement strand
GGTGATTAGTGACTAGTATTTAGTAAAACTTGTCAACCATATTCATGAATGGACAATGGACAAACTTTGTACTTTGTACTCCATACTAGATAGTAGTCATATTAGCTTTGCGGCTTCGCGCCTTTGCGAGAGACTTAACAATAGTGGGTAGAGGGTAGTCTTTAGAGGGTAGTTGGTAGCCATTAGCTCTTAGCCTTTGGTAAGGACTGGGTGATTAGTGACTAGTATTTAGTAAAACTTGTCAACCATATTCATGAATGGACAGAGCGTAGTCTTAATACTAAATACTTAATACTCCATACTAATTTAACACCAAGTTTTTATTAGAACTTATTTCGCTTTATATTTGAGATTAATAGACCAACACACCTATGAAAACGATTCTAACTTCTTTAAAAATTCACCCCAAAGCCATCCTTTTCGTGCTTACGCTATTGCTTTCTTTGCCGGTTAAGGCGCAATCGGGTTGTACCGATCCTTTAGCCAACAATTACGATGCATCAGCTACTGCCAACGATGGCTCGTGTACTTACGATCCTGCAGATGTCCTGCCTGTAAGTTCCACACAGTTGAATGCCACTTTGGACGAAAATTCTGGCCTTGTACTTTACAACAACAGCATCTGGGTGCAAAATGATGGAGGAAATCCAGCAGACCTTTACTCAATAGATGTTGCAGATTTAGCCAATTTTTCGACACTTGCTATTCCCGGTGTGTCCAACGTGGACTGGGAGGACATGGCACAAGACGCCACTCATGTATACATAGGCGATTTTGGAAATAACAACGGCAACCGTACCAACCTAAAAATTTACCGTGTAAGCAAGGCTTCTATGGCTCAGGGGTCGCCAGTAGTAGACGAGATAAGCTTTGATTATGCAGACCAGACCGACTTTACGTCACAGCCCAACAACAACGATTTTGATTGCGAAGCCATGATCGTTAGAGGAAACAACATTTACCTTTTTACCAAGCAGTGGGTGTCGCAGGGCACAACAGTGTATGCCTTGCCCAAAGCACCAGGAGTTTATTCGGCTGTTAATTTAGGCAGTTACAATGTGCAAGGTCTCGTAACAGCCGCCACCACAGTCGAGAACGAACAATTGGTGGCCTTAACAGGTTATCAGTTTGTTATTATTTTTGGCGTGCCGGTGCCATTTCCTTTTGTGTACTTATTGTACGATTTTCAAAACGACGATTTTTTTGGTGGCAACAAACGCCGTTTATCCTTTGATAACGACTTTCCTCAAATCGAAGGTATAGCCACTGCCGATGGTGTAAACTATTACATCAGTAACGAGCGCTCGTCCAATAGCTTTATCACCATCGAACCACATATGCATGAAGTAGATTTGTCCGGTTTCCTGTCCAATTATTTAAACGATACAAATTTTGGTACCGTTTTGGAGGCAAGAGACCCATTTATTGCCTATCCTAATCCATCGCCAGCAGAGGAACCTATTAGTATAAAAATCCCTCAAGGCTATACCGGAAAACAAGCCCTTGTACAATTGTACAATACTTACGGACAATTGATACATCAGCAGAAGATTTTAAACTTGAAAACCACGGAACATATAGCCTATGAAGGCTTGTCAAGTGGTTTGTATGTGCTAAGTATAAAATTAGACAGCCATAGCCAGCAGATTAAAATTGTAAAAAATTAAGTTCCGGCATAGCACTATAATTTAAAAGTAAAGCAATACCACAAAGGCTTTCTGGACGTGTTTGAAGAGCAAACACATTATTTATCAACACGAAATCGTTTGAGATAGTCTTAAAACCTTGAAAATTAAGTTGATATTTGTATTTTTAGAAAAGATAATTTTTAAATAACCAATTGATTGATTTTTAATTTCACTAGATGATGAATTTCATTTATAAAATTTTGTTGTTTTTGTTTCTTATTTTTAATGTAAGTCTGATATCAGCACAACAATATGAATGGATAGCAGAATTTGATGATAATTATAATAACCCGCTTACATTTAGTGATTTTGCATTAGGTAATACTAAAATACTAACAGTTCAAGCAGATTCTAATGATGATGAGTTTGTGATTTTTGCAAATTCTTATAACGATAAATGGCAAAACAACGCATCTCCTTTAAATACCGAATTTACATTAATTCATGGAGGCGGTGGATTACCTAACAGTGTATTAAACACACCAGCTACAACAGGTAATCATTACACTATTAAAATTGAAAATTATGCTATAGCTAACCGTCAAGCTGTCATCATGAAAACTGATAATCTTCCAGTTGGATTTCACGATACCAATCCAGTTACAGGAATTGAACCAGCTTTACAAGCTAATCAGGATTATATTATTACTATAAATTTAGAAAGCAACAAGTCACCACAAGAACGTGCTTTTGTAAGATACTCTGATGATGAGTTTGCAACTTCAGGTATTGTTGAAGTTATGTTTTCTACTCCAACATCCTCTTCAGGTACAGCTACAATTCCAGCAGTTTTTAATACTGATGGCAAAACAGTTGAATTTTATGTGTATACAACTACAGTTGCAGCTACAGCTTTATCAAATCATGATTTAATTGCATTAAGCTTTGAAAATAATGGCGATGCTTATTATAGTTACAATGTTTATTCTTGTTGTTTTACAAAAGAAGGTGCAACAACATGGAGCAATAATGATTCATGGCTCGCAGGATCGGAACCACCTCCTAATGCAGATGTTATTATTGCACATGATTTGATATTCAATACAAACGGGGTAACTGTAAATTCAATTACTGTTCAGAATTCTGTTAATTTTACTGATAACTTAGGTTTTACCTTGACAATTGCTGTCGATGGCAGGATAACAAATAATGGGAATATAAATTTCGATGATAATACAGTACAGTTCGCAGGACGGGCGACAGTAATAACAAATAGCCCTATAGTATTTAATAATGTCACTTTGAATAGTCCTGCAAGTGGTATATTAGGTGTTGATTTTGGTGATAATTCAACAATTAATGGAAATTTACGTATTAATAACGAGGCATCAGTCAATATAGGTTCACCTTTTTATGGGCCAAATTCAACACTAATTTATAATAACCCAAATGCTACTTACGATAGACGTTCTGAATGGAGTAATTTTGGATTAACGCAAGATCCTCCCAATGGTAAAGGAACTCCTAATAATGTGAGTGTTCAAGGAAACATGCAACTCAATTTAGGTACAGAAAATCAAGGTGCAGACGCTGTTATAACGGGAAATCTATATGTTGCACCAGGATCAACATTACATTTAAATGATGTTTCATCAATGCAAGGTAGTCTTGTTGTAGGAGGCGACCTTACAAATGAAGGACAAATTTTTGCCTCAAACAATAATTTAGATCCTGAAGGAAGTGATATCATTGTTAAAGGTGATTTGTTTAATGAAACAAATGCTGAAATCAATTTATCCATCGAACCTGGAAATGATTTGCATGTTCAAGGCGATTTCAAAAATGAAGAAGGTCCTACAAATGAAGAAGGTGCTACAATAAATTTTAACAATAGAGCTATAATTTTTGAAGGCGATGCTGTACAACAATACAATACCCCAAACCATCAATTGGAGATTCCTTTTGTGGTGGTCAACAAAAATGCAGGTGAGGTGGTTTTAAATAATAGCGTTTCTATTATAGGAAATGGCCCTGGCTTACAAATGCAAGACAACGGTATTCTAAATTTAAACGGCAATAATTTGGTTTTAGGAGAAACCGGAACAAGCACAACTGTAAATTTTGAGCCTAATGCCTATTTAAGAGGTTCGGATAATTCGCTTTTAACCTTAAAAGGCAACGTTGATATGGGGAGTTTGCAATTTGACCCTTCAATTGATAATACTACAAATGCTCTTGGAACAATATTTTTACAAAAAGACAATGCAAATACGGTTGGCTTTTCAAATAAAGTGGTTTTAAAAGATAGTATTATTCTTGCTGAAGGCACATTGGTATCTAATGCAAATTTAGTTTTTGAAAGTAGTCTTGCTAAAACAGCAATTGTTAAACCAGTGACGAACGGTTCTATTAGTGATGATGTTGTAATACAACGTTTTTTTCCATTGAGTAACCGGGCGTTTCGGTATATCAGCTCTTCTGTTACTACAACAACCTCCATTCATGAAAATTGGCAGGAAGGTGGAGAAACAGCCTCAGACTTGAGTGATCCGTACAATGATAATACTTTTAATCCCAATCCTAATTTTGGAACACATATTACAGGCTCACAAGGTCAAGTCGGCACCGTAGATGGTAGTGGTTTAGATAAAACACAAACAGGCTTTCACTCCCTATGGGAATGGAATGAAGCCTTAAAAAAATGGGATTCTATAGTTAATACAAAAACTCAAACTTTAGCTGTTGGTAAACCTTATGCATTATTAGTCAGAGGTGACCGCTCGGCGACTTTAGAATCTAATACTTTGCAAGGAAATAATCCTGCTACATTGAGAACCACAGGAAGAATTGTGACGGGCAGCTTTTCTCCTACAATAGATAATTCAGTTGCCGCAGACGATTTTGTATTAGTAGGTAACCCTTATCAGGCTAGAGTGGACATGAGCTTAATTCTCACAAATCCTGAGACGAACTCCTCAAACTTTAATACCAATTATATGTGGATTTGGGACCCAACTATTGGTTCATTAGGAGGTTATGCGGTTGTGGATTTGAGTACTGGTATTCCTCAAGATGAATTAGGTAATCCAATTCCTGCTTCTTCAAACGCTGATCAAAATATAGAACCTTTTCAAGCATGTTTTTTGGAAGCTACAGGTGCATCGCCTACAATTACTTTTATGGAAACAGCAAAAACTGAAGATGTTGCGAATAATGGTACATTTTCTGACGAGCCACCAACGCTTAACGGGATTGAGTTAGAATTGTACAGAGATGCAAATCCCACCTTATTCGATGCGGTACGTTTACGATTTTCACCTAATTACAGCACAAACCCCACTTACGAAGACGCTAGAAAATTATGGAACAGTACCGAACGGATGGCTATTATAAACCAAACCGATTACTTAAGCATAGACAAACGCCAGCTGCCGGGCATAAATGATACCATTCCTTTGTATTTGGGCAATTACCAAACCCAGGGCTACACTTTAGAATTGGATGTACAGCTTGAGGACGGTCAGCATGCGCAGCTTTATGATGCCTATCTGGACCAAAGTGAGGATCTGCAAAACGGCCTGAACACCTACAATTTTAATGTCGACTCCAGCATTCCGGAAAGTACAAATGCTTTTCGGTTTAAGTTGGTTTTTAATCCTCAAACACTGAGTACCGAAACACCTTTAACTGCAAATACGTTTACAGTATACCCTAATCCAACAGCAGGTGAGCTTTACTTGCAAGCTTCGACAGCTTTGGTTGGTCAAGAGGCGAGCATACGTTGTTTTGATTTGGCAGGTCGTGAAGTGCTCTCCACTCATATCGACCAGCTTCAAGCCCAACAGGCTTTCAATTTAGCGAGCATATCCGATGGATTTTATATTCTTGAAGTCCAAACCGCTCAGCAAGTCATGAGTTTTAAGATTCAGCTTGGTAACTAAGTTTTAAATTTTTTCTAACATTCAATCTGTAAATCAATCGTTTAAATTTTTTTATTTTTAGAGGTAAGTTGTAGTACTTCTCGATATGAGCTCTAAATCTAGTTTACATAGTTCTTTCTTCGTGGTATTTTTACTATGGTTTTCTATGGGGTTTGGGCAAGTTACATATTCAAATCAAGGAGGAACGGTTTGTGCGCTAGAGTTAGATTTTGAATCCGCAGGAGGTTACAACACTTCAATTCCCGAATTTTCAGATGGTGATTCGGATTATTTTACACGAACTGATGGCTCAGGTATTTCTAGCAGCATCAGTTTAATCAATTCTGATGGCAGTTTTTTTGCAGCACAAGATATTGATGGCGAAGGTGCAGTTTTACCCGTATTATTAAACATTTCAAATATTGATATTTCCAATCTTACTAATTTACAGTTCAGTATTGATTTGGCAGAAGATGATGATGGTGTAAATGAGGACTGGGATGCTAACGATTATGTACGCATTTCTTTCAGTATAGATGGAAGTCCCTATCAAAATCTACTATTTGTAGAAAGTGAATTGGCTTTCGGTAATAATGGTAAACCCAGAATAGATACCGATTTTGATGGGGTTGGTGATGGTGCTGAAATTACTGATACATTTTCTGAGTTTACTGAAAGCATTGCTGGTACTGGCGCTATTTTAGAATTAAGAATAGAATTTAATCTAAATGCCGGAGATGAAGATATTGCCTTGGATAATATTAGGGTTTGTGGTGTAGATAGCAGTATAGACAGCAATTCGACAGTTGTTGCACCCGATATTCAACTAAATTCAGGTACAATACAAGCAGATGCGACAACATTATTTTCTCATGCTGTGCCCGTATTTAAATTTAAAGTTCAAGATGTTGGGACTTCTGATGGTCTGGATACGATTATAGAAGAATTTAGGTTAGTTGCCGGTTCTTCAAATACAGCAAATTGGCCTCAAGTCATTCAAGGTGTTGAAGTTGAAGCAGAAGGCGATGGCGGACAGGTTTTTAATTCAGATAAAAATGTAATCATCAATAACGATGAAATTATTATTGAAATCCTAAATACGCCTCAAAACGAAATGACCACAACAGATGGCGGGACAAGAGAGTATACCATTGGGGTTTATTTAAATGAAACCGGTATTACCGATCAAGAAGTTATTCAATTCGCTACACCCGTATCTTCATCAGGCTGGGAAGTAGAAAGCAATAGTTCTCAATTTGCACCTGCGTTTTCATCTTTTGAAGGCAATACATTTGTAATTGATGTTGTAGGAAATGGGCTGAGGTTCCTTACAGCACCAGAAACTACCATTGTAAACGAAAACATGAATACCGTACAAATTGCCTATACAGATAGCAATGCTAATGTGGATCTAAGTTTAACAGATGCTGTAAGTATTACTTCCTCCGGTAATTTACAAGGGAATGTTGTGACAAATCTACCTGTAGATGGCATTGCTACATTTTCCGGTTTAATTCACACTCAAGCCCAAAGTGCTTTAACACTTACGGCTAGTACAACTCAAGTCGGCATAAGCAATGCAGTAAGTAATCTATTTGATATTATAGAGCTGCCCGAATTTTTTATTAGTGAAATAGCAGACCCCACAAATTTTGAGGGACGATTTGTTGAAATTTATAACGCAGGTATAACGCCTGTGGATTTGAGTTCATATGTTTTAGTACGAGAACGGGATGGTGGGCCTTCGCTTTTTGATATTCCGTTGAATGGAACCCTTGGTGCAAAAGCGTATTTTGTGATAGGAAGAGGATTTAATGACGGATTTGTCAATGCCTACGGATTTGTGCCTGAGCAGCTCGATCCTTCCAGTGGTGCCGTGATTGCTGGAAATGGGAATGACTCTTACTTTATAAGTACAAATGCTTCCAGTGACGAGTCTTTACGAAATTCGCAATTAGACATTTATGGTGAAATAGGGATTAATGCCTACACTAATACAGCTTCTGAGGCAGAAGAAAATACAGATGGCGATGCGAATGATGCGCCATGGGAGTATGAAGACAGTCATGCCTATCGCAATACGCCTACTATAAAAAACACTAACACCACTTGGACGGCACCTGAATGGATAATAGAGAGCAACGCTACGATTTCCGACATGACCCCTGGCTACGGGGATAACGATTATATCTACAATGGCAGTTGGACGAATATTGGTTTAGGCGATCCTATTGGCAATTCCACAACAGACCAAAATATTTTTGTAAGGAGTGGAAGCGTGACGTTGACAGGAGATATTGCTGTAGGTGATTTAGTCGTACGCTCCGGAGCGACATTAACATTAGCCCCAGACGTTAAGCTAAGCGTATCCGGCGACATCGTTAACGAAGGGACGATCATATTTGATAGTGATGCCACTGATACTGCAGTTCTTGAGGCTGTAGCAGATAATACCAGGGTAGTAGGTAATGGCTTTGAAGTAAGACGCTATATTCCGGTTGTACAAACTCCTAATCCTATCAGGGCATTTCGTTATTTGTCATCAAGTGTAACGACAACCACAAGCATTTTTGAAAACTGGCAACAAAACGGACTTAATCCTGGAGATCCGGGCTATGAGGCTGGCAATGGCACACACATCACTGGAGCTGTCGGATCTGTAGGAGAAATAAGCCCAAACGGCTTTGATCAAACCTCTACCGGTTTTGCGTCGATGTATTTTTGGGATGAAAGTGAAAACACAACAACACTAGAAACTGACCAAATAGGCTGGACAAGTATCGCAAATACAAACGCCACAAGCTTTTCTGCTGGGGATGCCTATGCCATTTTAATTCGTGGCGACAGGTCTTCTACATTAAATAGCAACACCCAAACAGGACCTTCGACCACTCTAAGAACTACAGGAAAAATTCATATTGGTGACTATCCGGTGCCTAATCTATCTTCAACTGATGGGCATTTTAATCTGGTGGGTAATCCGTATCAATCTCAGGTGGATTTACAAGCTTTATTAAGTAATGCTACAGATGTCAATCCAAATCTTGCATATATTTGGGATCCGACTTTAGGAAGTTTAGGCGGTTATGCAGTTATAGATTTTAGTCTATTGCCAACGGTAAATACACAAATTGATTTTGGAGCCACAACACCTTCAACTTCGGGTGCCAACCAATACCTTCAGCCCCAGCAAGCCTTTTTTGTAGCCACCACAGGCCCAAATCCGGAAATCACATTTACAGAAAGTGTAAAGAACAACAATACAGCTCAAACTTCGGTATTTAGCGAAGAACCTGCAGATGTTTCCGTTTTGGACATCACTTTAAAATCTGATAATGGGATAACCTATGATGGTGTACGTTTGGTCTATGGAACGGAATATTTCAATACTATTGACGATTTGGATGCCATAAAATTCTGGAATTATACAGATAATTTGTCTATCATTTCTAACAGCGATTACCTGAGTGTAGAAAAGCGAAACCTGCCACCAGATAATGAAGTTACCCAGCTTTATCTCGATGGATTATCACTTTCTTCATATATGTTAGAAGCAAGTTTTTACGCAGCAAATCCTGTTTTTGATGTTTATCTTGTCGATAACTATACGGATCATGTCTTACAGATTCATCCTAATTCTCATTTTAGCTATGCTTTCAGTATAGAGGAAAGTATTCCCGAATCTGCAGCACCAGACCGTTTTGATATTGTTTACACTTCTTCAACTTTAGCAACGTCGAACAATGATTTTAATGCATTTTCGGTTTATCCTAATCCTCTATCTTCTGAATTTGTATATATCTCTTCTGCTAATTGGGTTGAAAATGAAATCGATAACGTGCTGGTGTATGGTTTAGAGGGTAGGCTTATTAGAAGTTACAACAAGAATGAAATTATTATGCAAGAAAATCTCGTCAAAATAAAACTTGATGATGAAATATCGAATGGAATTTATATTTTAGCTATTAAGACTAAAAGTCATCAAGAAATCCAAAAAATAATAGTAAACCGTTAGTCTTTAAGAGACATGAGACAGTTATTAAACAATAAATTATCGATTTTATAGAGCAAGCCGGTGAAAAAGTCAATATTAATTTTTTTAATTGTTCTTTTGTTTATTACTGATGCCTATGCTCAAGGTGGTCCACCACCACCGGATGGAGGAGGAGGTCCGGGTACGGTATTCGATGTTTCTATACATTTTTTAGTTTATCCCTTTTTATTGCTTGGAGCTTTTATAGGTGTTCGCTTCTTTTCCAAAACAAAGGCTTAGAAGGTTTCCATAATTCGAAAATGATAAAGCCTAATAATAAACCGTATTCAATCAAAAGAATGGCCGGATGTTCTTTCACAGTAATCGACGAATAAGCATGATAGCTGAGATAAATCACAAAAGACCATAGCATTGGATATCTATATTTTGTAAAAACACTTAATGCCAATGGAAATAGTACATACCAGGGATGCACAGTTGTACTGAATAGAAAATAGACTGTTAATTGCAACAAGAACAAATGGAGTAATTTTCTTTGGTTAATTTTAGTGAAAAGAAAAAGAATCAGATTAAAGAAGATAAACAAAACGGGAAACAAAGTGCCATAGGTGTTGATGGTGTTCCAACCTACAAGCTTGTACCCAACCCATCTGAATACGTAGTAAAAACTTGCGTTAAACTCAAATGTATTAAACCATAGACCAACACTTGCGATAAAGTTCGACGCAAACTGCTCGTCGAAAAAATACAGGAATTGAACCCCGGTAAAACCAATGCATAATAGCGAATAAAACATCGCTTTTTTCAAGTTCCACAGGGCATTGTTTTTTAAAATGTATTTGATTATAAAAGGCAAAAAAAGTAAACTAAGAAGCTTTGCTGAAATGGATAAACTCAATAAAAGCGCAGATAGGATGTGTTTTTTTTTAATAAGAAAATAAAAAGACACTATAAACAGTGAAATCATCACCCCTTCTAGATGAAGATTACCGGTAATTTCTAGAATCGTTAATGGATTTAAAATATACAAGAACAAACTCTTTGAATGCAGCTGAAAGTGCTCCAGTATTTTTTTAGCATACACCATAAAAAGCACATCGAATCCAATAAGCAATACACGCAAAGTTACTATAAAACCTATAATAGAGCCATTTGAAACCCACGCAGAAAGGCCATATAGAAACTGACTTAAAGGCGGATAGTTTGTAAAATTACTTGTGCTTAAACTGCCCATGCCTTCAATTAAAATTGAAGCATTTTTAACAATTTCAGTTTTATTGTTTTCAACATAAAAATCAACATTTTGAAGATATGGATTAATGCCATTTAACAGAAGTTCACCATCCCATATAAACCTAAAAAAGTCTTGTGAAAGAAAGGGAACTGTGACAAAAAAAATAAATCTGAAAACAACAGATAGCGTTGCAAGTTGCCAAAACTGCAATGTTGTTTTATAGATTAAAATGTAAATGCAAACAATGGCAATAAAAATAAGTGCTAGGCCTAACGTAAAATTTGCACGTGTAATAAAATTAGCAAAACAAGCATAGACAATAACTAATAAAACAGCTATAACTATGGCATGTTTTGAAGAAAGTTTTTTTTCTAAAAACTGTAGCCTAAAAATCATTATAGGTTATGACTTCGGAAAAAGCGTTTTTATAGCTACAAAACCAAAACCAAAAAAAAGCATTAAGTGAAAGAGGATAAGTCCAAAATCCTGAGTGTAGAAGGCGCTGAAAATGGCAAAACCGAAATACAAACAGAGGATAAGTTCTAAAATGACAGTAAACTCAATTTTATTATTTACATAAATGTTGGTATTAATTTGGTTTTTCACCTTGCTGATGTTGAATTTTGGTGTCCTGATAAAAGCTGTTTTTTTCCCATAATGCCCTTCTAATATCGCCCATGAGTTATGTACTGACATTCCCATAGCAACAGAAAAGAATCCAATAAACATGCCTACAAATTTGGTGAAGTTCTTAAGACCCGAGCCATGAATTTTTGAGTAGGACTGCCAATAGCTAAAGAAAAATATTATCGTGCTTACTGCAAAAAACGCCAGTAAGTGAAAAACCCAAGAGAGTTGCGGATTGTCTTTTTTGATATACAATACAGGTACACTGAGAAGAGCAGTAAGCAAAACAATTAAAAACATACTACTATTAAGTAGATGAAAAATGCTTTGAAATTTTGTGGATTTCGATAAGCTTTTGTCTTTTATTATTTGAGATTTAAACTTTATGAAATTTTCAGCGGCACCTTTGTTCCATCTAAATTGTTGTGAGCGTGCAGCACTCATCACCACCGGAAGCTCAGCTGGTGTCTCAACTTCCTGAAGGTATTTAAACTTCCATTTTTTTAATTGAGCGCGATAACTTAAATCTAAGTCTTCGGTTAAGGTATCCCCATGCCAGTTGCCTGCATCCAAAATACATTTTTTTCGCCATATGCCGGCTGTCCCATTGAAATTAATAAAATGGTTACCATAGTTACGCCCAACTTGTTCTAATATAAAATGAAAGTCAAGCGCAAAAGCTTGTATTTTAGTAAGCAATGAATAATCTCTATTAATATGTCCCCATCTGGTCTGAACGACACCAATATTTTGCTCTTCAAAATGCGGAATGGTTTTTCTTAGCCAATCTGGTTGAGGCAAGAAATCTGAATCAAATATGGCAATAAATTCTCCCTTAGCAACTTTTAAGCCTTCTTTTAGGGCGCCAGCTTTAAATCCTTCTCTATTTGTTCTCTTTATATGTTTAATATCAACACCATTTCTTTGAAGCTCTTTTGCTTTATGCTCAGTTGTGATTACAGAATCGTCGGTAGAGTCGTCTAATACTTGAATTTCCAGTTTTTCTCTAGGGTAGTCTATTTTAGCAATGTTGTCTAAGAGCCTTTCAGTTACATACAATTCATTATACAAAGGAAGTTGTATTGTTACTGTAGGAATTTGGTTCAAATCTGAAGTATCTAATAATGCTGTCTCTGCTTCTGATTTTTTCGCTTTCAGATAGTTTATCAATAAGCTAAGTTGTGATAAACTGTAAACGAATATAGTAAGTAGACATAAGGCGTATATTAAAATAATTAATATTTCCATAATATAAAAGTTGAGGTATAATTAATATGAGGGTTTAGAAACAAATACTAACTGCTGAAAACAGAATTATTTTTTCCTTCTTCAATTTGTTCAAGCAATGTTTTATTTACAAATTCGGGCACAAGAAGTTTAAGTGCTTTAATGCTTTTATTCTGATCATTGTCTTTTATGAATTCGACAAGGTCTTCTAACAATTTTATTTTTGTGTTATCAAAATCATGGGTAGCCTTAGCAATCATTATTTTTTGATGATGTGTAGCTTGTGTGTTTTCTTTGTCAGCAAGCAGTTCTTCATATAATTTTTCGCCAGGTCTTAAGCCGGTAAATTCAACTTTAATATCAATATTTGGTCTAAAACCAGAAAGACGAATCATATTGTAGGCCAGGTCTAGTATTTTTACAGGTCTTCCCATATCAAAAACAAATATCTCTCCACCTTTACCCATAGCACCAGCTTCAAGCACTAATTGGCATGCTTCGTTAATGGTCATGAAATACCTTGTGATGTCAGGATGCGTAACTGTAACAGGGCCATTGTTTTCAATTTGCTTTTTAAAATAAGGAATTACAGAGCCATTTGAACCAAGAACATTACCAAATCTAGTTGTGATGTAGGTTGTTTTGTTATTTGCTTTTCTTGAAACAGATTGCACATAAATCTCGGCACTTCGTTTTGACGCTCCCATGATATTAGTAGGGTTTACGGCCTTATCAGTCGATACAAATACAAACCTGTCTACATTATATTTTGATGATAGGTCAACAAGATGTTTTGTGCCTCTAAAATTCACGTCCAGAGCCTCGATAGGATTGCTTTCCATCATGGGTACATGTTTGTAGGCTGCTCCATGAAATACCACATCTGGCTTAAAGGATTCAAAAACACATTCTAAGCGTTTCAAATTTCTAACATCCGCTATGATTTTTTCGTAGTTTATGTTCGGATATTCATTGTTTAAAACAAGACTCATAGTATGTAAGGGTGTCTCAGCTTGGTCTAGTAAAATAATTTTTTTTGGATTAAACCTAGTAAGTTGTATTACTATATCGCTTCCAATCGATCCCGCTGCGCCAGTAACCAGTATAGTTTTATTATTATAAAGCTTATGAAGCTTTGATGTATTGAGTTTTATAGGATTTCGTTGAAGTAAATCTTCTAAATTTACCTTTTTGATGTTGGATAAAATAGAATTTTCATCCCAGTTTTCTATTTCTGGTAATTTGTAAATGTTAAAATTCTTTTTTAATAATTCGTCAAGAATATTGTTATGGTTTTTGCTATACCTTCTTAGTTTATCACCTGTAATTACAACTGTATTATGTGTTTCAGTGGCATTAAGATTATTTAAATCATAAATAGGGAGTGTAAGAATTTTCTTTTTTTGGAATTTACCTGTGTCAGATATAAAACCTGCAAGCTTGTATTCAGTCTGAGCGTCGTTATTAATGCTTTCAGCAACGGCAACATCTGTCAGGCTTGTACCTAAAATATATACATATTTTGTAGAATTACTTTTGTGGATGGCTTGGAAACCTTGTTTAACCAAGATTCTATAAAAAAACAGAAATGTGAAAGCAATAAATCCATATATAATGGCTCCTGAGTTTGGAAAAATTTGCTCTTCACCCATGAATCCAGAAATAATATTTATCAGGAAAATAGATAAAACAGTAAATAAAATAGATTGAATTTGTTTCGTAGCGTCTTTAAGGTTAGTATAACGTACAATGCCACAATAAGATTTGAAAATTAATATGGCAAACATCTGGATGAAAAATATTATTGTGAAATGCAATAATATTTGATCAATCTTGCTTAAAAAACTACTGGTATTGCTTATGAGTCCAAATGTGAAAATAAGAGCTATTAAGCTTAGGACAGCATCTATGAAAAGGATTAGACCTCTTGGAACATGATACTTTGACAATAACCTTAATCTTAAAAAAATCAACTTCACTAGGGACTTCATAATTTTTTCTTAAAATTGGCTTAGCAAAAATATAAAAAAAATCTTTTTTAAACTTCTATTTAATTTATATTTGCACCCATGAAAAAGAAAAACATCCTTATTTTAGTACTAATTGCTATAGTGATCAGCAGTTGTGCATCAAAGAAAGACATTGTTTACTATCAAGGCATAGATGATATCGAATTGGAAAGTATTACAGAAATACAACCTGAAGTCGAAATTCAGGTAAATGACGTTGTTCAGGTTGATATCAAAACTTTAAACCCTGAGAGTGCTATCCCTTTCAATAAACAAAATCCAGGACAGGGAATGATGATGGGTGGAAATAATCCAGGTATGATGCAATTAATGGGTTATATAGTAGATAGAAACGGAGAAATAGAATTACCATTTGTTGGTAAAGTTAAAATTTCCGGATTGTCTTTTGTTGAAGCCGAGGAAGTCATAAAATCTAAACTTTTAAGTTACCTTAAAGATCCTTTCGTTTCCGTTAGGATATTAAATTATAAGTATACAGTACAGGGAGAGGTTTTACAGCCAGGCACTTATGAAACATTTGACGCCAATTTAACAATGGTACAAGCTCTAGGTAGAGCAGGTGAGGTCAATATATTAGGTGAAAGAAAAAATATATTAGTCATAAGAACAGTGAATGACGAAAGAGTTGTAAAAAGAATTGACTTAACTGATCCTGAATGGATGAACACCCCTTTTTATTTCGTAAAACAAAATGATATTATTTATGTCGAGCCTAATAGTCCAAGAGTAACTCAATCAGGTTACATAGGGAATTTAGGTATGTTACTTTCAGTAGCAACTACATTATTATCAACTGCTATACTATTAACTAGATAAAATATTAATTATTATGGATAGTGGTAATAATGATAATTTATTTGGTTCGGAAAAATCAAATTTAATTAGTAATGATAATTTAAAAGCCGATTTATTAAAATACTTAAAAAATTGGAAGTGGATTGCCTTTTGTGTAATTGTTTCATTAGGATTATCCTATCTTTATTTAAGGTATCAGCCTTACATTTATCAAACTGATGCTACTATAAAAATCCTTAAGGGAGAAGAGTCTGTTTTAGATCTATCTGATTTAACTGGCGGAAACTTAGGTAAGTCCTCATCCAATTTAGACAACGAAATCCAAATAATTACTTCCAGAAGGATTGTAGGACAAGTCGTAGACGAACTAAACTTAAACACATATTATTATTCTACCGGTAGATTTTTAAATAAAGAACTTTTTGGCACACAAGTACCAATTATTGTAAATTGGCTTGATAGTGATAATCCCGATTTTTTTGATACCGGATATACCTTCATCTTTGAATTAGTTGATGGCAATACATTTAACATAAAGATACTTGATAAAGAATATAATAAAAATTTCCAGTTTGGACAATCTCTAGATATTTCAGGCACAAAATTCACTATTGAAAAAAATCCATTATTTGATAAATTTAAATATGGTGAAGACAATACACCAATTTATTTCACTTACACACCAAAAAGAAAAGTAATTAGTAGACTTATTAAAAAAATTTCAATTGAACCTGTAGAATCTAGTGAAATACTAAAATTGTCTATTACAGGTGAAAATAAATTAAAGAATGAATATATTCTTAATGAGTTGATTTTTAAGTTCAATGAAGATTATATTGAAGATGATAAAAAGGTAGCTACCAAGACTAAAGAGTTTGTTAGTAATAGACTTGGCTTAATTGAAAGTGAATTAGATATTGTAGAATCAGACCTTGTTGATTTCAAAAAAACCGCAAAATTTGCAGATGGTGCTACTGACGCAGGGATGTTACTATCATCGTATACCGACGCCGAACAGCAAAAATCAGTCCTTCAAAATCAAATACAAATATCTAATTTTTTACTTGATGAGGTAACAAGTAACTCTGATTATTCATTAATACCAGCTGATGTAGGACTTGACAACATGAATGCAAATAGCGCCATAGGACAGTATAATCAATTAGTTTTGGAAAGGGAGAATCAGTTAACCTCTGCTACAACTTATAGTCCCGCAGTCATTGAAATGTCTGAACGTCTTGAGCTTTTAAAAAGAAACATTGAAAACTCTATTAAAAGTTATATAAAAAGTATTGAAATATCACTTAAAAACATGTCTAGCAGAGAGGCTAGATATAATTCAGATATAAGAAATCTACCTGAAAAAGAAAAAGTTGCTAGAGAAATAGAAAGACAGCAGGCAGTAAAGGAAGAATTATATATTTTTCTTTTACAAAAACAAGTAGAGGCCGAATTATCTGCTGCCATTACTGAACCTGCTGCTAAAATTGTTGATTATTCATTTACAAGCAATATCCCTGTTAGTCCGAGAAAAATGGTGATTTATGTAGCTGGATTATTTGTTGGTTTCTTTGTGCCTATAGGTTTTTTGTTCTTAAAATATCTATTTGAAACAAAAATTGTTTCTAAATCACAAGTTAATCAAGTTGTTGATGCTCCTGTTATTGCTGAAATACCATTTAATAAAAACTATACTTCTAAAATAATTCAAAAATCAGACGATTCTGATGTTGCTGAATCTTTTAGGATTTTACGCACAAACCTAAGTTATTTAAATGTGCTTAGAGATAAAAAGGATAAGCCAATTGTCTTATTTACTACGTCTAGTACCAAGGGAGAAGGAAAAACATTTACCGCTTTAAATACCGCTGCTGTTTTTGCAGCTAATAAAAAGAAAGTATTACTTATAGGTAGTGACTTAAGAAATCCCCAATTACATAGTTATTTAGGGTTGTCACGTAAAGGTATTGGTTTGTCATCCTATCTTGCAAGTAATGATTTATCTCTAAAAGATCTTTTAGTACAAAGAGACAAAATCAATGTTGACTTTGATATTATCTTATCAGGAGAAATCCCGCCTAACCCTGCCGAAATATTAAATAACGGAAGATTAGAGGATCTCTTAGACGAAGCAAGAAAAATTTATGATATTATAATCGTAGATACTGCTCCAACAATGCTTGTTACTGATACTCTCACAATATTTGACCAAGCTGATGCTATAATTTACATGATACGCGCAAATTATACTGAGATCAAAATATTAAACCATATTAAAGATCTTATCAAATACAAAGAATTAAACAATATTGCGATAGCTATTAATGGTGTAGAGAAGAAAAAAGGTTATGAATATAACTACGGATATGGCTATGGATATTCTGCAGATGACAAAAAGAAAAAGTGGTATCAGTTTTCATAAACTGATATTGCATAATATATCATAAAAGGGCTGGTTCGGCCCTTTTTTTGTTTTTATAACTCTCATTTAATATTTAGTAATTAGAGTCAATTACCTAAACTGTAAAGCATTTAAGGCTTCCGCCTAGATTCAAATTTATATCCTCCCTATTTTATTATTTTTTAGTTATGTTTAATTAGAATAAATCTAAATAAAAATTATATTTGCCGTCGCGTATTTATATTGAATAAGTCTAAATAAAAATAATAATTTATGAAACGTTTATTTTTTATCGTGTTTGCAGTTAGTTTTACTCTTTTTTCAACTCATGCTCAATCCAAAAAGAAAAAGGATATCGCATCCATAAAAGAGATGTGTGGTTGTTTTGAGGTGACATTCAATTTTGCTGAAACATTTAATTATGTTGAAGACTCCCTTTATAAACCTTCTGCTAATAAAGTGAGTTATGGTTTAGAGTGGGCCGAACTAGTGGTCGACGAAAAAAACAAAATTTCTATACAGCACCTATTACAAGTTGGACCTGCAGAGTCGCCATATATTGTTAAACATTGGAGACAGGACTGGCTTTACGAAAACCAGGATTTTTACATGTTTAATGGGGATAACGAATGGTTATACAAAGAGTTGGAAAAAAAGGTGGTAAATGGTCAATGGACACAAAAAGTGTATCAAGTTGATGACAGCCCAAGATACGAGGGCTCCGGAACCTGGGTTCATGTGGATGGCAAAAGCTATTGGGAAAGTACCACAACCGCACCATTACCCCGACGAGAATATACCAAAAGGAGCGATTATAACGTGACGCTAAGGGGAAATCGCCACGAGATTACAGAATCTGGATGGGTTCATGATCAGGACAACAAAAAAATAATTCGACAAGATGGTAAAGAAGATGTTGTCATTGCGGATGAAAAAGGCTACAACATTTACAAGAAAGTTGATGATAGCCGATGCCGGGCCGCACAAGACTGGTGGAAAGAACACAATGAAAAATGGGCTACAGTGCGATCAAAATGGGATAAAGTCTTTGCCAGAAATAAGGACTTGAATCTTCAAAATAAAGTAGATAACAAGGTATTGTTTAAGCATCTTTTTGATGAAACGCTTACAGATAAAACAAAAATTGAAGAAACCATAGAGGCTTTTGTAATACAATAGGACATGAAAAGTAAATATCTCCTAATTACTTACTTCATCATTGTAGGCGTTTTCGCTCAAGAATCAAATGTATTCCACAATAGAAATTTTTGGAAGACGAACCCCAGTATTCAAACCATAGAAAAGTTTATTGCTGAAGGGAATGATATTACAAGCTTGAATAAAAATGCATTTGATGCCGTAACTTGGGCTTTGATTGAAAAAACGGACAATTCAACTATAAAGTATTTATTATCTAAAGAGGGAAATGACGTTAATAAATTAACCCACGACGGAAGAACTTACATTTTTTGGGCTGCATACAAAAATAATCTTGAGATGATGCAGTACCTAATTGATAAAGGGGCGAAAACAGACATCATCGATAGTCATGGGTATTCTGTTTTAAATTTTGCAGCTTCAACAGGTCAAAAGGATAAGGAATTGTATGAGTTTTTAATTAAACACGGTGCAAATCCTTTACTAGAAAAAAAACAGAATGGTGCGAATGCTCTATTATTGGTTGCTCCATTTCTAGATGATTTGGAACTGATAAACTACTTCAAAAGCCTAGGAATAAATGAATACTCAAAGGATGATGGTGGGAATGGATTGTTTAACTATGCAGCAAAAGGAGGCAACATTTTATTTTTGAAACAACTCATAGAAAAAGGGTATCCGTATAAGGATTTAAATAATCACGGCGGAAATGCTTTTCTCATGGCTAGCCAGGGTAGACGCGGGCATACCAATTCTATAGAAGTGTATCAATTTTTGGAAAGTGTTGGTTTGGAGCCAAATGTGGTTGGAAAAGAGGGTAAAAACCCACTTCATAACCTTGCATATAGAATAAAGGACAAGGAGCTATTTCGTTTTTTCTTAAATAAAAATGTTGACGTTAACCATCAAGACAAAAACGGAAATACCCCTTTTATGAATGCCGCAAGGAATAATGAATTAGATGTTCTACAGCTTATGCAACCTTTTGTAGCCGATATTAACCTTAAAAATAACAAGGGCCAAACAGCATTAAGCTTTGCGTTTAGTAGAAACAATTTTGAGGTTGTTGAATATTTACTTCAACATAAGGCGGATATTACCGTAAAAGATAAGACTGGGAACTCCTTAGCTTATTATCTATTGGACACTTATGATAGTAAGGAAACAGAAGAATTTGAAGCAAAACTGAACTTACTTAAATCCCATAATATTCCCTTAAATGAAGTTCAATCTGAAGGCAATACGTTATTACATTTTGCAGTGCAAAAAGAAAATCTGGATTTAATAAAAAGAATTAAAGATTTCAACATAGAAGTGGACGCCAAAAACGATGAAGGCAATACAGCACTACATTTGGCAGCGATGAAGGCCAAAGATAGAAGTATTCTTGAATATTTAATTGAAATGGGTGCGAGCAAAACAATCAAAACAGATTTTGAAGAGTCTGTTTACGATTTGGCAAATGAAAATGAAATTTTGATTGAGAAAAATACAGATTTAGAATTTTTAAAATAATGAAAATGAAGTTTGAAGGTAAACTGAAAACATTTGGCATAGCAGTTCTGGCACTAATGATTTTTACGAGTTTTACAACAGTAATACCAACATCGGAAAAGGCTTACAAATGTATGGTACAATTAACTAACTATGAAGGCGAAGGTGCTTATGTCGTTGTATCGTTAATAAACCCTAAGGATGAATATGAAAAAACACTATACGTTCTGGGAGACGATGATGAATGGTATTTTGATATTGACGAATGGTGGAAGTTCCAAGGAAAAGTTAGAGCTAACATCAGTGCCATTACCGGTGCAACTATAAGTGGTGGAGAACGCTCTATTTTTGTTTTGAACATAGCCGAGGAAAAATTAAACAACGGCTATAAGTTGCGATTCGAAACTGCGGTTGAAGACCAAGAATATTATACTAAAGATGTGGAAATAAGCTTAACTTCTGAATCACTACAAGGTAAATTTGAAGGTGAAGGTTTTATCCGGTATGTAAGGCTCTTACCGCAGTAAAATTATTTATGGCCTTATCCATTTGGAGATATAGTCACTTTCTTCTTGCTATTGTTGCCGGGATATTTATCTTATTGGCTTCTGTTACAGGTATTATACTTGCTTTCGAACCTATTTCTAAAAAAACTGAAGGTTATTTCGTTCAACAATCTAAAGACCTTAGTTTGGAAGATGCCATTCACACATTGCAAAATAGCCATTCTGAGGTGTTAAGCATATCGGTTGATGAAAATGACTTTGTTTTAGCAAGTTTGACTACTAATGAGGGTGAAAGCGGCGAATTTTATATCAACCCTGTAAATGGTGAAATTTTAGGAAAACCCCAGCCAAAAGACACAATTTTTGAATTTGCGACTAACCTGCATCGGTCTTTATTTCTAAAGTCTACAGGTCGATTAATCGTTGGCATAGTGTCTTTTCTGCTTTTATTGATAGCTATTAGTGGATTTGTTTTAGTTTTAAAACGCCAGGGCGGTTTTAAGAAATGGTTTTCAAAAGTTGTTTTCGAAAAAAAATCTCAATATTATCACGTTGTCTTAAGTCGATTGACCTTTATACCAATTGTAATCATCACCATAACGGGCGTAATCTTGTCTCTTGATCGATTTTCAGTATGGCCTACTGCTAGATTACAGCATGAAAATATTTCCAAGGAACAATCTTTACCCCAAAAGCAACCTAAGGACTTTGAAATTTTTAACAAGACAACTTTATTAGAAATCTCTAGCCTAGAGTTTCCATTTTCACCTTTTGAAGACGATTATTTCATCTTAAAAACACCGACAGAAGAACTGTTTATTAATCAGATAAATGGTGAAATTATTAGTCAAGCAAATGTTTCACTTCTTACACAAATTATCGATCGGAGCCTCTTTTTACATACTGGTCAGGGCAGTAGTATTTGGGCTATTATATTAGGAGTTTCATGTATAGTATTAATCATTTTGATGATTACCGGCTATAAACTTGCTTACGACCGTATCAAAAACTCAAGTAAGTTTACTAATAGCTTTACAGCTCAAGAAGCCAAATACATATTACTCGTTGGTTCAGAAACTGGTAGTACATATTCATTCGCTTACCGCTTTGCAAAAGCCATGTTAGATGCTAAACAATCTATCTATGTAGACGCTTTGGATAATTATACAACTTATCCTAAAGCTAAGCATCTTATCGTATTCACATCGACTTATGGTGAAGGTGAGTCGCCATCGAACTCATCCAATTTTCTGGATAAACTCGCTTCCATATCACCTCTATCAGAACTTCAATACAGTGTTGTTGGTTTTGGGTCTTTGCTCTATCCGGATTATTGTCAATTCGCCATAGATGTTGAAGACGTGTTACGTAAGCATCCATCTTTTTCGGGATCTATGCCTTTATTTAAAATTAATAACCAATCGGAAGAAGCGTTTAAGGCTTGGGTGTCGCAATGGAATGAAACTCAGCAATTCAAGATAAAGTTAAAACCCAAGATTAAAAAAATAAAAAACCTAAAAGACTTTGAAATAATAAAAATTTCTAATCTCAATGTGGATGCTACTTTTTTGCTGAAGTTAAAGCCCAAACGTAAGGTAAACTTTAATTCCGGTGATTTACTGGCATTTTATCCTGAAGACGATTTAGTAGAGCGACAATATTCAGTGGCCAAAGTAGATGATGAAATTTTATTAAGTATAAAACGCCATGAATTTGGAGTTTGTTCTAACCTATTGTTCCATCAAAAGCCAAAAACCATAGTAAAGGCAAGGCTCAAAGGAAATTCTGAATTTCATTTACCCCTTCAAACCAAAGAAGTTGTTATGATTTCCAATGGTACGGGGATTGCGCCATTTTTAGGAATGATTCAAGAACAACCACAAACAAGAAAACATTTGTTTTGGGGCGGCCGAACTCAGGATTCTTATCTTTTGTACAAGGATTATATTGAAAGCGCTCTGGATAAAGGCAGCTTAAACACTTTCGAAATGGCCTTGTCTAGAACGGAAAAAGGCGGCAGGTATGTCCAGGATTTGTTGATGGAAAAACAAGAACTATTAGCACAAGTACTCTCCTGCGGTGGCGTAATAATGATATGCGGTGCCATAGCTATGCAAAACAAAGTCCTTGAAATCTTAGGTGTACTATGCGACAGCAAACTTCAAAAACCACTTAGTGATTTCGAAGAAAACAACCAACTAAAAATGGACTGTTATTAGTTTAAGAATACTCTAATTGTTTCCTAGCATCTTAACGACGAAAAGAATTAAATAAAGTAAAATCCCGGCGCCACCAAGTAAAGAAAAAACAACAAAAGCAATTCTAATTATCTTAGCTTCAGTATTCAATTTGCTAGCTAACCATTCAGAAACTCCTAGTATCATAATTAAATTGATTTAGATTGTGCCAAAAATAATTTAATTTTAGAATTTTACAAATACTTTTTTTCGATGTAAAATGTACCAAACGGCCATAGTGAACCAAACATAACAATGGCTAATGTTTTAAAACCCCATTGTTTTACTTCTTTTACTAAAATTGCCCAGGCGATATAAGCTACAAATAGTACACCATGAGCCATACCTACAATGCGAACCCATGAGGGGTCGCCCCAAATGTATTTTAAAGGCATGGCAATAAATAATAATACGAGAAACGAAATACCTTCAGCTCTAGCAATCCACTTAAAAGATGATACCATTTGTATAAATTTTGCTTTCGCAAAAATCGGTAAATGCGAAGTCTTAATGTATAAATTTTACTTTTTTTAACCCGAAGAATTAAGTTGTTTAGTGCTAATAATTCATTTGCTTCATAGGTGAATTTACAGTGCTTGTCAAAACATAGTTTTAATCTGGATAAATAGCAGAACGTATAATTTTGTCTTGGTGTTTTTATCAAATATTCGCTTTACAGAAAAAAACGATGAAAAAATTAAGATATTGATATTTATTGATTTACTAGAAGAAATAAATAAAGCCTCAACTATACAGTCAAGGCTTTATATTTATGATGAACAAGCTTTTAAGGGCCTAACCTTAGTTTGCTACAACCATTTTTTTGGTTGTGTAAAGGTTGCCACTGTTTATTTTTACCAAATAGGTGCCATTTGATAAATCACTCACATCAATATTAATACGTGATGAAGCATCGCTAAATTGATTTTTATCTACAGATTTTACAAATTTACCCGAGATGTCATAAATGTTGATGGCATCAATAGGCTTATTATTGCTCTGTCTTGTTATGTTTACTTGGTTTGATGCCGGATTAGGATACATTGAAATGCTGTTCTCAAATTCATTTTGATTTACACTTAAAACTTGCAATAAATCCATATCATAAAACATTTGATCAACTTGTGTAAAGTTTTCGTCCATGATAAAAAATGCAATAGGTACTTCATAATTTTCCGCATAAAATACATACGCTGCATTTGTGGTGACTTGTCCTTGTGTAACACCAAATGCATTTAGTAATGCTTGTGGAGCAGGAGCTCCTGCTAAAAACACATTATTTGTAATAACTTCTTCTTGCTTTACCATAAGCACGTCATAAGGAATAGATTGTCCTGAAGGTACAGGTAAAGTTAATTGCCCATAGCCTACGACTTCAACCGTTTTTACTACGGATTGTACATTTTGGCCAGGTGTAGAGTTTAAACCAAAGGCGCCAACCGTTAATTGAAAATCGGTAACAAAATCAAAATTAGATGATACTTGAGAGCCGAAAGTTGCCGGGAAAGGGAGATTAGCACTTGGTAGGCTAAAAGCAGACAAATTGCCCGGGAATACAATCACATCATTTGCATTTCCGGTTATAGTTTGTAAAGATTGACTACTTGGAAGGACATAAGACCCTGTATCGTATAAGCCATTAGCATCTATCGAAGTGTAGTATTCTGCACTAACAGCAATAGGACCTACCACACCGTTGCCTACAAAATATCGAGTTGAATTTGAAAATTCTGGCCGAGTTGCTGGCTGATAGTTAATGTTGACTGTAGTGGTTGGTAATGACATACTGCTGTAGTCGTAGACTTGATTTGCGCCTTCAGCCGGTAAAGCAATGCCACTAAACACATAATCTCTTGTTTCTGTATAAGTGCCGCTTTGTGGTACGTTGGATTGGTCTAAAGTAATTTGTGCATTAGAGAACAAAAATCCAACTAATAAAGTTAAAGTTGTAATTGTTTTTTTCATATATAAATAATTTAATTGATTAAAGTTGCGACAAAAATAAATAGAACAATCTATAGTATGTCTTTTTCTAGGTACGCAATAGATACGCAGTTTGATTTTTAAACATAAAAATCATATAATAATTTTTTCTAAAAAACTATCTTAGCTTTATGAAAAAATATTTACGCATAATATTGATTATCAACTTTTTGTTTGTTAAAGCTGTTTCGGCTCAAAAGCAGTCTGACCAAGCTCAAATAGATCAAATTGTAAAGCATATTGAAGCCTTGCAAGGAGATGCGTATCAAATTGCAACTTTTTTTTCTGAACTCGATCATCAATATCTAGAACGCTATGGCCAAACACTTTTTCCATACATAAAGAAGGAATATGATAACCTAAAAGTAAATAAAGAGTTACCACTTGACCTCCAGTTTGAGGTTACGTTTTTGCTAAAAAATGCTTATTATGTTTTTGGAGAACATCGAAAAGCAGCCGATTTATCCTACGAAATGCTGAGCATGGCCAAGCAATTAAACGATTCCCTTTATTACTATTATGCCTATAGTTCTATAGCTGATATCGAAACTGAAGTTGGAAACAATGAAAGTTCACTAGAGTTTTTATTAAAAGCTCAAAAGTATGCTGTTATCGATACGGCGTCACTTGCACAAACCTATATCGATTTGGCGGCTTTGTATTCTGCAGATGATGAGCTACAATTGGTAAAGGAAAATGTTACACGCGGAATAGAATTGGCAAAACAAGCAGATAATTATTTTCAAGTTTCTTATGGGTATAGCATGCTCATGAACTATTATATAGCTTCTAATCAATTAAATGAGGCGTTAAGAACTTATCAAATTGTAGATTCTATTATACATAATTATCATTTTTTAGAAACTTCGAGAGTGGCAGCGAATGTAACGGTATACGCTGCATCTGTTTATAAGCAATTGGGTAACTACGAAAAATCTTCGGAATTTTATCAGCGTGCATTTTCTCAGGTAAAAGAATCGAGTGATAAGTATAATCTGGCATATATATACAAAGAATGGTCTGAGCTTGAAGAACTGAAAGGAAATTACAAAAAAAGTTTAGCGCTGTTTAAGCAACATGCGCTACTAGAAGACACTTTGTTTAGCGAAAATTCCATAGCTCAAATCAATAAGTTAAAAGCTTTACATGATTTAGAAAACAAAGAACACGAAATACAAGTAGCAAAGCAGGAACAACAAAACACAAAAAGGCAACTTTGGCTTTTTTTAATTATCGGAATAGTATTTGTTAGTGCGTTAACATTGTTAGTTTTTTTTCTTCGTTCAAGGCTTAAAGCAGAAAAGCTAAAGGCTCAACTTAATGAAAAACAAAATAAACTTTCTAAAATTGAAGTCGAAAATCTTGAACGAGAAGTAGAACTAAAAAACAAAAAATTAGCTGATTTATTTTTACATCAATACGAAAAAGCATATATGCTGAACAATATGATAGAATCTGTAGACCATTCTTCAGAAACAGTCATAAATACTATTCAATTACATCAAAATAAAAAGAAGGATTGGGATAATTTTAAGGCTCATTTTGATCAAGTACACGAAGGTTTTTTTGATAAATTGAATGCATTGTCTCCAGATTTGACCCCAAAAGATATTCGACTCTGCGCTTACATTAGAATGAATTTGTCGTCTAAAGAAATTGCTATAATGCTAGGAATTTCACACCGAACTGTACAAGGAATAAAAAGTAGAGTTAGAAAGAAAATTAATTTATCTTCTAAGGAAGATTTGGTCAAATTTTTAATGAACTTATAGTACAAAGGGGTTTACTAAGAATTTCGCTTTTGGTTTTTAAAATTAAAATAGTTTCAATTTACATGCAAATAAAAAACAGCACAAATATCAAATCCGTGCTGTTATTAGAATAGTTTTCAAATAATTTATTTATAGCGGAATATTGCCATGCTTTCTATGTGGACGGTCTACTTTTTTGTTCTCCATCATAGCAAAGGCTTTAATCAATTTTCTGCGGCTATTTTCCGGCATAATCACTTCGTCGATAAATCCGCGTTTTGCAGCACGCATAGGATTAGCAAACTTATCAGCGTACTCTTTTTCTTTTTTAGCTAATTCTTCTGCAGGATTTTCAGCAGATATAATTTCTTTTTTAAAGATAATCTCACTCGCGCCTTTGGCACCCATAACAGCAATTTCTGCTGTTGGCCAGGCATAATTAAAGTCTGCGCCAATATGTTTAGAGTTCATCACGTCGTAAGCACCACCGTAAGCTTTTCTTGTAATTAATGTAATTTTTGGGACTGTGGCTTCACTTAGTGCGTAAAGTAATTTTGCACCATGTACAATAATACCATTCCATTCCTGATCGGTACCCGGCAAGAAGCCTGGAACGTCTACCAAGACTAATAATGGGATATTAAATGCATCACAGAATCGTACAAAACGTGCTGCTTTTTTAGAGGAGTCTACATCAAGCACACCGGCGAGACTAAGCGGTTGGTTAGCGACTATACCTATGCTTTTTCCACCTAATCTGGCAAAACCAACTAGGATGTTGTCTGCGTAGTCTTTATGAATTTCAAAGAACGTATCTTCATCTATAATGCCATTAATAACATCGTGCATGTCATAAGGTTTATTAGCATTTTCAGGAACGATACCTTCTAATACAGGCCTAAGTTCATCACCTAATTTAAAATCTAAATCTTCCGGTTTAGATTTGTTGCTTTGTGGGATGTAGCTTAAAAGCTGCTTTACTTTATCTAAACAGTCTATGTCATTACTTGCGGTAAGATGAGTTACACCAGATTTTGTAGAATGAGCGCTGGCACCCCCAAGTTCTTCAGCAGAAATATCCTCGTTAGTTACTGTTTTTACAACATGAGGCCCGGTTACAAACATATAACTCGTATCTTGTACCATGATAGTAAAATCTGTAATAGCTGGAGAATACACCGCGCCACCGGCACATGGCCCCATTATTGCCGAAATTTGAGGAATAACGCCGGAGGCATTTACATTTCTGTAAAATATATCAGCATAACCGCCAAGAGATCTCACACCTTCCTGAATTCTTGCACCTCCGGAATCATTTAGTCCAATCATAGGAACACCAATCTTAACAGCATGGTCCATGATCTTACAAATTTTTTCCGCATGAGTTTCGGATAGTGCACCGCCAAAAACAGTAAAATCTTGTGCAAACACACAAACTAATCGGCCATCTATGTGGCCAAAACCTGTTACAACACCATCACCGAAAAAGATTTGGTTTTCCATTCCAAAATCTGTTGTTCTATGGGTGACAAGCATTCCTGTTTCTTCAAAACTTCCTTCATCAAGTAGGTATTCAACACGTTCTCTTGCGGTGAGTTTCTTTTTGGCATGCTGTTTTTTTATGCGTTCTACACCACCACCAAGTAATGCAAGTTCTTTTTTCTCTTGAATATCTTTTTTGGTAATCGCCATCTCAGTATTATTTTTTTTGTGGTAAAATCAATTCTTTTTTGTCATTCATATAAGCATTGAGCGCAAAGATTGAGGCGATTTCAGCTTCTCCTTTATATTGCTCTTCCAACATCTCTCCTGTGTAGTAATTTTTTACAAAATGGGTATCAAAATTTCCAGAGGTAAATGCTTTATGCTGGCAGACAAATTTGCCAAACGCTAATGTGGTTTCTACGCCTTCTACCTCGTAGTGGTCTATGGCTTCTATCATTTTTTGGATAGCTTCCTCACGAGATTTGCCATAAGTGACTAACTTGGAAAGCATAGGGTCGTAATAAATCGGAATATCCATACCTTCTTCAAAGCCGTTGTCTACTCTAATATTTTCGCCTTCCGGTACTTTATATGTTTTTAAATTACCTACACTTGGCAAGAAGTTGTTCCTGGGGTCTTCTGCATAGACTCTAAGCTCGACAGCATGACCATTTATACTTAAATCCTCTTGGGATATGCTTAAGACTTCGCCTCGAGCAATCTTTATCTGTTCTTCAACCAAATCTACACCCGAAATCCATTCGGTCACAGGGTGTTCGACTTGAAGTCTGGTATTCATTTCTAAAAAATAGAAATTTAAATCTGCGTCTAAAAGAAATTCGACAGTTCCTGCACCTACGTATTCACAGGATTTAGCAACATTTACAGCTGCTGCACCCATTTGTTGTCTCAATTCTGGACTTAAAATAGAAGATGGGGCTTCTTCAACTACTTTTTGATGACGTCTTTGGATACTACATTCTCTTTCAAATAGATGAATTACATTGCCGTGCTTATCTGCAAGGATTTGAATTTCGATATGTCTTGGGGAAGTCACGTATTTTTCAATAAATACAGAACCGTCTCCAAATGCAGACTGTGCTTCGCTTATGGCGCGCTTCATCTGTTCTTCAAGCTGTTTTTCTTCATCTACAATTCTCATCCCTTTTCCACCACCACCGGCAGAGGCTTTAATTAAAATAGGAAAGCCTATTTCTTTAGCGATTTCCATGGCTTTGTCCACCTCGGTAATAGCCTCATCTATGCCGGGCACCATAGGGATATTATAAGACTTCACGGTTTCTTTGGCAGCAAGTTTGTCGCCCATAACGCGTATAGCATGAGGTCTTGGTCCTATAAATTCTATGCCAGCATCAGTAACCTTTTGGGCAAACACTGCATTTTCACTTAAAAATCCATATCCGGGGTGAATGCCATTTACTCCAAGTTGTTTAGAAACTTCGATGATTTTGTCTCCTAACAAATAGGATTGGGAAGAGGCAGGTGGTCCTAAGCAAACGGCTTCGTCCGCAAACCTGACATGTGGGGCATTTCTATCGGCTTCTGAATAGACAGCTACCGTTTTTATACCCATTTTTTTGATAGTTTTCATCACCCTAAGAGCAATTTCACCTCTATTAGCTACTAATATTTTTTCCATCTTAAGTTGTAATTTTTTGTATTTAGTGTGGTTGGAAATAATCTACTCAAATTCGATTAGAAGTTCGTTTTTGGCAACAGATAAGCCTTTGGTTACACCAATGTATTTGATTACGCCATCCTTTGGCGAAGTTATGGTGTTTTCCATTTTCATAGCTTCCAATACCAAAAGTGCTTGTCCTTCTTTTACTTCTTCGCCGTTGGAAACATTTATTTCTAATATAAGACCCGGCATAGGTGCTTTTATTTCGTTATCCAAGTGGGCTTTTCCTACTTCTAGACCTAATTCGTTTATTAAAAGGTCTAAATCGTTGGAAATGTCTACTTTATACGTATTAGCGTTCACTTTTAAAGTATAACTTCTGTCATATAAGTTTTTCTCAACGATTTTGATGTTGTAAGATTTATTGTCTTTTATGAAATGAAAAGTATCATCTGATATTTTAAGAATATCGCTGTTTACGACCTCGTCTTTGCTAAAATTGAACTCATAGGTGTCGTTTACCTTGGTAAGAAATTTGTTATCCATTTTGAAAGAAAATTTTGCAGGGTAAATATAATACGTTCATGCAGTATTTTTTTAACAAATATTAAGAAAATGCGTATTTACTGACTTTTGTTAGTTTATTGTCAAGCTTAACCTTATTTAGGCTTTTTATTACAAAAAATAGTGTTATTAAATGTCTTATCAACACTTCTTAGTGTTAATAAGCTTTTCCTTTTCTCTAAGCTTTCTTTATGTTATTATAAAGTTGGAGTTGAAAAAAATCATGTACATTTGTTTAAATTCATACAGAGTTTATGCGTAAATTGAAGTTTAGCTTAGTTTCTTTTTTGTTTTTTGGACTTCTATTTATTCCTGATGTTCTTTTCTCTCAGAGTATAGGTCTGGCTATGAATTATGTGGAGCAAGGAGAGTACGAAAAGGCTAAATCCATATACGAAAACCTATATAAAAAAAATCCGCGAAAGCAAGATTATGTTTTAGGTTTGTCTAATGTTCATGTCCAACTACAAGAGTTTAATAGTGCAAGGGGTTTATTGGAAAAGTATATTGGGAATTCACAGAACTTTCCTCAAATATATGTTGAAATAGGCCACGTTTATACCATAGAGCAGGATACCATAAACGCAAAAATTTGGTACGACAAAGCCATAGCACGGGTTCAGGAAAATGCTGGTTATGCCTACAATGTTGGGCTCACTTTCCAAAATTACAACCTGTTGGACTATGCCATTCAAACTTACGAAGTCGCTTATTCTGAAAGGCCTCAGCTTAATTTTAGTATCCAATTGGCGAGGTTGTATGGAGAGAAAGGCAATGTGCAGAAGATGTTCGAAAAGTACATAAGCCTGATCGAAGAAAATGAAAAGTACATCGATGTTGTTCAGCGAAACTTTAATGTTTATATCTCTGATGATCCTTCAAATGAAAATAATGCTATTCTGAAAAAAGTTTTGTTTAAGAGGTTGCAACAAAATCCTAATGTACTTTACAATCAGATTTTAAGTTGGCTATATATTCAGGAGCAAGCGTTTAGCAAAGCTTTTGCACAGGAAAAAGCTATATATAAGCGTTTAAATATTAGAGACTTTACACGCTTTTTTGATTTAGGTTATGTAATGATAGATGCAGAATATTTTGAGGATGCTATACAGGTTTTTACATATATAAAAGACGAATCTCAAAATATAGAGTTTCAACTCCAAGCTATTTCTGCAATTATGGACGCCAAAATTTCGAATGAAATCGATGCCGGCGATATAAATTCAGAGTTCGAAGATTACTTTGAGGTTTATGGATATAATGCTCAAACTATCCCTTTGCAATTACAATATGCAGAATTTTTAGCCTTTAAACGCGATAGAGCGCAGGATGCCATAACAGTATTAGAAAATGCTTTAGGCTATAATGCAGGTGTATTTCGCGATGCTCAAATTCAAACGCTATTAGCCGACGTCTTGGTCGCACAAGAAAGCTTTAATCAAGCATTAATAAAATATAGCTTGGTGAGTAAAATGGTTAAAAACACGCCTATGGCGCAGGAAGCAAGTTATAAAACGGCTATGACAAGCTATTATAAAGGCGATTTTGACTGGGCGCTTACCCAATTAAAAGTCTTAAAGAAAGCCACGACTCAAACCATTGCCAACGATGCTATAGAAATGGCATTGTTTATCAAGCAAGGCCAAACCGAAACAGATTCTACCCAGCAAGCTTTGCGCAAAGTTGCTAAAGCAGACTTATATGTTTACCAGGGCAAAACGAAAGTAGCTATCGATACCTTGAAAAGTGTTTTTGATGTGGCAGATAATTACCATATAAAAGATCAAGTGTTTTATAAATTAGGAAAGGCTTACGAGGATATTCAGGACTACGACAATGCTATAAAAAATTATGAAGCCCTCTTACAAGAGTACCCTGAAAGTATTGTGGTAGATAATGCGATTTTTGCCTTAGCAAATATTTATAAGGATTTTAAAGCCGATGTCGAAAAAGCTAAATTCTATTTGGAGCAGCTTATTTTTGAACACGAAGACAGTATATTTTTTGTTGAAGGAAGAAAATTATACCGGCAGTTGAGAGGAGACCAAAATATATAGCATGTTTATACATAATACTACATTTTCTATTGAAGAAAGCATTCTGCGCGAATGTATATTTAAATTAAAATCAGAATATATTCCGGAACTAAAGCAAACTGAACGCTTTGAAAATATTGTGTTTTCTGAAGTCTTAACGCACAACGAGCCTAATATGAGAACATATAGTCTTCAGGTGTTTTGTTCAAATATTGATGAATTAAAATATTTAAAACACGGCTTTCAACTAAAATTAGAGGCCATCGTGGGTTCTTATCTGGGTAAAGTTCTTTTTTTTCAGTCTAAAATGAGGGTTATTGACTAATGTGTTAATGTAACAATGTATCAATGACAATAGGAGATATCGATTATTGTGAAAAGTCTTCTTTTAAACCTGATTTTATTGAGTTAATCTTCAACAAATTTTAAAGAATTAAATTAACACATCCTTAGATTGGTATATTGTATCATTAAACCTACTTTTGCATCATGACTTATGAGTTGTTTTTTATTAGCGGGGCTGAAATATTCATCATCATTTTGGCAGTTTTACTCATCTTTGGTGCAGATAAAGTGCCGGAAATGGCCAGAACTATTGGTAAAACTGTAAAATCCATAAGGGAAGCTACAGACGATATAAAATACGAAATCACCAAGGAATCTTATAAAATAGACGAGGCAAATAAAGATTTGAAGAAAGGAGTAGAAGACGAACAAAAGTCTTTGGCACAACATGCGAAATCTTTAAAAGAAGACATAGAAGATACTATCGGCCCTATCAAGCGGACGTTTAAGTAATCCACCTTGCCCCCGAAGGGGGAATTTTTCCAAATTATCTTTTATTGTTCCCCCTTCTGAGGGTAGGGAACTGTTTTAGAAGTATATATCCTGTGCCAAACGAAATGTATTGGCATGTGCTTCTATGATAATTTTGATGTCTTTAGAATAGCCGCCACCCATACTTACTTCACAAGGGATGCCCTTGTCAAACAGGAATTGTAAGACATAGCGGTCTCGTTCTTTGCAGCCCTCTATACTGCATCCAAGTTTACCTAATTTATCCGTCGATAAAATATCAACACCACTTAGGTAAAATACAAAATCTGGTTTTACGGAATCAATAAGGTGAGGAAGTGTTTTCTTCAGGATGCTTAAATACTCGTTATCTCCGGTATTATCTTCTAGTGGAATATCCAAATCTGAAGTTTCTTTCTTAAAGGGGTAATTACTCTTGCCGTGCATGGAAAAGGTATAAACACGCGAATCGTTTTTAAATATTTCTGCAGTGCCATTTCCTTGGTGCACATCTAAATCGACAACTAAAATCGAGTGAGCCAATTTGTTTTCCAGCAAATAATAAGCTCCAACGGCTTGGTCGTTAAGCATGCAAAAGGCCTCGCCTCGGTTTCTGTATGCATGGTGAGTGCCTCCTGCAATATTCATGGCTATCCCATGAGATAAAGCATAGTTACAAGCTCTAATGCTGCCGTTAGTGATCACGCGCTCGCGTTCAACTAATTTTGGAGACAATGGGAATCCAATTTTCCTTGCCGCTCTCGGTTCAATTTTACAACTATACAGTTCACTTACGTAGTTGCTGTCGTGTGCTTTTAGAATATACCTTTCGTTTTGATCTAAAATTTGAGGTTTAAAAAAATTAGACTCTTCACAAGTGCCTTCATAAACAAGCTGTTTTGGTAACAAATCATACTTTTCCATAGGGAAACGATGTCCTTCTGGCAGAGGATGTTTATAAATGTCGTCGTATGCTATTTTTAGCATGTTTTTGCAATTGATTGTAGATTCGTCTCTCTGTATAGAGCGTTTCTAGCCTCTTTTAGTCAATTTTCTCAAATCCGGTGTATGGAATCAATACTTTTGGGATTTTTATACCTTCCGGTGTTTGATAGTTTTCTAATATTCCAGCTAAAACCCTTGGTAAGGCCAGTGAAGACCCGTTTAAAGTATGTACCAATTGTTTTTTGTTATGATTGTCCTTGTATCTTATTTTCAGACGGTTGGCCTGGAAGGTTTCAAAATTTGACACAGAAGAAATCTCTAACCAACGCTCTTGTGCAGTAGAATACACCTCAAAATCGTAGGTGAGGGCAGAAGTGAAACCAATGTCGCCACCACATAATCTTAAGATGCGATAAGGTAAGCCTAATTCTACTAAAATCCCTTTAACGTGTTCCACCATACTATCCAACATCTCGTACGAATGTTCTGGCTTTACAAAATTGACAATTTCTACTTTATCGAATTGGTGTAATCGGTTTAGGCCTCTTACATCTGCACCATAACTGCCGGCTTCTCTTCTAAAACAAGGGGTGTAGCCCGTAAGTTGAATAGGCAGTTGGGATTCATTAAGCAAGTCTCCACGATACATATTTGTTATCGGAACTTCTGCTGTTGGGATAAGGTACAGGTCGTCTGCTCCAATATAATACATCTGTCCTTCTTTGTCAGGTAATTGTCCTGTTCCAAAGCCGGAGTCTTCATTAACAACATGAGGCACTTGAACTTCGGTATAACCTGCTGCAGTGTTTTTGTCTAAAAAATACTGAATTAAAGCCCTTTGCAGTTTAGCCCCTTTACCTTTATAAACCGGAAATCCTGCACCTGTAATTTTATTACCAAGTTCAAAATCTATGATGTCGTATTTTTTGGCCAACTCCCAATGTGGTAAAGCATCGTCGCCCAACTCTGGAACTTCGCCTTCGGCATAGACTTCTTCATTATCATTTTCACTTTGCCCATCGGGTACTAAATCGTTTGGAATATTTGGGATCTGATACAGGAGTTGGTTTAAGTCTTCCTGCGCTTTGTCCATCTGCTCGCTTAAGCTTTTGCTTTTGTCTTTAAGTTCGCCGGTTTGGCTTTTAAGTTCATTAGCTTCTTTAGCTTTTCCAGACTTAAAAAGCATTCCTATTTCCTTAGAGATGGCATTAGATTTTGCTAAAACTTCATCGAGTTCAACTTGAGTGCTACGTCTTAATTCATCTAATTCGATGACTTGGTTAAGTATTTCATTCGCATCAAATTTTCGCTTAGCTAATGCTTTAACGTAAGCATCTTTATGGTTTCTAATGTTTTTTACCTCTAACATGTTATTGGATTTAAAAAGTTTGCAAATTTAGTAAACTTAAAGTTCAGGATTGGAATAAAATATTTAAAATACAAGTAATAAGTTTTCACATGGGTTTTATACCCTAAAGCGTATTAAAAACTTAGAACATCTAAGGTTAGAGTAAGTGCAAATACTTGAAATAATACTTATGTTCAGTACTTGGATAATTAGAAGTTGATGATTTTTAGTTAGTAAAATCATATCAATTTTTATATTGTTGAAAAAATTATAAAATAAATCTGCAATAAATTAATTACATAGAAGTTCTATGTATATATTTGTAAAAAACAATAATGGAAAAATTCTCTAAAGAACTTATTGGCGCATCATCAATTCCTATCATTCTTTCCATTTTGTCAAGTCAGGAATCTTATGGGTATGAAATTATTAAAACTATAAAAGAATTATCAGGCTCAAAAATGGATTTTAAGGAAGGGACAATGTATCCTGTTTTGCACAAGCTGGAAAAAAAAGGTTTAATAGAGTCCTTTTGGAAAGCTTCTTATACCGGTAGAAAACGAAAATATTACCGCATAACAAATAAGGGTAAAAAGGAATTGCACCAGGAAAAGGAAAATTGGAATACAGTAAATAACATTATCACACTATTATGGAAAACAGAACCGAAACTAACATACACCAACTTGTAAAAAACTGGAAAGCTGAATTTCAAGCCAAGTCAGAAATTTCTAAAGATAACATCGAAGAGCTTGAAAGCCATCTTCTTGATGAGATAGAGGCTTTAACGCAAAAAGAACTTACAGAAACCGAAGCTTTTTTGGTTGCTAAACACAGTATTGGAGACAGGGAAGAAGTATTAAAAGAGTATCGAAAGGTAAATAAATGGTCTTATTTTCTGCACAACATAAAACCATTTATCCTAGGGGCTTTACTGTATGCTGTATTAAAATCCTTAATAAGTAATTTTATTATTTATTCAAATTTGGTGGCCATTGAGTTTAATTATTATGATGTGAATCTGGTTTCGATAGTGTCTTCTGTCCTTATATTCAGCCTTGTGCTTATTGCATTTATGCATTATAAAAAATTTAAACTTAAAGCTACAATTTTCATTCTGCTTATATTGAATGTTGTAGGCTACCTTCCTAGATTTAATATTCAAACTATTGTTGGAGAATATGGATCAAATACTTATGGCCTCATCATATATAATTCAGGGATAGCAAGTTTTGTTTTTTCTTGCGTTTTTGGCTTGATTTGTATATTAGTTTTGTTTAGTAAAACTAAAAAGGAAAGAGGCTTTAAACCAATCTAAACTCCACAACTTCAAAATTGTCGATAGTAGCGTTTAAATGATCTCCTTTTTCAATAGGAACCATTGGTCCTAAAGCACCGGAGAGAATAAGTTCCCCTTTTTTAAGCGGCTGTCCCAACTCAATCATTTTTTCAGCTAACCATTTTACAGCTAGAAGAGGATTACCCATACAAGCCTTTCCTGTACCTTCGGAAGCTAATTCACCATTTTTAAACAATTGCATCTTGCAGTTTATCAAGTCTATATCTTCTAGTGAAATTTTGGATGTGCCCACTACAAAATGACTCGCAGAGGCGTTGTCTGCTACGGTATCCATAATATTGATGTCCCAATTTTCAACTCGGCTGCCAACAATTTCAATGGCAACGAGCGCATAATCGATGGCGTTTTCCACAGTTTTTAATGTTAATTCAGACTGGGTTAAATCTTCTTTTAACACAAAAGCCAATTCTGTTTCAGCTTTAGGTTGCATCAAGATTTGAGATGGAACTTCAGCCTTATTTTCAAAATACATGTCTTCGAAAAGCATTCCAAAATCCGGTTCTCTAACGCCCAATTGCTCCTGTACTGCAAAGGAGGTTAGTCCTATCTTTTTGCCAATAATTTTATGGCCATGATTTACTTTTATTTGCGTATTAATATCCTGAATAGCATATGCAGCGCTAATATCTTTATTTTTAAACAGATGCCTTATCGGTGCACAGGGCGCTTTTTGTTCATGTGCATGCCTTAATTGTTCTGCAGCCTTTTCGATAGTTTGTTTCATGATTACATATTTTTATTGCGCATTTCGTCCAGCTTGTCTTTATCTAAAACATAATCTTTAATGTCTTTTCCTTTCCAGCGATGGTATAAAAATAAAGGCATGAAAATAAAGACGCTAAACAATACAGAAAGCCCTATAACACGTTCACCAATTTCGGGATTATCATTGAATGATTTTTCAAAGTATCCGTATCCGAATCCCACGAGCATGATTGCAAAACAAATTCTCAGTACATATTTCATTTGAAAATCAATTTAGCCTCAAATCTACTAATTTATCTCTGTAGGCCGTTAATAATTTAGATTTTGATATAAAACCTACATATTTTCCATCTCGTACAATGGGAAGATTCCAGGCATCTGTAGCTTTAAATTTTTTCATAACCACTTTAGCATTGCAATGGTGCAGGTCAATTACGTCTGGCGCAGTTTGCATCAAGTCGCTTACAAAGAATTTCTGGTACATCTCATGGTTAAACATAATACCCCTAATGTCGTCCAAAAGCAAAATTCCTTTAAATTCATTATCTTTTGTTGTAACTGCAAAAAGATTTCTGGACGATTTTGTTACACCTTTTTCAACTATATCTCCAAGTGTCATATCTATATCCAGTACTACAAAATTCTTTTCAATCAGATTGTCGATTTGAAGCATGCCCAGAACAGTTTCGTCCTTATCATGTGTAAGTAATTGGCCCCGTTGAGCCAACTCGATATTATAAATAGAGTGCTTTTGAAACCGTTGACTAATCCCGTAAGAAATCGCAGTACATATCATTAGAGGAATAAACAGGTTATAGCCGGAAGTGATTTCAGCAATTAAGAAAATTGCCGTTAGAGGGGCATGCATAACACCGGACATCAAACCAGCCATCGCCACGAGTGCAAAATTATTGTCCGAAATGGTATTATACATAAAGCTGGATTGTTTAATCACCAAAGCAAAACAGCTGCCGATAATACTTCCTATAAATAAAACAGGAGCAAAAATTCCGCCTACACCACCGGATGAAATGGTAATTGAAGTTGCTATAATTTTAAAAAAAATGAGAAGAACCAAAAAAAGCAGTAACATCCAAATGCTCTCCACACCAAAATTGAGATGAGACTCCTCCCAAAACCGAAAATCCCCAGCCAAGAGTTGGTTTATAAAAGGATAGCCTTCGCCATAAAGTTGTGGAAATAAGAAAATGAGTATTCCAAGAGCGATTCCTCCAATGATTACCCGGTGAAATTTTGACTCTACCCTTTCGAAAATCTTGAAGGTTTTTCTGTAAACATTAATAAATAATAACGAAAATCCTGCACATACTATACCTAAGAGGATATAGTGGAAAATATCACTCAGATGAAATTCTGTCGTTACTTGCGGCTGAAGAATAATATCTGAGCCAAAAAAGAAGTATGACGTAAGTATGGCGGATACCGAAGCTACCAACAATGGGATCATAGACACCAATGTAAGGTCCAAGGCAAAGATTTCTATGGCAAAAATAATTGCTGCAATTGGCGCTTTAAATAGAGAAGACATAGCACCTGCGGCTGCACAACCTATTAATAGTGTTCTTGTCGCTTGGTTAACTTTAAAATAGCGAGACAGAATTGAACCCATTCCGGCACTTGTCGCAACAGTCGGGGACTCTAACCCAACCGAGCCGCCTAGCCCAACCGTTAGTGGTGCTGCAATAAGTGAGGCATAACTTTGCACGCGTTTTACAAAGCCTTTTCGTTGAGAGATGGCAAATAATGTTGAAGAAATTCCCTGTCCTAATCTTGTTTTAAAGACGTGCTTCAGGACCAAATAAGTTAATACTAAACCTAAAATGGGAAAGATGAAATAATATATTTCTTTGAATGTAAATAAAAGCCCTTGCTCTATGAGAGATTGTATCAGGTAGGTTAAGTTTTTTAGAATAACTGCTACCAGACCGGCGGCAAAACCAATGATTGCACTTAATAAAATAACAAACTGATGTTGTGAAAGAAACTTTTCCTTCCAGCGTATAATCCTAAATAGAATTCTATTTTTTTTGGTTGTAGACATCTAGTGTTAATGATTTGCAAAAGTAATATTTACAGGAATTATGAAGCTGTTCCTGTTCTGTATTTTTAGTTCAAAGTTTCCTCAACTTGTTCTTCAATTTTGGAGACCTGCTCCGGCGCTGCACCTCTGAATATCAATACCAAGCCAAAAATAAAAATGATAATACTAATTACTTTTTTAGACACTAAAATTTTTCTTGGCGTAAGTTTGTTTTTTAGACGTTTTGCCAGGAGTATTTTTAAAATATCAACAATTAAATAAGAAATTAGAATTGCTGTAAAAAATGTGAAGAGCCTAAAAGGCTGCATGTCCAAGGTAGGTCCAAAAATTATAATTAATCCTAGCCAAAAACCCAGTACGCCAATATTGATAAAATTCAACAAAAAGCCTTTTCCTAAAATTTGTAAATAATCGCTGTTTTTTAATTTTTGAAATTCAAACTTACCAGAATCTCTACTGGTTCGTTTTACCTTTATAAATGTTATTATAGCATATGTTACCAAAATGGTTCCTCCGAAAACGTATAAAGCAGGATCGTCTTTTAAACGGTTAAGTAATTGATTGGTACCAAAATAAGCGATTAATAAAAAAACAGCATCTGCAATTAAAACACCAATATCAAAAACTAAAGCGGCTCTAAAGCCTTTTATTGCAGCAGTTTCTAACAGCACAAAAAAAACAGGACCAATCATGAAAGCTAAAAAAATGCCTAGTGGTATTGCTGTTAGAATATCTTGAACCATTTATATGCCTTAACCTTAATTTTTATGTCTTTTCACAAATATATATAATTTATAAATTTTTGTATTTCAATGCATCTACTCCTCCGAGGTTTTTATATCTTTTAAGATAAATTGTAAACTTTTCTGGCCATTCCACTCGTTTTCATCTATGTTGCATAAAATATCTACCTTTTGCCTGTTTTGCAGCAGGTCTAATTTTTCGCCAAGACCAAACCCTATAGCATCTACTTTAAAAGGATTTTCGCCATAAAACAACTTACACTTTAAATGTTCGTTGTCTTTTCCTACAGCTCTGGCATAGCCTGTGTCTTGCAAACCGTTTATTCTAAATACGGGTTTCATGTTCTGAGGGCCAAAAGGGGCAAACTGCTTTAAAATTCTAAAGAATTTTGGTGTAATTTCTTCTAAGCTAATCTTTAAATCGAAAACCAGGCGCTTTGTGAGAGACTCCGGGGAAATGGTTTTAGAAACAACTGTCTCAAACCGTTCTTTAAATTTTAAGTAATTCTCCTCTTTGAGAGTTAATCCGGCAGCGTAGGTATGACCACCAAATTGTTCTACAACGTCGGCACATTTTTCTATTGCATTGTAAACGTCAAACCCGTGCACAGAACGGGCAGATGCTGCCAAAACGTTTCCGCTTTTGGTAAAAACTAATGTAGGCCTATAGTACGTTTCTGTAAGTCTGGACGCAACAATCCCTATTACACCTTTGTGCCAATGTTCTTGATAAACAACAGTTGTTTTTCTTTGTTGCTCGTTAAGCTCTTCGATTTGGAGTAGAGCTTCCTGGGTTATTTCTTTGTCAGTAGAACGACGTTCTGTATTAAATACTTCGATAGCTTTTGAAAACTCAATAGCTTTTTCCAAATCTTGTTCAATAAGCAATTCTACAGCATGTAGCCCGTGTTTCATCCTGCCTGCAGCATTTATTCTTGGACCAATAATAAAAACCACATCAGTAATGGTGAGTTCTTCTTTTTTTGTATTGGATAAAATGGCTTTGAAGCCTGGTCTTGGATTGGTGTTAAGAATTTTTAAACCATGAAAGGCTAAAATCCTGTTTTCCCCATTTATAGGCACAATATCCGAACCAATGGCAGTTGCCACCAGGTCTAGGTAATTCCAAATGTTTTCCAATGGTTTTTTTGAAAAGACTTGGAGCGCTTGAATGAGTTTAAACCCTATCCCACAGCCACATAATTCTTTAAAAGGGTAATCGCATGAATTTTGTTTAGGGTTTAATATAGCGGTTGCCTTTGGGACTTTTTCTCCTGGTCTGTGGTGATCGCATATAATAATTTCAATGTTTTTGTTATTGGCATATTCTACCTTGTCGATAGCTTTAATGCCGCAATCCAGGCAGATAATAAGTGTCGCTTTGTTGTGTTCTGCATAATCTATCCCTGCATAAGAAAGACCATACCCTTCTTTGTAGCGATCCGGGATATAGGCAGATACATGAGGATAAAAGGCCTTTAGATAACTGTACACTAGCGCTACGCTTGTTGTACCATCTACATCATAATCACCATAGACAAGGATGTGTTCTTTTTGTGCAATGGCATTTTCGATTCTTTCGACAGCTTTATGCATGTCCTTCATCAGAAAAGGATCGTGTAGGTCTTCTAAGTTTGGTCTAAAGAATTGTTTGGCGTCATCAAAGTGATTTACATCCCTTTGCACCAATAGTTCTGCAAGCGAAGTTGTAATGTTCAAACTTTGCTTTAATTTTTCAACCGTAGCTGGATTTACGTTTTGTTTTTGTTCCCAAATCATGATTCGAATAGGCTTTCTTTTTCAGTAAACGGTATTTTTGGGTCTAAAATTTCTTCAAGCAGCTCACACAATATGTCTTGAAATTCTTCTAAAATAGTTTCATCTACCAGCGTTTGATTTCCTTTCTTGACAGGCATAAACCATTTGTCTAGATTTTTTAAGCTTATAATTCCGGCTTGCAGTTCTTTGGTCGTATTATTTTTAGCAAACATTAAAGCATAAAACAAGGTCTGAAATACTTTAGAATATTTGTAATCTGAAATCACATCTTGCCACTCTTTGATATTTAAATCTGATGTATTTACGTATCCAGTTTTATAATCAATAATCCTCAAGGTGCCATTACAGTTATCCACTCTATCGATTTGCCCTTTTAAGGTTACAGTATGGTTTTTTGTACTTATTGTTGTGGACATCTTTTTTTCGACCTCAATAACGTTTAAAGATGTGTTGTAAAGGGAGCGTTGTTCCATATTTAAAAATTTGCTCACAGAAGCTAATGCTATTTCATATCTAAGTCTATTGCTGCCATATAAGTGCGCATCTTTAGTAAAGTTTCTGTCAAAGTGCTTTTGAATCAATATTTCCTTTTGGGCATGAAAAGATTTTATCACATCTTTAGAAAGTTCTTCTCCCGTATTTTTATACATTTCTTCCAGAGTGTCATGTACTACTTTTCCAAAATCTCTAAAATTAATTTCCTCTTCAAAATTTTCTTCTTCCTTGACATCTAAAACGTATCTTTTATAGAATTTTATTGGATTATCGATGTACGTTGTTAATGAGGTAGGCGAGAAGCCGCTTTTTGAGATTTGTAATAGCTTTTCCATAACTTTTTCAGTTTTTTCAATCACAATATCTTCTTTAGTGTCGGATTTTGTGGTTAGCGAAAAGCTATCATAGTTATATTGATGATTTGCGTGTTGGAATATTTGAAGGTATTTTGCAAATCGGCTTAATTCTCCTTTATTTAAGCCGCTTTGGTCATTGTCGTAGAGAATGAAGTATTTTTTAGAACGTTGCAATAACCTGAAAAAGTGGTAAGCGTAAATGGCGTCTTTGTCTTTATGTGTTGGAAGGTTGTAGTACATTTTTTGACCATAAGTAATGTAGCTATTATCAGACTTTCCCGTTGGTAAAATACCCTCATTAACCGATAGCAAAATGATATTTTCGAAATCTAGTAAGCGTGTTTCGAGCATACCCATAATTTGCAAGCCCTTTGTTTGAGAACCTTTAAAACTTAACTTTTCTTCATTTTCTAAATCGAAAAAGAGTGTGCAAATATCTAGTGTATTGAGTTTTGGATTTTCTCCTGCTAAAATATTTAGTTTATAAAAGACATTTTTATAAGCCCTTAAATACGGTTGAAGATCTGATACTACACTCTCTTTAAGCAAGTCCGTTAAATTTAATAAAGCTAGAACAAATCCTACCGGACTTGAATAAATTTTCAGACAATCTGCAAAAAGTAATTCAGGGTAAAATGATGAATTTTTAATGTCATCAAATGTGAAGTATAAAATATCCTGTTTGAGGATTTCATTTTTAATATTCTTTTGTGCAGATAAAGCGGCATGCGAATATAAGTTTACCAAGTCTTCTTTAAAGATGCTATCCTTTGCAATTTTCTGATGCGTAATAATAGTGTTAAAGAAATCTGCAATTGGAGAATTTCGTAAAGGAAGCCCCATTGTTATATTCACATTTTTTATGTGGTCAGGAATGCTATTTAGCACCGGTGTTAATAGATGCTCATCATTAAGAACAATAGCAGTGTTGTTAAGCTGTTTTTCATTTAAAGAATTTAAGATGTTTAAAAGGCTTTTGCTTTGTCCTACAGATTTTGTGGATGCTACAAAATGAATATCTTTTGGTTCTTCAAAGTTTTTATTTTCAAATAAAACCAAATCCTTCTTATACCTATCCCATAATTTCCTGTATTTGGAAATAAATAATTTTGCAGGGTGTTTATTTTCCTTTAAATAAAAACTGTCGATATCCCAAACTACTTTGCCTCTTTCAGAATTTAAAAAGCATTCTACGAGTTGTTCTTCTGCTTTGTTCATGGCATTAAAGCCTAAGAAGATGTGTTGTTTTTTATTGGTTTCAATATAGGATTTAATGTTTTCGACGGCTCTTCTGTAAGCTAAACCTTGATATGCTAATTTATGATCTAGAAGTTTTGTTTTAAATGCAAAATAAAGTTTGGGCATATCTTCCCAAAATTGAATGTACGATTTTATAAAATCGGTTTTTTTCTCCCCAAAATAAGTAAGTTCTTTTAGCTCTTTATGGTATTTAAAAAAAGGATTTACATCTACAAGAAACCTGTCTATTTCATTAAAATCAGACAGAAGAGGAGAAGCCCAGTTGCTAAAACCGGTATAGCTATCAGGATTTTCTTGTAGTCCTAATTCGAGGTAGGTTTTATATAATAAAAGTAAAGTGTCTTGATTTCCAATAATTTCAAGTTTGGAAACCCTTTCAATAAGTTCTAGTATATCTATAATTTCAGGAAGCCAAACGGCTTGCTTTTGAGAAGCAAATTCTCTTTTTAAAAAGGATACCGCTCTTTTACTAGGTAAAACGATGGTGCTTGTTTCGTTTTGAAAATTTTTGAAATGAAATTGAATGTAAGACTTAAGAAAACTTTGCATACTTAAAAATAAAAAACCACCTTGATATAAGGTGGTTTTTGTGATATTTTTTTTGATTAATTTATTTAACCAAATTTATTTCAACTCTTCTGTTTTGTGCTCTTCCTGCACTAGTATTGTTATTTGCCACAGGCTTTTCTTCACCGTAGCCCATTACATTTAATCTTGAGCTATCCACACCATTTTTCACTAAGTAATCTTTTACAGATTGTGCTCTAGACTGCGATAATGCCTTGTTCTTTTCAGCATTTCCAACGCTATCAGTATGACCTTCAACGGTAAACTTAGCATTAGGATATTCTGCAAGAATAGCTAAAATTGAGGTTAAAGCATCTTCAGAATCTTGGCTTAATGAAGATTTACCAGTATTAAAGTTAATGGTTTTTGCAAATGTATTAAGTTCTTTTTGAACTTCTTCTGTAACTACAGGACAGCCTTTGTTTCCTGTTTCTCCTGCTACTTTAGGGCATTCGTCGTCTTTGTCTAAAACACCATCGCCATCTGTATCTGGCCATGGGCAACCATTGTTAGCACTCGGTCCTGCTTCGTTAGGGCAAGTGTCGTCTCCATCTTTAACGCCATCTTCGTCTGCATCCGGGCAACCTGCTAAAGAAGCTAAACCAGCAGTATTAGGACAAGCGTCTTCAGAATCAATAATTCCGTCGTCGTCAGCATCCGGACAACCATCATATTTTGCTAGACCGGCAGTACCCGGGCAAGCATCATCTTCATCCTTAATGCCATCCCCATCTGTATCTGGGCATCCGTTAAATTCTTCTAATCCAGCGACGTCCGGACATGCATCTTTTTTGTCGTATACACCATCTCCGTCTGTGTCTGTACCGCCAAAGGCAAATTTGATACCGAATCGGTGTTGGAAGAAGTCGTTATCATTGTTTTCTAAAGCTGCCTTGTAGCTGGTGTCTACAGTAAGCGCTAGACCTTCTGTGATCCAAAAGTTTACACCAAGATTTGTGTTATACGTGCCGGCACCATTGCCATCTAATAAGAAATAACCAAGTCCTAATCCTAGGTATGGGTCAAGCCATTCTATGCCAATGTGATCCTTAAAGTTGTAAAGGATTGTCCCGTCAAAGTTGATAAAGCTTTCCTCGTCGACGTCTACTTGACCAAGTCTTGTAATCTTGTTAAAGTTACCCGTAACCTCAACGCTAAAGCCTGAACCTATATATTTTCCAACACCAATACTTGAGAAAGACGTAACGGTGTTCCAGTTATCAGTTTTGAAGAATAAGTCTTCTCCAAAACCTTCTGAAGAAATCCTGCCTTGTGGTGTAATTAGATTAGCACCTGTCGGGTAAAAATCGATAGCATTAACACCAATAAATACAGCCCAAGGGTTGTTTTGGTCTTGAGCGTTTAATGAAGTCGTTGCAAGTACTGCAAACAACATCAAAATTAGTTTGTTTAAATGTTTCATTTTTTCTTTTTAGTTTAAGTTACAAAATTAAAAATTCGGAAATTATCCGCAAAATATCTGTAGTTGAATGTTTTAAATCACATTTAATTTTTTTCCAACTTTTATAAATGCCTCTACAGCTTTATCCAAATGCGCTTTTTCATGAGCTGCCGACAGCTGAACTCTGATTCGGGCTTTTCCTTTAGGAACTACCGGATAGAAAAATCCAATCACGTAAATGCCCTCATCCAAAAGGTCTTTGGCCATATCTTGAGCTAAGTTTGCATCGTAGAGCATAACTGGCACAATAGCAGAATCTCCATCGATAATGTCGAAACCGGCATCCTTCATTTTAGCCTTGAAATAAAGAGTGTTTTCTTCAAGCTTATCTCTTAAGCTGTTATCTTTTTCTAATAATTCGAATACCTTTAATGAGGCTCCAACAATAGAAGGTGCCAACGAATTAGAAAACAGGTATGGTCTTGAGCGTTGTCTCAATAACTCTATCATATCTTTTTGTCCAGTTGTATAACCACCCATTGCACCACCAAGCGATTTGCCTAAAGTACCTGTAATGATATCCACTCTGCCTAAAACATTCTTAAGTTCTGGTGTGCCTATCCCGTTTTTGCCGATAAAACCAGTTGCATGACATTCGTCTATCATTACAAGGGCTTCATATTTATCTGCCAAATCACAAATTTCATCCAAAGGCGCTACAAGTCCATCCATGGAAAATACACCATCTGTTACAATAAGTTTGTTTCGAGCGCCGTCTTGGTCTGCCTGCTGTAGCTGTTTTTCCAAATCTTCCATGTCGCCGTTGGCATAACGGTATCTACCCGCCTTACAAAGCCTAACGCCATCTATTATAGAAGCGTGGTTTAATGCGTCTGAAATTATGGCATCTTCTTTTGTAAGAAGTGGCTCGAAAACACCACCGTTAGCATCAAAACAGGCGGCGTATAATATGGTGTCCTCTGTACCATAAAAATCGGCTATTTTTTGTTCTAATTTTTTATGAATATCCTGTGTCCCACAAATAAACCTTACACTCGACATCCCGAATCCGTGAGAATCCAGTGTGTCCTTCGCCGCTTGGATAACTTCCGGATGAGACGATAAACCTAAATAATTATTCGCACAAAAGTTTAATACCTTCTGCCCTGTATTTAAAGTAATTTCTGCACCTTGTGGTGACGTTATGATACGCTCAGACTTGAATAATCCATCTGCTTTTATTTCAGCTATTTCATTTTCAAGTTGAGTCTTTAATTTGTTTGAAAACATATAATTTGTATTAAATAGATTTAACTAAAATATTTTTACGAAGATATACTAAAAAGCCCATTATTTCTTTGAATCCGAGTGCTTCTATTGCTTTTTTATAGTTTGTTAGTTGCAAAATATCTTTTGAAGTTTCAGCGCCTGTTTTGTAGTCTATAATAACCGCTTTGTCTTCGTGAATACATAACCTGTCTAGTCTTATGATTTCCCCGTTAAAGGCGATGTCTGTTTCGTTGTATATCTTCCAAGGGGGTTTAAAATACATTGAAATCTCTTGATTTGTGAGGACTTGTTCAACCTCGTCCTTATATTTTAGGTTTTCTTTTATTTTATAAAAATCTTCTTCATAAATAATATTCTCGAATATTTTATGGATTTCTATTCCATAGGTTTTTGATTTTAAAGCTTCTTCATCAAAATGACTTTCTGAAGATAGGGTTTTGTAAAATCGTTTGGAATAAGAGGCGTTAAAATGATATGGTTTTTCTTCAAACTGACTTTCTGTTTTGGTTTTAGGAGAAATCGCACCTATCTCGTATCGCATTTGTTCCGATTTATAAAGCCCTTTCGTTTTTAGAAATTGCAGGAGCAATGCTCTGAAGTCTAAGTTTGTTTTATCAATTTGAGGATCGACCAAGACATAGAGTTGTTCTTCCGGTCGGGTCATGCTCACGTAAGCCGTGTTGATATTTGCCAATTCTGTTTTTTTTACATTCTTATCGTAAACAGTAGAAAATTCATCATTCAAATATTGGATGGAATTTGAAATATTTTCATAGAAGAGGGGCAAGCCAAATTTACGTTCATCTAAAAAAATCCAGTCTTTAGTGCTTCTGTTTATGGTAGACAAATTAAAATTGGCATACGCATAAATTACAATCGGGAATTGAAGTCCTTTACTCTTATGAATAGTCATAATTTTAATGGCATCCGAAGCTTCGGAGGTCGATATGCTTAGCTTGTCTTTGTTGTTATTCCAATGTTCCAGAAATGCAAACAAGTCTTGTGAGGTTTTGTTAGAAAAACTAAATATTTCATCTAATAAAAATTGTAAATAGGCATTCATCTGCCTTTCGAAACCTAGACACTTCAGGCAATATTCTGCTTTGCTATACAAGCCTAAGCTATTAAAGTCGTTTAGATTAAACTCAATACCGTAGTAGATTAAAGCATCGCAAAATGCTCTATCTTCAAGAGTAATGAGTTCGTGTACCGCAACGTGAATTTCTTTAGGATGTATTTGTTTAAAGTTGAACCATTTCAGTAAAAATTCAGTTTTTAGATCGGCTGAAAAATCATTCACCAGATTTAAAAATAGAATAAGCAGTTCTGCTTTAAAATCACTTTTAATCAATAAAGATTCTTGAGACACAACAGGAATAGGCTTTTCTAAGGCATTTAGCGCTTCCACAATTTCGACGGCAAATCTGTTGTTTCTTACAAGAATGCAAATGTCCTTTAAGTTGTAACCATCATTTTTGGCTTTGTGTATAATTCGTATTATCTCTTCTAACCTTTGTTCAGCTAGAATTTCTTTGTCTTTTTCGTCTTCTAAGAATTGTATTTCCACATAGCCTTCCTCATCTTTTTTCCAGTTTTGATGTACGTTGCTGTATATGTTTTGATGGTCTTTGTCGGTTAGTTCTTTGGATGCAAATTCAAAAAAAGTATTATTAAAATCTACAATGTTTTTAGCGCTTCGCCAATTGTCGCTTAATTCTTTGTTGTCAGGATTTATGGTAAATGGGTTTGTTTTTTTGAAATACAAATCCATTAGCTGCTCAGGGTCGCCACCACGCCATTCGTATATCGATTGTTTTACATCGCCAACGAGGAAGAGGCTACTGCCTTTAGAGTTTAAATCTACAGATGATAGGGCATGTTCTGCAAGTGGAATAAAATTTTGCCATTGTAATCTTGAAGTGTCTTGAAATTCGTCTATAAAATAATGTCTAAATTTTTCTCCCAAACGTTCGTAAATGAAGGGGGCAGGCTGCTTAACAACTTGATTGCTTATTAGGCGGTTAAAGTCGTTTACAAACAAGATTTCTTCTTCCTCTTTTATGGTCTTCAATTTGTTTAGAATCTCACTGATCATGGCGAGTGGCGTAAGAGATTTTAGCACCCGACGTGTAATCTGTAAATCGTAATACAGATCTTTCAACCTGAGCATATGCTCTTCAATTTCTGGTCTAATGCGATCAATACTGTCTTTCTGCGCTTGTTTGGCTGTCTTGTTGTAAAAGCTTTTTTCTTTTACAGTATCTACATCATAATCTAACGGGATTTTCAATTTTTCATCAACAGCTTTATCAAAGTTTTTTGGAATAGTTTGTCTTGGAAAAGATTTGGATTCCACACCATTCTCATGTAATAAAGTATTAAAGTCTTCTCGTAGTTGTAATAGGTCTTTTTGGATTAAAATTTCATTATCTACTAAAACGCTTTTTGCTGCTTTATAATCTTCAAAACCAATAGACTCTAGATGTTTTATGAATGCATAATTATTTTCATTTAAAGCCAGCTCTGCAAACTCATTCAGTTTAGACCTGATGTCTCCACTTGTGTTGTCTTTTATTTTTAGTTGCACAAAATCTGACAACCATGTTGTTAGTGCTTCGTCTTTTCCCAGGTCTTCAATAAGTTGATTTACCGCTTTTGTAATCAAGTCTTTCGCATCAAGTTCTATCGAAAAATTTTGAGAAATTCTAAGGTCTCTTGCAAAAGTCCTGATAATCCTGTGGTTAAAACTGTCTATGGTAGAGACTTCAAAATCGGCGTAGTTGTTAAGAAGTTGTTTTAAGATGGAATAACTTCTATTTTTTATCTCATCGGGTTCAATATCAATTTGTTTTGCTATGGTATGCAGTAAATTACGGTCTAGTTTGGTGCTGTCTAAGCCTGCGAATCCGATTAAGGTATTAAGGATTCTGGTTTTCATTTCGCTAGCGGCTTTGTTTGTAAAAGTTACCGCCAAAATAAATTGAAATCTAAAAGGTTGAGGTTCTTTTAGCAAAATGCTCAAGTATTCTTTGGTGATGGTGTAGGTTTTGCCGGAGCCTGCCGAAGCATTGTAAATGGTAAAATTGGAGTGCACTTTATAATAGAATTTTGTTGAAAATAATCAGAAAAAATGACATAGATTTTACTTTAGATGGTTTTTTAATTTCAACATGGAATTCACACTCTTCTTAGCCCAGGTTTTAAATTTCATGTATTTTTGTAAAAAATTTTAATGATGAAAAAAATCCTATTCCTTCTAACTTTTGCGCTATTTGTAAGTTGTACAACAGAAGCCGATAAGCTATCAGAGACCTTTAACCAAAAAATGACTGAAGCCATAGATGCTCATGATGAGGTTATGCCTAAAATGAGTAAAATGAATACTTTGATGAATGAATTAAAGGCCGATATGGATAGTTTAAATCAGGAGGCGAATTCTGCAGCTATCAAAGATTTGCAAGTTGGTCATGAAAAGATGATGATGTGGATGAAAAAATTTGGAGACGACTTTACACCAAATGAAATTCAAAACGGCATTGAGACCACAGATTTGGATAGCATAAAACTAAAAATTAAAGCTATCGAAAAAACTTACGAAGATGCGCAAGAGATGAAAAATCATATCAATAACGCCATCTCAAAGGCTGAAGAGTTGTTGAAATAATAGATTATTAAACCCTACTTTTACATGCCTCGCTATTAAGCGGGGCTTTTTTATATTTTAAGTGTAGCTTTTTATATTAATTTCTCCTCAATTTTTTCAATTATTAAATCTCTTTCGTTCACGACAAAGTCAAACTTTTTTCCTTTTTTGGTTATCACTCGGATGCCGTTATCTATAAGTATTGCTGTTTTTCTTTTTGTCAGGCTTTCAATTTGTGCGTAGGGGATATCGGTTTGGCTTTTTTGGATAGTTATACTGTGAGGCTTGAAAATAAGTCTTTTGTTGGTTAGGAAAATCTTCCCACTTACTCCTTCTATGCCGCGAAATAAGTTTGCAGGACCTTGTACTTCAACAATCTCTTCAGGCTTTAAAGTGGGTTTAATGTTGGTTCCTACATTTCTGCTAAATTTTGATGCAAGCTTTTTGTTGATGTAAGGAAACCCAATTCCAAAAACGACACCAAATAATATGCCTTGAAAAATAAGGCTCTTTGTGCTGTAGAGGTCTTTTTCTATAAAATAGTCGACTAACCAAAGTAAAAACGAGTAAAATAAAGCGGTGAAGAGTGCAAAAGCAATACGGTATTTCCAACTCAGTTTTATCATCTGGACTGCAATTTTTTACACTAAAATAAAAAATTACATTTTATAAATCCAATCTGCAGGGTTTTGGGTTTTATTATTCTTGTAAATGTAGAAGCCTAAGGTGGTTTTGCCATCTGTAATGTCTTTTCCAATAGTACCTAAAAACTGATTGCGTTTTACCTTGTCTCCTTTTTTTACAGATAGTTGACTTATGTTTTTGTACACACTTAAGTACTGCCCGTGTCTAAGTAATATGATATAAAGATTTGTTTTCGGAATAACTAAAACCTGGCTAACTTCACCATCGTACACGGCTCTGGCCTGGCCGTTTTCTTCGGTTTGTATACGCACTCCTTGGCTCGTAGTATTTACTGTTTTTACAACAGCATGTCGTCTGGTACCATAAGGTCGTGAGACGAACCCGGAAATTACAGGCCATGGTAATTTTCCTTTATTATCTTCAAACTTATTGCCTAAAAGTGTAGCTTCGGGAGTCATCTTAAAGCGGCTGGATGATTTTCCGCCAACTTTTTTGTTCTCTTCAGCGATGGCTTTTAAGATCAACTCGTTTATCAGCTTATCTATCTTATCAACTTCGGTTTGCTTCTTTTTGATTTCTCTTTTGTACTTGTTTTCGTCTTTTAAAATTGTGGCAATCAATTCTTGCTCAGCAATTTTGTCGCTGTTTAGCTTTTTTAGTTGTGCTCTGTTTTTTTCTAAGATTTCTTCCTTCTCTTTACGTTGTTTAAATAAGGTGTTATTTAGCTTTTGGATGGCTTTTGTCTGTTCTTCTATTTCTTTGGCCTGCTCTTTTCTATGCGCCGCAAATTGCTTCATGTATTCCAGTCTTTTAAAAGCCTGTTTAAAGTTGTCCGAGGATAACAAAAACATGATTCTGTTTTGTTGCGATTTACTTTTGTAGGCATCGACAACCAGCTTTGAGTACGAGGCTTTTAGAGCTTTTATCTGCGATCTTAACTTGTCTATGGCTTGAGCGTTGGCTTCTATTTCTCTTGTTAATAGATTAGACTCTCTATTGTTTAGCTTTACCAGGCGTTCGGTGACAGAAATTCTTTGGTTTATCGTGTTTACTCGTTCTAAAACCGATTCGCGTTTGGACGAGGTTTTGTTTAAAGTGTTATTAAGCTGCTTGATTTGTTGTTCAATCTGTTGACGTTCCTTCTCGAGCTCGCTTTTGGTTTGAGCTATAGTTATCGTACTAAGGAGTAAGAATGCAACAAGAAGAAAATGCTTCATAAACAATTATTATAGCTTTATTGGTGAAAAATTACTGGGTATTTTGAAAGGAAAACGCAATTTGTCGTTTAATTTCATGCTTTTATAATCCAAAATGAGATTGACTTCCTCTTCTTTTTTGTTTGCATATATAGATAACCTTTCAGGAAAGTATTTGTTGTCAATCACTTGATAGGTATCGTATTTGATCTGTAATATTTGGTCATCAAGCTGTAAAGTCTGTGAAAGTATATTGAGTGAGCTTTTATCTATTATCACACTCTGCACCAAATTATCTTCATAATTAGTGGTCATTAAGATGGTGTTTTCTGTGGTTTCAAAATCGGTTAACGCTATCTCAAAAGGTTTGATGTTTTCTGCCAGGAGTAAATGCTCTATTTCCGGATATGATAAATCGAACCCTAAAAAATTACTTACCAATTTGAAATCGCCAACAAAGTAATTATTATCTATACGTTCGTAAAACTGAATGTCTTTAGGGGTCATCATGACTTTTGCCACCTCAAAGACACCTGCAAACTTTGCACTCATCCAAACCGTATTTTCACGTTCAATTCTGTAGCTTATATTTATGTTTTGCTGTATGTCTTCAGTTTCAAAATACGCTTTTATTCTGCCACGCATAGTTTCAAAATCCGGGCGAGAAGATTTGTATTGGTTTACAATTGCTTTTAAGGTTTCTTTTTTCATATCAGAATCTTCTGAAACAGTTTTCGACCCTTTACAAGATTGTAGTAAAATAAACAGGACCAATATTTTTAAAATTAACGTATTTCGCATAAACACTATTTGAGTTCTGATTTTAGTTTTTCAGCTTTTTGTTTGTATTCGTTGGCTTTGGATTCATTCTGCAAGGCTTCATAAGTTAACGAAATGCTGCTGTAAAGGTTTAAAAGCGTTTCATTTTGCTCAAACATATAAGCTTCCGCTTCTAGAAAAACGTCATTTGCTTCTTGATATTTTTGCAAATTGAATAAAGATTGGCCTTTGTATATCATAAAAACAACTTGAGCAGGAAAGAGCTCTAAAGCTTTGTCTGCTGTGTTGATGGCGTCTTCATATTTTTCCAGCTTAAACTCCAACACACATATGGCACTCAGGATTTTAAAATTTTGAGGGTTTTGACTTAGTGCCTTTTTGTAATTTTCAAGTGATTTGGCTTTGTCGGTTTCGTAATAAAACTCGGCTAAGTCCAAAAAACTGGCATTGTCTTCAGCGGTTTGCGTAGCCGTGTTTAGGACGTTTATAAATTGCTGTTGGTATTCCGGATGCTTATCAACATAGGCCTTAACATGCTCTATCGCTTCAATTTTGTAAATTTCTTCCATCAACCTGTCGGAAACAACCGTTTCTAAAGCTTTAAGTGCTTTTTCGGGTTGATTGTTTTGACAAAAAATTGCTGTTTGAGCCACATACACTCTGGAAAACAGTGGATGTTCTTTTTGTAACTCTTCAGTTGTTGAAATGGCCTTGTCGTACTGCTTATCGCTTGCTAAAAATTGTGCTAAATAAAACAAGTTAAAAGGATTGTAAGGTTCTATTTCATAGCGTTTTTGGTAATAGGAAATCGCTGATTTATAATCGTTATTTGTTCTAAAGATTTCCAGACGCATATCATCTTTAAACGGACTGTACCCAAACTGCTTGTCAGACAGGTCTAAATACTCAAGGGCTTTCTCATATTGATAGCTTTTGAAGTAAAGTTCGGCCAAAATGTCCTGGTATTCTTTATCTTCTCTAACTAAAATTTGTGCTTCATCTATTGCGCTTGTGTATTTTTCTTGATTGTAATATACTTCGAAAATGGCCTCGGTTATGTTGAAATCGTCTGCCTTTAATGTTCTGGCTTTTTCTAGGTTAATCAGGGCTAAAGCATATTCTTCAAGGTCGGCGTAATTCAAGCCTAGTTGAAAATAAATAATGGCCTCATCTTTTACGGTTTCTTCAATTTCGGATAGGGTTTGAATAGCCTTTTCGAAATTTTCAATTCCTCGTTCTGACAGGGCTTTAAAAAATTTTATTTCAAATTTTTCCTGATCTACGTTGCCGGGAATAGAGTCTGAAATTTCAACATCATTTTCTATTTGAGCATGCAAGGGGTTTTTCCATAGTATGGAAGAGAGCAAAAATATAATAATGATGAGTTTCTGCATCTACTCTAATACTGAATAATCACCTATGCTTATGCTTGTAAAATTACCATCAAATGTGGCATAATTTCCAATCATGGCATTATCCAAATTGGCATTTTTAATCACCGCATTTTCTTGGACAAGGCTGTTTGTTATGCTTGAGTCTTCAACAATTGTGCCTTTTCCAAGCGAGACATGAGGACCAACTTTGGCGTTAATTAGTTTTACACCATCAGCAATAAAGCAGGGTTCTGTTATTTCAGAATCGTGAATTTCGATGTTGTCTGAAATCAATTTTTCGTTGCCGTGTTTTAAGTGCTCTAAAATCTGTTTGTTGGTTTGAACAGTAACTGTTTTGTTACCGCAATCCATCCACTCGTTTACTTTACCTGGCTTGAAGATGTAACCTTTGGCTTTCATCTTTTTAATACCATCATTAATTTGGTATTCGCCACCACGGAGTAAATTTTCGTTTAATACTTCTTGCAGTTGTGTTTTTAATACTCCAACATCTTTAAAATAATAAATGCCAATCACGGCAAGGTCAGATTCCGGAACTTCAGGTTTTTCTACCAGCTCGGTTATATGGCCTTGTTCATTCAAATTCACAACACCATAAGCTTTCGGATTATCCACTTGTTTTACCCAAATCATGGCATCAGTATCTTCAGAAATTGTAAAGTCTGCTTTAAACAAGGTGTCTGCATAGGCAATAACTGCCGGACCGCTTAAAGAGGGTTCTGCACTCATGATGGCATGGCCTGTACCAAGAGGCTGGTCTTGGATGTAGATGCTCGCTTTGGCATTTAGTCCTTTTGCTATGTCTTTTAACTTTTCCTCTATGGCTTTGCCAAAGTCCTTACCTATCACAAAGGCAATTTCTTCCAAAGGTTCGTTTACCACTTTTGCAATATCTTCAACTAACCTTTGTACGATAGGCTTACCAGCAATAGGAATAAGCGGTTTAGGAACGGTAAGGGTGTGTGGTCGTAATCGCGATCCACGACCTGCCATTGGAACAATAATTTTCATATGATATGGTTAAATTTTTTTCAAAAGTACATGAATTTTTTTATTTACAAATTTGTAGGCAAGGCCCGTGCTTTTATATTGAAAACATTGTCGTTATAGGAAACTGAATATATCGAATATCCGATAGGTTTAATTTGATAGACAATGCTGGTTTAGGTTTTTAAAATGCCAGTCCAGACTTAGCTGAGTAAGTACTCTCTTTGAAGGATGTCTTGTAAAGTACAGGACTTTAAAAATTTTACGGTTAGGTATTTTAACTCTAAAAAAGCATGGTGAATGCCACATTGATCTTCGTGTTGACACTCTTCGCAGGCTTCGTAATAATCATGCGTTACACAAGGTAAAAAGGCAATTGCACCATCAAAGAGGCGCATAATTTCGGCAAGGTTTATTTTGTCCTTTGGCATTTTAAGGTAATAGCCGCCATGTCGGCCACGCTTACTTTCCAGAATGTCTGCTTTTTTGAGGTCTAATAATATACTTTCTAGAAATTTTTTAGGAATATTCTGTTTTTCAGCGATTTCGCTAGACATGATAGGTTTATGTTCTTCATTCTTGGCAATGTAAATCAAAGCGTTAATCGCGTATTTTGTTTTTTTAGATAGCATTCTTCAAATGTAATGAACATTCTAAAAAAGACAATAGCGTTTTCATGGGCTTTTGTCAAGACAGGCGTAAAACAATAAGACTATGGATTATGATAGGCTATTCTTTAACAAAATTAATAGGTAAACCGTAAATAACAGCTACTTTTTCGCCATTGGTTTCCGCCGGAATAAAGCGAGGAAGAGACTCTACAACTCTTATGGCTTCTTCTTCCAGTTCTGGACTTGGACCTCTGGCTCTGGTATTATATACATAACCATCTCTGGAAATTACAAACTGAACACTTACTCGGTATTTGCCGGAAGGTAAATCACTAAATCGGTTTATATCAAAATTTGAATTTACATGATTTGAAATAAATTCTGAGACACAAGCCTTCATTTCTTCTTGTGTGTTTTGGTCGCAAGAATTGGGATGTGGGACTTTTTCAACTAAAGTGAAAGGGATTTTACTGGAATCATCAATGTTTTTTAGGCTATAATTTTCTTCAAAGTCCTTTCGTTGATCCTGTATACTTTTATATATCTGCTCTAAAGTCTTATGTTCACTGATTTCTTTTTTAATTTTTGAGAGATAATCTTCATCTATACTTTTTTGATAATTTAAACTTGGCAGAATAATAAATAACTTAAACTTATCTTTATCCGTTAATTTTTGTTCTATATCAATCCCATATACCAGTAGTAATTCTTTTAGGCTTGCTTCTTCTTCCAGTTTTAATTTAAATAATTCTCGCTTTGGCTTAAGCTCTTCGAATAATTCTTTAATCTCTTCAGTTGAAATATCTGAGTTTTCGAACATTTTTGTTTCGTTATCTTCATTCAAGTCATTATTATAAGTGTCTTGTGTGCATGAAATTAAAACGCAGATCAACACGGCCGGAATTATACTTAAGTATTTTTTTGTATTGATTTTACGGGTTGTGGTTATCATCTTAATTCTGTTTTTTAGGTTAGATGTACTAAAGAAAGTATGGACAAATGCAATGTTTTGAGTGTTGAAATTTTGATTAAGAAGTGTATTTATGTAAGAACTTTGAGAGATGTCCTTTGTAATTCTTTGGTCAACTTCATACTCGTGTATTTCTTTTAAAAACTTTCGGTATAAATAGAGTAGTGGATTAAACCATAGCAGATAAACCAGAATTTCAACACAAATAATATCCAACGAGTGTTTGTGTTTTAGGTGTTGGTATTCGTGTTCTAAGATTATTTGTTCTTGTGTTTTGGGAACATTTTCACCAATAAAAATTTTATTTAAGAACGAAAAAGCAACAGACTTATCTTTCAATAGTACTACTTTTTTGTTTTTGTAGATGTAATTTGGTTTTAAAGCTAAAAGATGAAAAATCTCTTTAAGGTCTTCTTTACGCCAAAGTACCATTGCTACAATTCCAATGAAATAAAGCGTCCAATACAAATTGATATGTATACTACTATTAGAGTGTACAACCGCTTCTGTTGTGGTCATGGAATCCGTTAACTGATTAATTTGAATAAATTCCAGCCATTGAAATATTTCTACTTGAGATGAAGAATTGCTAAAAATATTGAACGATATAAAGGGCAATATAAATGAAATGCAGATGCTTGACAGCAAATAAAACCGACTAAACCTAAAGTTGGGTTCATTCTTAAAGAATTGAAATGCTAAAAGGAATAAGGTTTGATAAATTAAAATTTCTAATACATAACTAATCATTGTTGGCGGATCTTATATCGTTAAGTATAGATTCTAATTCTTCAAGACTTAAGTCCTGTTTCTTTACAAAGAAGGAGACCATATTTTTAAAAGATCCTTCAAAATAGGTATTTGCTAATCGCTTTGAGCTACTGCTCTTATATTCTTCTTGCGAGACGACCGGGAAATAAATGTGTCCTCGACCTTGTTTTTTATAATCTACAAATTCTTTTTGTTCTAAGATTCTAACTATTGTAGATACGGTATTATACGCCGGTTTGGGCTCTGGCATTTCGTCTATAATGGCGTTAACATTGGCTTCCCCAAGCCGCCATAAAATACGCATGATATCGCTTTCTGCTTTTGTAAGTGCTTTCATGAAATTAAATTTCTTGAACACAAATATAACTAAATAATTAGTTTAAACTAAATAATTAGTTGTAATATTTTAATTGAAGTCTACTATAGCTATCCAAGTGGACCTGAACCCGCGTAGTTGAATGTTATGTAGAAATGAAAAGTTATAACTTATTTACTCGGTTTTTTTCTTATTCCAAGTTGTCTGTTTTTCCATTTTTTAAGCGCGTATTCTTGCATGTCTACTTCCTTGTCGGTCTCATCGACAATCTCTATACCAAGAAGCGACTCTAAAATATCTTCAAAAGTTACAATTCCGTTCAGGCCGCCATAGGTATCCTGGATAATCGAAATATGTTCTTTGCTATGAATCATGGTTTCCCAGGCGTCAAACAGAGTTGTCTCTTCCGGAAATTTAAGAATGTCTCTTTTTATATCCTTTAATCTACCGTCGTTTCCTTTGTCTATGATGTGTTCAAAAACTTGTTGACGCCTCACATAGCCTGTAATATTGTCTTTGTCGTGGCTGTAAACCGGTATTCTAGAAAACATGAGCTTATCCTTCAAATCGTAAAATTCCTGAAGCGTCATGTCTTCATCGGCTGTTTCTACAACTATCCTAGGCGTCATGATTTCTTCAATCTTTAAACTCTTCAATTTAATGATGTTCTGTATTACCGCATTTTCTTTACTTTTAAAGATGCCTTCTTTAACCCCAATACTTGCCAACGCAGAAATTTCTTCTCTGCTCGTTGTAGGTTCGCTGCCTTTTTTGGATATAATTTTTGTGATTAAAGACGATACCCAAACCAAAGGATAAGTTAAAAAAATTGTGCCCTGTATTAGTCTTGTTGTAATCTTTAGGAGGGCTTTGTTGTAATTTGCACCTAGGGTTTTAGGTATAATTTCCGTAAAAACGAGAATGAGGATAGTTAGTACAGCCGAAACAACACCGAAATAGGCCTCGCCAAATACTTTTGTTGCTTCTGCACCTACGCCAGCCGCACCAACGGTATGCGCAACAGTGTTTAAAGATAAGATTGCAGAAAGGGGTTTGTCTACATCATCTTTAAATTTTATCATCGCTTTTACGCTTTTATCACCTTGTTCGGACTTACTTTTTAAATAAGAAATGGGAAGCGATAATAACACTGCTTCCATTATTGAGCATAAAAACGATGTTACTAAAGCTATAAAAAGGTAAAAGAATAAGAGTAACATTAAGTTTTATATTAAATCTCAAAAGTACATGAATTTTATTTCAATACATACTTTTTAAAAAAGAAGCTGCCTCAAAACGCTTAAAAGGACGATTATGAACACCTGTATTACCGGTCAGGCAGACAGTCGAGGCGGCTTAATCCACAAATAATCAGGATGTTTGCACTTCGCTCCAGCGTGACTTTGGTTGTTGCAATCCTGTATTAATTTTAGTTTTGTGGTATCTTAGATATAAAATTAAAGATTGTAAGCCGTCACTTTCTTTTATTTTCTATGATTGTGATAAGAATCATAGTATATCCATTACATTTGAAATAATTTTATTCTCTATATTACCTTATTAATATTCATAGATTTATATCAAGTAAACTGTCATGAAACTAAAGCTATATTCCATTATTCTTATTCTGTTAGCGAGCATTACATCCATAAGTTGTAGTGATGATGATTATAATTCCGGACAAGTTGCCGTTACCGTTCCTGTACTTAAGTTGAAGTCTGATATTCGTAATTCAATAGACATTCTTGAGCCTCAAGCAACAAATTCTGATGGAAAAATCTATGTTTATGATAATTTATTGTTTTACATAGCACAATATTCCGGCATTCATATTTTTAATAATCAGAATCCAGCATCTCCTGAAAATATTGCATTTATTCAACTGGAAGGTGTAAATGATATTTCAATTAAAAATAATATCCTCTATGCTGATAATTATATGGATCTTGTGGTTTTTGACATCACAGATATTTCAGATATTCAATTAGTAAATATCGCAGAAGACGTATTGTTTTATTATGCGACATATCCTACAGAACCTTCTGCTTTTGTTCAAACCAATGTTATTGCCAGCGACGATCAATTTATAGCAAACTATGAAACTATTTTTCTAGAGAGAGCTGTTGTAGAAAATAATCCTGACAGTTATTATAATTTGGAATCCCCAAATACTTTTGATGGTTCTGATATTGCAACTAATATAGGCGTTGGAGGATCTTATGCAAAATTTCAGATTTATAACAATGCGTTATACGCTTTAGAGGATTATAAGCTAAATACATTTGACATTTCCGATTATAATAATATTTTTTTGGCCTCAGAAGTCTATATGAATGGATGGTTTGGCGGAGTGCTAGAAACTACTTTTATTCAAAAGGAATACTTGTTTATAGGCGCTACAGACGGGATGCACATCATAAGTATACAGAATGAATTTAATCCTAGCTATCTGTCGTCTTTTATACACGCAACGGGCTGCGATCCGGTAGTTGTTAATGGAAATACCGCTTATATTACCGTTAGAGGTGGCAGCCTGTGTGGTTCTATCGAAGACCAAATAAATGTTATCGATGTTTCAGACATTAGCAACCCCGTAGAACATTCTACCTATTTTCTTTCTAGTCCTTATGGATTGGGTGTGAGAAATCAAAGCCTTTACGTATGCAACGACGAAGGTATTCACGTTTTTGATGTACAAAACCCCAACCAAATTGTTTTAATGAACTCCTATCCAGCTAACATAAAAGATGTTATACCACTTGACTCTCACTTGATTGGTGTTGGCGAAAATGTGATATATCAATTTAATTACGTCAATGATTTTGAATTAGATATCATCAGTGAAACTCTTTTTTAATCTATTATGTTGAATGCCTGATTTATATCAACCCAAACTGTTCAAAATGATGGTTAAAATGTTTTCTGTTTAAAAGTTTCCACTCAAAATAGTTTAATTCTCCAAATACAGCATTTTTAGTCACTTTTTCAGGATGTTCTTTAAAGAAGGCATGGAATTTTTCATGCGCATCTACAACTGCCTTTTTGGCTGTGTCCAAGTCTGGATGTACTAATTCTTCCAGCCCTTCAGCTTTCATAAGAGGCATTTTGTAGTTTTTAGGCATCTTTTTGAAATTGTACAGGCTTTCTTGAACCTTTTCGAGGTGTTCTTCTGGTGTAGCAATGTCCACCACAATGTCTTCAACAGCAACTTTTAAAGTATACTCTAAGTGTTCCAGCATATGTTGTGGTGTCATCGTGCCCCAAAGTGGCTTTGTGCTTTCAGTCAGTTGATTAACTTTCTCAGCAAATCCATTTTTATCGATGTCTACAAAAGTGTTTTGCTTTTTCTGTACCATGGTTAGAATTGTGGCTACAGCTACCAGTTTTTCATCAGGATTTTCCTCTTCAGCATCAAAAACTTCGACGTACCATTTCACTATTCCGCATGGCAGCTCTTTGCCCTTTTGCTCTCTGTCTACTTTCTGCTTACAAGTCAGCCTTACATAAATCGTATCGTTGTGGTAAAGGGGTCTTAAAAATCTAATATCTTCTAAGCCATAGTTTGCAGCAACCGGTCCTTTGTTAGGGTAAACAAACAATCCTGCAGCAGCAGAAATGATAAAATACCCGTGTGCCGTCCGTTTTTCAAAAATACTCCCTTCTAGTGAGGTGATATCGGTATGTGCATAAAAGTGATCCCAGGTCAGGTTAGCAAAATTTATAATATCTGTATCGGTAAGTGTTCGTTTGTGCGTCTCTAAAGACATACCAGGTCGAATATCCTCCCAATGGTAGGTGAACGGATGCTTTTCAGCCTCTTTGTACTCACCTTTAGGTTGGTAAATCCCGGTAATTTCGGTTAAAGTTGTTGGGCTGCCTTGAATAGCACAACGTTGAAGAAAATGTTTAATTCCTCGCTTTCCACCCATTTCTTCACCGCCGCCGGCACGTCCGGGACCACCATGAACAAGTGTAGGCAATGGCGAGCCATGTCCTGTACTTTGTTTTGCAGATTCTCTATTTATAGCTAAAATTCTACCATGATGAGAGGCGGCATTAATGGTATATTCTCGGGCGATGTTATCATCATTTGTAAAGATGGAACTAACTAAGGAGCCTTTTCCTTTTTTAGATATTTCTATAGCATCCTCCAGCGTTTTGTATGGCATAAGCGTACTTACCGGCCCAAAGGCTTCTGTAACATGAGCAGCTTCATTTTTCAGTGGTTCATTTTCTCTTAACAACACCGGTGTGATAAAGGCGCCTTTGTCGTAGTTGGCATCAATTAGGTTAGCATGTTGCTCTCCGTAAACCTGTTCTGCGGTTTCTTTTATCTTGTTTATGTTGGCAAGAACAGTTTCGACCTGTTTTTTATCAACCAGACAACCCATGTGGACTTCTTTAAGCCTTGGGTTGCCGATTTTTACTTTGTCCAGTGCGCTAATAAGTGCTTTTTGAACGTCGTCTATAAGGTGTTCTGGAACTACAATTCGTCGAATTGCGGTACATTTTTGGCCACACTTTACGGTCATTTCATTGCGAACTTCTCTTATAAACAAATCAAATTCCGGTGTGCCCGGACTAGCATCTGTCCCTAAAATTGAAGCATTTAATGAGTCGGCTTCCATCGTAAACGGTACAGATTCTTTTAGCAGTTGTGGGTGATTTTTAAGTAATTTTCCCGTAGATGCAGAACCCGTAAACGAGATCACATCTTGAGACTGTACAGTATCTAATATGTTTTTGGCTGTGCCAGAAATGAGTTGAAGAGCACCTTCAGGTAAAATTCCGGAATCTATAATGCATCTTACTGTTGCTTCTGTAAGGTATGCCGATTGAGGTGCCGGCAAGACTACAGCGGGTACACCAGCCATCCAGTTACAAGCACATTTTTCCAACATGCCCCAAACAGGAAAATTGAATGCATTAATATGTATAGCAACACCATCTTTTGGGACTAATATATGATGTGCCATAAAGCGACCACCACGAGATAAATCGATAGGGTCACCTTCGACATCAAAGGGGGAATTAGGAAATAATTTCCGTAAAGATGCATTGGCAAATAAGTTGCCAATACCACCATCGATATCAAACCACGTATCTCGTTTTGTGGCACCTGTACGGTAACTGATTTCATAAAGTTCGCGGCGTTTTTTTTGTAGATAAAAGGCTAACTTCTTGAGCATCAGGCCACGTTCTTGAAACGTCATTTGCCTTAATGTTTTTCCTTTTTGTCGTCCGTAATTTAGGATTTCCGGAATATTAAAACCATTGATGTTTATATTGGTAAAGTGTTCGCCGGTTACAGCATCAAAAATAGGCTGACCTTCTCCTTTGCCTTGATTCCATTGGCCTTGAATATAGCTTTGTGTGGTTTGCATGGTTTAGTATTTAATTATTTTTGTAAGACTTTCAATAATCACTGAAAACTCATTTTTTGAAATATATCCTATTTTTTTCTTGAATCTTTCTTTGGAAATTGAACGGATATGAATTGTCATTACTTCAGAAGTTTTTTTTAGTCCATTACTAACAGATGGATGCAATATTAAATTACCTTGGTAATGTTTTAAGCTAGAGGTTAGTGGACATACAATTATTGTGTTAGTATGTCTATTCACCATATCTCCAGATATAATTATAGCAGGTCTTCTGCTACTTTGCTCGCTTCCTAAAACAGGATCAAAAAAAACTTCCCAGATTTCTCTTTGCTTCATTCTTCGTCAAGTTCTAAAAGCTGGCTGTAGTAATCTGCCATACCTTCTTCGGCCATTTTTATCATGTCCTCATCTTTTGCCATTCTTTTATAAGATTTTATGTAGGCAGCTCTATCAAGCTGTTCCAAGTAGATTTCTAAGGCTTTTTCAATGATTTTATTTTTGGGCATTTTAAGCTCTTTAGAGACTTTAGCGAGTTCCTTTAGCAAATTGTCCGGAAGGGTTGAGGTATATGTAGCCATTTTTATTTTTATGGTTTAAATATAATTAATATGTATAAAACATAAATACAAATCTTAAACATTATTACATACCAACTTAGTATCTTTTGAAATGGACTATTTTATTTTTCAAAAAATTAAAAATTTCATACGTCTACAGTCTCAATAGCATCGGTTTGTCCAACGCCTATACATCCTGAATTGCTAAGCTCTCGGGACGTCGTTTCAGCATTTTCAATTATACAAGCATACACTTGCCCAACCCCAATACATTCCGAATCGCTCTGCTCTCGGGACTTCACTTCATTCAGCATTTTTAATTATACAAGCATATCCTTGCCCAACGCCTATACATCCCGAATCGCTACACTCTCGGGACTTCACTTCGTTCAGCATTTTCAATTATACAAGCATATCCTTGGCCAACGCCTATACATCCCGAA